>NZ_JBQCIV010000133.1:0-22349 GCF_051953405.1 Trinickia sp. | reverse complement strand
GTATTGCTTTTTGAGGTTGGCAACAATGTTGATTTTTTAAAAATGGTCAGCTTTGCTGGCATTTTTTCATTTTGCCGCCCAGGAAGCAAGGGGCCTGCGCACGTTGCGTGGGGCCTCGAAAGGCTGCGCTTGCACGCGCAGCCGGGGTCGCGCTTGTGTGACCGAGTCCTCTCCTGGGCACCAGTATTTTAAAAAAGGTCAGCTTTTAGCTGGCCTTTTTTCATTGTTCCGTTGGAGAACGAAAGACGGCGCCGTGAGCCAGAACGGACTGGAAACCGCGAACGACCTCGCCCGCGTGGGATCCTCGATTTTCTCGAAGCGCCCGACGAGGCTTTCCTTCACGCCAAAAACAGCGTCTTCGCCGAGGTACGGACAGTCGGGCGCGAACACATGCGTGATCACCGTCTCGTAACCGGGCGCCTGAATGATGAAATGAATGTGGGCGGCCCGGTTCGGATGCCGGCCGAGCTTCGCGAGGAGCTTGCCGACCGGCCCATCGTCGGGAATCGGATACTCGCGCGGCTTCACCGTCCGAAACCAAAAGCGTCCTTGCGCATCGCTTTGAAACTTGCCTCGCAGGTTGCCGTCGGGCTGGACGCCTTTTTGCTGAACGTCGTAAAACCCATCCTCATTCGTCTGCCAAACGTCGACGACAGCCCCTTGCACCGGATGGCCCTCGATGTCGACCACTTCGGCCTGCACGACGAGCGGCTCGCCTTTCCCGTCCAGGCAAATGTTCGCGCCCGACGCCGACAACGGAACGCCCTCGACGAAGAACGGGCCAAGGATCGTGTTTTCGGTCGCAGCGCCAGGGCGGCGATGGTTGATGGCATCGACGAGCATCGATACGCCCAGCACGTCGGAGAGCAGGATGAACTCCTGACGCCAATCGGTGCACATGCGGCCCGTATCGGTGAGAAACCGGATCGCTGCCAGCCATTCCTCATGCGTGGGCTCGATCTCCTTCACGGCCGCATGCAAATGCTTGACGACGGTCTGAGCAATCTGACGCGTGCGCGGATCGACGTCGGCCCCGATTCTGGCATTGACGATATCGGCCGAACGCTGCTCGTCGAATAAGGGAAAAGTCCCCTTCCCCTGTGCGCTCATGATGCTGCCCCTTGATTCGAGTTCGGATCGACCGACGGTGCGGTGCCGAGATAGGCACGCGAGAGCAGCCCATGAAGCTGCGCCCGCGCAAGCGGCTGCGGATTCCAGTACGGATTCGCTAACACGAGTTCGACGCATCGGTCGATGCCATCCTCCGGCATGCCGAGTTCACGCAGGCCGCGCGGCGCGCCAATGGCGCGATTGAGGTCATAAAGCGCCGCCGGTACATCCTTCACACCCAACGCATCGCTCAGCCGCGCCATGACTTCGGGTATCGACGGGGCGTTGTAGGCCAGCGCATGCGGGAGGACGACCGCGTGCGTTTGTGCATGAGGCATGTCGAAGCAACCACCCAGTGTGTGGCAAAGCTTGTGATGCAGCGACATGCCGACCGCCCCCAAGCAGATACCGGCGAGCCAAGCGCCGTAAAGCGCCCCCGCACGCGCGGCGCGGTCATGGGGATCGGCACATACGGCGGGCAGCGCCTTCACGAGCGCTCGAATACTCTCGAGCGCCAGCGCACCGACGATCGGATTCGCGTCGCGCGCGTAAAGCGCCTCGACCGAATGCGCAATCGCGTTCATTCCGCTCACGCCACTTAGGCGCACGGGCAGGTCCATCGAAAGATCGACATCGTAGATCACGGTCTCGGGCAACACTTTCGCGCTACGCTGCGTCGTCTTCACGCCATCCTTCGTCTCGCCGAGAATGGGCGTCATTTCGGACCCTGCGTATGTCGTCGGCAGCGCAATCTGAGGGAGGTCCGTGCGAAGCGCTAGGGCCTTGCCCAGGCCCGTGGCCGAGCCGCCGCCGATCGCCACGATGCCGTTGCCTCGCAGCTCATGCAAAATGGCCAGCGCTTGCTCGGTCACGTCGACGGGCGTATGCATCCGTGCACCGGCGTAGGTGCCCGCATACAGATCGCCCAGCTCGCCGGCCATCTCCCGCGCAGCGTTTTCATGCGCCGGCCCGCACACAACCAGCACGCGCGACATGCCGAGCCTGACCGCCTCGTCGCGCACGCTCGAGCGCGTGCCCACGCCAAACAGCACGCGCATCGGCAACGCTTCATACACAAAAGGCCAGTTCGATATCATCGTGTCTCGGCTCATGGTCATCACCCTCGCGCCACGCCCGCCATCGGCTCGTCCGCCGAATCGCGTCGCGGCTCATGATCGGTCTTGCTTTTCGTCGCGAACATCACGCAGGCGGCGGCACCCGCTGCGGCAACGGCGATCGCGGTCAACATCAGGTTCGAACCGCCGAACGCCTGTTGCAGCGCGCCCCCGATGAAGGGGCCGAGAATCGCGCCAAGCCGCCCCACCGCGAGTTCCATTCCGACGGCAGTCGCCCTCATTTGCGTTTCGTACGACGCCGCCGTGAAATTATTGAGCACGAATTGCCCACCGATGATGCAAAAGCCGGCTGCGGCACTCAATGCGAGATTGGTCCAGTGCGTATGGAAGAAGACGAGCGCGAGCACGGAAAACCCACCGACCGTCCACCATACGCCAAGCCACTGGCGTGGACAATTCGAGCGATCGACGAGGTGCCCGCACACCAGTCCGCCGACGAACGACATCACCTGCATCAGCGCCCCGAACGCAAAGCTGGCGGCAAATGTCTCGCCACGCGCCTGCATGAGCGTCGGAATCCATCCGGAAAGTCCGAATATGCAAAAGAGGCTAAAGAAGCTCGCGGCACAAATGGCAATCGATTGCCTACGGTAAGGCGTCGTAAGCAGCGCGAGAACGGGGGTTCGCGCCATGTCGGCATGCCGCGCCACGCGGCGGTCGCGGTACGCTGCCGCCCGATCGGGACGAAGCTTGGAGAGAATGGCTTTCACTTGTTCATCGCGCCCGCGCAACAGGACGAACTTCGGCGATTCGGGCAAATAGCGATGGACGAAAGGGATCAGCAAGAACGAGAGCGAGCCAACCCAGTAGAGCCCTTGCCACCCCGTGCGAGGGGTGACGAAAACCCCCACGATACCGGCAGCCGCGCCGCCCGCCGCCCATCCTAGCGCGACGCCCCAGAGGGCGAACGTATTGGCGATGCGGCGCGGCGCGAGTTCGTTGATGTACGTGGTCGAAAGCGGCAGCAGCACCCCAAGGCCAAGGCCGGTCAAAACGCGCAGCGTGCAAAAGGCCGCAAAGGAATGGCCTGCCACGGCAGTCAGAACGGAGAAAATCGTCGTGATCCACAGGCCGGCGAGAAGCGTCACGCGCCGCCCGCATCGGTCGGCGATCGTGCCATGTACGGCCGCGCCCAGCAGAAAGCCGACCAATCCGCTCGAAACGAGCATGCCCGCCTGCTGCAGCGACAGGCTCCAAGGGCCGCGCACGTAGTGAATCACATAGGCCGGATTGAACGTGTCATACCCATCGAAAAGCGTCAGCAAAGCCAGCAGGATGCCGAGCTTCACATGCATCGGACCGACCGGTGCATTCGACAGTTCTTCGTGCACGTCGATGAATTCGTCATGCATGGCGTCTCACTCCATTGATGTTTTTTGACGAAGCGGCATCGTTTGCGTGTCGGCCGCTCCTTTTAGCCATCTGCCGCGTGCCGCCGGTCAAGCCGACGGAGGCGATAAGCTCGGGGGCCGCTGCCGGCCGTCCGTGCGGCGCTTTTGGCGCGTGGACGATCAGAGCTCGCCAAGCTTGAAGAGCCGCGCCGCGTTGGTCCGACCGATCTTGATACGATCGTTCTCGCTGATCGACGCGTCGTCGAACCATTGGGCGGCGTGGTCCACGTTTTCGAAAGGCCAGTCCGCCGAAAATAGGATTCGGTCGGATCCGATCTCGAGCATTGCATCGATCAGCGTTTGCGTACGGAAGTTGCCCGAAGTCGTCAGCCAGAAATTCGAGCGGAAGTACTCGGCAATGGGCTTCTCGGCGGGATAGCTCGGTTTCGTCTTCACCCATGCGTTTCGGTTGTCGACACGCCACATGCTGTACGGCAGTCCCTCGCCCATGTGGCCCAACACGATCTTCAGACGCGGATGCGCGTCGAACAGCCCGGACCCCATCATCCGTAGCGCGTGAACCGCCGTCTCCTGACCGAACGCCCAGGTCGGGCCAAGCAACCATCGATGGCCGTCGTAAATCGGTGCGTGTGCGGGGAGCGGATTGCGGGGATGCAAGTAAAACGGCACGTCGAGCGCCTCGACCACCGCCCAGAATGGGCGAAACTGCGGCAGATCGTAGTACAGCACGTCATCGTCGCCTTCCACTTGCGAGAAACCGTTGACGAGCGCCCCGACGAAGCCGAGATCTTTTATGCAGCGCTCGAGTTCACGCGCCGCAAGCTCGGGCGATTGCATCGGCAGTGCGGCAAAGCCCTTGAAGCGGTCCGGACGCTTCGCGATCTGCTCCGCAAGAAAGTCGTTCGCACGCCGCGATAGATCATGTGCCGCTTTCGTCTCGGCAATGGCCTGCACAGTCGGCGCATTCAGAGAAAGAATCATGAGTTCGATGCCATTGCGGTCCATCTCCTCGATACGGCGGTCCTGAATGTCGAGAAGCCGGCTCTTCAGCTCTACCCAATAAGCGGGCGGCACGAATCCCGCCGAATCCTGGACCGTCTCCTCGATGGCGAAGTGCTCTTCGAGCGCGATCTTGCGCGTTGCTTTAAACGTCATGAGTGCTCCATTCGCGTCAATATTGACCTTTGGGTTCGAGACCGAGCGCCATCTGGCCGTACATCGTGCCCACGGTGTCCCAATTCATGCTGATATGCCGGCCCACCGCATTGGCATCGCGCCAGGCGCGTTGAATAGGATTCGCGAGGTCGAGCCCCTGCCCTCCCGTCGACGCGTTCAATGCTTCCGTCGCACGGACGGCAAGCGAGACGGCGAACGCCTGACCGAGCCGGCTCTTGATCCGCTCTTCGACGGACACCTTCTCGCCGGCGTTGACGGTGGCCTCGCGCTCGCGCAGATCGGCAATGAGAACCCGGCGTGCCGCTTCCACGCTTGCGGTCGCTTCCGCCACGCGCAATTGAATGGTCGCGAACTCGGCCATACGGTTTTGTCCGCCGGCAACGGCCCCGCGCGTCACACGCCGAGCCGTTCGCTCGAGATAGTCCTCCAGTGCGCCGTGCGCAGCGCCTACGGCCACCGAAGCCAGGCATGACGGGATCGCGCTCAGCATGGGAATGGAGAAGCCGGGATGGTGACGATAAAGCTTCGCACCGGGCGTCTCGCCGCTTGTCGTCGCCGAAAAAAGCAGCGCCCGATGTGCCGGCACGAAAACCTGATCGAGGACGAGCGTTTTGCTTCCCGTTCCCGCCAGACCGATGACGTGCCACGTATCGTCGATCGTGTAATCCGTCTCCGGCACGAGCAAAAATGCAGGCGCCGGCTTCTCGCGCTCGCCGTCCGCAGGCAACACCGCGGCACAGACAGACCACTGCGCGCATTCGCACCCGCTCGCGAAGCTCCAGCGGCCGCTGATCAGATAGCCGCCCTCCGTTGCCTGCGCTTGACATACGGGCGCGTAGGAGCCGCAAACGAGGGCATCGGGGTTGGCGCCCCAAACGTCATGTTGAGCCTGCGCTGGAAAGGCGCCCAAGAGCCATTGATGCGCTGCGAGAAGCCCGGCCACCCAAGCTGTCGACGCGCACGACTTCGCCAGATCGGTATTCAAATCGACAAGCTCGGAAAAGTCGAATTCCAAGCCGCCGAACGCTTTTGGCTTCACGACATCGAAGTAGCCCGCGTCGCGCAGCGCATCGATGATGTCCATGGGAACGCGGCGCTCGACTTCGATTTCGGCGGCGCGGGCCTTGATCAGCGCCGCAAGCGAAGGCATGCGCGAGCGCAAATTCTGAATCGAAGACTGGGCAACATCGCGCTGCGCAGCCGGCCCAGGTTCTCTTTCTGCCACGATCATGAATCACCTCCTCCAATTGTCGGTTATGCCGGGATCAAGGCGCGCGCCTAACAGTAGGCGGCGTTGCGGTATAGAAGCGGCCGGGCGTCATCGCCCAACATCACGTCGGCAGCGCTGCCGATAAAAATCGTGTGTGTCCCGAACGGAATAGCGGCGGTCTTTCGACAAACGATATTGGCCTGTGCGCTGGAGAGGTAGTGCATGCCCGCAGCGTGCGTCAGCCACGCTCCTACCGAAAAGCGTTCTTCGGGCGAAGATGCGCCACTGAATGCCGTCGATATTTCAGCCTGATCGTGCGTCAGAACGTTCACGCAGAAGTGCCGCGCAGATACGAGGATCTCGTGTAAAAACGTGGACTGGTTAACGCAGATGACCATCGATGGGGGATCCATCGAAAGCGAGCTGACCGCGGTCATGGTCATGCCGTGGCGGCGACCCCCATCGCTGGCCGTGACGATCGTGACCGTCGACGCAACGCGTCGCATCGCAGCACGGAACGACGTGCCGATGTGCGGTTCAGGTACGGCTAGGGTGTCCATGTCGTCTCCGTGAGGTCCGGGCTTCGAAGCGCCCTGTTGCAATCACTATAGTTTCATATGCAAGTGTTGGCAATGCAAATAATGCGCATGAAACTCTTGCTTTGATAGAATCGGGCTATCCCAAGAGAAGGTAGGCGCCCCATGTACGAGTTCACCGATTCCTTCCCCTATCTGCTGAACCGCGTCGGCGTGCGGATGGGAGAACTTTTCTCGCGCCGGATCGCGTCATACGGGGTCACATTGCCTATGTATCGCGTGATGGCGGCGCTGGGCGAGGTACCGAATCAGCGGCTCAACGATTTGGCAGCCATGACGACCGTCGAGCTGTCCACGCTGTCGCGGCTGATCGGCACGATGGAGAAAATGAAGCTCGTCCTACGCAGTAGGCTCGAGAACAATGCACGAACGGTCGCCATCAATCTGACCGAGGCAGGTGCAAAGAAATTGAAGGAATTGATGCCGATCGCCCAGCATTTCGAGCAGGTGGCGGTCAGCAAGCTTTCGCCCTCAGCGCTGAAAACGCTGAAGAAAACGCTCTCCGAGATTTACGATCTGCTCGATATCCTCGAAGAGGAAGCGACGGAGACGGCAAAATGAGCCGGCGCAGTGGCTGCGAGGTGCTCGCGCCTTCGGCAACGATAGCCCCCGCGTCCGCGACCTGAGGGCTCGAGGCTTACCTGTTGTTCACATGCGCCAAGCCTTCGGCACGAGCATGCGGTCGAACTCGACCGTTGGCTATCGCGCACGGGTGACCTTCAATACCGGCTCGCCTCGCCCTTGATCAAGGTCAGGCGTGCCTTCCCATCCGGCAGGAAATGCGTGCCGAAGCGCACCAGCCCGGCCTGGTGAAGATGACAGACCATCGTGAAACTCAGCAGCATGCCCGGCTGCGCATCGGCGATCTCGATATCGACGCCTTTCAGCCGCGGCTCGTAGGTCAGCAGCGTCTGCTCCATCACGCGCTTTACCCGCAGCGTCGACGCAGGCAGATCGCGATAGACCTCGGTGAGATCGTCCAGACCGTAGTCGGGCAGATGCAGCAATCCGTTGCGACGGCTATTGAGGATACGCTGGATGTTGTCCTGCACCGACAGAAAGGTTTGCGTCGCGGCATCGAAATCGTCCACCGCCGCACCGTTGGCGAAGTGCCCTGTCACCTTCTCGAACAACCCCGGACCGCCGCGATTCATGTTGCGCACTCCATAGCCGCGCTTGTCTCCCGTATCGCTAGTCATAACAGCAAGTGCGCGGCCGCCGCGCCCAGCCACCGGTCGAGCAGCACCCAGATCAGCCCGGCCGCGACGACCGCGAGCAGCACGCAGGCCGGCAGCGACAAGCGCCCGAAGCGGCGCCGGCCACCCGACGAATGCACGACGCCGCCGCCCGGCGGCTCTTTCGTCGCACCGAGCCGTTCGCTCAGCACACGGATCATGGCCACCCGCACGTCGGCGCCTTCCCAAGCAAAGCGCCCGCGAAAACCCGTTGTCAGCACCGCATGGAAAATCGCCAGCAACGGCAAGACGGGCTGCGGCTGACGCAGACGTTGCTGTATGCGAGCGATCAATGCGTCGCCGGCATCGTGCGAGCCGAATTCCGCCACTTGCAACGGCTCGCGCTCCCATGCACCGCGATCGTCTTCCTTCAGATGACTCAGCGCGGCCTCATCCAACAGCGCGCACTGCGCATAGATGGCATCTTCAATGACATCCTCCGGCTCGCGGGCCGCCTTCAACTCCGCGCGCAAACGCTCGATCTGCGCACAGCACTGCTTGCGAACCGCATCGAACGATGAAGGCTCCGTTTGTCCGCCGAGCGTCGCCACGGTCAAGGCCGTGTCGCGAAAAGCCACCGGCAGCCATGAATGATTCACGGAAATCGAGGCCGTCATGCCGGCAGCACCGCGTAGAGTTCCAAGGAGACCTCGGGCATCGAGGCCGGCAGATAGATCTGACAAGCGTGCGCTGCCGTCATCCGCTCGAATGCCGTATGCGTGCCATCGAGCGCGAAGTAATGACTTTCGATGCGCACCGGGATCGCCGCGGGCAGACGCGACACCGCGCGCAGTGGAATACCGGGCAACGCCGAGTTCACGATCTGCTGCACGTCGTCCGGAGCACCGACCTTGCACAGCCGGGGGAACAGTTCCAGCAGTTCATGTGCCGGCATCGCCGCGCGCACGGCCAGGTAGTAGTCGACGTTCTCGACCAGCCGCGGGTCGTTGAATTGCCCCGACCACAAGGTGGCTCGCGGGCGATCGAGTGCAATCGGAACGACGCTAGATGGAATCACCGTATCCAGCAACGTGCGGATCAAAGATTCGAGTTCGGCAAACACGGGCTCCGGCGCGCGGTGGTCGTATGACGGAATCGACTGCAAGGTTTCCGTCATCGAAAACGTCAGCAGCGATCCGGCGAGCCCGGCCAGCACCGCATACAGCCGTTCCGGGTGTTGGTCCGGCGCTTGCGCGAGACGCGCCAGCGCCGGCCAGGTCGTGTTCACGCTGTGCAATAGCCAGAACAACGCCACATCCGCCACCGCGTAATCGGCGATCTGATCGGAGCGCTCCTTGCGGCGCTGAGCGAGGCTCGTGCTTTTGGCCGCCAGGATCTCCGAAAGACGCTGCAAGCGCGCCGTCAGACGATCGTTCGCCGACAGCACCAGACACGGGGGCACATACTCGGCGTCCACCTCGAAGCGGCCCTGCGTGTTGCGCACGAACCGTCCGATCGGACAAGTCACGTAGCCGTCGTGCGTTTCGAAGTCGAATAGCAGCGCCAGCGCGTGCCGCTCTACGCTGACCTCGTCCTTGCCCTCGCCTTGCAAATCGGCCACGTGCAGGTATTCGCGCACGAAGCGGCGTGGCCGCGCAGGCTTGTCGCCCTCCTCGACGTAATTCCCCCCTTGCGGATCGAGCAACGGCAGACCCACCGAGACGACGACGGCGTCCACGCGTTTCGGCACATCAGTCAAGCTGCGCGCGGGCGGCAACCGGTCGGCAGTATCCGTATCGATCCACGTGCCATCCGGTAAACGGACATTGACGGTGCTCGCCTGCAGGCGTTCGGCCGACAGCGCGTGCCTGTCGAAGGCGACGCCATGCACGCCCCATGGATCGGGGCTCGCCATGCGCGCCACCTGTTGATCGCAGAGGCTGTTCCACAGCCCCTGTTGCTGGAAATGCTGCGGCGACATGAAAATGCCTTTCGCCCACAGCGGTCGTGTGATCTTCATTGTCATTCCTTGGCCTTGGGCAGTTGCGATACCAGCGAGAGCCCGATGTCCATCCCTTCCACTTGGAAGTGCGGCACGATAAACAGCTTCATGAGGAAGAAGCCCGGGTTGTCCGCGATGTCTTCCACGAACACCTGCGCGTCGCGCAGCGGGTGCGACGCCTGCAGCTCATCGGCCGGGTCTTTCATCTCGGTCACCAGCGCCTTCACCCACGTGTTCAGTTCGTTTTCGAGCACGCGGCGGTCTTTCGTCGTGCCGATGTTCTCGCGCTGGATCGACTTCAGATAATGCGCAATACGCGACAGCAAGAAGAGATACGGCAAACGCGCGTTGATGCGGCTGTTGGCACTCGCCTCGTCCGTTTCGTAGCGCGCCGGCTTTTGCGCCGAGTTGGCCGAGAAGAAGCACGCGAAATCGCGGTTCTTGTAAAAGGACAGCGGAATGAAGCCGAGATTGGCGAACTCGAACTCGCGCGTTTCGGGAATGAGCACTTCGGTCGGGATCTTTGCCTGATTGCCGGTGCCTAGCTCGTACAAGTGGGTCGGCAGGTCCTCCACCAAACCGCCCGCCTGCGGCCCACGCACCTGCACGCACCAGCCATTTTTCACGAAACTGCGCACCATATTCGCGGCAAATGCGAACGACGCGCTCGTCCATAGATAGCGGCTGTGACCGGAACCCCTCACGCCCTCGGTGTAGTTGAACGCGCGCACCGGCGCGGTGTTCGGCCCATAAGGCAGGCGCGCGAGCACGCGCGGCATCGTGAAGCCGACATAACGCGCATCGTCGGTCTCCCGGAAGCGCTTCCATTTCAGGTATTCGGCGCGGTCGAAGTAGTTGCCGATGTCCCTAATCGCGGCCACTTCCTCCATCGTCGACTTGCCGAAGAAAGCCGGCCCCACCGACCCGATGAACGGCATATGCGCCGACGCCGCGACTTTCGACACATTGCGCAGCAGTGCGATATCCTGCGCCCCCCGATCGAACTCGTAGTTCGCGATGACGGCGCCGATCGGCTCGCCGCCCGGCGTGTCGTATTCCTCGATATAGGTATGGCGGTACAGGCCGCTCTGGGTAATCTCCGGCGTATCCTCGAAGTCTTCTCGCAAAGCGTCCTTCGATACATCGAGCACTTCGATCTTCACGTTCTGGCGAAAGTCGGTGCGACCGACCAGAAACGCGAGGCCGCGCCATGCCGATTCGATCCGTTGGAGCGTCTCGTGATGCATGATCGCATCGAGCTGCTCGCCGATCTGCGCATCGATCTGCCCAATGCAAAAATCCAGCAGACTCTTATCGACACGATTGCTCGGCTGCGGCGCGTCTTGCAGCATTTTCACGAAGACGCTGATCGCCTGCGTGACGCGTTCGTTAGCCGGCAAATTGGACAACGCCTCGGCGTTCTGAAAGCTATCCACGGGTCGCGTCGTGGTAACGGGCGTGAGGTCGATCTTCTCGCACAGTAATGCATAGACGCTATCGCGCGGCCCATCGCGGACAGTCTTACCCATCCCGGTTTCCCCGGGCGGTTGTTCCCGTTTTTCCATGATGAAAGCGCTCCGTGCCGGCCGTCACGTTTGCGACAACGCGCTACCTTCGATGCGCTGCAGTTCGTTGCGCAGACGGCCCGAGAGCGTCGAATCGTTCAGCACCCTTTCGAGTTCTATACGAAAAGCCGTGTTGTCCAACAGATTCGATTTGAGATCGCGCAGAAGATGGCGCGCCGCCACCAGCGAACGCAGTTCGGGCACCTTGCCGGCGATCGCTTCCGGCTTGAAGTCGTCCATCGACGCGAAGCCGATATCGACCGCGATGTCCGAGCCGTCGCGCGCCAGCTTGTTCTCGACGACGAATCGGGCCACGGGATGATAGTCGGCGAGCACGGCATCGAAGTTGTGCTTGTCGATGTCGACCTTCTCGCGTTCCGCCACTGCGCGCGTGTCCTGCCCATTGCTGAAATCCCCCATCACGAGCAGCTTCAGCGGCAACTCGACCTTTTTGTGCGCACCTACCGTATGGAGGTCGAGCTTCAAATCGATGCGAGCCTTGGGCAGCTCATTTTGGTAACTCGCGCTCATCAAGCGTCCTCTCGATTCCCGGGAAACGGTGTTGGCCGCATGCGGGTGCATGCGGTGGAGAGAGCGAGTAGTACCAAGATATCGCGCTGGCTGGAATCAGAACATTCTGATTTATCGATTAAATCGTCGATATGAGCCCGTTTTAATTTTGAGATAACTCATTTCTTACAAAAACACTTCAAATGAATTTTGAGAGAGTTATGTTCGATGCCTTTCGACAAGACGCGCTTGCCTAGCGGAACGCTTATGCCATGCGCATCGATGAGCAAGAACAAGGAGATCCGATGTCGAATCGCGCAACCGACAGTGCCAGCGCCGCAACGAAGTGCCTGCCTGGCCGGCAATCGTATTTCGTCGATGTGCTCGGCACACCGAACGCCGGCGCGTTGTCGGTCGTTTCGTGCCGCATCGTCGAGCGCATGGGCGAGCCTTGGTGCATCCAGATCGAACTCACGCATCCCGAGTCGCTCTCGCGCAAGGACTATCTCGGAAAAGACGCCACGTTCACGCTGGCGCCCGCAGGCGCGGAGCCGCGTCCGTTCCACGGCTGCATTACGAAGTTCAGCCAGCTCAAGCGCACCCGCGATTTCTGCTCGTACCGCTTCGTCATCGAAGCCCACGTCGCAAGGCTACGGCTCACGCACGCGAGCCGGATCTTTCAGCAGCGCAGTGCGCCGCAGATCATCGAGGCGATCTTGCGCCGGCATGGCTTCCGGGGACACCAGTTCGTCTTCAAGACACGCCGCGCATACCCAGAGCATGCGTTCCGGCTGCAATACCAGATCAGCGACTGGGACTACATTCGTGTGCTGATGGAGCAGGAAGGTCTTTATTGTTACTTCGTGCCGGGCGAACACGGCGACGTGCTCGTGTTCGGGGACGACATCGACCACTACCTCTATCAGCCGACGCTTACGCTGCCCTACCGCGAGCCAGCCGGACTGGAATCGGAAAACGAGGCCATCCTCTCGCTCGAAACGCACACGCAAACGGTGCCGCAATCGTTCCTGGTTGCCGATTACAACCCGCAAGCGGCTTGGGAACGCTTCAAAGCCGATGCCAATGTCGCCAGCAAGGACACGACGACCTACGGCCAACCCTATGTTTATGGCACCGGCCACCTGGATCAGCGGCAGGCCAAATGGGAAGCGCAACTGCGGCACGAGGCCGCGATCTGCGAGCAGGTGCGCTACCAGGGCGAGAGCACCTATCCCGGCATGCGTTGCGCGCGCATCGTCAATACCGACGAGGACATGCCCGACGCGCCGAACGGCATGGCGATGATCGAGGTCATTCACACCGGCGCGCGCGACAACGCATATCGCAACAGCTTCAAGGCGATTCCGGCTGATCGCCGCTTTCGCCTCCCCCTCAACGACGCATCGTGGCCGCGGATCAAAGGCACGTTGTCTGCGCGCGTCACCTCGCCGAGCCAATACAAGTACGCCTACCTCACACAGGCCGGCTACTACGTAGTGCGCTTCGATTTGGATTTCGACAAATGGAATCCGGGTGGCGAAAGCGTGCCGCTACGGCTGGCCAAGCCGTTCGCCGGAAAGCTGCAGACGGGCATGCATTTCCCCGCGCTGGACGGCGACGAAGCCGTGATCGAGTTTCGCGACGGCGATCCCAATAAGCCCTATATCTCGGCGTTCCATCACCACAGCCAGGCCACGGATCTGATTACCAATCAGGATCGCTGGATGTCGCGCAACGCGATCCGCACGCAGGCGGACAACATGCTGCGGATGGAGGATTGGAAAGGAGAGGAACACGTCAAGCTCAGTACGGAGCATTCGGGTAAGAGCCAGCTCACGCTCGGGCATATCGTCGACAGGCAACGTCAAAAGCGGGGTGAAGGGTTTGAGCTGCGCACGTCCGCACAGGGTGCGGTGCGCGCGGGCGGCGGTCTGTTCCTGACGTCGGACGATCAGCCCAATGCAAAGGGCAAGCAGCTCGATATGCGTGAAGCCCTGCAGCAGCTTGGCGCCGCGCAGTCGCAGATGGAGCAACTGGCGCAGGCCGCACAGACGGCGCGGGCCGATGCTGCCGACACCAAGGCCATGAACGAGGTGCTGCAAACGCAGATCAAGGATCTTCAACAGGCCGTGATGCTGCTCTCGGGCTCTTCGTCTATCGCCCTCACCTCGCCCGAAACCGTTCAGCACAGCGCCGGACGCAATCTCACCTTTACCGCGGGCGAAAACGCCGACATAGGGGTACTGCGCAAATTCACCGTCGCCGCGGGCGAGAAGATCAGCCTGTTCGCGCAGAAGCTCGGCATGAAACTATTCGCGAACGAAGGCAAGGTCGATATTCAGGCCCAGGGAGACGAAATGGCCCTCGCCGCTCTCAAGGACATCACCATCACCAGCACCAACGGACGCCTCGTGCTCTCCGCCTCCAAGGAAGTATGGATCGGCGCCGGGGGCTCCTACATCCGCATTAACGGCAATCGCATCGAGAACGCTTCTCCCGGCGACATTCTGGAAAGGTGCGCATTTTGGGATACCGTCGATCCCGTATCCGAGACCGTTCCATTGCCGCAATTTCCTCGAACTACGTGCAAGAGTTGCCTCATCGACGCGATGCGTCAAGGTGCGCCGGGCGTTTACGTGAGCTAAGGGGAAATCATGTTTCGCTACGTTCTTTTGGATTCCAGCCAGCATCCGCGCTTTCACGAGAAATTGGAGAGGCGGCAAGTGCTTTACCGCTCGCTGTTCGAGGGGCACGCGGAGGAGGCCCTCCCCGACATTGCGCCCCTACTGATCGATGCCACGATCGACTGCGAAGCCATGCAAACGGTGATCGACGAAACGACGCGAATCGGCAAGCTGAAACCGTGCGTGAGCATGCTCGAGTCGACGCTTCCGTTGGACCGGTTAGCCGAGCATTTCACGCAATTTCATTTGGTCGAGACATCCAACGGGCGATCGATGCTGATGCGATGGTACGACACCCGCATACTGCCGATCTGGCTTGACATCCTGACAGACGCGCAGCGCAACTTCTTTACCCACCCAATCGCTCAATGGACCAGCATCGATCGCGTTGGCACTGAGCAAGAACATACTTCTTCAAAGCTCGGTGCGGAAACACCGATAGCCGGCCATACGCCATTGCAGCTCGACGAACGTCAGGTCGAACAACTGTTCGCGGCCGCCGAACCAGACTTGCTGCTCTACGAGCTGCGCAAGACCCTTTCCAAACAGATCGATAGCATCCCGCACCGCGTGCTTTATCCCTTTGTGCACGCACACTGGCAAATGGCACGACAACACGGTCTGCTCGACAGGAACGATCAGGTTCAATTCCTTGGGCTAGCGCTCTACACCTCCGGCCACTTCGTCGACCATCCGATCGTTACCAACTGGCTAGCTCGGGCTCCACAAGCTCATAAACAGGACCCTGATACATGGCTGAACAGTCTGCCCGACGAGGTGTTAAGCACTGGCGCTCCGCTTTGGGAAAACCGCATCGACCACGAACACGAATTGCATCACGCGAAGCGGTCGGCGTTACCATGATCACCCAACGGAAAGGCCTCGCGAAGCATATCGCCCTATCGCTTACGAGCGGCATGGTCTGGTTTGCTATCAGCTTTATTGGCCTGAATATGCTCTTGGCATCATGGATGGTTGGCTATGCGTTTCGCCAATGCATTGATGGAAACTTTGGAATCGGTCTTCCATATGGACTGATGCTTGGTCTTTTCGTGACGGTTCCCGGCGCAGCTATCGCCGGAGTCTTCGCCGTCTGGCGTTTCCCGCCTTTACCCATGCGATGCATTTGCATCGGACTCGGCACCATGGCGATCGGCATTGTTATATCGATTGATCCACTTGCCTCCGCATGCCTAGGATTTATCGCGATAGTTATTTCGCTCCTATCAAGACGACAAATTTACGTTGGAATGTGCGCCACGCTCGTCAGTTTTTCACTGACGTTTGCCGGCGGGTATCTGACTGCCTTTGTATCCGACAAGCCTCGCCACTGCACTCTCAGTTATGCGCACTCAATTCCGACGCAGCGCCTAGATGCTTGGACTTTCTCAGCAAATTACCGGTCAAAGGGTGAAGAAGCGAAAATTCGGCAACTTGATTCATCGCTAAAGGACTAACGGCACACCTCATATGTTTACCATTCCCGAACCCGTGCCCGACGAGGGTTATCGCAAATTGTCGTCACGTGAAATGCTGCAAAGGCAACGTGCCCTCACGTGCATCCGGAGCGAAAAATCCGCCCAATGCCAAGGGCAGGTCTACGCCACCATCTTCTTTGATGGCACCGGCAACAACATGGACTGGCAGGAACCCAGGACAACCGGCACTCAGCAAGATCGCTGCAAGCATAGCAATGTCGCCAGGTTGTTTAACGCGGCTATCACGCAGCCCAAAGACGGGTTCTTTCCATATTACATCCCAGGCGTTGGCACCCCGTACGCCAAGATTGGCGATCATGACGGTGGGCGTGCACTCTTTGGCTCCTTACAGGCCGGCGGCAGTTGCGGCTACATGGGTGCGGATCGTATTAACTGGGGCATTACGTGCATCTACAATGCTGTACATTATTTTCTAACTGAATCGCCTTTACTCAGCGACGATCAGGCCAAGGTCGTCGTCAACAACATGAGTTCGTCGCTAGGCATCTCGGCATTCGCTAACGCTTATCGGCGCATGGTGTTGAAACATTGGGAAGAGAAGCTCACCGCTGTCGTAAAACGAAGTCAGCGAAAAATCACCCAAATCAATGTGGCCGTACTCGGATTTTCGCGTGGGGCAGCGGAGGCCAGAGCCTTCGCCAATTGGTTAACGCAGCTTTTGAAAAAGGACGATGGCGGGTACGCACTGGCAGGCGTGCCGCTACGCATCTATTTCATGGGACTGTTCGACTCGGTTGCGTCTGTCGGCATCGCCGACCTGGTCCCTGGCGTCGATGGCCATATGGCGTGGGCGGATGGCAACATGGACATCTCTCCTGCCGTGGAACAGTGCGTGCACTTCTTGGCGTTGCACGAACAGCGCGCGTGTTTCCCGCTCGAAGCGGAACTGAATGTGCGTCATGTGGTTTATCCGGGCATGCACACGGACGTGGGCGGCGGCTATTTGCCGACAGAACAAGGCAAGCTCGCGCAGCTATCGCAGGTTCCTCTGATCGATATGCACTACGAGGCATTTAAAGCAGGCGTTCCACTGCTCTCGACCGACGAGATCAAATCTCACCCAAAATCGAGCAAAGATTTCTTCGTTCCGCCCGAATTGATCACGGCCTACAACGATTTCTGGTCGGCATGCGGTATCGGCGCCGCTTCCGGCGCGGAAGCCTCACGTGCCTTAATTCGTAAACATACGCAACAGTACCTCCAATGGCGCGGCGGCCTGCTGGAGCGCTGGCAGAATCTCGGCACCCGAGCCTTCTATCTGCGCGCCAATCAGAAGGATAAAGAGGATCTCTCCACCGCCCAGGCAGATCTTGCCAAGCAAGTCGCGGAAATACGTGCCCGTTTGCGTATCGCAAGCAGCCACTCGCCCGACTTGCTCGGCGCTTTGCCCAGGACGGGCCTATATCGCCCGTTCAAAGACGACCCTACCCAGCGAGTGGGCGCGATCACGCTCGAATTGTTAGCGGCGATCGACAATCATGCGAAGCTGCCCGAAGCGGTTCGGCGCTTCATGGACGACTATCTCCACGACTCGCGTGCTGGCTTTCGCCAAATTCCCGTCCACGGCTTGGAGCCTTATTGGCTAACAGGTGGCTACCTACGCTACCGAAACGTCTACTGGAACGAGCGCGAACCCATGGAAGTGGCATCGGCCGAGGCGCCATGTCCTTCTCCTGGCGGAGCCCCCGCGTCAGATTCCCCCGTGGAATTGGTCTAACACTCTGCAAAGGAGCAGCGTCTCTCATGAGCAAATTCATCCGACTAGGCGACAGCACCGATCATGGCGGCAAGGTAACGAGCGCCTCGAACAAGATGCGTATCCGCGGACATTTTGTCGCGCGTAAAGGCGATCAAGTGTGGTGCCCCAAGCACCCGGACGTACGTCCTAACCGCATCATCGAAGGCGATCGAAAAACGACCGATGGCGGCATTGCCGTGGCTCGCGAAGGGCATTGCGCGACATGCGGATGCCGATTGATCTCTAGCCTTCGCTGAGTGTCGATCCATGCCCGTCGAACTGCCCACCGCGCGCTGGGACACCACGCCGCCCGCACCGCCGAGCCCGATCGTATGGCTGGGTTTGTTCCTGACCATTATGCTTGTGGGTGTCGTCTCGACATTGCTGACATGGCCCAAGGGCGAGCCCACCAACACGGTCTGGTTCTGGATGCGTCTGCTCGTCTTGCCTGCCCTCGTGTGGTGTCTGCTCTTCGGTTTGCGCTTGCTCTATCAGGAGCAGGAATGCGCGCGCCTTGAAGCCGAGGAGGAGGCGCTGGCGGCCGATCGCGCCAAAGCGCTGCTGTTCGCTCAAGAACCGCTCGCCGTTCTCGACGTGAGTTATGTGTGTGCAATGGGATATAGCGACGTTGCGGCCAAAATCGTCAATGGCGACAGCAAGCTCGAATCCCGCAACACGCTTTCAGGCGGTACCTCGGTACGACACACCGCATTGGATGTCGAAGGATTCTCTCAAGAAGAGCGCTTCCAGTCGTGCTTCACGGCCCTGCTCCGTCAACTCGCCACCGCGTTGACGGCAATTCCGCATCGCATACCGCTCGCGGTCTATCTGCAATTGTCCTCGCCAGCCCCGCACGATCGGATACTCGAACTGTGGCGGCACTGTTGGACTTCGGAGGGATGCCGTCCCGTCGAAGCAATCGTGCTCCGCGATGAGCAGGGCGTCATGGCACTGGACGAGTGGCTGGATGTCCGAGGCGGCGCCGATCTTGAAAAGATCGCGCTCTTCGTGGCGGTGCACCTAGATGAGACACCGGATGCCGATAGCGCCGAGGCAGCATCCGCATTGCTGCTGGGGTGGGCGCCTTTGGTCGAACGAAAGGGCTTGACTTCGCTGGCGCTGATTCACCGCCCGGCGCAAGACGCGAAAGACAATGTGAACGCGACGATTTCGCAAGCGATTCTGTGGGGCAACACTGAGGCGGTGACGATCGATCATCTTTGGCAGGCGGGCCTGGCGCACGCGGATCAGAGGGCGTTAATGCAAGCATCGTCCGACCTATCGCTAGGTCTTTCGACTGTAGAACCATCCGAAGGGACACATGACGTCGACGCAGCCATCGGCCATGCGGGTGTTGCTTCGACATGGCTCGCGCTGGCACTGGCAGTCGAGCACGCATCTCAAACACAAGCGCCGCAACTCGTGGCCAGTCGCCAAAGCACCCTTCGCGCGGCGGTTGTTCAACCCATCGCGACGAATCAAGAACCAGGGCAACAAGGATGAGTCATCGAAGATTGTCGGGCCACTGGATCGTCGTGCTGACGATCACGGCAGGCGCTGCCATTGCGGCGTGGTATCAAGGCGCCACATTGCACCCCTCCCCGATCGTCCGTGTGCTCGTCGTGGTACTGATCGGTGCCCTCGCCTTGTCGACACGCGGTCTTCTCGAGGGGGCATGGCATTGGGTGGCGAACCATGCCCCCTATCGCGACGGCGATCGTCATACCCGCGATGCCATGGCACAAATGGGGGCCCCGAAAGCATCCACGGCGCCTATCGTCGCACAGCAACGGCGAGATCGCTTCGCTCTCGCCCTGCGCGACCGCCACGGCCGCCGCTGGCGTTACCGCCAACCCTGGCTGCTCCTCACCGGAAACGACGCGGCCATCGCGCGCCTGCTGCCCGAGCTCGCCGAACACGGCTTCCTGATCGCCGACGATGTCGTCCTACTGTGGCACGCTAACGACGCTCATGGCCGCCCCAACGACGCCTGGCTCAAACAACTCTACCGCCTTCGCCGCCGACGCCCTGTGGACGGCCTCGTGCTCGTGCTCGATGACGTCTCGGATAAGCCCGCCCCAGCGCGGGGCTTCCCGGAACTGAACCTCAACCTGACGCGCGTGGCGCAGACATTGCACTGGTCGGCCCCGATCTATGTCCTCGACATGGCCTCGCCCGATGAAGTGTCCGACGGCGCGACACCGATGGCAGGCTGCGAGTTCGCACCGAACGCCGCTGCCCACGCCATCGAAGCCGATCTCTTGACACTGCGCGATCGACTTGCCCGGCTCGGCGTGCACCGCTTGGGCGACAACCTACGCGACGTCTACGTCGCTCGGCTCTCGCAACGCCTGGATGAACGCGCCGCGCCCTTAGCGGCCTGGATCGCCCAGCTCGCGACGCGCCGCTGGCCCATGCGGGGCGTGTTTTTTACGCCTTTCCCCGCTAAATCGGTTGAAGACACAGAGGCATCAACGCTCGTTCTTCCTCCCGTCTGGTCGCATCTGAGCCGTCTTGCACATCTCGACCGCGGCCGGCGCGTCGGCATGCATCCGATCACCGTGGGCTCGGCGATTGCGCTGGCCATCCTCGGCGTATGGACCGGCGGCATGCTGATCTCCGCATTGGCCAATGCCCGCGACATCGATCGCTCGCGACAGATCGTGCACTCGCTCGACGCGGGCGACGATGCGGCGCGCCTTCGCTCGCTGCTGGCCCTGCAGCAACGCATCGGTCTGTACGAAGAACGCATGCAACGTCGCACATCGGGCCTGCACGGCTTCGGCCTCAATCGCGATCGCGAAACGCTCGATGCGCTCTGGTCGCGTTATGCTAGCGCGAGCCGCGCGCGGTTGATCGCGCCCGTGCAGACGAGCCTCGAATCGTCCCTGATCGCCCTCGGCGAAACGCGCGCCGACGCCTTGCAAGACAGCGAGGCCCAGCGCCGCAACTACAACCTGCTCAAGACCTATCTCATGCTGGCCGATCCGGCCCGCGCCGATGCGAGTTTTCTCGCGGAGCAGATCGCGGCGGCTTGGCCCGCCGTCGCGGCGATGCGGCCCGGCGAATGGCGCGATACGTCGCACCGCCTGGCAAGCTTTTTTGCGACGCACCTGAAGGCCCATCCAGCGTGGCGCATCCAGCCGTCGGAGACGCTCGTCGCCACCGCCAGATCGACGCTCGTCAACCAGATCGGTCTGGCAAACGCGGACGACACGATCTACCGATCGATCATCGATAGCGTGCGCGGCAAGTACGCTGACTTGTCGCTGCCATCGCTGCTCCACGGCACCGATGCGCAAGGGCTCTTCTCGAGTTCGGCCAGCGTCCCCGGCGTCTATACCCGGGCGGCCTGGGACGGCATGATCGAAGCGGCCATCGACAAAGCCGCGAACGAACGCCAAGTCGACAACGACTGGGTACTCACAGGAACGTCGGCCCGGAACCTCGGCGCTGCTGCGGTTAACGGTGCAGCGACCGCCGGCGATGCAAAACGCATCGCGACCGATCTCGAACAGCGCTTGCGCGCCCGTTACTTCGCCGACTACACCGCGGCCTGGCAGTACATGCTCAACAGCCTCCAGTGGCATCCCGCCGCGAACCTGAACGCGGCGATCGATCAGCTCGCGCGCCTGAGCGATGCGCAAACCTCGCCGCTCATGGCGTTGATGAAGGCGGTGCAAGTACAAGCGCAAGCGGGCCGCCCCCGCCAGGCGCTCGGCGACACGCTCGTTCGTCGTGCCCAAGGACTCATCGGCCAAGACGATCGATCCGCCGGCCCGATGACCTATCCCCTCGATCAGTCGTTCGGCCCGCTGCTCGCCTTGATGGGCGAGCCCGGCGCCGCAACGGCTAACCGTGCGAACAACGCGAACGGTCACCCCGAGCCTTCCACGTTGAGCGGCGTCAGCCTGCAGCGTTACCTCACCGCCGCCACCACCATGCGGCTCAAGCTTCAGCAGATCGGCGGCAGCCCCGATGCGCAAGCGATGGCACGCTCGCTCGCGCAAGCGGTCTTTCAAGGCAAGTTGTCCGATCTCTCGCAAGTGCGCGAGCAGGCCGCATTGACGGCCGCGAGCTTAGGCTCCGCTTGGGCGGGGTTCGGCAATGCGCTGTTTCTGCGCCCGCTCGACGGTGCGTGGCACACGATCTTGCAGCCCGCGGCGGCCAGTCTCAACGATATCTGGCGCGCCAGTCTCGCCGCGCCCTTCAACAGCGCCTTCGATGGACGTTACCCGTTCTACGACACGAACGCCGATGCGTCGTTTGCCGAGCTAGGACGTTACGTGCGTCCCACGAGCGGGCTGCTCGTGCGCTTTCTCACGGTGGAACTGGCCGGCGTGCTCAGCCAGCAAGGCGATCGGTGGGTACCGAACGGGCTCGCGCCGCAAACGCTGGCCTTCGATCCGGCTTTCCTCGACGCAATCGATCGGATGTCGGTACTCGGCGCTCGCCTGTACCCCTCCGGCGATGCCGGCTATCGCTTCGAGATCATGCCGCAGCCGACACCCAACGTGACGCGCTCGACACTCACGGTCGATAAGCAACGGATCGTGTATTTCAATCAACAGGAAAGCTGGACGCCGATCGCGTGGC
>NZ_JBQCIV010000132.1:0-13296 GCF_051953405.1 Trinickia sp. | reverse complement strand
CACCGTATCCTGGATCAGTCGTGGGCCTTTCACGGGCGCGTCGCGAGCCGCGAGCAGGTGCAGATAGAGCTATCGTTCGAGCCGCACCGGATGTGGGTCGATCTGTTTCTCGGCTGGTGGGGCTATGGCTTCGCGTCCTGGCGCCGACGGGCGGGCGCGGACGATACCCTCGCCTTCACCTGCGAACTCGGACCCAAGCCGTACGCGATCATCGACCGCGACGGCAACGACACGACAGACCGCTGGGCGGAATCGCTGCTGCTGCAGGACATGATCCGCAAGGTGTGGGCAGATGTTCAACGCGACGTTCGACCAACGGACCACGCAAATCGCGAACGACAAACGCCTCAGCAAAGGAATGCAGTATGAAGACACAAGCGGCCATCGCATGGAAGGCCGGCGCGCCGCCGACGATCGAGGAAGTCGATCTCGAAGGCCCGTCGGTACGCTGAAGAAGGGCGATCACGTGATTCCGCTCTACGCGCCCGAGTGCCGGCAGTGCAAGTTCTGCCTGTCGCGCAAGACGAACCTCTGCCAGGCGATCCGCTCGGTCGTGTTGTACCAGGCCGCGCGCTGACCGTCTCGCTTTGCTTGAACAGCCAGGTGTCAGTTCGCTGGTGGCTCCACCTGCTAGCGATTTATCCCATGAAGTGTTGAGTGGGCGATATGAGCCCAGTGCTCATATCGTTTTTCTTCGCGTAGTACCGCGACTGACCGAAATACGACCGATTGCAGCCCATTGATCGCAGCTTGAAAGGGGCTGAAATGGGTCGATTACGGAAGCTCGCCAGTCAACGGGGCCGCAGTGCATGCCGATGCCGGGCGAACTTCCGTGCCCGGCCACAACCGGTCAGTCGCACCCTTCTAAGCCCAGAGAAACTATTGCCCCCCGGCGTGTCAACCCTGTACACTGCGCCAAATGGAAACGAGTTCCCTCTCTCTCGCGTCGGTTGCCGCACCGTTCAGCTTGCACAAGCCGTGCAGCGGCGCGCCCGCGCCTGTCGTTTCCAAAGCCAAAAAACAGTCGCACGTCTGACCGGTGCGCTGTGCCGTCGGACGCGCGACGGGACAGCACCAAGCGTCTTTCTCTTGCCCCTCCCGGCGCCTCCCTCGGATTCGATTCGGTCTCGTTACGAGGTGAAGCAATGTCGATTTTCTCCGGTATTTGGATCCCACTGATCACGCCGTTTCAAGCGGGCGCGATCGACCATCGTGCGCTTGCCGCGCTCGTCGGCCGCTATCGGGAAGCGGGTGTAGCGGGTTTTGCCGCGCTCGGCACGACGGGCGAGCCGGCCGCGATGTCGGACGAAGAACAGGACGCCGCGATCGCGACGATTCTTCGCGCGGCGGAGGGACTACCGGTTATCGTAGGCGTGCCGGGCAACCAAACGGTCGCGGTACGCGAGCGCGTCTTGCGTGTGGGCGAGTTGCCGATTAACGGCGTGATGATCACGGCACCGTATTACATCCGCCCATCCCAAGCCGGCATCGTCGATTATTTCTCGACGATGGCCGAAGCGAGTGCAAAGCCCATCGTCATCTACGACATCCCCTATCGGACGGGCGTGCGCATGGAACTCGAAACTTTGCTCACGCTCGCCGCCCATCCCCGCATCCAAGCGATCAAGGATTGCGCCGGCTCGCTCGAGACGACCCTAGCGTTGATTCTCGATGGACGGCTCAAGGTGCTAACGGGCAACGACGACGCGATGTTCGCGTCGATGTGCATGGGCGGCGCAGGCGCCATTGCGGCGACGGCTCATCTGCGTACCGAACGTTTCGTCGAGATGCACCGTGCGTTGGCGCGCGGCGATCTCGAGCAAGGCCGCACGATTTATCACGAACTAGCGCCGCTGTTGCGCGCATTGGTATCCGAGCCGAACCCCGCGCCGGTGAAGGCCGCGCTCGCCGCCGAAGGACGCATTGCGAACGAACTGCGTTCGCCGATGACCCGCGCAAGCGATGCGCTCACTCGTGAGCTGGCTGCGTTGTTAGCGGCCTGAATGCGGGCGCGGCCGGCGGCGGGAGCTGCGCATCGAGCTCCGTCGTCAGGCTGTAACCTTCATCGAGCCAGCCCGCGATACCGCCGATCATCACCTTCACGGGCCGCCCTAATTTGGCCAAGCGTATCGCGCCGCGCGTCGCGCCATTGCAGTGCGGCCCGGCGCAATAGGTGACGAAGATCGTCTCGGGCGCGTACTGCGCGAGCTTCGAGGCGATGATCTTGCCATGCGGGAGATTGATCGCGCCGGGTACGTGGCCGGCGGCGTAAAGCGAGGGGCTTCGGACGTCGAGCAGCACGAAATCGCCTTGGCCTTTGACGACGAGTGCGTCGTACACATCGGCACAATCCGTTTCGAAGCGCAGGGACGACTCGAAATGGGCGAGCGCTTGCTCGCTCGGGGCCGGTGCGATGGCGGTGACGGCGGAGGAAGGACGCATGAATGCCTCACGTGGTAAGTCCCGAAGGTCGAGACGGTTGAAAGCGTGAAGACATTGTCGCGATTTACCGGTGCGCCGGGCAGTGGCGCAATCGACAAGATCCGGTAACATCGCGCCATGCCCTCTCATCTTGTCGTCGCCGTCGCTTACGACCGGCTCTGCACCTTCGAATTCGGCTGTGTCGTCGAACTGTTCGCGTTGCCGCGTCCCGAACTCGGCATCGAATGGTACCGCTTCGCCGTTTGCGCGGCCGAGGCGGGCCCGATTCGGGCAGCGGGCGGCGTGACGCTGTCCGCGCCTCATGGCATCAAGCTGCTCGATCGTGCCGATACCATCGTGATCCCGGGCTGGCGCGATGCGGACGAGCCGCCGCCGGAACCGTTGCTGCGCAAGTTGCGCGCGGCGGCCGAGCGTGGCGCAAGGCTCTGCTCGATTTGCTCGGGGGTATTCGTGCTGGCGGCGGCGGGCCTGCTCGACGGGAAATCCGTGACCACGCACTGGCGCTATGCGGAAAAACTGCAAGCACGCTATCCCTCGCTACGCGTGGCTCCGGATGCGCTTTATGTCGACGAAGGCAACATCGTGACGTCGGCCGGATCCGCAGCCGGGCTCGATATGCTGCTGCACCTCGTGCGGCGCGATCATGGCGGTGCAATCGCGAACCGCGTCGCACAACGGCTCGTCGTCCCGCCGCATCGCGACGGCGGACAGGCGCAGTTCGTCCCGCGCCCGATGCCGCCGGAAGACGACGGCGGGCGGTTGGCTCGCTTGATCGATTGGATGCGGGCACACGCCGCGTCGCCGCATACCGTCGAATCGCTGGCGCAGCGGGCGTCGATGAGCGCCAGGACGTTGCAGCGGCGCTTTCGCGAGGCGACGGGGTGGGGGCCCTACGAATGGTTGATTCGGGAACGCATTGCGTTGGCGAAAGACATGCTCGAAACACGGCCGCGCTTGTCGATCGGCGCCATTGCAGAGCGGGCGGGCTTCGGTTCGGAGGAATCGATGCGGCGCCACTTCCGCCGCATCGCGATGACGAGCCCCGCGGCTTATCGACAGCAATTTACTCGGGCGGGTACGGCGCGTTGAGCGAATGATCGCCGTAGATCGCTCAGGCAATAGCCGCCAAGGCCTGCTTGATATTGCCGATGACACTGTCCCATTCGCCAAGCGTGGGCTGGCGAAACAACCGTGCACTCGGATACCACGGCGTGTCCTCGCGTTCAAGCATCCAACGCCAGCACGTATCGAGCCGATTCAAGATCCACACGGGCTTGTTCATCGCACCGGCTAAATGGGCCGTGGAGGTGTCGACGGATATCACGAGGTCGAGATTGTCGACAAGCGCCGCCGTATCGGCGAAATCGTGCAATGCGTCGGTCCAGTCGACGATGCGGCGAGCCGTCTCATGGCGTTCGCGCATCGCACTCAGTTGCCGCACGGCTTTGTCGCCCTTTTGCAGGCTGAACCATTGCACGCCCGGCACGTCGAGCATCGGCGCGAAGCGCTCGATGTCGAGCGAGCGTCGCGCATCGTTCTTTCGCAATTCCGGCACGTGCGGACGGTGGCCGCCGGCCCAGACCAAACCGACCTTCAATGCTTCGCGCGGCGCGGCGGCCTCGATGCGCGCCTTCCACTGCGCCGACGCTTCGCGGTCGGCGAACAAGTACGGCGTTTCTGCAGGTATCGTATCGACCACGGTGCGCATCGCCAGCGGCAGGCTCAAGAGCGGGCAGTGATAATCGAACGCCGGCAGCGGCTCGCCGGCCGTGACGAGTGCCGCCACGCCCTCTAAGCCCGTTAGAAGACGGGTCAGTTCGGGTTGCACCTCGAGTACGACACGAGCGCCTTGCTTAGCCACGAGGGCGGCATACCGGCAAAACTGCAAGGTATCGCCGAGACCTTGTTCGGCGTGCAGCAAAATCGTCTTGCCGTCGAGCGAAGCGTCGCCGAGCCACAGGGGGGCGTCGAACGTGCGCCGGCTCGGCGCGATGCGTTGGCGTTGCCAGCGCCATTCGTATTCGGCGAAGCCGGCGGCGAGATCGCCCATCTGCAGCAAGCACAGCGCGCGATTCCAATGCGTTTCGGCGGAATCGGGAGCGAGCGTCAAGGCACGCTCGTAACAGGCGAGTGCATCGGCATGCCGATTCATATCGACGAACGTCAGGCCGAGGTTGTTCCAGGCATCGGCAAACGCCGACGATGCGGCCAGCGCGCGCTCGTAACTGTCCTTCGCTTCGAGCGGCCGATTCAGATCGGAGAGGGCGTTGGCGCGGTTGCTCCATGCCTCGGCGTAATTCGGGCGCAGCGCGAGCGCTTTGTCGCAACTGGCGAGCGCCTCCTCGGCCAAGCCGAGATCGCGCAGCGCGCAACTCCGGTTGCTCCATGCCTCGGGAAAATCGGGTTTGGCCGCGAGGAGTTGGTCGAAATTGGCGAGGGCTTCGTCGGGGCGATGGGCGCCCGCGAGCGCCACGCCGCAGTTGTTCAATGCATCGACGAAGCCGCTCTTGAGCGCGAGTGCGCGATTGGCCGCCGCGAGCGCCGCCTCGTGACGGCCCAGCGCATTCAATGCGAATGCCAAGTTCGAATGCACCGCGGCTTGCCGGCTGTCGATTTCCAGCGCGCGAGTCAGAAACTGAACGCCTTCCTCGTAGCGCTTCGCTTGCAGCGCCAATGCACCGAGTAGTTGAAGCGCATCGAAGTGGCGCGGGCGCAACGCCAGGATCTCTCGGTAGGCTGTTTCGGCTTCGGCGAGCGCGCCGTTTTGCTGAAGCTCGACGGCTTCGCGAAGCAGGTTCTCGAGATGGCGCGGACTGCCGGGCTTGCTCATAACTGAATTGGCGGCGAAACGAAGGGCCGGACGAGAGCGCAATGCCTCTGTCCGGCGCAGGGTATACGGCCCCTGATTATCGCCGATGCGGCCGCGCTAGGCGAAGTCCTGCCGCATCCGACGCGTTGCACGCGTTAAATCGAGCGCACATCCACGGTGGGCGTCTGGCCGAACGCGTCCGAGAGCAGATACGCCGCGAACTGGGCCGCGGCATGTTCGGGCGAGGCCAACTGCCCCGAGCGCTTCATCTCGGCGAAGCGGTCGCGCATCGGGAAGCGCGCTTCGTCGGCACCGCGAATCTGGCCTTGCATCTCCGTATCGACGACGCCCGGCGCCACACTTGCCACACGCAACCCACGCTCGCCATCGAGCGCGGCGGCGCGAGCATGGTGATCCAACGCCGCCTTCGTCGCGCAATAGATGTTCCATCCTGCGTACGGATTGCGGCCCGCGCCGCTCGAGACATGAGCGATCCGCCGATCGGGCACATCGGCCGTAGCGGCCGAGAATGCCCCGCACAGCATCAGCGGCGCGGCGACGTTCAACGCGACCGCGCGAGCGATGTCGGCGGGCGCCTGCACGCCGCAGGGGCCGATCGGTCCGATCGTGCCCGCGTTGTTGACGAGCAAGGCGCGCTCGGCCCCGCGCAGGAAGTTGGCGAGCGTATCGCCCGCGAGCCACTGCGCGAGCTTATCCGTGTCGGACAAGTCGAGTTCGACTTGCGCGAAGCGGCCCGGCAAGGCAGCCGCATCCGCATCCGCATCCGCATCCGCAGCCGCATCGGCATCCGCATCCGCATCCGCATCGGCCGTCTGTGCTCGACGCGACCGCGCGAGGCCGAGCACGTCGACGCCTTGCGCGCGCAGCGCATCGACAAGCGCCGCGCCAAGACCGCGCGTGTGCCCGGTTACGATGGCCTTCGTCACGAGAGGAGCAGTGGCAGCCATATTGCCTCAAGCCGTTTCGAGCGTCGGGTAGTCGACGTAGCCTGCGGGCCCCGCGGCGTAGTACGTCTCGGGGTTCGGTTTGTTCAGCTCGGCATCGAGCTTGAAGCGCGTCGGCAGATCGGGGTTGGCGATGAACAATTGGCCCCATGCCACGGCATCGGCTTCGCCCGCGTCGAGCGTGTGCTGCGCGGTGTCTTTCGTGAATTTTTCGTTCGCGATGTAGACGCCGCCGAACGCTTGTTTCAGTTGCGGGCCGAGGCGGTTTTCGCCGAGCGATTCGCGCGCGCAGATAAAAGCGATCTTGCGCTTGCCGAGTTCGCGTGCCACGTAACCGAACGTCTCGGCCGGATTCGAATCGCCCATCGTATGCGCATCGCCGCGCGGCGCGAGGTGCACGCCGACACGTCCGGCGCCCCAGACGGAGATGCATTCGTCGACGATCTCGAGCAAAAGACGTGCGCGATTTTCGATGGAGCCGCCGTAGGCGTCGGTGCGCCGGTTCGTGCTGTCTTGCAGGAACTGGTCGAGCAGATAGCCGTTCGCGCCGTGCACTTCCACGCCGTCGAAGCCTGCGGCTTTGGCGTTTTCGGCGCCTTTGCGGAAGGCGGCGACGACCTCGCCGATCTCGTCGAGTTCAAGCGCGCGCGGGGTGACGAAGGGACGTTGCGGCCGCACGTGGCTCACATGGCCGCCGGCTGCGATGGCGCTCGGGGCGACGGGCAACGCGCCGTCCAGGAAGATCGGGTCGGAGATTCGGCCGACGTGCCACAACTGCAGGAAAATGCGGCCGCCCTCGGCATGCACGGCGTCGGTCACGAGTTTCCATCCGGCCACTTGCTCGTCCGACCAGATGCCGGGGGTGGCGGCATAGCCGACGCCTTGCGGCGTCACCGACGTCGCTTCCGTCAGAATCAGGCCGGCCGATGCGCGCTCGGCGTAGTACTGCGCCATCAATGCGTTCGGCAGACGCTCGTCGCCGGCGCGCTGGCGCGTGAGCGGAGCCATGATGATGCGATTGGGCAAAGTCAAATCGCCGACGACGAGCGGATCGAACAGAGTAGGCATGGCAAGTTTTCCTCATAGGCGCGGCGCACAGGGTGGCGCCGCCGCGGTGTACAGCGTGAGTGCAGTTCAAGGCACTGCGGATGAACGTTCGGGCGTGCTCGTGCCTTAGAGTTCGTCGCGCAGCGAAGCGAGAAACGCTTCAATGACGGCTTCGTTTCGCTTGAAAAAGCTCCATTGGCCGATCCGGTTCACCGTCACGAGCCCCGCCGCTTGCAGCGTGGCCAGGTGGGCCGACACGGTCGACTGCGATAAACCGCAGCGCGCGTTGATCTGCCCGGCGCATACGCCGCAATCGAGCGGTAACTCTTGCTCGGGGAAGTAGGCGCCCGGCTCCTTGAGCCACGCGAGAATTTCGCGTCGCACAGGGTTGGCTAGGGCCTTGTGGATGGCGTCGATGTCGATCGTCATTGCAAGCGGTTCGGACGTTTCGCCCCTGCACGCGGCATGCGTGGAGCGTCAAGCGAATCGTCAGTGGCAGAATCATATATCGTTTTTTGACGATATGTGTAAGACCACGTTGGCTAAGGGGGTGCATGATCACCGGGTTCATGCCGCGGCAGCGGCTCAAGGTCGAGGTTGAACTGGGCAGGCTTGTCATCACGCATGCTTGACGACTGAAGGCAGGCAGTGAGCCGGGCCACTGAACCGGATCACTCCCCGCACTTCCGTTGGTCCTAATTTTTCCTCTGCGGCAGCGACGACGGCGGTACGCAATCAAAATAACTCGATTCAACTGCGGTCCGGCGGCGTTCGGCACAGATCGCCAACAGCCTACCGCTCATATCAAAGCCCGTATCAAGACATGCGCAACGATAAAACAATGATTTTGGCCGAGGGAGAACGAAAGTTCATATCGGCCGTGCAAGACAGCATCCGGAAGGTGGCCCCGACTCTGACCGACGATCCGACCTTACCCGACAAACTTGCCGAAGCACTCGCCGAAGCTAAAGCTGCAGGGCTAACACGCGACAAGCTACTCGCGGACTTCATCTATCTCGAAATGCAAGTCCCTGGGTTCCATCGCCACCCGTTGATTCGACGATGGCTCCGTAAGCGCGGTGCTGTCCCGGACGAGCGTTTTGCGGGTTTGATCGAGGTGCTTCGCAACAAGTCACTGCAGCTACAGGAGAACAAATAATGGCATCGACGCGTCGCTCTCGCCTCGAACAGGCGGGGCTTGCACTTTTGGGATTGCTAACTGCAGTAGGAGGCGCCGTGCGCGGGCTTGCCGACAGAGCACAGTCCGACCGAGACGGTCTCGAGTCCGACAAAGCGAAATCGAACTCGGCAGCGCGCGCCGTGCCGTTGCCTTATGAGACGCACGCGCAGTGTCCACCGCGCAAGGGCAGGCCGGTTACGAGACGATGGCACATGTCCCAAATTTCTCGCGACTACCAAGCCCGCGTTACCGGCTTTGCTCCCTTCACCGAATGGAAATTCATGAATATAGAATTCGATGGATTTCAAACAGCGGAATGCCGCCTCCAGGAGGCAAAGGCTAGGTACGATCAGTTTTTTAGTTCGAAAACAGGTCTTCCTAAACGCTTCTTCACGACACTTGGGGTCCCGCGCATGCTCAGGCAGGCACGCACTCAAAGTGATATTGCCAATATCAGTCCACCTACGCGGTTGACATGGTATTTCATGCAGCCAATTTCTCACAAGTATTTTTCTAACGTTTTCGTTGAGGAAAAGCTTGCCATTGAATCTTTACTTTATCCATGAAATGAACATTTTTCTAGCGTTCCAGCTTTTTCAACAACCGACTCTTCCGTCACGAGAGAAGCATCTTCAGACCATCTGGAGAATCGCCCAATTGTTCGAACCGTTCGGTCTTCCAATCGAAATTTGGCATCCGGCAGCCCCTACGCGGAAGAAGTCCCTTGCGCACCCGGCATTCGACGGTAACGGGCCAACGCCTACCGCGCTCGAACTCCTTCGGGTGGAGGACGAGAGGCATGGAATGATTGACTATCGGAGAACTGGCGTATGGAGCGGAAGCGAGAAAGGAAGGGGCGGTGTGCTGTCTGTTTCGTTTTCATCTAATCCTGATATGCCGATCTGTCTGTTTGACCTGCAATTTGACGAAGTCGAGGCTCTCGATAACGCGAGAAACATGCAGCAACTCATGCTCGGTCTACGAGGCATATGCCCTCGCGCCTTCTACATCGAAGTCGGCCCGCTGCGGTATTTCTCCACGTACCGGGTGTTCCCCAAGAGACCGGGGGCAGGCTGGATGCTGTATCTTCCACAAGCGATCCAGAGCGAGCAACTCCCCGAGGCGGCTGAACTGGTGCCCGTCATGGAAGGCGATAAACAGATTGGAACGATCATCGTAAGCGTCTCAGACAGCGCTTTCTCCGCCGACAATCCGGATCACGTCAAAATCGCGAATTCGATCGAAATCCGATTGGCGGACCAAGATCTTTTACCTCGATAGCGGTGCCGCTGAGGCCGGAGCTGCGCGCAGTCAACTTATGCGTTTGGTGCCGGTGAAGGGGCGGTACCGGCCGCTGGTGCGCAACATGCGTGTACGCTACAATCCATGCCTACCATTCTCTCACCCATCGAATCGGAATTCGCTACGGCCGAAGAGGCCGATGCGCACGACCGCTGGTTCTGTGCGGAGGTGGAGGCTGCGCTGAGCGAGGCCGATGCGCCTGGCGCGGTGTTTGTTCCCCATGACGAAGTGATGGCCGACATGGAGGCCATCATCCACGAGGCAGAACGCCGACTTGCAGCTAAACGGTCCTGACGGCCCGACCCAGCCGACTTGACCGGATAACGCTGATGCTGCCTATTGTCTGGCTTCACGCCGCACGCCGTAATCTTGCGGCGATCCTCGGCTTCATCGCCGAACACAATCCTGCTCCGCGCGTCGTATTGCGAGCCTCATCGAGGACTCGGTGTTGCGCAATGACGGCGCTCTTCGCCAGCTTGCCGATTGTTCAATCGCTCGAGTTCAGTCTGCACGATCATTGGTGGAATTCGATGTTAAATCTTGAATTTGTAGTGCAATCCACTGCTATCAATTAAATGATGTCGGCAATTAGCCGAAAATCGCTCCACATCCGGCGAGAGAATGTCTTCTTCCAAACACATCGCACGATCGAGAGGTTGCCGTGGTCTCCGCTAACTTGCTAGTTACCTTCATCCTGGCGCTCGTCGTCGTCTACGCCATTCCCGGCCCCGACATGGCGTTGATTCTTCAAACCAGCATTGCGCGGGGCACCCGCAAGGGATTGACGGCGGCCGCTGGGCTTGCCGTGTCTCGCGCAACGCATGTGACGCTTTCCGCCTGTGGGGTGGCGGCGCTGCTCAAAGCCGCGCCTTGGCTCTACGAGATCGTCCGCTACGGTGGTGCCGCTTATCTCGCGTACATCGCGATTCAAATCTTTCGCTCGCCGGTCTTCGCCTTGAAGCCGGAGAGCGGGGCGGCCGCCACGGGGGACGAAGGCGGCGCGCTGCGGCAGACCTTCGTCAAAGGCCTGCTCACCAACCTGCTCAATCCGAAAGCGCTGTTGTTCTGCTCGGTGCTGTTGCCGCAATTCATTCGCCCGGGCGCGGGGCCCGTGGCCTTCCAAGTGACCGAACTCGGCGTGATCTTGGTGATACTCGGTGCCTTGTTCGATACGCTCTACGCGGTCGGCGCGGCACGGATCTCGGGTGTGCTGCGCAAGTATCCGCTCGCGCAGACGTTGCAGCGCTGGACTTTTTCCGCCGCCTTGATCGGTTTCGCGCTGCGTCTTTCGCTCGATTGAAAGCGGGCGGCGGCGGGCCTCAAAAAAACGACGACGGGCCGCCGCCAAGCTGAACGAGCATCGGCATTCGAACGCGTTCGACTTAGGACGTGCGCCCCAGATAATCGAACTTGCCGAGTTCGACGCCGTTGTGGCGCAAGATCGCGTAGGCGGTCGTCAAATGGAAGTAGAAGTTCGGCAGCGCGAAGTGAAGTAGATAGACCTGTCCGACGAACTCATGCTTGCCGCTCGGCACCGTGAGCGTCACCGTCCGCGATTCGCTCCCTTCCAATTTCGCCGCATCGAAGCCTTGCAAATAGGCGATCGTTTTGTCGATGCGCGCGTACAGCTCGTCGAAGGTCGCTTCGACGTCTTCGTATTTAGGCGGCTCGACGCCCGCTAGGCGGGAAATGCAGAACTTGGCCGCGTCCGATGCGATTTGCACCTGCCGGGTCAGCGGGTGCATGTCCGGATACAGACGGCTCGACAACAAAATGGACGGCTCGAAGTGCTTCGTCAGTGCATGATCGTGCGCCTTTTGCAGCACGGCGCGCAGGTTCGTGAGCCCGCGCGTGAAGACGGGTACTGAAGCATCGTAAATGGACAGGGACATTTCGCGTTCTTCCTTCGTATTGTGCAAATCGTGTTGTGCCGATCGAGTTCCCGCTGCCGGGCCGAACGAGGCGGCCCGGCAGCATGAGCACCGCTCGCGCGACGCTGCGCGCGCCATGATATGCCGATGTGCTCAGGTTTGCTCGCGGTGCATGCGAGGGCGTAGGGAAACCGCTTGGCCGAACGGCCAATCTCGCACTAACCAACTGCCTGCGCGGCCGTCGATGCACTACACTTCGAGCAGTCGTCCGACGATTGCGTTTTCGTCTCGCCGGCGGCGCGCGTCGCCCGGCCGGCGCGGCTGCGCAAGGCGCATGGAACTGGACGGTCGGGGCCGGTGTCGGAGCTTTTTCGCGTACCTACTGCGTGAGGAGCGTCATCAATGACCAAAGCGAGACAGCAGCTTGCGGGAAGCGAGCGTGCAGCCGTCCAGGATTCGACGTGCGTCGGGCCGGTCGGCCCGAACGAGAGATTGCGTGTCGTCGTCGCTCTGCGGCGGCGAGCGGCGGGGGAGTTGGAAGCGTTTGCGCAGCGCACCGCGCGCGGCGAGCATGCCGAGCCGCTGTCGCGGGAAGACTTCGCGCAGCGCTTCAATGTCGCGCCGGAAGATTTCGCCAAGCTGGAGGCGTTCGCGCGCGAGTACCAGCTCAGCATCGACCGCTGCGACATGAGCGCCGCGAAAGTCGTGCTGTCCGGCACGGCCGAACATTTCCAAGCGGCGTTCGGCGTCGAGCTTTCCCACTACGAGCACCCCACGCTCGGCCGGTTTCGCGGGCGTACCGGTTCGATCACGATCCCAGCCGATTTGGCCGATGTCGTCACGGCCGTCCTCGGCCTCGACGATCGCCCGCAAGCGCGGCCGCATTTCAGGCTCCGCCCCGCGCACGGGCCGATCATGACGCGAGCGGCGGCGCAAGCGTTCACGCCCGTGCAGCTTGCCCAACTCTATGAGTTTCCCGATAGCGACGGCGCGGGCCAATGCATCGGGCTAATAGAACTGGGCGGCGGTTATGCCGATTCCGATCTCTCGGCTTACTTCGGTAGCCTAGGCGTGCCGGCGCCACAGGTCGTCTCGGTGCCGGTAGACGGCGCGGACAATCGCCCCACGGGCGACCCGAGCAGTGCCGACGGTGAAGTGACGCTCGATATCGAAATCGCCGGTGCGATTGCGCCGAAAGCAAAGATCGCCGTCTATTTCGCGCCGAACAGCGACGCGGGCTTCATCGATGCCGTCACGCAAGCGCTACACGATACGGCTAACAAACCCTCGGTATTGTCGATCAGTTGGGGCGGGCCGGAGAGCGCGTGGACGGATCAGGCGGTCGCGAGCTTCAACGATGCGCTGCAATCGGCCGTCGCGCTGGGCGTGACGATCTGTGCGGCGGCTGGCGACAGCGGCTCGAGCGACGGGGCGCCCGACGGCAACGATCATGTCGATTTCCCGGCGTCGAGCCCGTATGTTCTGGCCTGCGGCGGAACGCACGTGACGGCCAGCGCCGGCAGCGGAACGATTACGCGGGAGGTGGTCTGGAACGACGGCGATAACGGTGGGGCGACCGGCGGCGGCGTCAGTGCGCGGTTCGCCTTGCCCGCTTGGCAAGAAGGGCTGAAGGCGGCACGCCTTGGCGCGGCGCCTGTGTCGCTGGCCAATCGCGGCGTG
>NZ_JBQCIV010000131.1:0-108932 GCF_051953405.1 Trinickia sp. | reverse complement strand
CCCCCCCCCGCGGCCGCGGTGCCCCCCGCCGCACCAAACACCACCCCCTCCGCCGGGGGGGGGGACCCCCGGGGCCCCCGCGGCTCTCTGGGGCTGACATAAAACTGCAACATTGTACCGGGTCGCGCGACCGAGCCCAACGCCCGGTTGCACCCGCGAACGAGAATGCAACAGCCGTGCCCTTGCGGTTGCGCCGCCGCACGCGTGCGCTACTCGCCGCCCATGAAAGTCTGCGCGCCGGCGAAATTGTCGAACTTCGTGTATTGCCCCAAGAACGTGAGCCGAACGGGGCCGATCGGGCCGTTACGCTGTTTACCGATGATGATTTCGGCCGTGCCCTTGTCCGGGCTATCGGGGTTGTACACTTCGTCGCGGTAAATGAACAAAATGACGTCCGCATCCTGTTCGATAGCGCCCGATTCCCGCAGGTCGGACATGACGGGGCGCTTGTTCGGCCGCTGCTCCAAGCTTCGGTTTAGCTGCGAGAGCGCGATCACCGGCACGTCGAGTTCCTTCGCGAGCCCCTTGAGCGAGCGCGAAATTTCGGAAATTTCCGTGGCGCGGTTCTCCCCGGACGACGAGCCCGACATCAGCTGCAAGTAGTCGATGATGATGAGCCCGAGTTTGCCGCATTGACGCGCCAAGCGCCGCGCGCGCGAGCGCAGCTCCATCGGGTTCAGGCCACCCGTTTCGTCGATGAACAGTTGGGCCTCGCTCATTTTCTGCACGGCGTGCGTGAGCTTGGGCCAATCCTCGTCGGTCAGGCGCCCCGTGCGCATGCGGTGCTGATCGAGACGCCCGACCGAGCCGAGCATCCGCATCACAAGCTGCGTCCCCGGCATTTCCATCGAGAACACGGCGACGGGCAACCCGTACTCGACGGCGACGTACTCGCCGATGTTCATCGAAAATGCCGTATTGTGCGTGACGACGTAATCGTCGGTCAGGTAAAGCCGCGTGGGGTGCGACACGGAAATGCACTGCGTTTGTGTGCGGCGCGTGGGCTCGATCGAAACCACCACCGGCATCTTGCGTCGCACGCGGCCGCGCTCCAGCCGCTCCCGCTTACCTTCGAAGAGGAAAAGACTTTGCGGATCCGGATGGCTGATCGTGCATTGGTAGGCCGTCGCCCCTTCCGTGCGCACGCCCTCGCGCGTAAACGACGTGCGCTTTTCCGACACCGTGCACCAGCCGCCGAGCGAGCGGACGAGTTCGCAGACGTCCTGCGCAAGCCGAGCGCTAGCCGTCGAATATCGAACCGTGCCCCAGGACTCGACCCAGCCGTCGGTATCCAGTAGCCCGCGCAGCAGGTCGAGCCGCACCGATTTGGACGCATCGAGATACGCGCGCGGGACGAATTTGTCGTAGCGCGTGCAACCCCATAGGCTCAGTCGCTCCAAAGCCTGCTGGATCGGGTTGGCGCTCGGGTGCGCGGTATCCGGGCCGGCCGGCCGACGTTTGATGCGCCAATCGTATTGGCCCGCATATTCGAGCTGCATGCATGCGTCGACGCGCTCGCGCATCCGTTCGAGCGTCTCTTGCGCCTTGACGCTGAAGCGAACCGACGTGCCGCCGATCGCGCCCTCGCCCAACAGCGCGCCGAGCACCCAAGGGTCGACAGGCAACGCTTCTTCGTGGCCGAAATCCCCGCTGGGCAAATCGATCCACAGGCGATTTTGGTAGCGCTTGCGCGTCAGCAGCGTGCGCAGTTCCGCAGTGTCGACCACGCGCGGCTGCGCCCAGCCTCGGTAGTGCACGCGCCACAGGTGCTCGTCGCAACATTCGGTCGAACGCCCGTCCGAGAACCGCACGCGATAGACCTCGCGCTCGCCTTGCGGAAAGATGCCCGTGACCACCGACGGCGCCCCATCCACCGATGCGAGCGCATCGCCCAACACGAGATCGCCCATGCGCTTCCAGCCCGAGAGCGTTTTCACGCGGGCATCGAGCGGCTGCGCCTTACCCATCGACGGCCGTCCGGCCACGATGATCAACTCGCCACCATGCATCCCGGACGTCATGCGGTCCAAATCGACAAACCCCGTCGGCGTGCCGGTCACGTCGCTCGGATTGGCGGTGTGGTAAAGCGTGTCGATCCGCTCGACGACTTGCGTCAGCAGCGGCCCGATTTCCAAGAAGCCTTGCGCGCCCCGCGCGCCGTCCTCCGCGATCGAAAACACGCGCGCCTCGGCCTCGTCCAGCAGTTGGCGCACTTCCTTGCCCTGCGGATTGAACGCACCGGCCGAAATCTCGTCGGCCACCGACACGAGGCGGCGCAACACGGCGCGATCGCGCACGATCTCGGCATAGCGACGGATGTTCGCGGCACTCGGCGTGTTTTGCGCGAGCGCGTTCAGGTACGCGAGCCCGCCCACCTCCTCGGCCTTGCCCGAGGTGGTCAAGGCTTCGTACACGGTCACGACGTCGGCCGGCCGCGTCGCCGCGATCAGCCGCCCGATGTGCTCGTAAATGATGCGGTGGTCGTACCGGTAGAAATCGCTCTGCGCGAGAAAATCGGCAATACGGTCCCAGGCGGCGTTGTCTAGCAGCAGGCCGCCGAGCACCGACTGCTCGGCCTCGATCGAGTGCGGCGGGACTTTCAGCGATTCGAGTTGCGGATCATGGGACGGTGCGTTCATGGGAAGGCATTATCGCGAAATGGCTGCGCCTTAGCCAGCAGGCAAAACGAGGCCAAAACAAAAAAGGCAGGAAACCGGCACGCCGGCTCCTGCCCCTCTTCAATCTGTGCGCTCGACCGGGCAACGCCCGATCGAGCCGGCACCTGCTCGCGATACTTACGCGTGCTCGCCGAGCACCGACACGGTGACGTCCACCAGGACGTCCGTGTGCAGCGCAACTTGCACCGGGTGGTCGCCCACCATCTTCAACGGACCTTGCGGCAGGCGAACCTGCGCCTTTTCCGCTGCAAAACCTTGCTTCGTCAGTGCTGCGGCGATGTCCGCGTTCGTGACCGAGCCGAACAGACGGCCATCCACGCCGGCCTTCTGGCCGATCTGGATCGTGAGGCCAGCCATCTTCTCGCCTTGCGCTTGCGCAGCGGCCAGCTTCTCGGCGGCCGCCTTTTCGAGTTCGGCGCGGCGCACTTCGAATTCGGCGATCGCGGCCTTCGTCGCGCGACGAGCCAGCTTTTGCGGAATCAGGAAGTTACGGGCGTAGCCATCCTTGACCTTGACGACGTCGCCGAGGTTGCCGACGTTGACGACTTTTTCCAAAAGAATGATTTGCATTCGGATTCTCCTTATCGCGCCGTCTGATTAGGCCTTGTGCAGGTCGGTGTACGGCATGAGCGCGAGGAAACGCGCACGCTTGATCGCCGTGTCGAGCTGACGTTGATAGTGGGCCTTCGTACCCGTCAGACGAGCCGGCGTGATCTTGCCGTTTTCGCCGATGAAGTCCTTCAGCGTTTCGATGTCTTTGTAGTCGATGTACTCGACGCCGGCAGCCGTGAAGCGGCAAAACTTCTTGCGCTTGAACAGCGGGTTTTGTTGCTGACGGCGCTTGTCGAATTTCTTACCAGTCGGGCGGGGCATGTTCAGTCCTTTCCAATGTCCTGCAATTCTGTGATGTGAAACACCAAGGTTCTCGCGTTGCGGCTTTTCTTCGCCAGGAAACCCGTGAAGAGCGTTTCGACGCCCATCTCGCAGGTTTCGAGCTTCCCGCTCGCGGCGCCTGCCGCCAGCGCGGGCATCGTCAGTTCGACTTGCCGGACGACACCGGCTTCGACGACTTCCCCGCGATGCTGCAGCGTACAGCTTGCGATCGGCACACCCGCCGGCGTGTAGCGCAGCGGCTCGCGCTCGACCACACTGGCCATGAGTTGCAGCCTGTTCACGAGAGCGGCGAAAATGCGATAGAACCTAGGTGGCTTAAACCGTGAATACCGTTAAGCCTGCGCTTCGGACGGCTGCGACGAGGCAGCTGCCTTCTTGGCTTCTTCGCGCTGCACTTCCTTCATCATCGGCGACGGGCCCGTTTCGGCCTTCTTCATCTTGACGATCAGGTGACGCAGCACGGCGTCGTTGAACTTGAATGCGTGCTCGAGTTCTTCGAGCGTGGCTTGGTCGCATTCGATGTTCATGCAGACGTAGTGAGCCTTCGCGAGTTTCTCGATCATGTAGGCCAGTTGGCGACGGCCCCAGTCTTCGATGCGGTGGATATTGCCGCCGCGCGAGGTAATCGTGGATTTGTACCGCTCGATCATCGCGGGCACTTGCTCGCTTTGATCGGGGTGTACGACGAAGACGATTTCGTAATGACGCATACACACTCCTTGTGGATTGAAGCCACCCGGGCGTCGATGGCCGCGATCGTCCGATTCTCGTCGGAGTCAGCGTTCGGACCAACCGGTGTGGCAAGTGAGAAGCCGGAGAGTATAGCGCAAAGGCTGATCCGGTGCAATTGCACGCGCGTTCGCCCGTACGGCGATTGTCAAGATTCGCCCTGCGCATCGATACCGCCCCAATACCCCGGCCGCGCATACACCTCTTTCAGATAGTCGATGAAATACCGCACCTTGGCCGGCACGTAACGCTGTTGCGGATAGACGGCCAGGATGTCGTACTCGGGCAGCGCGAATTCGTCGAGCACCGTTTCGAGTTCGCCCCGCGCAAGCTGATCGGCGATTTCCCAGGTCGAACGCCAGCCGAGACCCAGGCCCTCCGAGGCCCAGCGGTGCAGCAGCTCGCCGTCGTTGCAGTCGAGCGACCCGGTCACGCGCATCGTCACGCGCTTGCCGCCGCGCTGAAAGTACCAGCCGCGGTTCTGGCCCCCTTGCAAGTTGAATGCAAGGCAATTGTGAGCCAGCAGATCGTCCAGCGACCGCGGCCGGCCGTGCCGCGCAAAGTACGCGGGTGTGCCGCAAACGACGCGCCGATTCGTCGCCAGCTTCACGGCAACGAAGTTCGGATCCACCGCCCCGCCGATACGAATCGATAGATCGTAGCCCTCGCGAACCAGATCGACCACGCGATCGGTCAGATTGAACGACATTTGCAGCCCCGGCTTGTCGGCAAGAAACGCCGGCGCAAGCGGCGCAACATGCTTGCGACCGAAGGCCGCCGGCGCGGACACGATCAAATGCCCGCTGACGGCGCGCCGTCCCGCCGCCAATTCGTTTTCGGCCTGGTCCCAATCGGCGAGCAACCCTTTGCACCGTTCGAGAAACGCGGCGCCGGCCTCGCTGACGACGAGCCGCCGAGTCGACCGGTACATCAGCTTGACCCCAAGCCGCTTTTCGAGCGCGTCGATACGCCGCCCCAGGATGACCGGAGACACCCCCTCCTCCAGCGCCGCTTGCGCCAAGCTGCCGGCTTCGGCCACCCGTACGAATGTTTCTATCTGCTTGAAGCGATCCATCTTCGAGTCCTTCCACCCAGTTCGACGTTCGGTGCTGCCACCGCCGCCTCGGTCCCGCCCTGTCCGATGTCCGAGCTCACCCGCCCTGCGGCTTTTCCAGGTTCTTTCCCAATTCGATACTTTTTGTATCGAAATACCGAACTCCAAGCGATCTTATCAAACCTTTTCCGTAGTTCTACAGTGGCTCTAACCCGCCATCAGCGCATTGAACGAACAGGACAAGGAGACACCCATGCCGAAAATGAGAGCCGTCGACGCAGCCGTGCTCGTGCTGGAAAAAGAAGGCATCGACACGGCGTTCGGGGTGCCCGGCGCCGCCATCAACCCGCTTTACTCGGCGCTGCGGCGCGCGGGCGGGATCGGCCACGTGCTGGCCCGTCACGTCGAAGGTGCGTCGCACATGGCCGAGGGCTATACGCGTGCCGCCCCCGGCAACATCGGCGTATGCATCGGCACGTCGGGCCCCGCCGGTACCGACATGATCACCGGACTCTACTCGGCGCAGGCCGACTCGATTCCTATTCTCGCTATCACGGGCCAAGCACCCCGCGCTCGGCTCTACAAGGAAGACTTCCAAGCCGTCGACATCGAATCGATCGCCAAGCCGGTCACGAAATGGGCCGTGACGGTGCGCGAGCCGGCGCTCGTGCCGCGCGTGTTCCAGCAGGCCTTCCACGTCATGCGCTCGGTCCGCCCGGGACCGGTGCTGATCGATCTGCCGATCGACGTGCAAGTGGCCGAAATCGAGTTCGATATCGATACGTACGAACCGCTGCCCGTCTACAAGCCGAAAGCCACGCGCAAGCAGATCGAAGCCGCGCTCGAGATGCTGGCGGCGTCCGATCGTCCGTTGATCGTGTCGGGCGGCGGCGTGCTCAATGCGGGCGCCGAGGCACTGCTTGTCCAATTCGCCGAAACCGTCGGCGTGCCCGTCATCCCGACGCTGATGTCGTGGGGCGCGATCGCCGACGATCATCCGCTGATGGCCGGCATGGTCGGCCTGCAAACGTCGCACCGCTACGGCAACGCGACGATGCTCGAATCGGACTTCGTGCTCGGCATCGGCAACCGTTGGGCCAACCGTCATACGGGCAGCATCGAGGTGTACACCCAGGGCCGCAAGTTCGTGCACGTCGATATCGAACCGACGCAGATCGGCCGTGTCTTCGGCCCGGATCTTGGCATCGTCTCCGACGCGAAGGCCGCACTCGAGCTGTTCGTCGACATCGCGCGCGAATGGAAAGCGGCCGGCAAGTTCAAGGATCGCTCGGCGTGGGTCGAATCCTGTCAAGCACGCAAACGCACGATGCAGCGCAAGACGCACTTCGAGGAAGTGCCGATCAAGCCGCAACGTGTTTATGAAGAGATGAATAAGGCGTTCGGCCGCGATACCTGCTATGTCAGCACGATCGGGCTGTCGCAGATCGCCGCCGCCCAATTCCTGCACGTCTACCGGGCGCGCAATTGGATCAACTGCGGGCAAGCGGGCCCGCTCGGCTGGACGATTCCGGCCGCGCTCGGCGTGCGCGCCGCGGACCCGAGCCGCCCGATCGTCGCGCTCTCGGGCGACTACGACTTCCAGTTCATGATCGAAGAGCTGGCCGTCGGCGCGCAGTTCAAGCTGCCGTATGTGCACGTCGTCGTGAACAACTCGTACCTCGGGCTGATCCGTCAAGCGCAGCGCGCATTCGAGATGGACTACTGCGTGCAGTTGGCGTTCGACAACGTCAATGCCCCCGAGCTCAACGGCTATGGCGTCGATCATGTCGCCGTAGCCGAAGGCCTCGGTTGCAAGGCGCTGCGCGTGTTCGAACCGAACGAGATCGCCCCGGCGCTGCAAAAGGCGCAAGCGCTGGCCGCCGAATTCAAGGTACCGGTCGTGGTGGAGGTGATCCTCGAGCGCGTAACGAACATCGCGATGGGCAACGACATCGACGCGATCAACGAGTTCGAGCCGCTGGCCGATTCGCGCAACGACGCCCCGACCGCCATCTCGCTGCTCGATTGAGACGCATGCAAGACGTGCTGCTCACCCGCAACATCGAACGACCCGACGAGCGCCGCTCAGGCAGGGCTCGTCGGCACCCTGACCGACCGAAGAGCGACAACGACATGCCGAAATTTGCAGCCAACCTGACCATGCTGTTCAACGAAGTGCCCTTCCTCGACCGTTTCGAGGCGGCGGCGCGCGCGGGATTCACCGCCGTCGAATTCATGTTCCCCTATCCGTTTCCGGCCTCGGAATTGGCCGATCGGCTCGAGACGAACCGCCTGCGGCTCGTTTTGCACAACCTGCCCGCCGGCAATTGGGATGCCGGCGAGCGCGGCATCGCCTGCTTGCCCGACCGCATCGCCGAATTTCGCGACGGCGTGGGCCGCGCGATCGACTATGCGAAGGCGCTGCACGTCACGCAACTGAACTGCCTCGTGGGCATTCCGAGCCGCGACGTCACGCCCGAGCGCGCCCGTTCGACCATCGTCGAAAACTTGCGCTTCGCCGCCGCCGCGCTCGAAAAAGAAGGCATCAAGCTGCTCGTGGAGCCCTGCAACGCCTACGACATTCCGAGCTTTGCGCTCAATCGATCGAGCGAGGCGCTCGACGTGATTCGCGATGTCGCATCGAACAATCTCTATTTGCAGTACGACATCTATCACATGCAGCGCATGGAGGGCGAGCTGGCCGCCACGCTGCAAAAGCACCTGCCGCGCATCGCGCATATCCAGTTGGCCGACAACCCCGGCCGCCACGAACCCGGCACCGGCGAAATCAATTACGCGTTTCTGTTCGATTGGCTCGACCGGATCGGCTACGACGGCTATATCGGCTGCGAATACAAGCCGCGCACGACGACGCTCGAAGGCTTGTCGTGGGTGCGCGACATCGCGCTTTCGCGCAGCACGCGCTGACGCCAAGCCGTAAGACGGCACCGCACCAACGCCCCGCGCTCAATCTGCATTAAGACGAACTCTACGGACTACATCGACATGGCAAAGATCGGTTTCATCGGCCTCGGCATCATGGGCGCGCACATGGCGCGCAACCTGCTCAAGGGCGGACATACGCTCTACGTCAATGGCGCCTATCCGGTGCCCGACGATTTGCGCGCGAACACGCACTTGGTGGCCGATTCGACGGCCGTCGCACGCGAATCGGAGATCGTCGTCGTGATGGTGCCCGATACGCCCGACGTCGCCAACGTGCTATTTGCCGACGACGGCGTCGCCAAGGGCCTGTCCGCCGGCAAGCTCGTGATCGACATGAGTTCGATCTCCCCGCTCGACACGCAAGCATTCGCCAAGCGTGTCGACGCGCTCGGCTGCGACTATCTCGATGCCCCCGTCTCCGGCGGCGAAGTCGGCGCACGCGAAGCGACGCTGTCGATCATGGTCGGCGGCAGCGAGAAAGCATTCGCGCGCGCCAAGCCGCTATTCGAATTAATGGGCAAGAACATTACGCTCGTCGGCGAAAACGGTGCGGGCCAGACCTGCAAGGTCGCCAATCAGATCATCGTCGCGCTCAACATCGAGGCCGTCGCCGAAGCGCTGCTGTTCGCGGCACGCTCGGGCGCCGATCCCGAACGCGTGCGGCAAGCATTGATGGGGGGATTCGCGGCGTCGCGCATTCTCGAAGTACACGGCGCGCGCATGACGGCACGCACGTTCAAGCCCGGTTTTCGCATCGACCTGCACCGCAAGGACCTGAACTTGGCGCTCGACGGCGCGCGCCGGCTCGGTATCGCGCTACCGCACACGGCGAGCGCGCAGCAACTGTTCAGCGTTTGCGCGGCGCACGACGGCGGCAGTTGGGATCACTCGGCCATGTTGCGCGCGCTCGAAATCATGTCGGGCTTCGAGATCGCCGAAGCGCCGGCCGAAGCCGCCGAGGCTGTCGCGAAGTAACGGTGCGGCGCCGCAGGCAGCAAACGCACAGGCCCGCGCTTGCCGCGGTGCGTCGTGTCGGTTTGAGGTCTTCGTAAAAGTTGAGCAGGATACGGCCGTTCGATGGGCAGTCGGCACCGAACGGCCGGCACGTGGGGCGCCTCGCCTGCGCGTGCAAGGCAAGACCGAGGGGGCAACCCGTGCTTCGCGAGAGGCACGGCGCGAACGAGGTCGATACCGAGCACACGCATGGCAGGCAAAAAAGCCGCTTTCGGGCTGAGAGCGGCAGTGGGGTCCGCAGCGGCACCCGGCGACGCCGGGGAAGCCTTGGTCGGTCAGACGTCGTCGTCGGGTGTCCGCCTGTCGGATTGGCACATGCGCGAATCGCTTCGCGCGCTTCGTTTCATTCTTACTCGTCTATATCGGCGCTCGCGCGCGGGGGGCCGATGGGCATTGCCTTTCAATACGTATCGAAAATCCGTTGCAAGGCGGCCGGTTCGCGTTCGCCGGCGGCCAGCGCCAGCATGAGAAGCACACGCGCTTTGTAGGGATTGAGCGACCCGGCACTGACGAAGCCGAGCGCGTCGTCCGGCGCCGCCCCATTGCGCATCACATGCCCCGAGCCGACGCGCGATGCACGCACGACCGCGATACCGCGCGAGCGTGCATCGGCCAGCGCCGCCTGCACGGACGCGTGGATCGAGCCGTTTCCGGTACCGGCCACGACGATGCCATTCACACCGGCGGCGGCGAGCGCATCGACCGGGGTGCGCGATGCGCCGGCGTAGCTCGCGACGATGTCGACCGACGGCCAAACGGCACCGGCCACGAACGGCGTGGCACTCGTATGCGGACGCACGACCGTCCTTTGAAACTCGACGCGGCCATCCTGCACCCAGCCAAGCGCGCCGATCTCGGGCGAATGGAACGCGTCGACGGCATAGGTGCTCGTCTTGACGACGTCGCGCGCACTGTGAATGCGGTTGTTGAACGCCACGAGGACGCCTTGCCCGCGCGCGGCCGGCGAGCCGGCGACCGTCACTGCGCCGAGCAGGTTCAACGGCCCGTCGGCCGACAGCGCCGACGACGGGCGCATGGCCGCCGTCATCACCACGGGCTTGGCCGTCTTGACCGTCAGGTGCAGCGCATACGCGGTTTCCTCGAGCGTATCCGTGCCGTGCGTGACGACAATACCGTCGATGTCCTCGCGCGCCGCGAATGCGGCGATGCGCTCGGCTAGCTTCGTCCACAGCGCGACGTCGAGGTCCTTGCTGTCGATGCTGGCGACTTGTTCGGCTTCGATATGGGCCACGTTCGACAAGGCCGGCACGGCGGCCAGCAATCGATCGACGCCAACGACGCCGGCCTGGTAGCCGGACGTTTGCGAAGCGTCGGCGGCCGAGCCGGCGATCGTGCCGCCGGTGGCGAGCACGGCAATACGCGGCAGCGCCGCGGGAGAGGATGAGGATTGGGTGGTAGTCATGGGCGCCATTTTAACCGCGCCGCCGCGGCGCACGAACGCCCTGCTTACCCCTATTGGCGCTCGCTCGTGCGCAGCTCGCGCGCCGTGCTGCGTGCGCCGCTACGCCGCTTCGCGCAACTGCCCCGCCATGCCGGCCTCGGACAACTGCGGCGCGAACATTTCGATGAACCGGTAAGCGTAAGCGCGCATGAACGCGCCCCGGCGCAAACCCACGCGCGTCGTGCTGCCTTCGAACAGTTGCTGCGTGTCCAAGGCCACGAGTTCGGTGTCGCGCTTCGGGTCGTACGCCATCGCGGCGACGATGCCCACGCCCATGCCGAGTTCGACATAGGTCTTGATGACGTCGGCATCGATCGCGGTCAGAACAACGTCCGGCAGTGCGCCGATTTTCGCGAACGAAGCATCGATGTGCGAGCGTCCCGTGAAATCGCGGTCGTATGTGACGATCGGGTACTCCGCGACATCCTCCAGCGTGACCTTCGCGCGGCCGGCAAGCGGGTGCCCCTTCGGCACGACGACCACGTGATGCCACGAGTAGCAGGGAAACGTGACGATGTCGGAAAATCGATCGAGCGCCTCGGTGGAGATGGCGATGTCGGCCTCGCCGTCGATCAGCATCTGGGCGATTTGCTGCGGGTTGCCTTGGCGCAAGGCGAGCTGCACCTTCGGGTACGCGCGCGTGAACTCGCGCACGACCCTCGGCAGCGCGTAGCGCGCCTGGGTGTGCGTCGTGGCGACGACCAGGTGGCCCGTGTCCTCGTCGGCATATTGCCGCGCGACACGGCGCATGTTTTCGGCATCGAGCAGCATCCGCTCGATCAATTGGTGCACGGCCTTGCCGGGTTCGGTGAGCCCAGTGAGCCGTTTGCCGCGGCGCACGAAGATGTCGATGCCGAGTTCGTCCTCGAGATCCTTGATCTGCTTGGACACGCCCGATTGCGAGGTGAACAGCGCGTTCGCGACCTCGGTCAAGTTCAAGTTGCGGCGCACCGCTTCGCGCACGAAGCGCAACTGCTGGAAGTTCATGGGAATATCTCTCCTCGGCAAGCGGGTGATCGATCGGCGCGAAACCGCACGCGCCGGCTCCCGTTCGCGTTTCGCGCCCTCGCAGCCATCGGACGCATACGCCGCACCCAAGCGCGAAAGGCTCGGCGCCCGGCGTCGAGCCAGTCTAGGCGATGATACTTATTCCAAGAACTAATAAATCCTCATTCTTTTATGCCGATTTCTGCTAAGGACTTGGGTGGGGTCGCAACATTGGACTTGATCTTCGCCGGATACTGTATAAAAATACAGCAACCTGTCTATCCATACAGTGCGCTATGACCAAACTCACCGCAAGACAGCAGCAGGTAGTCGATTTGATCCGCCAATCGATCGAGCACAGCGGCTTTCCGCCCACACGTGCCGAGATCGCGGCGGCGCTCGGCTTCTCGTCGGCCAATTCGGCCGAGGAACATCTGCGCGCGCTAGCGCGCAAAGGCGTGATCGAATTGGCGGCCGGCGCGTCGCGCGGCATCCGCCTGCTGGCGCACGAAGATATGCCGCACCAGTTGTCGTTGCCTCATCCCGCTTTGATGCAGCTATCGCTGCCGCTCGTGGGCCGCGTCGCGGCCGGTAGCCCCATTTTGGCGCAAGAGCACATCTCGCAACACTACGCGTGCGACCCCGCGCTGTTTTCGAGCAAGCCCGATTACCTCTTGAAGGTACGCGGCCTATCGATGCGCGACGCAGGCATTCTCGACGGCGATTTGCTGGCCGTACAAAGGCGCACGGAAGCAAGCGATGGACAAATCATCATCGCGCGGCTCGGCGACGACGTGACGGTCAAGCGCTTGAAGCGCCGGCCGAATGGGATCGAACTCATCGCCGAGAACCCCGATTACGAGAACATCTTCGTGCAGGCCGGCAGCGCCGATTTCGCACTCGAAGGCATTGCGGTCGGGCTCATTCGCCCGACCGAATTCTGATTCCCAACACGCTAGGGAGACGTCATGGATCGCCTTGCCCGCCTCATGCCTTTTCGCACCTTCGGCCGCTTGCGCCACCTGCGCAGCGTCATTCCGTGCCCGCCGCTCGAAACCGCCGCTCCGGCTCTCGGGCGGCAAGCCGACGAAGCTTCGCACGCCGGGATGCAGCCCGCGGCGTTGCCGGCGTTCGCCCGCGTATCGCTCAATAGCGCGCTACATGCGGAACCGGCGCGGCGCGCGCCCGTGCGCGTGTATCACGGCGCATCGCGCGTCATCCTGGTCGGTACGATCGACGCCGTTTGCAAGATGATCGACCGATGCATCGACGACGAACGCGCCGGCACGCCCGCCGCACAGTGGGGTTGAGATTAGTCGGGATCGTTTCGGCGCGATCGCTGTCGATTAACACAGGACAACGATAAAGGCCGACCTCTCATGACGAACGAAAACCGCACGAACACCCGAAAACCGCTCGCCACCTCGATTGCCGTGGGTCTTGCGCTCATCGTGGTTGTGCTAGCCGTGTTCGCTTACGCTTCGCCCTACCTCGTACTGAGCCGAATGCGCGATGCTGTCCAGGCACGCGACACCGATATGCTCAATCGCTACGTCGACTATCCGGCGCTGCGGGCGAGCCTAAAGCAGCAAGTGACGCAGATGCTGAGCCAGCGCGTCGATTCGCAAAAGCTCCAACATCCGCTTGCCGCGCTCGGGGCGCTCGTAGGTATGGCGTTCGTGGGCCCGCTTGTCGATGCCTATGCGACGCCCGATGGCGTCGCTGCATTGCTCAAGGGAATGCCGCCTCGCGGGGAACCCGGCGAGACGCCGCCATCCGTCGCCAACGAGCAATCGGAGCCGGCACCGCAACCGCAAGCGACACCCTCGCCTTCCGCCTCGGCGTCAGCCGCGCCCGACGAAGCTAACGCACCGCGGGCCAAGGCCAGCGTAGGCTATCGGGATATCGATACGTTCGCCGTTAGCTACGCGCGCGGGACCGCCGGCGAGCCCTACAGCGTCATCTTCCATCGTCGCGGCTGGTTCTCCTGGCAAATCGATGCGGTAGAACTCAACCCTTAACGTTTCGGGCCGTACTTTTAGCGATGAAACAGCCGGCTTGCCGCTGCGTGCAGCGAAACGATGTCCGCGCGGCGAGCCGGTTAGTTCGATTCCAATTCGATCAGGTGCCGGTCCCGCCTTCGGAGCCGGTCGACGTCGTTTCTTCGACGGGCTCTTGTTCGTGCGCCGTGGACACCGCCACGAGAATGCTGCACGAGACGCGATCGAGCAAAAGCGTATTACCCGATCCCATCCACCATCGCGAAAGCCCACTGCGCGCGCGGTGGCCGACCACGATGAGGTCGACCTTCAACTGATCGGCTAGGTTGGCAATCTCGTCGATCGGATGGCCGAACGCAAAGTGACCTTGCGCCAGTACGCCTCGCTCCGTCAGCCAATCGACACCTTCTTGAAGGATTTCGCGCGCGGCGTCCTCGAAGCGGCCGCAGGCGACATCCGTCAACAGCCCAGCGCTCTGCGCGATGCTCGTTCGCATGTCGACGACCGACAGCAAGTGCGTCTCCGCTTTGAGATCCAGCGCGAGGTTCGCGCCGCAACGCAAGGCCTTGCGCCCCTCGCGGGTCCCGTCGTAGCACAGTAGGATTTTTTTGTAGCTTGCCATCATGGCCTCCCAGCCCGCGCTCATCGCGGTTAATCGTTTCAATCATGGTGCGCCGCAATTGGACTGACAAGACTAGGAAAACGCCTAGCTTTTGCTCGCCCCGCTTGCGCGCTCGCGCACGCAACGCCCGCGCGCAGCGCTTGGACGCACCGGCGGCCCTTGAATCCCGGCGCGAAGCAATCGAGCGCGATGCAATAGAATGGGGCACTGTCGGCCTCGAACTTGTGCGCTACCTCTCGTTCGTCCTCATGTCCAACAACACCATCGAATTTCGCGACGTCGTCAAGCACTACGGCGGCAAAGCCGTCGTCGACGGTTTGTCGTTCCACGTCCGGGCCGGCGAATGCTTCGGCCTGCTCGGACCCAACGGCGCCGGCAAAACGACGACCTTGAAGATGTTGCTGGGGCTCGTCGAACCGGATGCAGGCACGATCTCGCTATGTGGGCAAGCGATACCGTCGGGCGCGCGCTTTGCGCGCCAACGCGTGGGCGTCGTGCCGCAATTCGACAATCTCGATCCCGATTTCAGCGTGCGCGAGAACCTGCTCGTGTTTGGCCGGTACTACGGCTTATCCACGAGCAAAACGCGCGCCATGGTGCCCGAGCTGCTGGAATTCGCCCGGCTCGAAAGCAAGGCCGATGCGCGCGTGGGCGAACTCTCGGGCGGCATGAAACGCCGCCTCACGCTCGCACGTTCGCTCATCAACGATCCGGAGGTCCTGATCCTAGATGAACCGACAACCGGGCTCGATCCTCAGGCGCGCCATTTGATCTGGGATCGGCTGCGCTCCCTGCTCGCGCGCGGCAAGACGATTCTGCTGACGACCCACTTCATGGAGGAAGCGGAACGGTTATGCGACCGGCTCTGCATTATCGAGGAAGGGCGCAAGATCGCGGAAGGTGCGCCGAGCGAACTGGTAGCGCAAGAGATCGGCTGCGACGTGATCGAGGTCTACGGCGCTTCACCGAAGACATTGCGCGATGAGCTTGCGCCCTTCGCTACCCGCACCGAAATCAGCGGCGAAACGCTGTTTTGCTACGTGCGCGACCCGGAGCCCGTCAACACGCGCCTAGCGGGACGTTCGGGCTTGAAGTATCTGCACCGCCCGGCAAACCTCGAGGACGTATTTTTGAGGCTGACGGGGCGAGAAATGCAGGAGTAACCTGGCGCGGGGATACCGCGCATGCCGCCTATGCCGCCCGCTACGGCGATGACGGACGCATGCGGAACGGAGAACGGCGAGCACGACCTGCGCACGCAATCAGGCGGATGACGAGAACGAAACGATGGATGCCCCTTCCTACAACACACCGGCTCGTGCAGGCAAGGTAGCCAAGGCCGAACGGGCGAATCGCTGGCGGCTAGCGCTGCCGGCCAACGCGACGAACTGGACCGCGGTTTGGCGCCGCAATTATTTGGTGTGGCGCAAGCTCGCGGCGGCATCGATGATCGGCAACTTGGCCGATCCGATGATCTATTTGTTCGGCTTGGGCTTGGGGCTGGGCCTCATGGTCGGCCATGTCGACGGTGTCTCTTATATCGCGTTTCTGGCGGCGGGCACCGTGGGCTCGAGCGTCATGATGTCGGCCACGTTCGAATCGATGTACTCGGGCTTCTCGCGCATGCATGTGCAGCGAACTTGGGAGGCGATTATGCATACGCCGCTTACGCTCGGCGATATCGTGGTGGGCGAGATCGTTTGGGCCGCGAGCAAGGCGGTGCTGTCGGGCTCGGCGATCATGCTCGTCGCCGGCTTGCTCGGCTATGCGCATTTCCCGTCGATGTTGTTCGCGCTGCCCGTCGTCGCGTTGGCCGGGCTTGCGTTCGCGAGTCTGGCGATGATCGTCACGGCGCTGGCGCCGTCGTACGACTTCTTCATGTTTTATCAGACCCTCGTGCTCACTCCGATGCTGCTGCTCTCGGGCGTCTTCTTTCCGCTTGCGCAGTTGCCCGAGGGGATTCGTCGCGCTGCCATGGCCTTGCCGCTGGCTCATGCGGTAGCGCTGATTCGTGCGGCCATGTTGGGGCGCCCGATGGAGGGCGCCTTACTGCATATCGGCGTGCTCGCGTGCTATGCGATCGTGCCGTTTTTCGTCTGTGCGGTGCTATTTAGACGCCGGTTGATGCGTTGACGATGCGTTGACGACGTGCCGACGCATCGACGATTCGATTCGCGGTGCGGCGAGCGCACCGCATCGCTTTACTCTTCGTCGTCGCTCCATGGCACCTCGACGTCGGTGAGAAACGCGACCATCGCAAACGGACGCGCTTCGTGCCGCCCTAGCTTGCCGTCGGCGCGCTGCCATTCGACGCGATAGACGACCGACGGTGTGTCCGCCATCAGGAATACCTTGCGGATTTCGTCCGGGTCGGCTTCTTCGACTGGGCCATCGAACGAGATCAAAAGCGCCTGAGGCCACACGCCGCCGTCCGGATCGTAAATGCGATCGCCGTCGGGAATCGACGTAGACGCTTCCACGCCGATCGTGGCGCTCGCATCGACGACCATCTTGCCGAGCGCCTGCAATACGGCGGTGGCGCGAACGGAATTCGCCTGCCGGATCGCGAGATCGCCTCGGGTCAATGCTTGCTCGAGTTTGGGGTGGGTCTTGTGTTTGCCCATGGTGGTGTCTGGCTCGCTCGTTTCTCGGGTTGTTCTCGTCGGCGCCCCGCAGGCCGCCGTCCAATGGACGAATCGTACCACCTTGGTTGCACCGGACCTCGCCCGTTGTCCAACCGAACGGCTAACGAACTACGTTTTGCTCGATCAGCGCTTCTGGAATTATTCGTCGATCGCCGCCTTGAGCGCGCTCGCAACCGTAACGCGCCGCTCATTCGCTGCAAATCGACCGACCAACTTCCTGCCGAGGTCAATGCACGGCAGTTCCAAGTATCGATGGAGTTTGCTGGCGAGGAAAATCGTCATGACGACGACGAGCATGTACTCGATTGCCTCAATGTGTGCCGGACCATTTGAAAGCGGCCTTGTTCGCGCTAGGAACAGCAACGCAACCGGATGGACGAGATAGATTCCGTAAGAAATCTCGCCCAGATAGACGGCGAATCGGGGCATGCGGATCAGGCCGCCATGCTCGGCGAGCGCCACGGCTAGTACCAGCGCGGAAAACGGCAATCCGTGCCGCACGATGTCAAAGCCGCTATGACTCACCGCAAGGCATGCAAGAGTAAGTCCAACTGATGCGGACAGAAACACCCGGAGCCATTTTCTATTGAACCTCTCCCGCATCGCCCGATAGAGATACGCCACACCCACACCATAAAGGAACTCAGTAATGATGGGGTTGGTCGCCATCGAAAAATAGGCATGCCGGTAGTAACTGGCTTCGCCTGTCGAAAAACTAAGCGTGTTCCCCGCAAGCACTGGAGCTATAATGAGAGTCGCAACGAAATATAGAAGCACCGAAAAAATGGCCCGCCTGCCGAACGTCAGACTTGCGCCGAAGACGAGATAAAAGTACACCTCGTAGACGAGAGACCATCCTACATAAAGGACTGGTACGCCGTAGTATGGCGCTTGGTCCCCGCGCAGTGGATAGAAGGCTAGCGACTTCGCAATCTGATGGCTGTCGATGTGCGGGAAGTAGTAGATGTAGACGATGGATACCGCCCAATATGCCGGAGCGATCCTGAAGAATCGCTTAATCAGGAAGGCGAGCGAAGACTCGCCGTCCCGGCCGAAACCCGGCATGGCGGACAGAGTGATAACGAATCCACTTATGACGAAGAAGAGATCGACTCCGACATCTCCCTTCTGAATCGCTGCATTGATCCAGTGCGGAAGGTTCGAGCGGCTCTGATCGAACGTCGACAGCGTGTGAAATAGAACGACGGCAAGCGCAGCTATTGCCCTTAGTGCCTGGATGCCTTCGAACGTCTGCTTGCCGCCTTGCATACGCTACGCCTTGTTGACTTCGTCTTTTCCGCGCCCGATCTTCAGCGCCTTTGAGACGGTGTTCCGTAATGCATTATCGACCACCCCTAACATGCGCTTTCCAGTCTCTTCCGGACGTCCTGTGAACGATGTGACATGAAAGTAGTCCGTCTCGTCCGGCGAAACTTGAGAAAAGAAATAATTCGAGACGCAGCAGCGCGGCGCGTCGACGGCTACTTGGCTCACCGAGTGCCATGACGTCTTGTTCGTCTCCATCACGACGAGCCGGTTGAATTGCGAGACTAGCGTCTTCGGCACCTTACGCTCTTCGTCCCAAAGCTCAAAGTTTCCGCCATTCTCGAGTTTCCAGTCCGGCGAGACGTAAAACAGCAAATTGAGGCGCCGGTAGCGGTCGCGCGCCGCATCGTGACTATTGTCGATGTGCGGGTTCAGGAAGTCACCCTTGAACATCATCGAGAGCCCACCTGCATACAGGCTCGGATCCGGCTCAATGTGCGTGAACTCGACGAGATTCGAGACTCGTTCGACAACTTCTGGCGACTGGAAAGCGTGCGTGATTTCTCCTAGAAGCGGCTCAAATTGATCCAGATGCGCGGAGGTCCGCTTTTTCTCTCGAAATGATTCCCGGTTATAAAAACCATTTCCATCTTTCGGAAACGCCGAATAAATGTCGCGAGCCACATCCACCGGAAGAAAATCATCAACAACAAAGTGCCGCGTAGTGGTCCCGATAGGGTTTTGCCATTGCTGGCGAATATTTTCCTCAGCGCTATTCAGACGCGCGAGAATCAATTCTGTTAGGGCGAACCGGTCCATTGTTTCCTCTGGTTGGTAAGGGCGACACATTCTAGCCGCCGATCAGTTGACGAACAAGCAAGGCCGTTTGCAGATCCGAAGTACGTTGTTCGGGTACGGGAAGCCGACAGGGGGATTGAGTCCGACCATCGAATCGTCGCAGTAAGCCTCGATCATAAGGCTTTCCGCTGCGGCGGGCCCGGTGGGTCACGTATGCGGAGAGCGGCGCGGACGCCGACGAAGGGGCATTCGCCGCAGGAACCGACACAACCACATGAACCGGCGTAACAGCCTGCGGATCGGATGTAGACGTGCGTGTGCGTTGGGCGCGGCCTATTCCCGCGCGTGCGGAGAGGCAGGCAATGACGCCTCCGATCAAGGGGACTCGCCGGCAGGATCTAGGTTGACAATTGCGCGCCGGCACTTCGGCACCATTCGGACACTTGCTCACGGAGGGATCGAGCTGAGCGTGGGCAAGAAACAGCATTGACGACTCATTGGCCCCACGCTACATCCAGTCACACACTTGTGCCACTGCTTGCTGCCCGCAAGCCTGAACAAATCGGCCATCGCCCCCATGTACACCATGGGTGCCTGCAAACGCGAAGGTTCGTCAAATCCCATTTTTGGAATCTTGATGCCGCGAGTTTACAGGGGGAATGGGGGAGCTAAGCGGTCGATTTTTTGGGGTGGCTGATGGGACTCGAACCCACGACAACAGGAATCACAATCCTGGACTCTACCAACTGAGCTACAGCCACCACTGGTACCGCTGATTCCTTCGCCGGCGTTGCCAACGAAGAAGCGAGATTATACGAATAGATTTGCCGCTTGCCTAGCCCCTCAGCCGATAATTTCCGACGGCTCGCGAAGATGGCTGCGCGCCTCCTCGAAAATCGAGAGATCTCGCGCCGCCAACCGCTTGTTGTCGGACAGCACGCGGCGCCAGCCTCGCGCGCCGGCCACGCCGCGATACAACCCGAGCGCGTGGCGCACGACCGCCCCGAGGTAGGTCCCGCGCGCAAGCTCGGCTTCGCAGTAGGCAATCAGTTCGGCTTCGATCTGCTCGCGCGTCTTGGCAGGCTCCCCGCCGTAAAAGCGAGCATCGACCTCGGCCAGCACGAACGGATTGTGATAGGCCTCGCGGCCCAACATCACGCCGTCGACATGCTGTAGATGCGACTCGACTTCGTCGAGCGTTTGGATGCCGCCGTTGATGACGATCTCCAACGACGGAAAATCCCGCTTGAGCCGATACGCGTACTCGTACTTCAACGGCGGAATTTCGCGATTCTCCTTCGGGGACAAGCCCTTCAAGATGGCATTGCGCGCATGCACGATGAACACTTCGCAGCCCGCCTCGGCAATCGTCCCCACGAAGTCGCGCACGAACGCGTAATCCTCGACGGCGTCCACGCCGATGCGGTGCTTGACCGTCACGGGCACCGATACCGCATCGCGCATCGCACGCACGCAATCGGCGACGAGCCGCGGCTCGTTCATGAGACAAGCTCCGAACGCACCGCGCTGAACGCGCTCCGACGGGCAGCCGCAATTGAGATTGATTTCGTCGTACCCCCACTGCTCGCCGAGCTTCGCGGCGCGCGCGAGATCGTCCGGCTCGCTGCCGCCGAGCTGCAACGCGACAGGCGCCTCCGCAGGCGTAAACGCGAGATGACGCGCAACGTCGCCGAACAGCAACGCGCCCGTCGTCACCATTTCGGTATAAAGCCAGGTGTGACGCGAAATAAGCCGATGAAAATAACGGCAGTGACGATCGGTCCAATCCATCATGGGGGCGACGGATACACGGCGCGGACTGATTGGAGGGCGTGGCGACATTGAGGGATTCAGACGAACGGAGACAAGCGGCAAGCCCTTAATTTTACCTCAGCCGCTAGAATGGTGTCCGCGCGAACGCGGCGGCGTGTCGCGAATGCGCCGCCTTGCCCGCCGCAAGACATATAGGGAGTTGGGTCAATGAGCGACGGATCGTCCCGTCAGCGCCTCGCCGGGCGCGTCTTTCTCGTCTTATCGCTAGCCACGCTGGCCGGGTGCAGCACGTGGTTCGGGCCGCCTCCTCCCACACCAGCGCAGGACCCCGAACTCAATGCCATGCCCCTCGAAATCGAGCCTGCCGAGCCCGCGTCCGAGCCTGCGGCCTCCGCGCCCGTCGCGGCCCCGCCGCGCGAGGCGCCCGAGCACAAGCACGTGACGCCTAAGCCCGTTTATCATCCGCGGCCCAAGCCGCAGCCGGCGCCGCCGCCTCCGCCGGCGAAGCCCGCCGCACCGCCGCCCTTGATCGCCACTCGCGCACTCGCGGCCGACGATATCCACGGGCTGCTCGACACGCGCGTGCAACGTCCCGACGGCAAAGTCATCGGACGCGCGATCGACATGTTCGTCGATGCGGCCGGTAAGCCACGCGAGATGCTGGTCAATCTGGCGGGCTTCCTGGGCATCGGCGATCGCAAGATGCATTTCCCGTGGAGCGACTTCCGCTTCGACCCGACGCACCGCAATGCACCGATCACGCTCTCGATCGGACCGAACGAGGCGCCGGCCGCGGCCGCGGCCAAAGGCAAGGAGAACGCGCCGGGCAAGCCGGCCGGCGCAGGCGCGAACGATGCGCATCTGCTGGGGCTGATCGATGCGACGGCCGAACGCGCCAACGGCACGCGCGTAGGCCGTGTCGTCGACGTATTGATCGACACCCACGGGGAGCCGCAAGCTGCCGTCGTGGACGTCGGCAGTCTCATTCACGAACGGCGCAGTATCGCGGCCGATTGGTCCGCCGTTAAATTCGTGCAAAAAGACGACACCCTATCGCTCCAAACCGATCTGTCCGACGCGCAGGTCAATGCGGCGCCGCCCTACGCGCCGAACCAACCGGTGCGCACCGTCGCGCCGGCCGCGGCCTCGACCGGCCAGCCTACAAGGTAACGAACGCGCAGATGGCAATTTCACGAAGTCTTCGCGCGCTCGACTGGCTGAACTTCTTTCTGGCCAATGTCCAGACAGGGTTCGGTCCGTTCATCGCGTCATACCTCACCGCCAACAAGTGGACGCAAGGCGAAATCGGTGTCGCGCTGAGCGTCGGTACCGCCACGGCCATGCTGAGCCAGGTGCCCGCCGGCGCGCTGATCGATGCATTGCGCAACAAAAAAGGCGCAGGCGCCGCGGCCATCGTCGCAATCGCCGCCTGCGCCCTGCTCCTCGCCGCCAGCCCCACCCTACTGCCCGTACTCGCGGCGGAACTGTTTCACGGCTTCGCGAGCTGTATGTTGACGCCGGCGATCGCCGCGATATCGTTCGCGCTCGTCGGCCGCCATGCATTGGGCGACCGGCTCGGCCGCAATGCGCGCTTTGCCTCCATCGGCAGCGCATTCGCGGCGGCGGCGATGGGCGCATTCGGCGAATATTCGTCGGCGCGCGCCGTGTTTTGGTTGACGGCCGCACTCACGGTGCCGGCGCTGATCGCGCTCACGATGATCGAGGATACGAGTCGCGCCGCGTTCGGCTTGCCGCGCAATACGGGCGCGCCGCAGGCACCCAATCCGCCGGCGCCGGCCGTCGCGGAACATCGCGAAAGCATCGGTTCGCTGCTGCGCGATCGCCGCGTGCTCATCTTCGCCGTGTGCATCGCGCTGTTCCATCTGTCGAACGCGGCGATGCTCAATCTCGCGGCCGGCGAAGTGACCGCGCATATGACCGACAACGTTCAGCTCGTGATCGCCGCGTGCATCATCGTGCCGCAAATGGTCGTGGCAGCCATGTCGCCATGGGTCGGACGCTCCGCCGAGCGTTGGGGGCGGCGCCCGTTGCTCCTATTCGGGTTCGCTGCGCTGCCGGTGCGCGCGCTGTTGTTCGCTGGCGTCTCGAGCCCGTATCTGCTCGTCCCGGTGCAATTGTTCGACGGCATCAGCGCGGCCGTCTTCGGGGTCATGCTGCCGTTGATCGCAGCCGATGTGGCGGGCGGCAAAGGACATTACAACCTGTGCATCGGGCTATTCGGGCTCACGGCGGGGATCGGCGCGACGCTGAGCACGCTCGCGGCCGGATTCATCTCGGATCGGTTCGGCAACACGGTCAGCTTCATGGCACTCGCCGCGGCCGGCGCCCTCGCGGTGCTGCTCGTTTGGGCCGCACTGCCCGAAACGCGCGATGAGGACGAGGCCGGCTCCGCCGAGCCGGCACGCGAGCCATCCGCGACCTAGCAGCGTCGCGACTGTGGCCTGAGGCCGGACACTCGCGAAGCGGCGCGGGTGCCGGCGCGCCGGTGCGTCGCTATCGTTCGCGCGGCCAAGCGCAAACCAGTTCGGCGTCCACGGCGGCTCGTGCCGTGTCCAGCGCGTGCTGTGCCGCGTGCCGCTCCGTCGGCCAGGTTTCGCCGACGCGCACCAAACGCCAATCGAGTGCGATCTCGCGATCGCGCAGCACACGGTAATGCGATTTCAGGCCCGTCATGACCTGCTCGATCGCGACTTCGAGCGTGAAGCCGTGGTAGCGCTCGACGTAATCGCCCATGTCGATACCGTTCGGTTCCATGGTTGCCTCCCGGACACCGTATCTTCGCCGCCGCGCACGGCCGCGCGCTGGAGCACGCGCGTGCCGGCGCGCAGGACTAATCGCAATCCCCGGACAAATACTTGCGCCCATCGCAAGTGATTTCGATGACGCCATTGCCGTTTTCGTCGGCAAGGCCCGCACCGAGCAATTCGGCCGCAACCGACATCGAGACAAGCGGCGGCGCCTGGCCGACACCGACTTCGCTCAGGCGCCGTAGTGCCTCGACCGCCTCGGGACTCAGGGATTTGGACATGGCCCACTCCTCATCGCATGCCATCGACTCTTCAATTTAGCACTTTCCGGGAATGGCGCCGACGGCAATGCCGCACCAAGCCGGCGCTTGGCGACGGCCCGCCTATAATGTCGCTCGTTCCGATTCTCGCGAACTCGCGTAGGTGCACCGGCCGCGCGCCAGTCGCCCCGCACCGAACGGGTTCGCCGCGCCCCAATGCAAAAATTCATTCTGCCTTTCGTCTCCGGATTTCTCGCGGCGCTTTTCTTCCGAGAAGCCACGCTCGGGCTGTTGCACGCGGCTGGTCTGATCGCCGCGACAGGCTTTTCGACGGATCCGTTCTTACCGCTCGGGATCCCGGAATTCATCGCCAATGCGATTTGGAGCGCGGCATGGGCCGTGTTGATGGCGTGGCTGCTGCGCATCTCGCCCGAGCGCCCGGCGCCATGGGTGCAGGCATTCGTATTCGGCGGAATCGTCTTGACGGCCGCGCGCGTGTTCGCGCTCGATCCCGCACGCGGCATCTGGCCTAGCGGCAATATGCTGCCGCGGCTCGCGGTGGGCTTTGCGGCGAATGCTGTCTGGGGCTGGGGCGCGCTCGTCTTCATGCGCGCCTTCATGCGTCTCGAAGACGACGACGCTTAATCGCTCTAAGCGCGGTTCCGGCCCGGAATCGGCGCGCTCCCGCGCGGCGTCAGCCGGGATCGACGACCGATCGGCCCGCCCGTCGACCTATCCCAGCAAATGGCGCAGCGGATGCGTATCGGGCGTCCACGCGCTGACGAACATGTGTTCGACCTCGGCACGCGTCACATCCTCGATCCGCGCAATGCGCCACGCCGGGCGGTCGTCTTTGTCGATGATGCGCGCGCGCACGCCTTCGATGACATCCCCATGATCGAAAATCGAGCGCGTCAAATCCAAATCGCGCCGCAGGCAATCGGACATCGGCCCTTCGGCGCGTGCCACCACCTCCAGCGACACGGCCATCGATAACGGCGAACGTTCGCGCATGACGCGAACGGTTTCTTGCGCCCACTCGCGCGCGCCCGCTTCGGTCTCGGCCTCGAGCGAGGCGAGAATGGCGGCGACGTCGGGTTGAGCGAAATGCCTGTCGATCCACGTCCGCGCCACTGCTAGCGGTAGCGCGGCCGAACGGCCTGCCGCGCCTGCTTCGACGGGCGGCGCCGCGTGGCTCGCGAACCGTTCGACGCAGGCCAGGACATCGCGCGTGTCGGAGAACGGCTGCGAACCCAGCGCCTCGATCAGCGACTCGATCGCCGAGGTATCGAGATATGCGTCGGCCAATCCTGCATACAGCGCGTCGGCAGCGCCGATCGTGGCGCCGGTCACGGCAAGATAGCGCCCGATTGCCCCCGGCGTGCGGGCGAGGAACCAGCCGGCCCCGACATCGGGAAACAGGCCGATCCGCGTCTCGGGCATGGCCATCTTCGTCGTCTCGCAAACAATGCGCAGCCCACCCGTTCGATGCGCGCCCTGCGAGATGCCCATGCCGCCGCCCATGACAACGCCTTCCATCAGCGCGATATAGGGCTTGGCGTAAGTAAAGATCGCATGATCGAGCGCGTATTCCTCGGTGAAGAAAGCATCGCGCGCCGCCACATTGCCACGGCGCCCCGCCTCGTAGAAGAAACGCACGTCGCCCCCGGCGCAGAACGCGCGCGGATGCAGGCTGCGCGCAACCACGGCCAGCACCTGCGGATCGCGACGCCAACCGTCGAGCGCCGCCTGCATGGCGCGAATCATCGGAAGAGACAGCGCATTGAGCGCCTGCGGTCGGTTCAGCTCGATGTAACCGATGCGGTTCTCGACTCGAGTGCGGACCTCGTTGGAGGCGACAGGCATCGATTCTGGCGTGGACATGGGCAGCGAGCGGGGAAAGTTCGCGAGACGCAAAAGGTAGCATGCACGCGGACCGCATGGGAACTGCGCGCGCCCGATTCTTGCTGCCGCCATGGCTGAAAGCAATCGAAAGCCCCGCTCGCCGCCACCGCCATGGATCAATACTTTCTCGACGGCCGCCCCATCTCGGAGGCCGATGCATCGACCGCATGGTTCGATTACGCCGAACGCAACGGCATCGACGTGCCGCGCGCCATCAGTCTATGGGAAGACGCCGCCACGCCGGAGGGCGAAGCGAGCCGACGCGCCGTGGCGCAAGCGGGCATCCGCGTTGATGTGGATCGGAATGGCAGCGGCTAAGTGCGATCGGCGCCCGATGCCTGCGCTCAATGCGCCTGCATATTCGAAAAGAGATTGAGCACGACGACGCCGGCCACGATCAACGACAGCCCGGCCACCGCCGGCAGATCGGGGATCTGGCGATAGAGCACCATGGCCACGAGCGTGATCAGCACGATCCCGACGCCCGACCAGATGGCATAGACGATGCCAACCGGCATCGACTTGAGCGTCATCGACAAGCAATAGAACGCGAGCCCGTATCCCGCGACGACGACGAGCGCGGGCGCCAGCCGAGTGAACCCTTCCGACGCGCGCAGCGCCGAGGTGCCGATCACTTCGGCGACAATCGCGATCGCCAGCCAGAGGTAGCCCGAGCCGCGCATCGATCAAACCTTGTCGAGCGCGAGTTCGGCGAAATCGCGTTCGAGTTCGGCGCACAGCGCTTCGACGACGAGTTCGTGATCGGCTCGCTGCGTGAGCCCCGACACGGTGACGGAGCCGATCGCGCCGACACCGGCCAGCGTAATGGGAAACGAGCCGCCCGCCGCCGCATACTCGCTGGCCGGCAGGCCGTATTTGTCGGCGAGCGTCGCGCCGGTGTGCTGCAAGCGCAGCCCGACCGCGTACGAACTGCGCCGAAAGTGAGAGACGATGTTGCTCTTGCGACGCACCCAGGCCGAATTGTCGGGGGTCGTGCCGTCGAGCCCGCAGAAAAATAGCGGCACACCGAACGTGCGGACGTCGATGGCGATCACGTGATTGCGGGCGATCGCCAGCTCGCGCAAGAACGTGCCGAGCTTCCATGCACGCGCTGCGTCGAAGCGCGGAAACACCAGCGCGTGCTCTTGGCGGGTAATGGCTTGGAGATCGTGTTCGAGGTTCATGGGGCGATTCTAGCGTACGGTCGGCACCCTCACGTTCGCAAACGCGCCGCGGATTTGGCGCACTCGTCGATTTGTGTTGCAACGCATTCTGGTTTCCCCTATACTCTCATCTTTCGACGGACGCGGGGTGGAGCAGTCTGGCAGCTCGTCGGGCTCATAACCCGAAGGTCGTAGGTTCAAATCCTACCCCCGCAACCAAAGCGCCAAAGCCGCCGAAATAGAGCAAAACGCAGCGAAAGAAGCTGAAGGTCGATGCGAAAGCGTCCTTTCGGTGGCATCGCTGAAACATCGAAGCCCGGTCCCTGGATCGGGCTTTTTGTTTTGCCATGCCGAAGTTGGCATATCCGGGAGTGAGCGTTTTAGCTGTCGTCTGCCGTTGTCGCTTCCGGACCGGCTGCAGCGCCCTGCGAAGCCCCCTGCACGGTCTCGCGCAAAGTTTCGTCCCACTATGTGCCTCGTTTGCGCATACGTCATCCGGCACAACCCTTTATGCATTCCGGTTTCCTATTGCGGGCACTAATCTGCCTTCATATCGTTGAGCGCGCAACACGCGCGGCCGCATGGCGAACACGCATGCAAACGGCCGCTTGGGCGACAACACAACGATACGAGATGGAGACCCCCGTGAGCAGCACAACCGATTCGCCCGGCATTGCCGGTTCGCCGCCGTTCCTGTCCAAACAAGCCACCATCGCCAAACCGGGGTTTTCGCGCTGGATGGTGCCGCCCGCAGCCCTGGCGGTCCATCTGTGCATCGGCCAGGCTTATGCGTTTTCCGTCTTCAATGGGCCGTTGACGAAAGTCATCGGCGTGACGCAGTCCGCGCCCGGCGACTGGTCGCTCACCACGCTCGGTTGGATTTTCTCTCTGGCAATCGTCTTTCTGGGGCTGTCGGCCGCCTTCGCGGGCAAATGGCTCGAGCACGTGGGGCCGCGCCGTACGATGCTGACGGCGGCCTGCTGTTTCGGCGGCGGCTTCCTCGTCTCCGCGCTCGGCGTGTGGCTGCATCAGATCGTGCTGCTCTACCTCGGCTACGGCGTGATCGGCGGCATCGGGCTCGGGCTCGGCTACGTCTCGCCCGTGTCCACGCTGATCCGCTGGTTTCCCGATCGTCGCGGGATGGCAACCGGCATGGCGATCATGGGCTTCGGCGGCGGCGCGATGATCGCCGCGCCGCTGTCGGTGGCGCTCATGAACCACTTTAAAAGCGCGACGAGCGTGGGCGTCGCTCAAACCTTCGTCGTCCTCGGCATCGCGTATTTCATCTCGATGTCGATCGGCGCCCTGGCGATCCGCGTGCCGCCCGCCGATTGGAAGCCGGACGGCTGGGTACCACCCGACACGGCGCACAAGATGATCACGCGCAACCACGTGCACATCGATCGCGCACTGACAACGCCGCAGTTCTATCTCGTCTGGCTCGTGCTCTTCTTGAACGTCACGGCGGGCATCGGCATCCTCGGCCAGGCCTCGGTCATGATCCAGGAAAGCTTCAAGAACACGGTGACGCCTTCGGCGGCGGCCGGCTTCGTCGGATTGCTGTCGCTGTTCAACATGGGCGGCCGTTTCGTCTGGGCGTCGTCCTCGGACAAGCTGGGCCGCAAGAACACGTACTTCGTCTTCTTCGTGCTCGGCGCCGTGCTCTACTACCTCGTGCCGAGCTTTGCGACGTCGGGCAATATTGCGCTGTTCGTCCTCGCCTACTGCGTGATCCTCTCGATGTACGGCGGCGGGTTCTCCACCGTGCCGGCCTACTTGGCCGATCTGTTCGGCACGGCGTTCGTGGGTGGAATCCACGGCCGATTGCTGACGGCATGGGCCGCGGCCGGCGTGGCCGGGCCGGTGCTCGTCAATTACATCCGTGCCTATGAAGTGGCGCACGGGGTGGCCAAAGCCGACGCCTACACGATGACGGTCCATATCATGGCCGCGCTCCTCGTCGTCGGCTTCGTTTGCAACTTGCTGGTCACGCGCGTCGACGCCCAGCACCACATGACCGAAGCCGACCTCGCGGCCGAGCGCTAAGGAGACGATCGAACATGCAACACGCTACGCAAACCGCCCAGCCAACGAGCGCCGCCCGTCTCGCCGTATTTTGGGCCTACGTGCTCATTCCTTTGGCATGGGGCGTCGTCAATACGCTGACCCAGGCGATGAAATTATTCGGGTGACCGTGCGCAAGCGCGCAAGCCGCCGGAGCCGGGCCCACGCCCGGCTTTTTGTTGCGCCCGGACTCGGTGCTGGAGCACCTCGGTGCGGTCCCCTGCACCGCCTATCGGCGCGGCGTCCTAAGATCGCGGCGCGAGGCAGCACACGGCGCGCCCGGTGATACACTCGCATCACCCAGTTCCGCACGCTCCCTATGAAATTCTGCTCCGTCTGCGGCCAAGCAGTCAGCTTACGCATCCCCCCCGGCGATAACCGCGAGCGCTTCGTCTGCGAAAGCTGCGGCACCGTGCATTATCAGAATCCGCGCAACGTCGTCGGCACCGTCCCGGTCTGGGAAGACAAGGTGCTGCTGTGCCGGCGCGCCATCGAACCGCGTTACGGCTATTGGACGCTGCCGGCCGGCTTCATGGAGATGGGAGAAACGACCGCCGAAGCCGCCGCGCGCGAAACGCTCGAGGAAGCCGGCGCCCGCGTGGAAGTGCAACACCTGTTTTCGCTGCTGAACGTTCCTCACGTGCACCAGGTGCACTTGTTCTATCTCGCACGCCTGCTCGATATCGACGTGGCAGCGGGCGAAGAGAGCCTGGAAGTGCGGCTGTTCGACGAAGCCGATATCCCCTGGGACGACATCGCGTTCCCCACTGTCGGGCAAACGCTGCGCTTCTTTTTCGCGGATCGTTCGGCCGGCAACTACGGGCTGCACACGGGCGATATTTTCCGCTCCTTGCGCGAAGGCTGACCGCGCCCGGCCCGAACATGGTCCCCTGGCTCGGCCCCGACGATCCCTTCCCGCCTGTCGAGCGCGCGCTCGGGCAAACGAGCGGCGCGCCCGGGCTGCTCGCCGCGAGTTCCGATTTGCTGCCGTGGCGGCTCGTCGACGCCTATCGTCACGGCATCTTCCCGTGGTACTCCGACGGCCAGCCCGTGCTTTGGTGGAGCCCCGATCCGCGGATGGTTCTGTTGCCGCGCGAATTCAAAGTGTCGCCGTCGCTGCGCAAAACGCTCAAGCGCGTCTTGCGCGACCCGCGTTGGGAAATTCGCGTCGACGCCGATTTCCCGGCCGTCATGCGACGGTGCGCGCAAGCGCCGCGCCGCGGCCAGCGCGGCACCTGGATCACCGCGGAGATCATCGACGCCTACGCGTCGCTGCATCGCATCGGCGACGCGCATAGCATCGAAACCTGGCTCGACGGCCAGCGCGTCGGCGGCCTATACGGCGTGTCCATCGGACGAATGTTCTTCGGCGAATCGATGTTCGCCGAGGTGAGCGACGCGTCGAAGATCGCGCTGGCCGCACTCGTCGGCCACCTGCGCCGTCACGAAATAGAAATGATAGACTGCCAGCAAAACACGCCGCATTTAGCGTCCCTTGGCGGACGCGAGATCGCGCGCAAGACGTTCGTCGCTCATGTGCGCACCGCTGTGGCCGCGGCTCCTATCCCGTGGCAGTTCGATAAGGCGGTACTGCATGAAGTCCTGCCGCATGCGGTATAGGTTGATGCCCGCGCCGCTCGCCGATGGTCGAGGCGGCCCGTCAGAACAAGGACGATGCATTGAGAGCCGCCGATGACTCACCCCAATGAGCTGCCGCTTTCACCGCTTTCCGCACTGCAGTTTTACGCGACCGCGCCGTATCCCTGCAGTTATCTGGAAGGCCGCATCGCGCGCTCGCAAGTGGCGACGCCGAGCCATCTCATTAACTCCGACGTCTATACCGACCTGGTGAAGGCCGGCTTCCGGCGCTCGGGCGTGTTCACTTATCGGCCGTATTGCGAAGGCTGCCGGGCCTGCGTGCCGGTACGCGTGCCGGTCGCCGCGTTCGCGCCGAACCGCACTCAGCGCCGGGTCTGGAAGCGGCACGGCTCGCTCGTCGCCTCGGTGTCGTCGCTGCACTACGAAGAAGAGCACTACGTCCTGTACATGCGCTACCAGGCCGCGCGACACGCCGGCGGCGGCATGGATCGAGACAGCCGCGACCAATACGAACAATTCCTTTTGCATAGCCGCATCAACTCGCGCCTAGTCGAGTTCCGCGAGCCGCCCGATGCGCCGCATGACGCGGGGGTCCTGCGCATGGTCAGCATGATCGACATCCTCGGCGACGGTCTGTCCTCGGTCTACACCTTCTTCGAGCCCGATGCCCCGCACACGAGCTACGGGACCTACAACATCCTTTGGCAAATCGAACAAGCCAGCAGCCTCGGGCTGCCTTACGTCTACCTCGGCTACTGGATTCGCGAAAGTCCGAAGATGGCTTACAAGGCGAATTTCCGGCCGCTGGAAGGTCTCGTCGATGGGCGCTGGGCGCCCCTTGCCTGCTCGGCGCCCGATGCCGACCGAACCTGATTCGTTACGCGATGCGCGCTCCCTGCCACCCCGCGCATGGCGCGCGCGGCCGGGGTGCGCGCCGAAATCGCTAAAATAGCGGGTTTTCTTTTTCCCACCGACGGTTCAAGTGCTCAGTTCCCTTTACCCGCTAGTACGCGCGCGCCTCTTTCGCATGGATGCGGAAGACGCCCACCACTTCACGCTCGGTATGCTCGGCGCCGCCGGGCGCACGGGCCTTGCGCGGCTGCTCGCGCCGCATGTCCCCGATTTGCCGCGCACCGTCATGGGCATCGCGTTCCGCAATCCGGTAGGCTTAGCGGCTGGGCTCGACAAGGACGGCGCTTGCATCGACGGACTCGCCGCGCTCGGCTTCGGCTTCATCGAAGTGGGCACCGTCACGCCGCGCGCGCAACCGGGCAATCCGCGCCCGCGCATCTTTCGGTTGCCGGAGGCCGGCGCGCTGATCAATCGGATGGGCTTTAACAACCGCGGCGTCGATCAGTTCGTCAAGAACGTGCAGGCTGCGCGCTACCGCGGCCCGCTCGGGCTCAATATCGGCAAGAACGCCGATACGCCGATCGAGCGCGCCGCCGACGATTACCTGTACTGCCTCGAACGGGTCTACCCATTCGCGAGCTATGTGACGATCAACATTTCGTCGCCGAATACGAAGAACCTGCGGCAGTTGCAAGGCGCAAACGAACTCGACGCACTGATCGGCGCGCTGAAGGACAAGCAGCAGCGCCTGGCCGATCTGCACGGCAAACTCGTGCCGCTCGCGCTGAAGATCGCGCCCGATCTCGACGACGAACAGATCAAGGCGATCGCCGATACGCTGTTGCGCCACGGCATCGAAGGCGTGATCGCCACGAACACCACGCTCTCGCGCGCCGCGGTGGCAGGCATGCCGCATGCGGACGAAACCGGCGGTCTGTCGGGCCAGCCCGTGTTCGATGCGTCCAATGCCGTGATCCGTAAGCTGCGTGCCGAAGTAGGCGATGCGGTGGCCATCATCGGCGTGGGCGGCATCGCCTCCGGCGAGGATGCGGTGGCCAAGCTCGCCGCCGGCGCGTCGCTCGTGCAGGTGTATACGGGCTTCATCTACCGCGGGCCGGCGCTGGTGGGAGAATGCGTCGACGCGATTGCGCACGCGCATACGGCCCGCATATAGACATAAACAAACGGTATTTATGTCGCGATTGCAATATCGCTATGATGGCTGCACTCGCGAAAGCCCAGTGGGGGCACTCAGCAAAAGGGGACTGAAAAGATGAAATTTGGGACGCTCAAGAAGATTCTGACGGCCGGCGTGATCGGCATGACGTTCGTGGCCGCCACGGCTCACGCCGAAGATTTGCTCGATCAGGTCAAAGCGCGCGGCACGCTGCGGATCGGCTGCGAAGGCACGTTCCCGCCGTTCGATTCGAAGGCGCCGAACGGCGAACTCGTCGGCTTCGACGTCGACATCGCCAAGGCCGTCGCCGCCAAACTCGGCGTCAAGCCCGAATTCATTACGACGGAGTGGAGCGGCATCATCGCCGGTTTGCAAGCCGGCAAGTTCGATGTGATCGTGAACCAGGTCGGCATCACGCCCGAGCGTCAGAAAGTGCTCGATTTTTCGCCGGGCTATACGTTCTCGGGTGCCGAGCTGATTCAACGCAAGAACGACGATCGCACGTTCAAGTCGCTCGAGGATTTGAAAGGCCATAAGCTCGGTGTCGGTCTCGGCACGAACTACATGGATATGGCGAAGTCGGTGCCGGGCATCGACGTCAAGACCTATCCGGGCGCGCCCGAGTATCTGAGCGACCTCGCCGCCAGCCGTATCGACGCGGCGCTGAACGACCGCTTGATGGTGGCTTATCTGCTCAAGAACTCGCAGTTGCCGTTGCGTCCGGGTGCGATGGTCGGCAGCGGCAATCCGTCGGGCATTCCGTTCAAGAAGGGTAATCCGAAGTTCGCCAAGGCCATCGACGATGCGATGACCCAACTCGAAGCCGACGGCACGTTCGCGAAGATCTCCGACAAATGGTTCGGCATCGACGTGACCAAGCCGGTTGCCAAGTAAGCGGCCTCGGGCAGACGATACGTCGGACCGCATGAGGGCGGCATCGTCATGATGCCGCCCTTCGCTTTTTGTGTCGCCGGGCGCATGGCGCCGGACCGGCAACGATGCGGCAACCGCGCGGCAACGCACGCCCTCGCTTCGTCGCGTATATCATGTGCGCTCGCGCGCACCGCACTTCGCGCTCGAAATGGCCAATTTCGTTAGCCGTCCTCAACAATAAACGACATGTCCACCACCACCCTGCTCGTTCGATCGATGCCCGTGCTCGCGCAGGGCGCTGTCCTGACGGTCAAGTTTGCCGTCCTCTCGATGATCTTCGGCCTCGTCGCCGCCGTGTTCCTCGCGCTGATGGGCATCAGCCATAGCAAGCCGCTGAATTGGATCGCGCGCGTGTACGTGAGCCTCATGCGCGGCACGCCGCTGCTCGTGCAGATATTCGTGGTGTACTACGGACTCCCAAGCATTGGGATTTCGCTCGATCCGACGCCGGCCGGTGTGATCGCGCTATCCGCGAACGTCGCGGCCTATCTCTCGGAAAGCATGCGCGGTGCGATCAACGGCATTCATCGCGGACAGTGGCTCGCGGCCTATAGCCTCGGCTTGTCGCGCCGCCAAACGCTGCGCTACGTCATTGGGCCGCAGGCGCTGCGCATCGCCGTGCCGAGCTTGTCGAACAGCCTGATCAGCCTGATCAAGGACACGTCGCTCGTGTCGGTCATTACTGTCACCGAACTGCTGCGCAGCGCACAGGAAATCATCGCTTCGACGTATCAGCCGCTGCCGCTGTATCTCGCGGCGGCCGCCGTCTATTGGGTGCTGTGTCAAGTGCTCGAATGGGTGCAGCACCGCTACGAACGCCGGCTCGCATTGCCCTCGCGCCATTGAGCGAGGGGCCTAGCCGTTGCCGCGCGCAAGAAGACGCGCGCGCCGGTCGGGCCGCATCACTCCCCGGGAAACTTCACGCCGAGCGCTGCGCGTGCCGCGTCGGCCATCCCGATCATCTGCAGCGACTTCGCATGGGTCATGATGGGGCTCTCGAGCGCGCCTGCGCGAATGAGTTCGCAAAAGTGCTCGGTTTCATAGTTGAGCCCGCCGCCTTCGAATGGCACGTTCAACTCGACCACTCGCCCGCCGACGTAACTCACGGTCGCACGCACGGGATTCCACCATTTTTCGTGGATCCAAACATGGCCCAACGGCCCGGCCAGTAGCGCGTCGCCTTTGCCGTCCAGGTCGAGCCCGCAAAAGAGTTGGGCGATGCCGGCCTCGTGCCGGCTATGCACGCTCGCGAACGTATCGACGCCCGTGGGCCCGATTCGCCCGAACGTCTGCACGTCGAGCGGCGCCCCGAGCCAATCGACGGCGAGAAACATCTCGTAGATCCCGATGTCGAGCAGCGCGCCCCCGCCTTCGGCCAGCGAGAACGACGGATGGTCGGATGGGACGTCCGCCACCGAACAGCCCGCACGCACGAGGCCGACTGGGCCGATCGGATCGGCTTGCAGATGCTCGCGCAGCTTTCGGTACAGCGGGAAGAACGGCGGCTTCATCGCCTCCATGAACAGCCGCTGGTGCGTTCGCGCCGTATCCAGCACGGCCTCGAGCTGCCGCACGTTCAGGGCGGCCGGTTTTTCGCAAAGCACGTGTTTGCCGGCCGCCAGCGCCGCGCGTGCGAAATCGATATGGCTGTCGTTGAGCGTGGCGATGTAGACGGCGTCGATATCGCTGGCCAGCAGATCCTCGAACCGTCCGCTGGCCTGACCTCCGTGGCGCCCCACGAACGCATTCACGCTTTCGGCACGGCGCGACCATACGCGAGCAATGCGGGCATCGCGCACATGCGCCAACCCTTGAGCAAAGCGGTGCGCGATATGCCCCGCGCCCACGATGCCCCAATCGATCCTTCGAACCTTATTCATCGTCGCATCCCTTCCTCGTTTAAGGCGGCGCCATCGTCAATCACCACTTTCATTGATCTAGATCAAAACGCTCGACATGATAAGACGCCCGATGTCGCCATGCGTTCTATCCCGTTCGATCTTCACGCCATGCCGCACTCCATGGATCGTTGCCCCAAATGAAAAGACCGGCGCAACCTGCCGCCGGTCTTGCATGGAATGCGCACGAAGTTATCTACGGTTCGGCATTTCCACCGAAAACTCGCGGCTGATTTCATCGGCTGCGAAGTCGATGACGGCCAACGCCGCGGCTTCGGCTTCTTTCGGATCGCGCCGCTCGATCGCTTCGACTAGCCGCTCGTGCGTGCGCACCGAAATCTCCCAGGCCCCCGGCTTCTGACTGAGCATCGGATGGGTGGCCGATAGCGCGCCGCGAATAATGGCCGCCATCTGCTGGAAGAACTGATTGCCGCTCGCATGGACGATGCGCGTATGCAACAGTTCGTCGGCCGCTTGGTAGCCGGCGTCGCCAGGTGCCAGCGTTTTAAACACTTCAAACGCCTCGCGAATCGCCGCAACCTCCGACACGCTGGCACGCGAGGCCGCCTGCGCCGCCGCGCGCGGCTCGATCAGCATCCGAAACTCGATCACGTCGCGCATGAATTGCGGGTCGGGCTTTGCGCGAAACCGCCAATTCACGACGTCTTCGTCGATCATGCGCCAATCGCGCATCGATCGGATACGTGTACCCACTTTCGGACGGACATCGAGCATATCGCGCGCGAGCAACATCGACAGCGCTTCGCGCATGACCGTCCGGCTCACGTCGAACTCTTTCGACAGCACGTCCTGCGGCGGCAGTATCGCGCCGTATTTCTCTTCGACGATCCCGCTAACGAGCCCGTCCATAACCTTGCTCACTAGCGAACGGTCTTTGCCCTGCTCCATATCTCCCCCCGATGCGCCGTCCGACGCTTCTTTGCCTGTTTCATTGCGCACCGCCCGCCCAACCGCAGCCGATAAGCGATACGGTGCTTGGATCCGTTGCGGCGCGCCATTGGGAAACGCCTGAACAGGGTTATCCCTCTGACGAAATCGGTGCGCACCGCGCACAGATAGGTCGCCGTTGCATCTAGCCTTTGCGCCATGGCGCGCATTCGTTTCGGATACCTACACGATTTCGCGAGAACGCGACTCATTCTTCGACGCGCCTCGCCTACCCATTCATTTGACCACCGGCGAGACGTTTCGTTGTCCGAAACAATGTACGACGAATGCTATGGCTGCACGGTACGTCCGACGCAACCGTAATACCGTTCGCCATCGCACCCACTTCGCGGACTTCGTGCGCCATTGGGGAAATTACGCAACGACGCACCATTTCGTCCGTGTCTCAACAATGAGTCATTTCCGGCACGCCACGTTTTACGCCGACGCGTAACGTCGCCATGCCCCGTCCGACGGCGTTCGGCGCGTCGCTTCGCGAATGCGATCGCGGCGTTTGAAACAGCGCGACGGGTGGCCCCTCGCCCCTCGGGGGCGAGCCAGGTCCGACGAAAGCGCGCATTGCAGCACGCCTGCCGCAGCGTGCAACACGGCTGAATCGTTTCGACGTTTCGCTACCCGCTAACGGCGCCTGCCGTCTTCCGTGCGTGTCGGCGCGCCGACGGTTTGCGTCCGCACTCAAACGCCAAGCCGATCAACGACTTGAGCCAACTAGTTGAACGCATCTTGTAGGAAGCGCAAGCCATCGCCGCATTTGCAGATTTGAAACAAAAAGCGGGGGCGACCCACATTGCGCGCAAGGCAACATCGCGACCTCTTGGCGCGACCGCCGTGCAATGGGGCTTGGCACGATCCTCGCAGAACTGGGCCCGCAAACCGAGCGCTGCCGCACAGACGGCGCCGCGGCCAGGGAGACAGGCCAACACGACGCCGGGAAGCGCACGCATCGAGCCGACGATTTCACCGTTCGATCCGTGCGCGAGAACCCGGCCCAAGTAACGAACATGCCGCAAGAGCAGTGCGCGGGACGCACGATGCGGCAAGCCACCGAGGACCGATCATGTTGACGCTACAATCCGACCTTCACGGCAATCACCTTCTCGGCGCGCTGCCGTCGCACGAATGGCAAGCGCTGACGCCGCATCTTGAATTGGTCCATTTACGCACGGAGCAACTGCTTTGCGACTGCGGCCATAAAATCCATCACGTGTATTTCCCGACGACGGCAATCATTTCGATCCTCTCGATGATGGAAGACGGCGGCTCGGTCGAACTGGCCGCCGTGGGCCGCGAGGGAATGACAGGCGTGCAGGTGCTCACCGGCGGCGAAACGATGCCGAGCCGCGTCCAGGTGCAATGTTCGGGCTTCGCCTATCGGATGAGCGCGCAACAGCTCAAGCAGGAAATCGCCCGTTCGGACCTGCTACGCCGACTCATGCTGCTCTACATGCAAGCGCTGCTTACGCAGGTCGCGCAAACGGCCGCCTGCAATCGGCACCATTCGTTGAGCAAGCAACTATGCCGCTGGCTGCTGATCGAGATCGATCGCGCTGCCACGGACGAGTTGGCCGTGACGCAGCAGTTGATCGCCGACATGCTCGGCGTGCGGCGCGAGGGAATCACGGAGGCCGCCGGCAAACTGCACAGCCAAGGCCTCATTCATCACAGCCGCGGGCACATCAAAGTGCTGGACCGACAAGGCCTCGAATCGCGCGCCTGCGAATGCTATGGGCTCGTGAAGCGAGAATTCGACCGCTTGCTGCCGAGCCTTCACCAAACGAACTCGGTGAACTAAGCCTCGCGCGAACGGCTTCGAACGATCGGCGGCGGCGACCGCCGCGCCGCAGACGCGTTCGTGCCGCGACCGATCCTGCTTTAGCCTTGCGAGCGGTAATCGATCGTTTCGACGCCGGCGTCCGACCCGAGCAAGCAAAGATCGGCGCCGCGGTTCGCGAATAGACCGACGGTGACGACGCCGGGCCAGGCGTTGATCTGAGCTTCGAGCACGCGCGGCTCGTGGATCGTCAATTGTTTGACGTCCAAGATTTCATTACCGTTGTCGGTGATATAAGGGGCGCCGTCCTTCGTGACACGCAGCACCGGCACGCCGCCGAGCGCCGTCAGCCGGCGGCCTATCGCAGTGCGCGCCATCGGCACGACCTCGATCGGGAGCGGGAAGCCGCCCAGCACGGGCACGCGCTTGGACGCATCGGCGATACAGACGAAAACTTCGGACACGGAGGCGACGATCTTCTCGCGCGTCAGCGCACCGCCGCCGCCTTTGATCATGGCGCCGGTCGGATCGATCTCGTCCGCGCCGTCGACATACACGGGCAACGATTCGACCTCGTTCAAATCGAACACCTTGATGCCGTGCTGTTGCAACCGAGCCGTGGTCGCGACCGAGCTGGACACCGCGCCGCGGTAGCGATGCTTGTGTGCGGCGATCGCATCGATGAAACAGTTCGCGGTCGAGCCGGTACCGACACCGATCACGGTGCCTTCGGCTACGTTGGCGTTGACATAATCGGCGGCGGCTTGGCCGACCAATCGCTTGAGTTCGTCTTGGGTCATGGCGCGGAGAAAAATACGGGCGAAAGGCGTAAGTTTACCGGAGTTGCGCCCGCGTATCGCCGCTGCGCGCCGGCGCTGTCTCGTTCTTGCTTCCTATGCGCCACCTATGCACCACTAAGCGCCACCTGAGTGCCACCTAAGCGCTCTCGCCGGCGGGCGTGGCGGCCAGGCCGTGCGCGGGACGGCGCTTGAGCGCGACGTCGAAGGGATTCGTCTGCGGGCCGATCGAATCGGCCTGGCGCTTGAGCAGTTCGACCACCATCGGCAGGCGGTCGTCGCCAAGCCGAGAGGCGAGCGTGCCGACGCTCAACGCTGCGACGGCCGTACCGGTGCGATCGAGAATCGGCACGGCGACGCCGGCCATGCCCTCGAGCACGCCGCTATTGCGCGCCGCATAGCCCAGTTGCCGCACGTGTTCGATCTCGGTGCGCAAATAAACTTCGTCGAGCACCCCGAAGCCGCGAATACGCGGCACGTTGTAGCGGATGATTTCTTCGCGCTCGGCCTCGGGCAAGAATGCGAGGATTGCGAGCGAGCCCTGCCCAACGCCGAGTGCAATGCGCCCGCCGACGTCGTTCGTAAACGAACGAATCGGAAACGGCCCCTCGCACAGATCGAGACATACGGCATCGAAGCCGCTCTTGGCGAGCAGGAAGATCGTCTCGCCCAAGCTCGCGCACAACCGAAGCAAGGCCGGCCGGCAGAGCGCGCGCATGCCGCCGGGATTGCCCGCTTGCGCCGCGAGCGCGAAAAAGTCGACGCCGAGCCGGTATAGCTTCGAGCGCTCGTCTTGTTCGACGATCCCCTCCGCGATCAGGGCGCGCAAGATGCGGTGCGTCGTGCCCTGCGTGAGCCCGACCGTCTTCGCGAGCTGCGTCACGCGCACGCCGCTCGTCTGCAGCGATGCGAGTGCGCGCACGAGCGCGAATGCGCGTGCAAGCATGCCGACGCCGGGCGTATCCGCGGCTTCGTCACGCGCGGCCGGCTCGTCGTCTCGCGTTGCCTCTCCGATCATCTAGCGCCCCTCCGTCATCAAGGCTTTCGGTCCGTTCGATCTTTTTCGGTAAATGGAATACATCGCAACAATTCGTTCGTTCGCACAAGTATCGCAGCTTTCATGGCCCCATGCGGGGTCTCGGTAGCAATCTGGGGCAAACCCTCAATGCGTCCGGCGAAATCCGTTCGATCCGACCGATCACTTCGTTCCACACATCGGAATACTTTCGATTTTCCTATCGATGAACGGAATTCTAAATTGACTCGCCCTATATGGCTGGACAGAATCGGCTCTGCCTCGTCCCTCCCCTCCCCAAGCCGCTCGCATGGGAGGTCTTCGCTCACAAGGAGCCGAATCATGTCGTTCCTCACGCTGGCCGACGTCTCGAAGTCGTTCGGTCAATTGCATGCGGTCGCCGATCTGAATTTGTCCGTCGAAAAGGGCGAGTTCGTCTCGCTGCTCGGACCGTCGGGCTGCGGCAAAACGACGACGCTGCAGATGATCGCCGGCTTCGTGCAGGCGACGAGCGGCCGCATCGTGTTGGACGGCCGCGACATCACGGACATGAAGCCGAACCAGCGCGGGCTCGGCATCGTCTTTCAGAGCTATGCGTTGTTCCCGCACATGACGGTGGCGCAAAACGTGCGCTTCGGGCTGGAAATGCGGCGCGTCGGCAAACCCGAAAGCGACGCGCGCGTGAAGGAAGCGCTCGCGCTCGTGCGGCTCGATGCGCTCGCGAATCGCTTTCCGCGCGAACTCTCGGGCGGCCAGCGCCAACGCGTGGCGCTCGCTCGCGCGATCGTGATCGCCCCGCCCGTGTTGCTGCTCGACGAGCCCATGTCGAATCTCGACGCGAAACTGCGCGAGGAAATGCAGTTCGAGCTGAGGGCGATTCAGCGCCGGATCGGCACGACGACGATCATGGTCACGCACGATCAATCGGAGGCGCTTTCGATCAGCGACCGCGTCGTCGTCATGGAGGCCGGCCGTATTACGCAAGTCGACACCCCGTACCGCGCCTACGAACGCCCGGAAAACCGCTTCGTCTCCGAATTCATCGGCAAGGCGAATCTGTTTTCGGGCACCGTGGTCGCACTCGACGAAGCCGGGCTGCACGTCGAGGTCGGCACGGATCGCATCGAAGTCGGTCACGCGCCGGCGCTGCGGCCAACCGAAACGCCGAGCGTCGGCGACGCCGTGACGGTGTGCATTCGTCCCGAGAAAGTCCGCCTCGATCCGTCGGGGTCCGGCCGTTTGCCGGCCACCGTCACGAGCCGCTTCTTCCTCGGCAGCCAATGGCTTTATCGCGTCGAATGCACGCTCGGCGAAGTGCTCGTCTGTTGTCAGAACGAAGGGGACGACCCTGTTGCGGAAGGCCAATCCGTCGGTATCGACTGGAAGCGCGAAGCGGTGCGGTTCGTCGCGGGGGATGCACGACATGTCTAACGCCACGCTCGAAGCGGACGACGCCCGCGCCGCCACGCCGCGCGCAACCGGTGCTGTGCCCCGCACGCCTTGGCGCGCCTACGCGCCGATGTGGCTGCTGTGCGCGCCCGCGCTCGTCCTGTTCGCGACGCTCGTGCTGGTCCCGCTCGCCATGACGTTCGTGCTGACCTTCTACCGTTTCGACCCGTCGGTCGGATCGATCGCCGCCTTTCAGTTCGGCAACTACGTCAATGTGCTGAGTTCTTCGTACTACCAGACGATCTTTTTGCGCACGTTCGGCATCGCGGCAATCACCACGGTGCTGTGCGCGGCGATCGGCGCACCGGAAGCCTACGTCCTGTCGAAGATGCGCGACCCGTGGCGTTCGGCGTGCTTGCTCGCGATCCTCGCCCCACTGCTGGTCTCCGTCGTGGTGCGCGCTTTCGGCTGGAGCATGCTGCTCGGCACGGCGGGCATCGTCAATCAAGCACTCGGCCTCATCGGACTGGGCCCCTACAAGCTCGAATACACCACCTTCGCGATCGTCATCGCACTGGTGCACGTGATGCTGCCGTTCATGGTGATCCCAGTTTGGACCGCGCTGCAAAAGCTCGATCCGCAGACCGAGCATGCGGCCCTCTCGCTGATGGCCTCGCCGGCCACGACGCTGCGCCGTATCGTGCTGCCGCAGGTCATGCCCGGCGTGCTCTCGGGCAGCCTGATGGTGTTCGGGCTGTCGGCCAGCGCGTTCGCGATCCCGGGCCTACTCGGCGGACGGCGCCTGAAGGTGGCCGCCACGGCGGTTTACGACGAGTTCCTCGGTTCGCTCAACTGGCCGCTCGGCGCCACGATCGCCCTGCTGCTGTTGGCGGCCAACCTCGCCATCATGCTCACCTACTACCGCATGCTCGAGCGCCGCTACGGCCGCAGCATGGGCTGACGCGAAGGAGATCGACATGCGACGCAACGGCCCCTTCGCTCTCGCCTTCCATACGCTCGTCATCGCCTTCGTCATGGCACCGCTCGTCATTGTGGTGCTCGTGGCCTTCACGCCCGACGAAACGCTGACGTTACCCACGCATGGGTTATCGCTGCGATGGTTCCGCGCGATCTTGAACTACCCGGATTTCATCTCGGCCTTCTTCACGAGCATCAAGCTTGCGTTCCTCTCGGCCACGCTATCGCTAGCCGTCGCGTTGCCGGCGGGACTCGCGATTGCGCGTGCACGGTTTCCTGGACGCGGCTTCCTGAACGCGCTGCTCCTCTCGCCGCTCGTCATTCCCGGGCTCGTGCTCGGCATCGCCCTGTTGCGCTTTTTCGCGCTCGTCGGTGCGACGGGTTCGTTCGGTTGGCTGGTGCTCGCGCATACCGTCATCGTGACGCCGTTCGTCATGCGGCTCGTCCTTGCAGCCGCGACCGGGCTCGACCGCAGCATCGAGCATGCCGCGCAATCGCTCGGGGCCGACGCTTGGACCACGCTCAAACGCGTGACGCTGCCGATGATCGTGCCGGGCATCACCGGCGGTTGGCTGCTCGCGTTCATCAACAGCTTCGACGAACTCACGATGTCGATCTTCGTCACGTCACCGCAAACCGTGACGCTGCCGGTTCGCATGTACATGTATGCGACGGAATCGATCGATCCGATGATGGCATCGGTATCGACGCTCGTGATCTTCGTCACCGCCGGCGCGATGCTGCTGCTCGATCGCGTCTATGGCTTGAACCGTATCCTCATCGGCCAGCATTGAAGGCATCGCCCTCGATGGTAATTAGGACAACGAACCATGTCTCATGACGAAGCGCAACTCGTGCGCCTAGCCGAAACCGGCCGCGCCGCCGTTTCGTTTACGCTCGACGGTGCGCCGTGCCGCGCGCTGGAAGGCGATACGGTGCTGACGGCGATTCTGACGCAACGCCGGGCGCTGCGCGCCTCGGATTTCAGCGGCGAGCCGCGCGCCGGGTTCTGTTTGATCGGCGCCTGCCAAGATTGCTGGATTCGTACCGCCGATGGGCAAGCGCTGCGTGCGTGTTCGACGAGAATCGAAGCGGGCATGCGGCTCGTCACGCATGCGTTCGGCGCGAATGCCGCGCACGGAGGGCCGGCTCGATGACGCACGACGCCGGAATCGTCATCGTCGGCGCGGGCCCCGCGGGCGTGCGCGCGGCGCAAACGCTCGTCGAGGCAGGCGTGCGCCCGATCGTGCTCGACGAAAACGCGCGCTGGGGCGGCCAGATCTATCGTCAGCCGCCCGAAGACGCGCGCTTTCGACGCTCGCCGCGCGACCTTTACGGATTCGAAGCGCGCAAGGCCACCGCGCTGCACGCCACGATGGCGAGGCTGCTGCCCGATATCGACTATCGGCCCCATACGCTGGCGTGGGCGTGCGAGATGCAGGTTGCGGACGATGAGAGACTCGCCCCGATCGAGGGCGACCGACACGCGCCGGCGGGCCGCCTTGCAACGCTACGCGACTCGCACGAGCAAAGCGTCCCCTTCACGCATCTGATCGTCGCAAGCGGTGCGACCGACCGTGTGTTGCCGGTGCCGGGCTGGACCTTGCCCGGGGCCTATACGCTCGGCGCGGCGCAAACGGCGCTCAAGTCGCAAGGCTGCGCGATTGGACGGCGCATCGTGTTCGCCGGCACCGGCCCGCTGCTCTATCTCGTTGCCTATCAATACGCCAAGGCCGGCGCACAGGTGCTGGCCGTGCTCGATACAGCCAGCACCGGCCTGCAAGCTTCGGCCTTGCCCCAGCTTGCGACGCGGCCCTCCATGCTCGCGAAAGGGCTGTACTACGTGGGCTGGCTGCGCGCACACGGCGTGCGAATCGAGCGCGGCGTGTCGCTGCAAGCCATCCTCGGCGATCGCCACGTCGCGGGCATCGCCTGGCAATCGGGATCGGGATCGGCATCGGCCGCACCGGCGCGCGCACGCGCTCAGACGCTCGAATGCGATGCCGTGGGGTTCGGCTATGGGCTGCGCCCCGAAACGCAGCTCGTCGATATCGCGGGTTGCCGGTTTCGCTACGACACCGGCAACCGATGCTGGTTACCCGAGCGCGACGAGGCGGGGCGCACGTCGGTTGCGGGCATCTATGTCGCAGGCGACGGAGCCGGCATTGCGGGCGCGGATGCGGCCGAGGGGGCGGGACGCCTCGCCGCGCTCGCCGTACTCGACGATTTAGAGCGCAAGCCGTCCGGACCACGCCGCTCCACGCGCGTCGACGCGCAGAGCAAAGCGCGCCGATCGCTGCACCGCATCGCCACCTTCCGTGCCGGGCTCGAAACCGCGTTCCCCGCCCCCTTCGAGCAGGCGCGTTCGTGGCCCGATGCCATGACGGTGTGCCGTTGCGAGGAAATCGATGCGGGCACGCTGCGCCAATGCATCCGCTCAGGCGCCGCGCGCGAAATCAACCGCCTGAAGGCACTCACGCGCGTCGGCATGGGTCGGTGCCAAGGCCGCATGTGCGGCGAGGCGGCATCGGCTCTACTCGCCTACGAGACGGGGTTGCCCTTCGATGCGATCGGGCGCTTGCGCGCCTCGGCTCCGATCAAACCGATCCCGCTGGCCGCTGCGCTCTTCGACGAACGCGTGGCTGCCGTGCCCGAGGATGCACGCGATGAATGAACCGGTGCGACATGTCGATGTGGCGATCGTCGGCGGCGGACTCGTCGGCGCCTCGGCCGCGCTGGCCCTCGCGTGCAAAGGGATGCGCGTCGTGCTGCTCGAGCGGCGCTATTGCGGCGCACAGGCGAGCGGCGTGAACTACGGCGGGGTGCGTTGCCAAGGCCGGCCTGCCGAACAATTGCCGCTCGCGATGCGTGCCCGACGGATCTGGGATCGATTGCCCGAGCGGATCGGCATCGACGGCGAATTCGTCGTCTCGGGGCACTTGCGCCTGGCGCGCAGCGAAGCCGATCTCGCGGGGCTGGAAACGTACGCGAGCATGGCGGAGCAGCACGGGCTGGCGTTGCAGTTGATCTCGGGGGAAACGTTCAGACGCCGCTACCCGTGGCTCGGCGCCGCGGCGGTCGGCGGCTCGCTTTGCGCGAGCGACGGGCACGCGAACCCCCGCCTCGTCTCGCCCGCCTTTGCGAGCGCCGCGCGGCAAGCGGGTGCGCTCGTGCGCGAACACACCGCACTCACGCACGCCGAATACGATGGCAAACGCTTCTCGCTGAGCGCGGGCGACGAGACGTTCGAATCCGACTGGCTCATCAACGCGGCCGGCGCTTGGGGGCTCGCGCTCGCCGAACGATTCGGCGATACGGTCCCGATGAAACCGATCTACCCGAACATGTGGGTGACCGAACCGCTGCCGCATTTTCTCGAACACAACCTCGGCGTGTTCGGCGGCGGCATTTACGCACGGCAAGTCGCGCGCGGCAATTGCGTGATCGGCGGCGGACGCGGCCACGGCGATGGCGATTTCGCGCAGCCGTCGTCGGACACGACGCGCGCCGTCATGCGCGATGCCTGTGCGCTCTTGCCCGCGCTGCGGCAGGCGCTGCTGATTCGCACGTGGAGCGGCGTGGAAGGCTGCACGCCCGACCACAATCCGATTCTCGGGGCGAGCCGCAACGTGCCGCGCTTGCTCCATGCATTCGGCTTTTCCGGCGGCGGGTTCCTGCTCGCACCCGGTGTCGGCGACGTGCTCGCCGACCTCGTGATCGACGGCGCCACCGAGACGCCGCTCGACGCGTTCGACGTCAATCGCTTCTCGGCCGTCCCCGCATGACGTTTCGCTTCCCAATGATTAGGAGACCTGAATGAACGCTTTGAGCATCCTCTCGGCCGCCGCGATGTTGACCGGCGCGGCCCTCGTGGCGACACCCGCCTGGGCACAATCGAAAACGATCTACATCGGCATGAACGGCGGGCCGATGGAAAAGGCTTATACGACGCAAGTGTTGCCGGCCTTCGAAAAGGCGAACAACGTGCAGGTCACCGTTGTGCCGGGCACGTCGTCCGATATCCTGGCCAAGCTGCTCGCCAATCGCGCGCATCCGCAAGTGCACGTCGCGTTCCTCGACGACGGGGTGATGGCGCGCGCCGTCAGTCTCGGCCTATGCGAAAAGCTCGACGATGCACCGGTTCTCAAAGAACTCTATCCGTTCGCTCGCATGAAAGACGATGTCGGCGCCGGCGTGCAGCTCGGCATGACCGGTATCGCTTATAACAAGAAGCTTTTCGCCGAGAAAGGCTGGGCGCCGCCCACGTCGTGGCTCGATTTCGCCGATCCGAAGTACAAGGGCAAGGTGGTCTTCCAATCCGCGTCTAGCAGCACATTCGGCTTGCACGGCTTCTTGGCGCTCAATCGCATCTGGGGTGGCAGCGAGCAGAACGTCGAACCCGCATTCACGAAGTGGGCCAGTACGGTCGGCCCCAACGTGGTCGAATACATTCCCAATTCGGCGAAGATTTCGGAGATGGTGCAAACGGGCGAAGCCGCCCTGTTCCCCTTGACGCCGACGGGCGTGGCCGATCTGCAGGACAAGGGTCTGCCCGTCGCCTACGTCAATCCGAAGGAAGGCCCGGTGTTGCTGCTCGTCGATGTTTGCGTCGTCAAGAACAACCCCGACGATCAACTGGCGCAAAAGCTTGCGCAATTTTTGCTGTCCGCGCCGGCGCAAGAGAAGGCCGCCGAAGCCGGCAAACAGATTCCGACGAATCGTCTAGCGAAAATGCCGGCCTCGATGCAGCAAAGCCTCGGCAATATCGAAAGCCTCGTGCACAAAGTGACGGTGGTGGACTGGGACGCGATCAATGCGCATCGCGCACAGTGGGACACGCGCTGGAATCAGCAGGTCGAGCGCTGAGCGTATCGGTTTCAACGAGGGCGGCCCTTAAGGCCGCCCTCGATCGGCATTAGCGCGCGCTGCTACGCTGGCGCACCGCTTCGAACAAACACACGCCGCTCGCGACGGAGACGTTCAAGCTTTCGACCGTGCCCGCCATCGGAATATGCATGACCTCGTCGCACGTATCGCGCGTCAGGCGCCGCATGCCCTCGCCTTCGGCCCCCATGACGAGCGCCACCGGACCGTCGAGCTTCGTTTCGTAGAGGCTGGCCTTGGCATCGCCGGCCGTGCCGATGATCCACACGCCGGCATCCTTCAATTCACGCAGCGCGCGCGCCAGATTCGTAACCGTGATGTAAGGCACGGTATCGGCCGCGCCGCTGGCCACCTTGGCAGCGGTTGCGTTCAAACCGACGGCCTTATCGCGCGGTGCGATGACGGCATGGGCGCCTGCCCCATCCGCCACGCGCAGACACGCCCCGAGGTTGTGCGGATCGGTCACCCCGTCGAGCACCAGCAGCAGCGCCGGGCCGTCGATGCCGTCGAGCAATTCCGCAAGATTTTGCGCGAGCGGTAAATCGGTGGCGCGCGCCACGACGCCTTGATGCCGCTCGGTATGCGCGAGCCCCCACAGACGCGTCTCGTCCGCCGCGATCAAGCGTACGCCCGCTTCCTTGGCCGTTTGCAGAAAGTCCTGCATCCGGCGATCGCGACGCGTCGCGTCGTAAAACACTTCCTCGACCGTCGATGCGTCGTGCCGCAAACGCGCGGTCACCGCATGAAAGCCGTACAAAACCTTGAGACGTGACATAGCTGAATGACAATCGGTATTACGTCGAGCCTAAAAAGGCGAAAGCACAGCGGCGCACCATGCGCACGCTGTGCCGAAAAAACATCGCGGCGCGGCCTCGCTGCAATCCGAAGCCCTGCGCCGCCGCGCGACGGCTAGCCCTTCTTGCGCGAGCGGGCCTTCGGTGCCCCCTTGGGCGCGCCGGTGCGTTTGCGGGCTGCCTGGGCGCGTGCCGCGCGCGCCTCGACGACCGCAGCCGATTTACCCGGCGCGGCCTGCTTGCGCCGTCCATCTTCGTTCGCAGCCAATGCGCGCACGCGCGCCCCCCGTGCTGCCGCCGGTACTTCCGGTTCGCCGACAGGCCGAGCCGTACCTGCTGTGCGGGACGTGCCGGCAGGCTTGACCGGTGTATCGCGCACGAGCCGGAAATCGATCTTGCGCGCGTCGAGATCGACACGGCTGACTTGTACGCGCACGCGATCCGACAAGCGATAGCGAATGCCGGTACGCTCGCCGCGCAGCTCGTTCTTGATTTCGTCGTATTGGAAGTAATCGGAGCCGAGTTCGGTCACATGAACGAGGCCTTCGATGAACAGCGAATCGAGCTGCACGAAAATACCGAACGACGTGACGCCGCTCACCATGCCGCCGTATTCCTCGCCGAGCTTGTCGCGCATGAAGTAGCACTTGAGCCAGGTTTCGACGTCGCGCGAGGCTTCATCGGCGCGCCGCTCGTTGGCCGAACAGTGCAGACCGAGTTCTTCCCAAATCGCGGTGTTTTCGCGCGCACGCGGCCGGGTTTGCTCGTCCGCCTGCTGCATCGCGCGAGCGCGCGGCGAGAGCGCGGTATTCAGCGCCACGCCGTTGGGCGCCGCGGGCCGGTACTTCGTGCCCGACAAGATCGCATAGATGGCGCGGTGCGTCAGCAAATCCGGGTAGCGGCGAATCGGGCTCGTGAAGTGGGCGTAGGCGTCGTATGCGAGGCCGAAGTGCCCGATATTGTCGGGGCTGTAGACGGCCTGCTGCATCGAACGCAGCAGCATCGTCTGCAACATCTGCGCATCGGGCCGATCGCGCACCTGCGCCATCAGCGCCGCATAGTCGCTCGCATGCGGGGTTTCGCCGCCGCCGAGCGATAGCCCCATTCCGCGCAAGAAGGTGCGCAAATTCTCGAGTTTCTCGGCGGTCGGGCCCGCGTGAATGCGGTAAAGGCCCGGATGCTTGTTGCGCTTCATGAAGTCGGCCGCGCAGACGTTCGCCGCGAGCATGCATTCTTCGATGAGTTTGTGCGCGTCGTTGCGCTGGCGCGGCAGGATCTGTTCGATCTTGCCTTGCGCGTTGCAGACGATATAGGTTTCGGTGGTGTCGAAATCGATCGCGCCGCGCTTCTGGCGTGCGGCGAACAGCGCCTTGAACACGCCGTACAGGTTCTGAAGCTGGGGCACGAGTGCCGCGCGACGCGCCGCCTCGGGGCCCTTCGTATTCGTGAGGACGGCGGCGACTTCCGTGTACGTGAGGCGTGCCGCCGAATGCATGACGCCGGGATAGAACTGATAAGCCTTGATCTCGCCGCGCGCGGTGATCAGCATGTCGCAAACGAGTACGCAGCGATCGACCTCGGGATTGAGCGAGCATAGCCCGTTGGAGAGCTTTTCCGGCAGCATCGGAATGACGCGGCGGGGAAAGTACACCGACGTGCTGCGCTCGATCGCATCGGTATCGAGCGACGTGTCGGGCCGCACGTAGTGGGAGACGTCGGCAATGGCCACGATGAGGCGAAAACCCTCGCCCCGCCCGACCGTCGTGGGCTCGCAGTACACGGCATCGTCGAAATCGCGCGCGTCCTCGCCGTCGATCGTAACGAGCGGCACGTCGCGCAGGTCGACGCGATGGCGAAGATCGACCGGGCGCACTTCATCGGGCAGGCCGGCGGCTTCGGCGAGCGTCGTATCGCTGAACTCGTGCGGCACGCCGTACTTGCGCACGGCGATTTCGATTTCCATGCCGGGATCGTCGATATCGCCCAGCACTTCCACGACGCGCCCGAGCGGCTGCGAATGCCGGCTCGGGAAATCCGTCAATTCGAGTACAACGATCTGGCCAACCTTGGCCTTTTTCGTGTTCTGCGTGACGAGGATGTCGTGGCTGATGCGCTTGTCTTCCGGGGCGACGATGAGGGCGCCGTTTTCGTTGAGCAGCCGGCCGATGACGCGCTTGTTCGCGCGTTCGGTCACCTCGACGATATGCCCTTCGGGCCGGCCGCGGCGATCGTAGCCGACGATGCGCGCGAGTACGCGATCGCCGTGCATGACCTTTTGCATTTCGGCGTTGGGTAGAAACAGATCGTCTTGCCCGTCGTCGCGAATGATGAAACCGTAGCCGTCGCGATGGCCCTGAACGCGGCCGGCGACGAAATTGGACGGATGGGTGAGCTGATAGTAGCCGCGTTTATCGAGCAGGATTTGGCCGTCGCGCTCCATGGCGCCCAGACGCTTGAAGAATCCTTCGCGCTCCTGGCGCTTGATCGACAGAGCCTCGGCAATGTCGTTGGCGGCGAGCGGCGATTCGCTCGTACGCAGCACGCCGAGGATTTCCTCGCGGCTGGGGATCGGGTACGGATATTTGCTCAAGGGGCGCTTATCGATGATTGTTTTGGCTCGATACGTTAGACACGGCAATGCGCGCCATTCTAACACCCGCTGGGGGCGGGACGAACGGGCGCGGGCCTTGCGTTGCGGCTTACGCGCGGTTTGCCGCGGCGGCGCCGAAATGGGGCTTGAATGCGGCGATTTGGGACCTATGCCGTGGAAGTGCTTGACAGCGTTATTGGGACGGTTATAATGGCGGTCTTTGTTGCAAGACGCACACCTGCCCAGGTGGCGGAATTGGTAGACGCACTAGGTTCAGGTCCTAGCGGTGGCAACATCGTGGAGGTTCGAGTCCTCTCCTGGGCACCAGTATTTTAAAAAGGTCAGCTTTGCTGGCCTTTTTTCATTATTCCGCCCAGGAAGTAAGGTGCCTGCGCGCCTTGCGTGGGGACTCGAAAGGCTGCGCTTGCAAGCGCAGCCGGCGTCGCGCTTGTGTGACCGAGTCCGATCTTGGGCATTGAGATGCGATCCGGGTCAATTTATCGCGCGCCGTCGCGCCGAACGAAATACTGCAGGTTCGACATAGAGCGTTTGCGAGGCTGGACGAAGCTGCCCAGTCAGTTTGGCAGCGGCCAGTTCCCCGCTCCACCACGCTTGCCGCGCAGGAAGTTCTGCGTGCTGCCACCACGACGGATCACCCACGGCAAACCGTTGCACGTTGAGCTTCGGCAAGAGGCGAAGCGGATAATTGATCGCCCACTCCTCCCTCAGTGCGGCAGGATCGAGCAATCGCCTGTCGTCCGCGCCTGCCAGCAGGCCGCGCTCACGTAGGTCGTCGAATACGCTGCCAACAGTCCCAAGCGCCACACCGGCGGATGACGCAATTTCCCGGTACGGACGGTTGACCAGCTCCTGAGCGGATACTGCGAAGCGCGTTCAACTTTTACTTATGTTCATACTTGGTGAACGCCAGCCCATGATGAACAAATGCATCCCACCTCCCACGGCGACGGCGAACCGCAATCTGGCTGCCGGCCGGCTCATCCACGGCCGGCCTGCCTGGAGCTTGCCTTCGGGCGGTATCCGCACCTTCTCGCGAGGATTGCATGGCACGAAACCGTGCGCCAAAATCACCCATCGTCCACGGACAAATACGTTCGAGTATAGGAGGCGGCAATGCGCATACCGGCGATCGAGGCCACAGGACTTTCGGGCACGGCGTCGCTGGCCGCGTCGAGTCCGCGGTTGCGCAACCTAGTGCGATGACCGACGCGCCGATTCCGGGCCGGGATTTCGTTTTCGAAGGACAAGCACGCTTCGATGCGCTCGCAAACTATCGGGTCACGCTGAAATCGACGTCGGCGGGAAAGGAACCGGTCGAGGTGCGCTACGGCTACCGCAAACCGGGCTTCGTTCGGATGGATTTCATCCGCCCGCATGCCGGCGCAACACTCGTCTACAGCCCCGAAACGGGAAAGGTCATGCTTTGGCCATTCGGTTTCGACACGTTTCCGAGGCTCATGCTGAACCCCGACAGTCGCATGATCCTGAGCCCGCAGGGTCATCGCGTCGACCAGTCCGACATCGGCACACTGCTCGTCAACGTCCGTGAGCTTCAGCGGCACGGCGATACGCAGGTCGTCGGCGATGAGAGGATCGGCACACGCAGCGCGTCGCATGTGGTGGTGACGTGCAGGCCCGGACATACGGTGACCGGCGTATCCCGCTACGAGTTGTGGTTCGATGCGGGCCATGGGCTGCCCGTCAAGGTCGCAAGCGAGCACGCGTCAGGCCAGCCAATCGAAACGGTGCTGCTGGAGGACCTACGCATCGACGTGCCGGAGTCGCAGCTCGAGCCGTTCGGATAGTCGCACCATAGTCGGTGGAGCAACCGCTTGGACAGGAGAGAAAGCGGCTATTCCACTAGGCATACAGTATGTTGCCGACGATCCCTAGTCGAATAGACTCACAACGTAACCCGAACCTCACCTCATCTCCTCGTTCAAGCGATGCCTCTACAGCATCGCGTGAGCGGCTAATCGGCATTGGAGTGTCCCGCGAATTTCGGCAATAGTGCATACGTGCCGGCACGACGGCGGCTTCATCCAATGCGAAAGCCGCCGCATAGTTGCGTCGCCGACGCGATAAATGGGATGCGCGCCGAACCGTTCATCACGAAGGCGATCGCTTCGTCTGGAAATTCAAGTAAGCGCTCCTCCATAACTTCGGATTGGCAACCCTGCTCCTCGATGTTTCTGAATGAGCAGCGGACAACACCATCTTGCACATCGACGAGGAGACCATGGAACTTCGCCATTTACGTTACTTCCTGATGATCGCCCAGACCGAGAATGTCCGCCGGGCATCACGCAATCTTCACGTCACGCAACCCGCCATCACGCGCCAGTTGCGTGACCTCGAAGAAGAACTTGGTGTCGACCTGTTCGAGCGCCTGCCTCGCGGACTCAAGCTCAGCGCGGCGGGCCGCGCCTATCAAGAAGAGGTATCCCAGATCATGGCGGCAATCGACCAGGCACGCGAACGGGCAATCCGCGTTGCAGCGGGAGAGATGGGCATTCTGCGCATCGGATATCTAGAGGTATCGGCGTGGAAGGGAATCGTGCCCGAGACCTTTCAAGCTTACACACGCAAATATCCCTCGTTGCGCCTCGAACTCTTGCCGGACAATACCGCTCGTCAATATGAATTGCTCGAACGGGGTGAAATCGACGGCGGATTCGTCTACCCGTTCGATGATTTGCCCGAGGGCTGCGAAGCTATTCCTGTGCGAAACGACAACATCGTTCTAGCGACTCCCACGAGTTGGAGCGACCGTTTCTCGGAAAGAATATGCGTTGCAGAACTCGAAAAAATGCCATTCATTGGCTTTCATCGTGAAGAGCATCCTGCCTATCACGACCGTCTCCTTGCCGTCTGTGGGAAGGTCGGTATTTCACCGAGGACGGTGCAGATCGTTCGTGACGAGGGTGCTGTTTTGAGCCTCGTCTCGGCGGGTATCGGTGTGGCCATCGTCAACGACGCGAATAAGGATCGGCCGCCGTCCGGCGTACGATTCCTCCCTGTAGAAGATCTCTCCCTGCCTCTGAGCCTGCATTTTGCGTGGCAGACGGAAAATACCAATCCGGCGTTGCGAGCATTCTCGCACATGCTTCGGGCACACAGTAGCGTGGACTCTGACGCCCTCATCGAGGCTCCGTCCCTTGCGCCATAAAGCGATAGCCGGCGAACGCTGCCCCCTTCTTGCGATGCTCGGAAAGCATCAATAGCGCGACAATTTACGATTGGAAGTTCAGTAGCCGATTGTCCAGAATCGATTCCAGAAACGCTTTTCGTCTGAAATCAACTGGAGGTCGACATGTTTGACACAGGAAACAAGGCCATGGCCGACGCAACGTCCGACGGGTCAAGGAACACTCCCGCCAGCGGTACCATGCGCCTGGGCGCTGTCTATGGCTTATTGGCAGTTTTGGGCTGGGCCATCTTCAACGTGAGTTCAAAGGCCGCCCTCAATCATGGCTTTATTCCCAACGACCTCACGATGATGCGGTACGGCGTCTCTGGCCTGTTCTGCATTCCGTTGCTGTGGCGTGCCGGGCTCAGGAACGCTGGAGGTCTTGGCTGGCCGCGGGCGATCCTTCTCGCGTTGGCAGCAGGTCCCGTTTTTGGACAGCTTGTTAACGTGGCAATGCCTTTTGCGCCGCTCTCGCATACCGCCATCATGGTGCCCGCAGTGGCAATGCTCGGCGGCTTGGTGGTTGGCCACTTCATATTGAAGGAGCGCGTTTCCGCTCAACGTTGGGTCGGCGCCGCAGTTATGGGTGCTGGCTTGCTATGGCTGATGCTTCAAGGCGGTGGCGACCACCCGATGCCGAAGGCATGGATCGGAGATCTGCTGTTTGTCGCGGCTGGCTTTCTCTGGACCGCATACACATTTATGCTCAAGCGTTGGAATGCGGATCCTGTTTCGTCGGTAGCCGCGGTGAATGTGATATCCGGCTTCGCGTATCTTCCGGTGTATCTGATCACAGGGCACGGACAACTTCCTCATGTCAGTCTCGGTTGGTTCGCCGGGACAGCGGCACTACAGGGTATTGTCGCCGCGCTATTGACGGTGTACGCATATGCCAAGTCGGTTCGCATCTTGGGGGCGTCGCGTGCGGCGGTACTGCCGGCCATGGTACCCCCTGCCGCGCTGATCATCGGCGCGGTTACGATTCACGATATTCCAACTTCTCTTCAGGTCGCTGCTGTCGCCATCGCAATGATTGGGTTTACGGGAGCAGTGGGCGCGTGGCCCGCCATTCGAATGAACAGGAGACAGACGACGCCTCCTCGCAATCGCCTGCTGGCGCACGCATCCATTACGGCTACACAAGGTCGCGCTCAACACCCGATACTGCACCAGTCGAAATGACAGCAATATTCCAGATCACGGCGCAACGAAGTCGGGCTGCAAACTGGGCTGGGCGGCGGCGAAGGCCGGCTGCTCGCTCGCATGCCGATACACGGCCTGGCTCAACGGATACGCGTCCAAGTCGCAGCCCATTCTCATCGCATTGGCCATTTGCGGCACGAGACAACAATCCGCGAGGGTCGCTGCATCGCCGAAGCACCATGGCCCGCTTCCATAATCGGCAAGCAGCCGCTCTACCCCCGCCATCCCCTCGGCAACCCAGTGCCGGTACCACGCGCTCTTCTGCTCCGGCGTAACATTCAACGTGTTCTCGAGATAACGAAGCACGCGAAGGTTGTTGATCGGATGCATGTCGCACGATATCAAATACGACAGCTCGAGTACGCGAGCGCGAAGCGTCGGATCGGTCGGCACGAGCCTTGGGTTTGGAAAGCGGGCATCGAGCCAATCGATGATCGCGAGCGACTGCCCAAGGTGGAAATCGCCGTCCACCAGCGCCGGGACAGCCGCGAACGGGTTAATCATGCCGAGGTAGCCGGCGGCGCGCTGCTCGCCGGCGCGGATATTGACCGGCACGTAATCGAACGGCAAACCTTTGAGCGCCAGCGCAATCCGCGTGCGGTAGGACGTCGAGCTGTTGAAGAAGTTATAGAGTTGCATCGTCGCCCCTACCGATTCAAACAACCCGCACACGCAGCTCGCCCAGCCGTTCGATGCCGACCGTCATCAGGTCGCCCACGTTGACCGCACCGACGCCTTCGGGCGTTCCCGTATAGATGACATCGCCGGGCTCCAGACGGAAGAACTTCGATAGATCGGCGATCGTTTCGGCCACGCTCCAGATGAGATGGGAGATATCGCTGCGTTGCTTCGTTTCCCCGTTGACCGTCAGCCATATCGGCGCGCTTTCGAAGTGCCCCACGTCGCTCGCGCGATGAATCGGACCGATCGGCGCCGAGCGGTCGAATGCCTTGCCGATTTCCCACGGCCGGCCCATCTCGCGCATCTTCATCTGCAAATCGCGGCGCGTCATATCGAGGCCGACGGCATAACCGTAGACATACTCGAGGGCCCGCTCTACCGGAATATCCGCTCCCGAGCGACCGATCACGACGACAAGCTCCGCTTCGTAGTGGTAGTTCGACGTCTGCGACGGATACGCGAGTTCGAGCGTTTGCCCGTCCGCTACCGGCACCACCGCATCGGTGGGCTTGCAGAAAAAGAACGGCGGTTCGCGGTCGGGATCGAATCCCATCTCGCGCGCGTGCGCCGCGTAGTTCCGGCCAACGCAATACACACGGCGCACAGCGACCTGCGCGTCGCTGCCCGCAACAGCCATGGCGACCGGGGCCTCGGGAGGAAATACGAAAGTCATGACGAAAATTCCTTGTGACCTTATTAATCGATGAATTGAGCAACCCGACAGACGTCGAATGCGACCCGCGCGCGACCTGCACGCGTCCGCCGCCGACTACAATCGCGCCTCGCGTAACAGATTCAATGCCGACAACACCGGCCGGTCGGAATAGCTAAATAAAACGCAGTCGCTATCCGCGCTTAGACTGACCGGTTGCCAAGACGGCGCGACGAACACGTCGTGCGCGTCGAATGGGAAGGTTTGCTCGCCGATCCGCGCAACACCGCGTCCCTCGACGACGCAATAAACCGTCGCATCGGTGCTGCGGTACGCCCGCCCCCGAAAGCCGGCCGGAAGGAACTGCATGAACATCGCAATCGTCGGCATCGGCCAGCCGCCTGTGGCCGGGTTGACGTAACGCAGCTTCACGCCGTCGCACTCGTCCAGATCGCCGTTCCGATAGAGGACATCGAGCGCCTCTCGCGTACGCTCGTAGGGGTAGCTGAAAATCGGCGAAGCGGGATCCGTCACTCGATGCCGAACCGGCGCCATGTTGTATCCGAAGCGTGCCCAGCTATCGCCTTCGGGACGCAGCACAGGCTGCGTCGCTTCCGGGTAGGTCTCCGCAAACCCCGCATCGAGATGGCCGATCAAAGGAATGTCCAGACCGTCGAGCCAAACGACGGGCTCGCCGCCGTCGTCGATCGTGGGATTGCCGTGGTCATGCCACGTCCACGACGGTGTGATGATGAAATCGCCAGGATGCATCGTCGTTCGCTCGCCGTTGACGGCCGTCCACGCTCCGCGTCCTTCCACGATGAATCGCAACGCCGATTGCGTATGCCGATGGCTCGGCGCGATTTCGCCCGGCAAGATCAATTGCAGCCCGGCATACAGCGTGGACGTTATGCTCGACTTGCCGGGCAATCCCGGGTTTTCGAGTACGAGCACGCGGCGGACCGCTTCCTCGGCGCTGATCAGCGTCCCGGCTTCCATCACGAGGCCGCGAATGTCGGCATATTTCCAGATCGCGGCAATGGCCTGCGGCCGCGGCGTCTTGGGCACCAGGCTGTGCAGCGATTCCCAAAGCGGCGATAAGCCGCGCGCGTCCAATTGCCGATAGTACGCGCCGCGCTGCTCGCTCAATGTCGTGTCATTCATCGGTGCCTCCCGACGCCGATACGTCGACGAAGACGAAACCGCCCTCGATCTTCACGGGATACGTGCGAATATCCGTCGTCAACGGCTCGCACATGGCCTTGCCCGATCGCACGTCGAATTTGCCTTGGTGCAGCGGGCATTCGATCTCGTGTCCGTCGAGAAATCCGTCGCATAGCCGGGCATGACCGTGCGTGCAGAGGTTGTCGGTGGCGAACACTTCACCGTCGACACCGTAAATCGCCATCTCGCGGCCGGCCGCATTCACGGCCGTCACGTCGTCCGCCGGCACGGCAGACAACGCGATGACTTTCATCCATTGCGTTTCCATGGCTTGCCTCAAATGGGATAAATAATCGAGTTCGCGATCATTTCGCTATCGAAGACACAGACTTTCGATTCGAACTTCAACCCATTCGGCGTGGGGCGGATCGTATCGAGGTAGCGTCCGACATTGAATACCGTGGGCAGCTCGTCGGGCTTGGTCCGAAACACGGCGTAATTGGCCTCGGCTTCGATGCGCCCGTCTCCCACCCGCAGGATGCGCGGCACCCCGATCACGTGGCGCTGATAGTACGGATCGTGAAAGATCGTCTCGGTGATGCCGTACACGCGGTCTTTCAACATGCCCTTGCTCTCGAACGCGAGCGTTGCCAGCGGCAGGCCACGATCGAAATTCTCGCGAGGCTGAATCTTGTACGTGCATTCCTCGGTAAAGCACTCGGGCCACTTGTCCCAATCGTTGCGATCGATAATCGCGGCGTAGTCGGCATACAGTGCCAGCACGGCTTGGTAGGTTTCGAAATCGAGCATGTCACACCTCCATCACGCGGCGCCAGTAGTCGTACATGCCGCGTATCAGCGTTTCCGTCACCATATGGTCGGTGTTGGCCACCTCTTTCCCGCCCAGCTCCGCGATCGTTCGATGGAACGGCTTTTGTTCGAAGCCTTCTTGAGAGAACTCGATGACCTCGCCGTCGTCGGCCGACACGAATCCCGCCGGACCGAATAGATTGGCCTGACGCAGGCGCCGACGCGTCATGTCTTCGCTATCGTCCTCGAATCCGAAATGCGTCCACACGAAGTCGAACGAGCCATGCCCGTTCGGTTGAATGTGCCGCGTCGATACCGAGTTGACCTGCTGCTGAACGATCACGCTCGGAAAGATCGTCATCATTACCGCAGTAGGATCGCCCCACCACGGTTCATGAACGACGTCCAAAAAGCGATCGTCGTTCAGCGTCATCCTGTCCTTGAAGCTCGTGACGCCGCTCGTCACTTCGCCTTTGCCGCCGGTGCCGCGCGTCGAGATCATGGCGGCATGGCGAAATTGGTCGTCCATCTTCAGTTCGGACTTATTGTCCGCACGCCAAAGGCCGAACGTCACGAACCAGGTATGGAGCAGACCCGGGTGATAGGGATCTTTGATGTTCTCCTGCATGAGCTTCCAGTTGCCCGGAATGCGCTGCCGGTTATAGCCAAGAATCTTCAGCTTGCGTCCGTCGAACACGCGGTCGAAATACGCGAGGATCGTCGGCCCGAGATACGTTTCGAGCGAAGGAAGATCATGGTCGAACGACGCGAAGATCACGCCGTTTCGGCAAGCGACGTTAAGCTTTGTCAAGCCGTGCTGCTTCGGATCGAAATCGGCCGGCATACCGCCGTTCACCTTGCCCTCGGCCTTCACGCCCCGGCGGAACGGCACGCCGACGAGGTTGCCCTTTAGATCGTAATTCCATTGATGGTAGGGGCAGGTGAAATCCTTCCGGTTGCCGAACTTCTCGCGGCAAAAGCGCACGCCGCGATGGGCGCAGACGTTTTCCACGACGGCGATCTCGCCCTCCTGGGTACGCGCGACGATAACCGAGCGCTCGCCGATCACCGTGCGCTTGAAGTCGCCCGGATTCGGGATTTCGGCTTCGAGTCCTACGTAGCACCAATGATTCGCATAGAAAAAGCGATCGAGTTCGCGGCGATAGGTTGCATCGTCCGTGTACGTCCAAAACGGAATGCGACTCGAGCCCTCCTCCTTCCAGGCCGGCCGTACGAAGGTAACGGGCGCCTCAGTCATGATTCGTCTCCTGATAGCTAAACTTCAAACGTCTTCTGTCTTCTCGATGGCGGCAATCAAACGCCGCTCGCATAAAATGCGTCGGCGTAAACGTGTTCCGCACGAATTCCCTTTTGACGAAGCAAGATCGTCGAAGCATCGACCATCGCGGGGGCACCCGCGACGTACGCACGCCACCCTTTCAAGCTGTCCCAATCGTGCTTGACCGCATCGGTTACGACACCCGCTCGGTAGGGCCCGGGCTCGTTCGTCGATGTGACGACCACGTGAACCGTCAAATTCGGTAAGCGCGCCTTGAGTTCGTCGAGCCACTCGATGCCGTAGATATCGCGCGGCGAGCGCACGCCGAAATACAGATGCACGGGATACGCCACCCCTTGTTCCGCCATCGAGCGAACGATCGACAAGATCGGCGCGAGTCCTGTGCCGCCTGCGATACAGATCACGGGATCGGTCGTCTTCGATCGAAGATAGGCGGTACCGAGCGGCCCGCTCAGCCGAACGGCATCGCCTAGCTTCAATTGCGTTGCGACATAGGACGTCACGCGTCCGTCCGGCACGATACGGATATGAAACTCCGCTTCTTCGCCGCCCGCCGTCACGGCCATCGAATAAGGCCGAACCAGATCCGGGGCGAATTGCACCGAGGCATACTGGCCCGCAGAGAAGGAAAACGGTTTGGACAGTGCCAGCCGGACGCGCTTGATGTCATGCGTGAGATCTTCGATCCCAACGACCGTCGTCTTGATGATCTTCGATGGGTGGACGACGATCTCGTCCACCTCGGGAATCTCGATCGTGCAATCTTCGACCAGGGTCGCCTGACACGCGAGCACCGACTGTCCATCGGCGGTTGGCCGGCCTGTCTCCGCCGCGCCGGTGACCAAGACGTTGCCGGACACGACCCGGCATCGACACGTGCCGCAACGGCCGGCCATGCAACTGTACGAGATCGGAACTTCGTTGCGACGCAGCGTCTCCAGCAAGTTCTCGCCCGATCGCACTTCGAGCGTTCTTCGCAGCGGTAGAACGGACACTTCCATGAGCCCTTGTCTCCTAAGCACTCAACTTATGGAGCGCATGATGCACGCCGCTGCGCTATTGATAAATAGAAATGCGTTGATATGGAACATCACCAGGATTGATAATGCGGTGGAAGCCACCGAGCGGAACCGCGTATGGAACTGAAGGACATCGACCTGAACTTGCTCGTCGTATTCAACGAGCTGCTGCGTCAACGCCGCGTGTCGGCAGTCGCCGCGACGTTAGGCATTTCACAACCCGCGATCAGCAATGCACTGAACCGGCTCAGAAAGGTGCTCGGCGACGAGCTGTTTTTGCGCACGTCGAAGGGCATGACGCCCACCCCATTCGCCGAAGCCCTCGCCGAATCGGTCGGCTACGCGCTAGGCACGCTTCACGATGCACTGAACGTCAAGGCGGGTTTCGATCCGGCCTCGGCGACGCGCGCGTTCGCCATCGCCATGACCGATATCGGCGAAATCTACTTTCTGCCGAGTCTCATGAAGCGGCTGGCCAAGGCGGCACCGGGCGTATCGATCAGCACCGTGCGCAATCAATCGGACGCCTTGCGCGACGAAATGGAGCGCGGCAACGTCGATTTGGCGATCGGGTTCCTGCCCGATCTGAAATCGGGTTTCTTCCAACGGCGCCTCTTTCGTCAGAAGTATGTGTGCCTATTTCGGAAGGGGCATCCGCTCGCCAAGAGCGGCATGACGACGAAAGCGTTCCTGGAATCGGAACACGTATCGGTCGTTGCCGAAGGCACCGGCCATGGCATGGTGGATTCGGCGATTCAACGAGCGGGACATCAGCGCAATGTGCACCTGCGCGTGCCCCACTTCGTTGCGGTCGGCCATATCCTTCAGACGACGGACCTCGTGGCGGTCGTGCCGGAGGCCTACGCCGTGCGCACGCTCGCGCCGTTCGACCTCGTCAGCGCGCCTTGTCCTGTGAGAATCCCCGATATCACCATCAACGTACTTTGGCACGCTCGCAACCACCGCGAGCCCGGCAATCAATGGCTGCGGCAGTTGGTGTTCGATGAATTCTCGATTTAGTGCTTTCCCTAGGCGCCGCGTGGGCGGCGCGGGAGCCCCGACGCGCAGCAAAATAATCTTTGTGAATGGGCCTCATTCACGCACTGCGTAGACGTGCCTGCGGCAACTTGGCAACCTTCGTGACACTTACAAGAAGCAACGATGTTCACGGAGACGAAACATGCCCTCACCCGACGGTACGCTCGAGATACGCGCCTGGCTCGATCGCCAGCGCATTTCCTTGTTTCAATGGACGGTATTGCTGCTGTGCTTTGCCGTTGTCGCGGTGGACGGATTCGATACCGCCTGTGTCGGATTCATTGCGCCCGCGCTGAGCCGGCAATGGCATCTTCAACCGGCGATCCTCGGCGTGCTGTTCAGTGCGGGCCTCATCGGACTCATGGTCGGCGCACTATTATTCGGCCCGCTTGCCGATCGGATCGGCCGACGTAAAACGCTCCTTGCCACGGTTGCCTTCTTTGGCGCGGCAAGTCTCGCGACGGCATACGCGCCAAGCATCGGCCCCCTGATCGCATTGCGCTTCATTACCGGGCTGGGTCTCGGTGGCGCCATGCCGAACGCAATCGCCATGACGTCGGAGTATTGTCCCGAACGGAAAAAGTCCTTTCTGACTACCGTCATGTTCTGCGGCTTCACGTTAGGCTCGGGCATGGGCGGCGTGGCCGCCGCGCAGCTCATGCCTTCGCACGGCTGGCGCAGCATCTTGTTGCTCGGGGGCGCGCTGCCGCTACTGCTCGTGCCGATCATGGTCGTGGCCTTGCCGGAATCGGTGCGTTATCTCGCGCTTTGTAAGCAGGCGTACCCCGAACGCATCGCGCGCATTTTGCAAAAGATCGCACCGCTCCCCGCCCCCGCACCGGTGCAATTCACGCTCGACGAAACCGTTCGAAGCGGGTCGCCCGTTAAGCAGCTTTTCACACCGGAATATCGCGCCGGCACACTGCTGCTGTGGACCGTTTTTTTCATGAGCCTGCTGATCGTCTACTTGCTCACGAACTGGTTGCCGACGCTCGTCCACCGTTCCGGCATGCCGCTGGCGATCGCTTCCGAAGTCGCGGTGATGTACCAAGTGGGCGGGACTGTCGGCGCACTGGTCATCGGCCGGATGATGGACAAGGCGAACCCGACAGTCGTGCTGGCCGCGTCCTATGGGTTCGGCGCACTCTTTCTCGTCGCAACGGGCGCGGCGGCAGGCGCTTCCCTCGCGGCGGCGATCATGGGTGTCGGCTTTTGCATCAGCGGGTCCCAGATCGGCGCCAACGCCTACGTGGCGCGCTACTACCCGACATCGAGTCGCGTGACCGGTATCAGCTGGGCGCTAGGGATAGGCCGGCTCGGCTCGGTCATCGGCGCCCTCGTTGGCGGTGCGCTGCTCTCGTCCAACATCAGCTTCCCCACCCTGTTCGCGATCGTCGCCGTGCCCGCGGTCATCGCCTCTTTCGCCATCCTTGCTTGTGGACGGCAACTGCCTCGCACGACGTCGGTCCAGGCCGCCCTATAACCGCGATGCAACATTAGGGACCCGCGCCTGACGATCGGCTCTGAAAGATTATTAATTACGTAGTAGTCCTAACTATACAGAGAGCGAAAAGCTCCCTCAATCACGGAGTGTGGAGACAATGAAGTTATCGACATGGATCGCCGCTGGACTTGCCGCTTCCAGCGCCTCGGCGTTCGCCCAAAGCAGCGTCACGTTATATGGCATCGTCGACACCGGGATCGAATACGTGTCGCACGCCAACGCTGCCGGCGACAACTTGGTCCGCATGCCCGGCAATACCGGCGAATTGCCGTCGCGATGGGGACTGAGAGGCGTCGAAGATCTCGGGGGCGGACTGAAAACCGTCTTCCAGCTCGAAAGCGGTTTCAATCTGCGAGGCGGCGACATGGGGCAAGGCGGTCGGCTGTTCGGCCGGCAAGCATGGGTAGGCCTGCAAGGTCCGTGGGGCACGGTCTCGTTCGGCCGGCAGTACACGATGACTTTCTGGGCGCTCGCGGAGTCGGATATTCTCGGCCCGGACATCTACGGCAGCGCAGCGCTCGACACCTATATCCCGAATGCGCGCAGCGATAACACTGTGGCGTACAAGGGTACGTTTCATGGCGTGACGCTCGGCGCAACGTACTCGTTCGGGCGCGACTCGGCCGGCACCGGCAACTCGCCGGGTCAGGGCACGTGCGCGGGACAGGTGGCCGGGCATTTCGCCCAGTGCCGTCAGTTAAGTGCGTTGATCCAGTACGACGCGAAGACATTCGGCGTATCGGCGGCCTATGACGAGCAACGCGGCGGCGCGGGTGCCGCCGCCAACTTCTTCAACGGCATCGCGCCGTTTGCGTTGACTAACGAGTCGGATAAGGATACGCGAGTGCAAGTGAGCGGCTACGGAAGGCTCGGTCCGGTGAAGCTAGGCGCCGGCTGGATCGGGCGCCGCGTGCAGACCGTATCGCCCGCGATACCCGATGTTCGCTCTAATCTATTCTTCGCCGGGGCTTCGTATAGCGCCACGCCCACGGTGCTCATCGACGGCGAAGCGTTCCGGATTGTCGATCGCGAGCAAGACACGCGCGCGACCATGGCCACCTTAAGAGGAACCTATCTCTTATCCAAGGCTACGGCTGTTTATTTACAGACCTCTTACTTGTGGAATAGCGCGCATGCGCATTACAGCTTGAGTGCCGGCGGCGGCGGCACCACACCGGGCGCGGGTGCCGGCCAGTTAGGGGTGATGGCGGGCATTCGGCACATGTTCTGAGCGGACGCGGGTTTGCGCGACCGGCCTCGTACGGTCGCGCAAACCTAGTCGCACGTGAACCACCGTCCCCACACGCAGCCCTAGCCTCGCTCGGCACCGACGAGAGCTGCGTCCCCCGCACGCCACGCGTCGGGTTCCCAATTTTCGCCATCATCCCAAGCGACGTTTGCGATAGTCGCTTCCCGCCACGATATGTGTATTTTCACCCGATTTGGGTGAACTCGCGAATCGACACGTTCATTCACGCTCAAGCTTTCAAATAACGGATATAGCAAGGCGTCTTTTCGCATTCATTCACATTGAATTTACAATACGATTACACGCCCTCGACTGAGGGCTCTCCGCCCATCCTGTCATGCGTAGCTTGGCCATGTCCGACGAACGGCGGCACCGATGGCGCGAAAATAGGGCATCTCGTCCGGATTGACGAACCACCACGAAATAAAAATTAACAATTTGATCGGAAATAGTCACCATATTGTTATTCACCTTCAAATACACGATCCGTGCTTTTTGATGTAATTAGGGTGGATACATGGAAACATTCCGCGATGGAATATCAACGATATGCACGAGGGCTGCCATGAACAATATGCGAAGCATAGACTCTCCCCTTAAGTTAAACCCGATGATGTCGTTCGTACTGGCCGCCGTGGCAGCGCTGTGCGGCGTGTCGCCCGCCGCGAATGCCGGGCCGCTGCCTACCGGGGGGCACTTCGTCGCCGGTACGGGATCGATCGGCGGCAACGGGACATCGATGACGATCAATCAAAGCTCGCGACGAGGCGTCATCGACTGGACGAGTTTTTCGATCGGCTTCGGCAATCGCGTGGACTTCAATAACGGCACCGGCGCCACGCTGAACCGCGTCACCGGCGGCGATCTGTCCATGATCCTCGGCTCGCTTTCGGCTACCGGTAGCCTCTATTTGATCAACCCGCAAGGCGTCGTTGTCGGGCCCAGCGGCATTGTTTCGACGGGCGGACGCTTCGTCGCCTCCACGCTCGACGCCGATAACACCGCATTTATGAATGGCGGGCCACTGACGCTCACCGGCCACTCCGATAAGGGTGTCATCAACTTCGGCAAGATCGGCTCCACCGGTGGCGACGTGTTTCTCGTCTCGAGCAAAGACGCAACGAATCTCGGCAGTATCAGCGCGCCCAACGGCACAGCCGAATTGGCCACCGGCCATCAAGTGTTGCTGCAGGATTCGTCGAGCAGCCGGCAGGTGTTCGTGCAGGTAGGCAGCGGCGGGACCGTGTTCAATGCCGGCACGATCAAAGCCGCACAAGTGAGCCTGCAAGCCGCCGACGGTAACGTCTATGCGCTTTCGGGCAACCATGCAGCCCTTCGTGCCACCGGCACCGCCACACGCGACGGCCACGTCTGGCTCGTGGCCGATACCGGTACCGTCAACCTCGCCGGCACGCTCGAATCGAAGCACGCGGACGGCAGCGGCGGCACCGTCGATACTAATGCGGGGAACCTCGTCTTCACCGGCACCCCGACCGTCTCCGCCGGAACCTGGAACATCACCACGCCGAACATGTGGCTCACCGATGCCGCCGCCGCATCGTTCTCGCGCAGCCTGAACGCCGGCACCTCGGTCAACGTGCAAACGACGGGCATCGGCCGCCCCAACGGCGACATCGACGTGGCGTCGAATATCGGGTGGAACGGCGCGGCATCGCTCAACTTGGGGGCCTATCACGAGTTGCGTATCGATAAGGGCGTAACGATCAAGAATCAAGGCAGCGGCAACCTGACGCTGCGCGCGGATGCAAACGCCATCGATAACGGCGGCAGCGTCTTCAATAGCGGTACCGTCGATTGGGCGAAGAGTACCGGTATCGTCAGCGCTTACTACGACATGAACGGCTCGTATCTGCCGGGTACCTTGCTTTCGAATGCTTCATGGGCGGCTCCGGCGTATAGCGGGCTCGTGACGCAGATTACAGGCTATAAGCTCGTCAACTCGCTGGCCGATCTCGAAAACATCAATACCGATCTCGCCGGCAACTACGCGCTCGGTCGAAATATCGACGCGAGCGACGGCGATAATTTCCCACTCGCGGGAGGCAACACGCCCTTCACCGGACAATTCGACGGCAGGGGCTACTCCGTCAGTTCGGTGACGGTAAGCGGAGGCATACAGCCGCTGGGAATGTTCGGCGTCTTGGGCAAGAGCGCGGTGGTGCGCGACTTGAACGTCAGCGGCAGCGCGACGACGATCAGCAATGGCATCAATGGCAGCCAAACGGGCGCGATCGCGGGGATTTTGGCTGGGGTGAACGATGGGACGATCGTCGGAGTGAATACGTCCGGCAGCGTGGGGGAAAACACCTTCGGCAATGGCCTAACTGCCGGCGGGCTCGTAGGCGAGAATTACGGCACAATCCTGCGCTCCTCGAGCAGCGCAGGCGTTTCGGGCGATGGATGGTCAGGCGGCTTGGTTGGTGCGAACTACGGGACCATCGGCCAATCCTATGCCTCGGGGACGGTGACGATGGTGGGAGGCGTGATGGGCGCGCTCTTGGGAAGCCCAGGCGGTCTGGTCGGCGTCAACAATGGGACGATTGCGCAATCGTACGCGACGGGCACCGTGCAGGGTGGATGCGGCATGATCGCCTGCGTTGGCGGCGCCGCCTTCGTCAATACCAACAATGGGACGATCAACCAGTCGTTCGCGACCGGAAACACGCCGTACGGTACCGGCTTTACGCAGCTAAGCTCGGGCACGATCGGAAACGATGTGTACTGGGACGTAGACACCACTGGCACCGCCGACGGTGGTCAAGGCGCTCCGGCGACCAACGGGCTGACAACCGCGCAAATGAGCAACCCCGCGAGCTTCGTCGGTTGGAACTTCGGCCCGAACGGTGTCTGGGCGATGCCGGCAGGGGCAACGCATCCTGTGTTGGCGTGGCAAGTGAACCCGCAATAACGCCTATGAGTCGCTTCCGCCCTTCGCGTGCGTTTAGACGAAGGGCGGATTTCGATGCGACGATTTGAGAAAGGCGGCACCGAAGACGACGTCCCGTTCACGCGATATTTGCGTTTGGAGTACTTCGCGTTAGCATGCAGGCGTCGCGCGTAGTCAACGATAAATCATGTGCGACGACTGCAGTTTTGTGAGCACACCGCTCTTAAAGCGGAACCAACCTTCCGAACTCTGCATCACGACCTCATCGCCTTGCCAGAACACGCGTCTCACCGTCATGCGCTGACGCAAGCGCTGAACAAGCGGCGGGCGATGCCGAAAATCGTACAGCACCGGACCCGCTTCGATCTGCACAAGTGTGCGCGTGACGGTGCCATTTGCATTATCGACGTCATCGAAATGCGCGAGCGTATTCGCGTCCAAGCGATCGAACGTCTGCCCGTCCAACGTCCCCACAAAATCGCCGTCGACACGCATGAATTGCAGCGTGCCGGCGGGTGTCATGAATGGCCCCGCCGAATTGCTTTGCGCACGCGCACCAGCCGCGAAATGGGTCGCTGCGAGGACAACGAGGAACAGTCGTTTCATGTCGGGTTATAAGCGTCGGGCATTCCGATTGCTCCGGTAACGGCCGATAGTCGCACACGAGTATCGAGCCGTAAAGAGCCAAGCGTTCTCCGTGACGCAAATGACGCATCCGCATGTAACGAATACAAAGGAGGCACTCGTGAAGCACATCGTCTCGCGCTTGCTGATCGTCATGACGAGTGTCATCGTCGGCTGTTCCGGCGGCGGCAACGAAGATAGCGCATCGACCGCCAGCCCGCTGCTCGCGTTTCAAATGCAGGCCGGCGGTCAAACCAATGCGTTCTACCGCGAAGGCAACATCGCCGCGCATTTATTGATGCGTTCGTCGACGAAGCCGAGACTGCTCGTTGTATTTCCCGCCGGAAACAGCGGCACGGGATTGTGGTTCGATGACACGGCGCAGCCGGTCAATTGGAGCCTCGACTCGCCGATCGGACCGAGCGCGAAGCTCGACACCCAAGGCCGCAATCTGTATGGCATCTCGGCCGATGTGTCCGTCGACACTGCTCGTTTGACGCTGCGTGGGGCCTTGCTGACCTCCGTGCGATTCATGCGCGACTATAACGGTGGCTACCCGGCGCCGGCACAGGTTCAGACGCAAGGCGTCGTTGCCCAGAACACGATTAGTTGGCAACGCGATCGCGTCGACGGCGCGGCCGGCTATGCTATGACCGTACAAGTGCTCGGCGGCGGCACGGTCGCGACCGACGCATCCGGCGCACTTACGCTACAGGCCGCGCCCGGCAGCAATGCATTGCATTTGCGGATACTTTCCTGGACCGGCGAAACGCCGCTCACGCCGATCGTCCATGCGAACTTATTCAACGACACGGTCAACCCCGATACCCAGAGCCAAAACGTCGTCGAATTTTTGAGCTATCAGGACAAGCTTCTTGCCGGTTCGTGGCAGTACGACACCTACTTCGGCCGCGACACGCTGATCTCGGTGCGCATGCTCATGCCTGTTTTGCAACCCGCCGCCATCGAGGCAGGTCTGACGGCCGTGCTGACTCGGCTGTCGCCCGATGGCATCGTGGCCCACGAAGAAGGCATTGGCGAGTTCGCGGTCATCGACAACATGAAGAACGGCCGCGGCACCAACGCCACTCCCACCTACGATTACAAGATGATCGACGGCGATTACCTGCTGCCGCCCGTCATGGCAGCCTGGTTTCTCGACGATGCGCGGGGTCCGGCTCGCGCGGCCGCCTATCTCGCGCAAAGCGGGACCGACGGACAAACCAACGGAAGCCGCTTCGTCACCAATCTCGTGCATGTGGCGAACACCGCACGTGCTTTCTCGCAGCAGAGCATCGCAACCAACCTCATCCATCTACGCGCGGGGCAGATCGTCGGCAATTGGCGCGACAGTACCAATGGGCTCGGCGGGGGCGTGTATCCGTACGACGTGAACGCGGTACTCGTGCCGGCGGCGCTGCGCGCGGCCAGCCGGTTTCTCGATAGCGGGTTGCTCGATCCTTATTTGGACGGCAGCCAGCGCGCCGCGCTTGCCGACGCCGCACAGCAAGCGTCGATTTGGGAATCGGCCGCGCCGGCCTTGTTCGAAGTGTCCGTGCCGGCATCGCAGGCCGCGGCCGACGTGCCCGCCTATGCCGCGCAAGCCGGTGTGCCGGCCGGAACATTGCCGACTTCCGACACCGCGTTTTATGCACTTTCGCTCGATGAGCAGGGCAATCCCATTCCGATCTTGAACTCCGATGGAGGCTTCGCGCTGTTGCTCGGTACGCCGTCGGCCGATGTGCTTACGCGCATCGTGAGCGCGGCGGTGCAGCCGTTTCCGGTCGGCTTGACCACGAATGCCGGCATGTTGATCGCCAATCCAGCTTATGCGAGTACGTCGTTATGGCCGGAGTTTACGAACGCGGCCTATCACGGCACCGTCATCTGGTCATGGCAACAAGCGATGTGGGTGGCCGGGCTCGACCGGCAACTCGCTCGCACGGATCTGACTGCCGACGTTCGGACGCTGCTCGCGAATGCGCGCTCGCTCATCTGGCAAGACATCGCGAATGCATCCGACATGCGCGCGTCGGAAATGTGGACTTGGTCTTACGCCAACGGAACGTATCAAGCGGAGGCGTTCGGCACGCATAGCGCGGATGCTACCGAGGCGAACGCCGCGCAGCTTTGGAGTACCACGTATTTGGCAATCGCGAATCCGAGTATTTCGGCGCGGAAATACTGGTGGCAAAAACGTTGAAAGAAAGACAAGGATTCGCTGCGTAACACTGACCCGCAATGCCGCCTTCATGCGCAAGGATCGGCATTCTCCATAAAAATGCCGAGCCAAGTATCCATCGTGGGCCAAAAGTCCACGAAATCGGGCTCCATAGGCTTTTCATGCCAATAGATCAGCCCGGACGCGGTGCCATCGTCGTCGCAAGCAGCAAAGTTTAAGCACAGATAGTCACCTGCCCCGTTGTGAAAGACCGTGACGACATGCTGCGGGTCCATCGGCATCCGGGAGACGGTGTCAGGGCTCAGATCGAACTGATTCTCCGAAAGGAAGCACCAATCCTGGAGCGGTAGCGGTCCCATCGCGTTCGAAGCGAGAAACGTCCAGCCGTCGTGGGCCTCAGCGTAAAACCGTCGCAAGCTCCGTGGCACCGACTGCCAAACGCCCCGAAGCGGTTTAGGTACGGCCGCGTGGACCGGAAGGCGACCTTCGAAGAAGTTTATATCGCCTCGGTCGGCGGTATAAACATACAGAAGAGACGGCGATTCATCCTGGAATAGAATCAGCACGTCGTGCAACCGCGTCCGCACGAAGTGCTCCACCGACGGGAGTTCCGCCACGAACCCTCCCCAGCTTTCGAGAATACTGTCTCGCTTTCCACTAAGACCGTACTGCAACATCTCTCGCCATAAGTCCGGCACCTGGGCTCGCGAGGGCACTTCGTCTGGGGTCGTCGCAAGCTTCGGTGAGTCGATGAACCATTCCAGTTTCGCAAGCACCGCTGTCGTATCCATTTCTCGAACGCTCCTTTCTATCGCCGACCGTCTGCTGCTCGCGACCTGCAGGAATGGCCGCTGCGGCTTTGCGACCTCGAGCATGAGCGCGCCCAGCTCGATACGGCGATCGTTACCTGTATGGTAACGACTACCGGGCCCGCTGCTCGTGGAGCAGTTGATCGATGTATTGTTGCAACTTTGGACGCAGCTTCTTTTCCTCCTCCATCATCTTTTTTCGAAACTCTGGATCGACATCCACCTTGCCTTTCTCGTACCGTGTCCACTCTTCAAATGTTTTGCTCCCCTTCGACTCGTTTGCCGCTTCACTGAGGCCGACAAAATTTTCCTCGTAGTTCAGCACCTTTAACTGATTCCGAACAGTCAAATCCCAGAAGCCGTCCATGTTGGTGATGGCCTTAAAACTGACGATATGGTCGGCATGGAGGCGTTTAGTGATCTTCAACCCTGGCAACGCCGGATCGTCCATCCCTAGTCTGACGCCTCTATTTATCTGGTTGGTCAGGGCGGTTGTTGGCGTGCTCTTGCGCAAGTCGGTTTGCAGGTCCGATATATCCTTTTGCCTTCGGTCGATCCCCCGATTGTGGCTATCGCGCTCCACGATGTGCGGCGCTTCCCATATGCCGGCGTGTTCGGCGCGAATATGGGCATCGAGTTTAGCGATGCTAGCCTGCAGGTCCGCAATCTCGGCGTTGAGCGCTTTTATCTCCTTGTTCTTCCTTTCCTGCGCCTTATCTCGGTCCGTCGTGCCCGGATTCTCTTTGCTCTCGCAATCGGGGCACTCGCTAGACGGCTCGTTTTCGTGCAGCGGACACGCGGCCAGCCCAAGAACGTCTACCGCGACGAGCGGATTCGACGTATATGCGTACAGGTTTATCCCCCCCGATTGCCCCGCTGGATCGGATTGCAAATAGCGCCCCAGGCCCGGATGGTACGATCGGAACCGGTTGTAATGCAGCCCGGTTTCGATATCGAACCAGTGCCCCGGCCAACGAAGGTCGTACTCGATCGCATTGCCTGTCGCTACGCGAATCGACCCGTACGGCTGGATCTCTTCCGCGCGCCAGACATGCCTTCCCTCCTCGTCCTCAATCCGTTCGGGAAGCCCGACTTGGTTGCCGAATACGTAGTACGCGTTGCCCGATCCCGGATCGGCATCGCAGTTCGAGTAATCGATGAACATGAACGGCAGATACGACAACTCATTCACATAGACGTAAACCCGCAACCTGCCATCAGAGCCCACCTCCGCGGCCAGACGGTCGCCGTCCCAGAAGTATTGGGTCCGCGCTTGCCCCATCGCTTTGGCGATACGCCGGCACAAGCCGTCATACTCCGCGGTCCAGCGCTCCTGACGATCGCTCCATTCGACCTGCACCAGCAGATCGAGGCTGTTGTAGCGATAGGTCGTACGACGCTTATGTTCGTCAATCTCCTCGGCAACGTGATTGCGGCTGTTGTAGCGGAACGAACCGTACGCGGCGCTCGATAGGCGGTTGCCCTCCGTATATCGCATCCATTGGCACGTCGGCGTCGACAAAAGGTTACCGCCTCGATCGTACTCGAAGCGGCTGACGGGCCATCTATCGCGCGTCTCTCCGACCAGCCGGTGGGCGTCGTCGTATTGATAGTCCGTCGTGCCATCCTTGCTGTCGATCACCGATCTCAACTCGCCCGTCGCGCCATAGCGATATTTCACACAATGAATTTCCGTCGAACGTCTTTCCGGCCAAGTCACCCGGCCGGTACATCGACCGCCCTGATCGAACCCGAATAGCGCATTGGTACCATTGCCAAGTTGGAGTAGAAGCGAATCCCGCGCTGCGCGTTGGAGCCGATGGACACCCCCATCCGGCGTACGAATGACGACATCGCCGGCCGGGCCCTTGTCGTAGTGCACGACGTATCGCCCGAAATAGGTCGTCCTCTCGAGACGTTCATCGAGGAAGCGGTGCTCGACGCCGCGCCCGTTGCGCTTGTCGCTTGTGCGGCGCCCGGAGACGTCGTACGCGAGCTTGACGTCGACCTTCTCGGTGGATGCCCTTGTAAATTTGCCGCGGCGGTCGTACTCGTAGCTATGGGTCTCCCCGGTCGCCAGGATGCGCTTGTTCTGCAGCCCCTCCTCGCCCACCTCGAAAACTAGTAATGGATTTCCGGCTCCATCTCGCTTTTCGATCAGCCGGTCGCCCGCATCGTACGCGTAGGTCTCGCGCACCACGCCATGTCGCATCACACGTGCAATACGGCCCTTATCGTCGTACGCGTACGCGCTTTCGTTTCCGTTCGCATCGATGATCGTTGTGATTTCCTGCTTATTTGAATACCGATACTGTACGGTGTTGCCCAGCGGGTCGGTCTCGCTCTCGCGTAAATTCCACGACACGAGGCCATAGTGGTGCAGGCGCCCGTCTTTGTCCCAGCGTCGGATAACATTGCCCACGGCGTCGCGCAGGAACCGCTCGACGCCGCCGTATTCGTCTATACGAGCGACGACTCGCCCTCTCGCGTCGTGCCGTTCGCTAGGAAGAATCGCTGACTGTGGAAATAGTGATTCCGCGATGCGCTGTATTTCCGGTGGAAGCAGAACCGATTCTGGCTGCATTGTCGGCTCGGCCTCGCCCCATTGCAGAGCCAACGGCGTAACCGGTACGGTGTGCGCTAACGGATTCGGCAAGGCCAGCGCATCCTCCATTGTGGGCCAGCGATTTCCCCATCGATCCATACGCCCAGTATTGAGACCACGTGCATCATAGAGCCAATGCATCACGCGGCCGCCCGAATCGATCTCTCGAAGAATTCGGCCATCTTCGCCCGTAACGCGCTGCTTCGCTCCACCATAAGGGTCCACGATGCGCGTTACCGTGCGTGCTTCGTCGAACAGAAATGTCCATTTACCTCCGTCGGCACGCGTCACCACGGTGCGACCCGGCTGATAATCGAGCGCTACATGCCACAGCCCGTCCTGGCCGCCGCTCTCCACGCAACGGTCCTGGCTATCGTATCGGTAAGAGAAGGAATAACCGTTCGCGTCCGTTTCCCGGACCATCCGGCGCCGATCGTCGTACCCATGCGTCATCGCCGCGCCCAGGGAATCGACGAACGCCACCAGACACCCGGCCGCGTCGTAACGGTAATGGGCGATATGCTTCGTCTGTCCCTGTGGATCCGTGAGGTAAAGGTCGGCAAGATGACCGCTACCGTCATAGCGCAATTCGATCAGTTGCCGACGTCCGCCAGGACATTCCTCCTGAGCGATACGCAGGAGTGCTCCGTTGCGCGCATATTCCAGGGTGCTTCGAACGCCATCTCGGACCCAGCTCGCTAACTTGGCCGTACGATTAACGGCGCTCCCGCGCTCGAACATCATCTCGCCGCGGGAGCCGTTTCTAAGCACAAACCGACGCTCGTCGCGCTGCACCAGTTCATAGCCGGCAAAAACACCTTCATAACGGCCGCCAGGATTGCGCCGAATCGGATATTCCCCGTTAAGCGCGTCGACATAAACAGCTCGCGTGCGCAGCAGCCGCAGCTCATGCTGAAAGGCATGCCTGAACCCAAAGCCAAGCGCGCCATCCTGCTCGCGCCAGCCGCTGCAGTAGTAGCGCTCCCATTTGAACGCCGGCGCGGCCTTCGTTTCGTAGTCGACGAACTCATTCTCCGCGGTCCCCTTAACCACATCGACGGGGTGCCCGTCCCGGCACGGCGCGACCTCACCGCGCCTTGCCGCCCTCCGGGCTCTAACCTTCTTCCCAATACCATGCTTGACGCCATGCCACATCATCTGCGAATCGGGCATAGGAAACCCGCCGATCAACACGGTCGGGTTGCCGTCCAGCAGTACCCCCATACTCGGCTCGATCCCCGGGTCCTTGCCCATCAGATTGCCGAGCAGCATCATCGCGGCATCCGCGGTCGTTTGCGCGGCCATCATCGCCGCGGCCAGGCCCTCGCCGTGCTCGACGTCGCCGGCCGCGCCCGCGACACCCGCTGCGGGACCGATCGCCACATTGCCGATATTCCACGCCTTGCCCGCCCGCCCCATCCACCGTGCCCGGCTCGATACCTCAGCCGCTTCGCTGGCGACTTGTTCGCCTTTCTCGGCCGCCCCCGCTTCCTCTTCGCCGTGTTTCCCCGCATGTCCCATCGGGTTGCAGTGACGCGTCATGTCGATGCCCATGCGCGCCGCCCTCATACCGCCGATGAAGGTATTGCTCGAACCGGTTTGGATGTCGAAGTACGGTGTCAGTCCGCCGCAAGTCGGCGCGATGCCCATGTCCATCACGCGTGCGGCCGGCATACCGCCGATCAGTACACTCAAGCAACCGCTGCCAATGGTCGCGCCCACGCTCGGCAGCGGAAACCCGTCGCTCGGCGGATGATCGTGAGCATGCGGCGTCCCAAGATGGGCCGCGCCAATGGTCGCGGCCGGCATCCCCGGCATCTTGTCCAGCAGCGGAATCTGTGCGATCCCGGTGTTGAGCAATTGCGACGGCGCGCCTTGTAACGCCGCCAACGCGCTTACCGCCGAACTAAGGTGATGAAGCGTGCTGCCCTTGTTCGAAAATGTTTCCTTGAACGGATCGCACGTCAGATTGACCGTACCCAGCAATGCATCGCAAGACGTGTCGACTTTCGATTCCGATTGTGCCTTGTCGACCGAATGGGAATCGGATGCACGAATCAATCGGGCCGATTCATCGCTCATCGACGCACCCGCTCGTGCGCGCTTCCCGTATCGGCCCCGAGCCGCGCGGGAAAGCGATTCTTCTCCCGCTCGTAGACCTTCGCCTCGTTCTTCAAGCCGGCATTCGCATAGAGCGAAACGAGTCGATCCACGATGGACCGATGCAACCTTTCGCATCCGAACTGTTCGCATAAGCCCTTAGCATCGATCCAGCGCTTGGCCGCTTCCGCTGCCTTGCTGCAGGCGAGCAGCGCGATGCCGGCCTTCTCCATCGCCGCGATCTTCGTATGGACCAAAAGCAACCGCCCAGCGGCACTGCTTGCCAAATCGAAATAGGCCGCCGAATTCGCAGGTTCCCCCAGGGCCTGGCAGCAATCGCCGAGCGCCATCAATGCGTTGACCACGGCCAGTAGATTGCGACCGTCGAGCGCGACGGGTAACGCCCGCCGATACCAATTCATCGCGTCGCGCCGAGCGCCTTGGCGCAATGCCACATCCCCCAATCCATGCAGCGCCAATGCACGGCCTGTCGCATCGCCGCGCTCCGCGTGGAACGCATACAGCGCACGATACTTACCCTGCGCTTCGGGTAGCCGCCCATGCGCGAGGTCGACTGCCGCAACCTGCAGCAATGCGCCCATGCGCCGCGCGATCGGCTCGCCCTCATCGTTTGCAACGCCGACTAACTGGCGAATCGCTTTCTGCGACGAGAGATCCACGGACAAGATCAAAACGTGCTCGACCTTTCTCCCTTGTAGAGACGGGATTAAGAGCGGTCGGGCAGCATCGTCGCGAATACAGAACCGATGTCCTTCCATCCAATCTTCGAAGCCGTTCAGTGCGAACAAGTCCAGCATCATCTTCGAAAAACCGTCCGCATCGCCGAGCGACGAAGGTATCCACGACCAAACGATCGTCGCGCCGTCCAGCACCAATGTCCGAACGTGTGTCACCGCAATACGCAGCCGCTCAGCGGGTGCCCGCCGCGGATCGGTGCCAATCATCGGCAACAGCGGCCAGCGCGCCTCGCCTCGAATGTCGCGCATCCGATTCTCGTCGTCGATCTGACGGCTCAGCGATTCCATGCACGCTTGGGCATAGATCTCCACCGCATCGCATGGAAACGGAAAGTTCAAAAAGACGGCATCGTCGATGCGCTCGTCGAGCGCATGAAGCATCTTCAACACCGGCACTACGTCGTTGTCGGACATACCGAGCACCAGCGTGGGATCGTCCGGCTGCGCAACGAAGGCTTCAATCGACGATTCGATGGCGGAAAATTCCTGCTGCATGGTCGCGCGCGCTCGTCAGTTCAACCGGAGGTAGCGGCTTCGCACGACGGTGTCCGCTTCGGTCCGAATGTCGATGCCGCCACGCCCCCCTTCGAGTTCCAGCGTCTGCGCGGACAGACGCAACGTTCCGGCAACTTCGATATTCACGTTCTGATTGAGCAAGGTCACGACCGGTCCGTCCGGCGACGCACGCACCTGCAATAACGGATGCCCTCCGGCGTCGGACACTTGCACGCTCTTGCCCGATTCGAGCGAAAGCGCGACAGCGGGCTCGGCGACGGATTCGACAGGCTCGACCGGATCGCCGCTGCCTGCACGCCGAAAAACGCCGCAGACCAGATACTCGGGCCAGTTCGCCGGTGCCTGCATCACCACTCGATCGCCGATGCGTGCCTTAACGCCATCGACACACTCGAGCCAGCGCTCGCATACGGTCCCGTCCGGCATTGCCCATCGCACGCAAATGCGCCGGATGGCATCGGGGTGATGCGTGTCGGTTACCTCACCCATTAACGTCGCCCCTTCGGCCCGCCGGCTCGATTCGTGGGCATCGGCACCTGCCGACGCGCCGCTTTCGAACAATCGCCGCAAGGCATCGACGGTCTCCGCTTCGAGCGCGTCGTCTATCGTCGACTGATCCTGTTCATTCTCCATTGAATAGCTCCCGTGAATCGATTCGAATCGAGGCTTCGCCAGCGAGCTGGACTGCTTCAATTGATGTAGGCGATCGTCCCTTGGATCGTCACGCCCGACCCGTCGAGCGTGACCGAGCCGCCGCTCGTCGAGAGGACGATCTTCGTCCCCGTCACGTTAACCTCGCAACTGCCGCCTCCGTTATCGACGTAGATCTTCGGTGCTTGCAGCGATACGCTCGCCTTGCCGGAAAGCTTCAGATCGTTTTCGCCGTAAATCGAAACGCCCGTCGCATAACCGGCGATGTCGACCCCCTTGTCGTATCCGGCGATGCTCACGCCGCCCCCATAGCCGGCGAGGCCCACGCCTACCTCGCTTCCTGTGCCGCCAATGGAGACCCCGGCGCTGCCCTTGTTGATCGTCATCCCGCTCTTTCCCGCGCCCATTTCGATGTGGCCTAGTGCGACCGTGGATGCGACCTGCGCCGCCTGAACCGCATAGTTGCCGGCCTTCACTTGCGCGGCATAGGAGCCCACCTCGACGATATGCGTGCTGTCTCCCTTCACGAAGACGTCGCGTTTTCCGCTCGCCACCGCGACGGTGTGATTGCCCTTTACAACGGTATGACTACTGTCGCCGTCCACCGACACGCTGCGACTCCCCCCCACCCCATGCGTCTCATTCCCCCCAATCTGCGCAACCCGATGCTGCCCGATGCTCACCGTCTCGTTCTGTCCCACACTCCGTTGCCGGTTGTTTTTCACCTGCATGGTTTCGTCGTTGCCGACCGTATGCGTGTGGTCATGCCCGACCGACAGCGTATGATCGAGTTCCGTCTCCGCATCGAAATTGCGCTCCGCGTGCATCCATAGCTGCTCCGCGCCCTTGCGGTCTTCGAACCGGAACGCGTTGGCGTGCGACGCGGCCCCGCCCGGCGTCGAACGCGAGAGCAGCCCGCTTTGCGTCGCACTCATCGGCAGCCCCCAAGGCGGCATGCGCTCGCCGTTGTAGACGCGGCCCGTGACGATCGGTCGATCCGGATCCCCTGCGATAAAGTCGACGATCACTTCGTCCCCCACACGCGGGATTTGCACGCCGCCGAAACCGCTGCCGGCCCATGGGTTGGAGACGCGCACCCAGCACGAGGCGTTCTGGTCGCGCTGCCCATATCGGTCCCACTGGAATTGCAGCTTGACTCGCCCGTACTGATCGGTCCAAATCTCCTCGCCGGGCTGGCCGACCACGACCGCCGTTTGCGGACCGTGCGTGCGTGGCCTAGGCGTCATGCGCTCGGGACGATAAGGCAGTTGGGTCGGTTGCGCGACGAACGCCGTTTCGTGCGTCACATGCTCGTCGGAGCCGTCGGTCGCATACGGGTTTTCTTGGAATCGATAGCGACCTCGCACGACGAGGTACGCGCGATTCTGATCCGCTCGCGGACAGCGTTCGAGCGTGAACAAATAACCGGGCGCCATCGCACGGACATCGGTATGCGCCTCGACGCGTTCGTGTTCCGATTGCAATGCTTCGAGGCGAACGCGTCCATAGCGCGCGCCTAGCGCGTCATCGTCGTAGCAGCCCGGCCACTCGAAAATCGCGTAACGATCGTGGTCGTGGCCGCGCGGATCGTCGTGCTTCACCGATAGGTCCGCACGCGGCTTCGTATAGTCGTAATCGGTCGCTTCGTAGCTGCCGATACTGACTTCCTGCGCCGGCCGCCAGCTATCGATATGTTCCTCGTCGGCAATGGTCGCGCGATCCTCGCCGATGTAGGGAATCGTTTCGTATCCGGGCAGCGGCACGTGAGAGGATTGTCCGTCGCACAGCATCAGCGTATGCACTTCCTCCGTGTGCGCGAAGTAGTAGTAGATGCCTTCGCTTTCCATGAGCCGCGAGACGAACGCGGCATCTGTTTCGTTGTACTGGACGCAATACTCGCGCGGCGCGTAGTGCTCGGCCAGTTTGGTCTGCATGGGAAAACCATACGGCGCGAGGACTTCGTCGATCATCTCCGGCACACTCTTGTTTTGAAAGATTCGGCAGTCGGAGCGCCGCGTCGCCAGCCATAGCCAGGGCCGCACAACGAGTTCGTAAGCGTAGTGTCGCTGCGCTTGTCGACCGACGAGCGAGGCGCGCGCGACCAGACCGTTCAAATAGCGCTGCTTGCCGCCGCGCTCTTCGATGCGCACCGCGACGCGCTTACCGAGCAAATCGCGCAATGACACGCCGTAGCCGTCCGCAAGTGCCTCGATTCTGAATTCGAACAACCGGCTAAGCGCCTCCTCGCCCTCCAGCCGATAGAACTTGAGTTCGTCGCCCAGCGCAGTATTTAGCGTGAATATGCGTGACACGCTTGCCCCTCATTCGTTCAACGGCTGCGCGAGGACGCGGCGATCCACGCCGGCCATCGCACGATTGTCGGACCGCGCACGCGAGGAAGCGCCCGTCGCGCCCGTCGCGCCGATCGTCAGATCGTCGGCCGGCGCCGTACCCATACGGCGCCCGAGCCACATGCAGTGCCCCAGCCCTTCCCGGCTGCCCAGCGTGTTGCGCGGCACCTCGTCCGCCGCCAGCTCGAGCTGCATGACCCAGTCCAACTCCGCGCCGACATATTCGCGCACCCAACTAGCGACGCGCCGCGCATTGTCGCCGTTAGGCAGGAACGTCCGGTATCGTTCGAGCGACATCGGCCCAAGCAAGAGCCGAAAGCACGATTGACCGTCGCGCACCGCGCGGCCAAGCAGCGCTCCCTGCCCCAAGCGTTGCTCCGGCCGAGTGGCGTGCAGCGTCGTGCGTTGCGGCGCATCGATCGCCAACCACCGCACGACGTGCTCGACGAGCCTAACCGGGACGCCGAATTCCGCCTCGAGCATCTTCACGAGACCCTCGGGGTTGCGCGCATGCCGAGCCCAATGACCGGCATAAAAGCTCATTGCGCTCGCCGAAGGCGTCGCGCTCTGCGTTACCCCCACGCGCGCGGCCCGCCCCACGAGGCTGGCGGCATATCGATCGAACGGCCCGTGTGCCGCGCGGTCGCGAGCGACGACAGGCTGAGCATCTGCCCATGCGCGATAAAACAGCGCGATCGCGCGATGATGGAACAGATCGGCAAACGCGCTCAATCCATTGCCGCCGGCGTCGTAGGCCGCGGCATATTCGGTGACATGAAGCGGCATCGGCCCTTGCGGCCCGAACAGTCCAAATCCATAGATGCGCAGCCGATGCGCCGCGGCACCAGTCGCGCCGCTCGCCGCCTGCGCCACCATCGTGGGCGCAAACGAAAGCGACGGCGCCTGCCCAAGCCGCAGCGGTTCCTCGCGGGGATGGACACCGCGCCCGATCCGAGCATGCTGTACGGCGAGCGCGTCGATCCAGCGCAACGTACCGAAGAGGTCGTAGGCTTGCGGCGCGGCCCGCAACCGTCGCCAATACGCCGCGTAACGCTCGCGGTAATCCGGCATGGGATCGTTTGCGCTCATAGGATCGGGCGACGGCCGATACGCGGTCGCCACGCGGCAAGCTCGCCTCGCTGCAAGGAATACAGCGCAAACTGCGTGAAGGCGTTGATCGACGCATAGCGTGCGAAAAAATGTTCGAGCACGGCGCCGAACACATAGGGGCTTTCCCCCGAAAACGCGTGCTCGTCGACGGTCATGGCCATTCGTACGCCGCGCCCGAACGCAATCGGCCCCGCGTCGAGCAAGCGCTCGACAATAGGTGTACACGCGAGACGCCGGATGCTCGATATCTGTCGCACCATCGCCCCGTCGGCGGGATCGGCATACAAGGACAATCGCTCGCGCAGCTCGCGTGCACCCGTTTCCTCGTCCGCTCCGTTCATCGGCTGATAGCCGATCCCAAGGTGATCGATCATGCGCCAGATCGATTCGTCGCGCGCGAGCGCGGCTCTCGGCTTGGTCGGCCCTCTCACCAATTCGATGCCGTCGATCGGCAACGATAGCCTTGCGCTCAGGTCGGCGCGCGTGCCGGTCGCGATCGAGAGCGGCAGATCGCAATTCGTGCAGAGCACGTCCGCCGACAACAATTCGATGCGCTCGTCGAACGGGGCGTGCCGCCGATCGACGAGCGACACATAGATGTCCGTGCCGGTATAGCTCGCGCTCGCTCCACGCCGAGTGGGCTGCGCACTCACGAGCCGGTGCTCGCGGCGGGCGGAAAAGAACGCTTGGCGATCGTGTTCCGCGCCCCCGGACGCAAAAAACGGCAGAAACGACACGTCGCCCTCGTTGCCGAGCCGATGCCCGTTGACCTGCCGCACGGCATAGATTTCATAGTCGAACGGCCTCGTACGATCGACGACGAGCCGCCATTCCGAGTCATGCGGGGTAACCGGCATGCGATCGGTCGCCTTCGAAAACAGATTGACGATCGGCGTGCAATGCAACTTGACGTGATCGGTTTCGAGCGAGCGTTCGAGTTCGACGTCGGCATCGTCGAGCACGACGATCAGCTCTAGGCGAGTCCCACGCGTTTGCGCCAGTGCGCGTTGCAAGCCGATGACGGAGACGAACCGAAAGCGCGCGGGAAACGCGAAGTATTCGTGCAAAATCCGATGGCCCTCGAACGTTCTTGCGTCGGAAGGCAGCATGGCCTGTTCGCCGCTGAAGCCTTGATGTTCGATCGACGTTCGCGGGTCCAACCAATCGAGCCAACGCCCGGTTTCGGGTTCGCGGCAACCGATCGCAAGCGCATGGGCGTTCAACAGTTCGAGCAAGCGCACCGCCTGCGCATCGGGGCCGGCAAGGTATAGCTCGAGCCGCTCGAGCGGCAGTTCGGCAAGCGGCGCCTGCGCGTGGGCATCGATCGCGATCCGAACGGCACTGCGCGCGCGTGCGCGATGCGTTCGACCCGCGTCAGGAAGATCGGGCGGCACGTCCGCGATACGCACTTCGCCGAGCGAAATCGGCCACAACGTCATGGCATGTGCCGTACGGAATTCGCAAGGCGCGGCCGCCTCGCTCACGCGGCGATACAAGCTCGTGCCCGCCGGCACGACCTGGCCGCGCGCTGATGCACTCGCTCGCGCGTCGACATGAAACTGCGCGATGGCCATCGAAGGGATGGGCGCGCGATGATTCGGATAAACGACATCGAGCAACCGTTCGGAAAAACGCGGAAACTCCGCGTCCATCTTCAACTGCACGCGCGCAGTCAGAAAGCAGAATCCTTCGAGCAAACGCTCGACATACGGATCCGCCACGTCCATCCCTTGCATGCCCAAGCGCGATGCCACCTTGGGGTTGGCTCGGGCGAACTCCGCCCCCAGCTCGCGCATATAGCCGAGTTCGCGGTTGTAGTAGTCGAGAAAGCGCTCGTCCATGGCGTCACCGTTCAGCGAGCGCGCGCACCGACGCGGCGCCCGATTCGAGATCGAGGTCGGTGTAGACGAGCAGCGGGACCGGCCGAGGTTCGTCCCAGAGCTTCGCGGAAATTTCGAAGGTCAGCACGTTCGGATGTCCCGCTCGCGCGTCGTCGCCCATCAGCCTCACGTCGATCGACTCGGGCAACAAGCGGCTCTCGTAATGCATCAACGCTTGCCGTATCGCTTCCTCTACCTGTCCGACATCGAGCGACGACACCATCGCCCCCGCTAACGGCAGGACGCCATAGTTGACGACGGAGCACGCAACCTGCGGATACGCCTGCGCCTGGCTCGCATCGAGCAGGCGCGTCGCATTGAGCAGCCGGGCCATATCGCGCAGCACGCACTCGCGCAGCGGCATGGCCTGCCCGGGGCCCGTCCTGCCCTGCGCCTGTCGCGACTCGACGGCATCGGCGAGCCCCGGTTCGACGAGGCGGTCGAACAACGTGGGCGACAATCGATCTTTGTGTCGGGGCACCGGCCGCGAGGGTGCTAGCGTTTTATTCATGCCTTGGCCCTCGCTACATTTCCTCGTTCTTCTTGATGTCCCAACCCATCGTGACTTCCGCGCCCTTCCCGCCCGAAGGTGTCTGCTCCCAGTACTGCTTCTTGATACGCGCCGCTTGGAAACCGTAGCGCATCACAAGCCGATTCGGCTCGTCCTCGGCATCGGGGCCTTCGATCCGTGCCATCGTCACGATGACTTCCTCGAGCGTCAAACGCGAAAACTCGATTTGATCGCCGCCTGTTTTGCACGAGGATATTTCGACCTTCGACACATGCTTGCCGCTTGCGCAGTACTTCAGAATCGCAGGGGCCGCCTTGTCCATAAACGCCGTCACGATCAAATCGGCGAAGTTCGCCTTGCCCGCATTGCCGCCGCCCCCGCTCGACATCGCGGCAGGTTGCACCGCCGACCACGTAAACGATTGAATGTCGGTCCATCCCTTATGGCCGCCGTCCGCCGATTCTCCGGTCGCGCCGTCGACTTTCATAAACATCGCCATGCCCATCGCGTTCTCCCTTTGAATTCGAATGCGGATGACTTACTCGCCCGAGGCGCGAATCGCCGGCAACTTGGATACGAGCCGCAGCGATACCGTCAGCCCTTCCAATTGATAGTGCGGGCGCAGAAAGAACTTGGCCGCGTAATAGCCCGGGTTGTCCTCCATTTCATCGACGACGACCTCCGCTGCCGCCAGCGGCTTGCGGGCTTTGGTCTCTTGCGATGAGTTGACGGGATCGCCGTCGACGTAGTTCATGATCCAGTCGTTTAGCCAGCGTTGCATGTCGCTACGTTCGCGGAAGGAGCCGACTTTGTCGCGCACGATACATTTCAGGTAATGCGCGAATCGGTTGCAGGCGAACAGATACGGCAGCCTGGCCGAGAGACGCGCATTGGCCGTGGCGTCGGGATCGTGATATTCGCCCGGCTGATAAAGCGATTGGGCACCGATAAATGCCGCCGAATCGGAGTTTTTCCGATGCACGAGCGGGATGAAGCCGTTTTTCGCGAGTTCGGCTTCGCGGCGGTCGCTGATCGCGATCTCCGTCGGACACTTCAGATCGACGCCGCCGTCGTCGGTCGGGAAGGTATGGCAAGGCAAGTTCTCCACCGCGCCCCCCGATTCGACGCCGCGAATGGCGGAACACCAGCCGTACAGCTTGAACGAGCGATTGATATTCGTGGCCATCGCGAACGCGGCGTTGACCCATGTATAGCGGTCGTGCCGCGCGCTCGCCGTGTCTTCTTCGAAATCGAACGCTTCGACCGGGTTCGTGCGCGCGCCGTATGGCACACGCCCCAAAAAACGCGGCATCGCAAGCCCGACGTAGCGCGCGTCCTCCGATTGCCGAAGGCTGCGCCACGCCGCGTATTCCGTGTTCTGGAAAATTTTCGTGAGATCGCGCGGATTCGACAGCTCTTGCCAAGAGTCCATTTGCATCAACGACGATGCCGCTCCGGCAATGAACGGGGCATGCGCAGCCGCCGAGATTTTCGATATTTCGCGCAGCATTTCCACGTCGGGCGGGCTATGGTCGAAGTAATAGTCGCCGACGAGACAACCGAACGGTTCTCCGCCGAGCTGACCATACTCCTGCTCGTACACCTTCTTGAACAGCGGGCTCTGATCCCAGCCCACGCCTTTGTGACGTTTGAGCATGCGGGCAAGCTCGCTTTTCGTCGCAGGCAACACGCGGATCTTGAGCAGCTCGTCGGTTTCCGTGTTGCCGACCAGATAGTGCAAGCCCCGCCACGCGGATTCGAGCCGCTGAAACTCCGCGTGATGAAGGATCTCGTTGATCTGGCTCGTCAGCTTGCCGTCGATCTGCGCGATCAATTGGCGAATCGTATCGTAGGCGTCGTCCGACGCCGTGACCGAGTGTTCGAGCGCCTGATGCGCGAGCGTACGCATCGCATTTTGAACGGCGATGCGCGCTTGCTGCGTCTTCGGATTGATCTCTTTATCGAGCAACGCGGTGAACTGATCGCCGGCGAGAACCGCGAGCGGGCGGCTCTGCTCGCGTTGGGTTTCGAGTCTAGGCATGGTCGTCTCCTTGGGACGTTTCGTCGCGGCGATCGCCTTCCGTTGGCTCGGCGGCGTTCGATGCCGACAGCTCCGTCAGCAGCTTCGTGTCCGATAGCGCATGCGCGACCAGCATTTCCGCACCGCGTTTGCCGTCGATGTAGGACAGCAAATTCGATAACTGCGTGCGCGCTTGAAGCAACCGGCGCAGGGGTTCCACGTTGTGCGCGATGGCGCCGGGCGAGAAATCGTCGAGACTTTGCAACGCCATCTCCACGTGCAGCTTTCCCTCGCCTGTCAGGGTATTGGCGACATCGAGCGATAACGCGGGCCCGATCGACCTCATGCGCTCGTCGAAGTTGTCGATGTCGATGTCGACGAAGTTGCGTTCGCTCAAGTCGGGCAACTCGCCGGCACGCGCGCCGGCCAGATCGGCCAGCACGCCCATCACGAACGGCAGCTCGACCTTGCGTTGCGCGCCGTACAGCTCCACGTCGTATTCGATCTGCACGCGCGGTGCGCGGTTGCGGGCGATGAATTTCTGTCCGCTCGCCGATGGTTTCGTTGCAGGCATAACGTCTCCCTCCTCTAAGGTTCGATGCGCGGGCGGTTACGTTGCTCCACGGTCTCGCTCCGCACTCCGCCCAGTCAATACGTCGAGCTGGGGCAAGCCGTCGGGCGCCAGGTCCCGCATGATTTCGTAGAAATCGAGTGTCAACAGGCGCTCGACGCGACGCAACAGCAATGGCGCCGGGTGGCTCGGCTCATAGCGCTCGAAGTAACGGCGCAACTCGGCCAAGCAACGCGTGACGTCGCCGCGCGTACGGATCTCGGTGGGCGTCAGCGCGGGCGATGGCAGCGGCGACGGTGCCTGCGTCTCGCTTGGCGCGAGCGCGCCCTCCTTCTCGTCGTGTTCCCCGCTAACGACCGCCAAGCTTTCGGCGACAGCCGACAAATCGCGCTCGATTGCGCTCGCCTCGAATGCCCATTCGTGACCGAGGCGCTGACTCACCGTCTCGCGAACGGTATGCAATGCGTCGAGCGCGTCCAACGCCGCGACAAGCGCCGGCTCCGCGCTCGCGTAGGCTGCCCGCAGATCGGCGACGACACGCGCGTCGGTAGCGGCCGGTTCCTGGGCCGGCGTTCGCAGACGCGCGAGAGCGGCCGCTAGCGCTCTCGCGTTCATGCTGGCGATCAACGCGCACTCGCGCACCGCTTGCGTGCAGCCGCTCTCGCCCGCTAGTTCGCGCAGGACGTTCACGCGCGGCAGCGGGTCGAATTGACCTTCGATCTCCAACTGAGGATGAACCTTGTCCCAGTATGTTTCGAGCAAGGCCGCCGTCACCTTCAGCCCCTGCGCCAAGCCCGCGAAACCGCGCGCTTGTACCCAGGCTCGCGTGAGTTGCGCGACGACACGCAGATCCTTCGTGCGTGCGAGCAACGCGGCTGCGCACCGCTCCACGCGCCTCCAATCGGGCGGCTCGGCAGCGATCAACGTGTCGCCGTATTGCTGATCCGATTTGCCGCTTGCGTACTCTTGCAGCAGCAGGAACTCGGCGTCGTATTCGAGATTCGGACCGCAAGGGCAATCCTCATCGATCGGCGCGAGCGACACCTCCATCATGGGATCCTCACTCGAACGAATAGCGAATATCGACGGGCGCTTCGCCGACATCGAGCGTCAGCACGCGCACGAACGGCGGCAGCCTGCCGTTGCGGATTTCGATGCGGTAGGTGCCCGGCGCGAGATTCATCGATCGAAACGGCGGACTGACGCCGCGCTTCACGCCGTTGACATACACCTCGCCCCACGGAATCACGTACAAGCGCACCGAGACAGGCCGGAACGCGTTGATTCTCGCCGTCGCCGTCGCCGTCGCGGCCGGCGGGACAACGGGCGGCTCGTGGCGCTGCGCCGGCTCCATGGCAAGCGCCGACGGACTCGACGATTCGTGATCCGGGGCAACCGACGGTGCGACCGCGCGCGCCGCTTCGGTCGCCGGTGCGGTATCGGCTAATGCGGGCGCAGGCCCGGGTGTCGCAGCCGATGCCGGCATTCCCGTCCCGGCAGAGGTCGCGCTCGACGAAGCGAGCTGCGCAGTCGGCGCCATCGCAGGCGGCTGAGCGGCTGCCGTCGGCGTTTTCGCTGGCTGTTGCACCGGCTGTTGCACCGGCTGTGGCAACGGCTGTGGCAACGGCTGTGGCAACGGCGGCGGCGTAGCCGGCATCTGCGCCGTCGTTTGTGCGGCGGGCTCGGCAACAGTCGGCTCCGATGGCCGGAGCGCCAAACGGAGCAGCGTCACGCCGCCTATCACGATCGCCGCCAGCGTCAGTGCGGGCAACGCGAACCGGCGCGCAGCAAATCGATGGCGCGTCGCGCTCGCGTGCCCATCGGTCTCGCCGGCTGTCGACACAGCGGCCGCCATCGTCGAAGCCGGCGGCTCGCGCCCTTCTGTGTCGGTCGCTGCATCAACGCTCGGCGCCGTCGTCGATGCAACGCCGACCCGAGTCGCTTTCTGGGCGCTGTCGTCATTCGAGTCCCGCGGCGCCGGAGCGGGCTCCGGCGGCGGTGGCGCAGCGACGCCGGCAACGGGGTTCGGCGGCGGATCGGCCACTGCTACCGCTGCCGGCGCATGGATCGCCGCTGCGCGATCGGGCGGGACGAACACGCCGATCGTCGGCTCGCGCAAGCCTAGCCGTTGCGCGAACGCCGACACGGAGTCGGGCCGATCTTCGATCCGCAGTGCGAGCGCCTCGTCGATGGCGGCCAGAACATGCTCGTTGTAATGCGTGCCCTCCTCGGGCAGCGGCCGGCTCGCGAGCGGCCGGTATTGGTCCTGAATGCTGCGCACGACAGCCGCTGGCGGCAACTCGCCCGTGATGAGCGCGTAAGCAACGGCGCCAAGCGCATAGAGGTCCGTCCATGGCCCCTGCCGGAAAGCCGGGTCGTCGGTGTATTGTTCGATCGGCGCGTAGCCCGGCTTCAGAATCATCGCCGTTTCGTCGACGAGATCGCCGATCAACTTGCGCGCCGCGCCGAAATCCAGCAGGACCGGCTGTCCTCCCGGCTGCACGAGAATATTGTCGAGCGAAATGTCGCGATGGAAGCATTGCGCGCGGTGCAGCGTATCGAGCGCACCCAATAGTGCCGCCAGCAATTCGAGCAGCTCCGGCTCGCTCATGCGCGCTGCCCGGCGGTTTCGTTGCGCAAGGGTCTGGCCGTCGTAAAACGGCATCACCATATACGCGGTGCCGTGGCTCTCCCAAAAGTGAAGCACCTTGAGCAGCCCCGGGTGATCGAACTGCGCCAGCAAGCGCGCCTCGTTCAGAAACGCGGTACGGCCCGCCTCGAACGCATGCGAATAGCGCGGCGCGCGCAGCCCGACGGTATAGTCGCCGGCACGCAGCGCCAACATCGCCGGCATGTATTCCTTGACCGCGACGGTGCGTTGCAGCGTCCGGTCGAAGGCGCGATAGACGATGCCGAAGCCACCCGTGCCGATCACCGAGTCGAGTTCGAACTCGCCTAGGCGGTGGCGCGCGGGTAGCGGCCTGACCTTCGCGCTCGCGTCGCGATCGGCGCTCACCTCGCCTTCGGCAAATCGCGATTCCGTCATAAACATCCCCTTCAAAATCTCGTGCGCCGCGGCCGCAAAGGCCGCCTAGTCATCAACTTTCGATACGCCGCGAGCGGTCGATTTCACAGAACAAGGCGGAAAACAACGCGCTATCGAGCGCACCGGTATGCACCCGCGCCGCGGGCGAATCGTCATCGTCCGCGCTCGCCCACCAAAAGCTCGTCATGCCGTCGGGATCGAAGTAATCGAGCAAGTTGGCCCATGCCTGCGCTTTCGCTCGCGATCGATCGTCGTCGCCCCCGCTGGGCACCGCGCTCAATCGATCCTCGAGCGCGCGGTCGAATTGCTCGGGCCCATAGGCGTGCGCGATCGCTTGCGCCAGCGTTTCGCCGAGAGCCGCAAGACGCTCGCTCGCCCATGACGCGGCATCGAGCGAGAATCCTTCCAGGTCGAATAGGTGCGCCGCGAGCAGCGGATAACGGCGCCCCACGCGATCGAAACTCGGCGCGATGCAGCCGAACTGCACGGATCCCGCCCCGGCGCCCGCCGGCACCGCGAAATGCCAAATCGGCGCATGGGCGTAAGGATCGGACGACGCCTGCCCCGCCCCGTCCGGCAGCAATGAGATGCCGCATGCGAACCACCGCTCCCACGATTGCGCGAGGGCGCGCGGCATGCGGCGCTCGGCGAAGTCCCCCGCACCGGGGAGCTTGCCGTACCACGCCGGCAGCGCACGCTGCGCGCTCAGGCAAGCTTCTTTTAGGGTTGCGTCGGGCACTTGAACGACTCCAATTGAGCAAGATTCAAAGGGTTGCGAACGGAACTTGCCGTGACTTCGACGGCGAACGATTTGCCGCCCACACTGAACCGGGCCTGTGTCTTTTCCGCCGTGCCGGTGCGCAGCAGCGAGGCGTGATCGAACAGCCGCAACAGTGCCCATGGGCCGGAGGTCACGAAGCCGTCGCTCGCCCCCGTTCCACCGACAATCTGCAAGCGCACTTGATTCGTTCCGTTCGGCCCCGGCCATTGCACGCTCATCGGGGCTTGCGGCCCGTGCGCATAGCGGATGACCTGGCCGTCGACATCGATCGACCATTCCGAAATCGAAGGGTCGAGATCGAGCGGCATGATGTTCAGCTTGATCGTCGGCACGCGTTCGCCACCGCTGAAAAACGCATCGCGAATGACGGACGCGTTCTCGAACGAAGCCACGAACGGGGCATCGGCCCCGCCGTTCAGGTGCCAAGGGTGCGAACTCGTATCGACGCGCCCTTGCAAATTCTTTTGGAAGAACGTGTCCATCAACGCGCCGGGCGCGAACAACCGAGCGAAATCGTCGGGCGTGGCGTCGCGCGACGATCCGCGATCCAGCGGGTAACGCCCCGCAATCGCTTGCCGACAAAAGTCGCCGACATCGGATGCCGCACTGCGCGCCATATTGCCGTCGACGACCTTGACGAGATTCGCATCGGCGGTTTCGCTCAGCTCCACGAGCATCTGCCTGAACGGCGTGGGCATCCTGCCCGCTTGCGCCTTGAGCCGCGCGGAGGCATCCGAGGGCGGCGGCGCGCTGCCGCTGCGCAGCGCCGAATCTGCCCCGACCAAAAAGACGTAAAGCGAATCGATCGACTTGAGCGCATCGTTCATGGCCGCGCTGGGCGCGCCGCCGCTGCCGGCGCTTCCGACCTCGCGAATATCGGCGAAGTGCGCGTCGACCACGGCTTCCGGCTCGGCGCTGTTCGTTGCGCCTTGATCGCTTGGCGCCTGTTGCGGCTGAAAGATTTGCGAAAGCGACTGGCGCGCCTCGTCCACCTTGCTTTCGGCTCGCGCTTCGAGACCGGCCTTCGGGTTGTCGCTGCGTGCGAGCGAGGTTTCGTTAGCCGCCGCGGCGGCCATCCGCACCAGCGGAGAGTCGGGCGACGACAGCAGCCGTGCCATTTGTGCTGTCTGTGCGACGGAGGCGCTCGGTTGCAGACGCAAGTCGCCGAGATAGTCGTCCCAGGTCTTGATGAAATCGTCGAAGTACAGCGACCGCACTTCGTTCGCCTGCGTATCGAGCGCATTGGGCGTGGCGATTTCCGTCGAAGGCAGTGCCAGAACCCACACCTCTTCTCGCCCGAACGCATCGACGGCATCCATCAAGCGCTTATCGAAGACATTCCAATATCCGCCATAGGTGTAAAGACCGGGCACGCCCTCGTTCAACGGCGCGCCGCTCGCCCGGCGAAACGCAAGGCTTGCGGACGGGCCGGCCATTCGTGCGGCGTTGACGTCGTAGGCGGACGCCGCCGGGCGCAGCGTCCGAGCAAGCTGGGCATAGAGCCGCTGTGCGAATGTCAGCCTGACAAGCTCATCGCGCGCGTGTGCGACGAGGGCATCGTCGCGCGGGAACGGCGCCGCCACCACCCGCCCGTCGAACAGCGCGGACAAGTGCTGGCGCAACGCATTGCGCTCGCTCGGGCTCAGGGCCGCCGAGCGTGCGGCGTTGTCCTCGAGTTCGAGCACGGCCTGCACGAACACCGGATCGTAGCGATCGCTTTCATAGAGCATCAAGTACGCCTTGAGCGCGGCATAGATATACGCCGGGTCGTTCGCGGGCGCGCTGCGCAGCGCCGATTCCATGCGGCGCACCGCAAGCGGCAGCAGCAGCTCGTCCAGCGCACGGTGATAGACGTCGTCCGCAGCAGAGGCCAGCTTGCGTCCTTGGAATAGGCCCCACCGATATCGCGTGGCCGGATGCGCGGGATCGACGGCATCGGTCGACGCGAGATTGCGCAACGTGTTCAGCACCGCGATTACGTGTCGCGTATCGGTGGGGCCCGCGATCGTCGCCTCGCGCAATTGCCGTTCGATCGTGGGCACACGCTGTGCAATCGCATCGACGTAGACGCGGTTGCGCCAGTAGCTGCCGAACCAGGCCGCGAGCAACACGCCCGACACGAGCGCCACGGCGATATAGCCGGCCAGCGTCATCGCGCGTCGACGCAAACGCCAGCGCCTATCCGTCCCGGCCAGCGAGGCTTCCTTGAAAATGAGGTCCTGCAACAGCCCTTGCAGAAAGAAGCTGCGCCCGGAGGCTACCGCCTGAAAGGCCGGCTGCGCGAGATCGATTTTCAAGAAGCGCTTGATGCCTCCCATCACCCGATCGAACACCGTGCCTTCCTGCGTGCCGCTCGTCAGATACACGCCGCGCAGTTGCGGCATCGAGTCGAACTTGGAATGAGAAAACACTTGCGCGATGAACTGCCCCAGAATGTCTTTCAGTCCCGCGAACTGCTGCGGCAGCGAAAAGATCAGTTGCCGACGATACGGGTCCGGTTCGGCGCTCAACAGTTCGGGCAACGCTTCGTTCAGCCGCCGGTGCAAGAGGCCATACTCCCGGTCGAACACGGTCCGCAAATCGAGCGGCGCATTCGGCGATTCGTCGAGCGGGATCGTGAATCCCCACACCTGAGTCCGGTCCGCGCGGCTGAAGCTCATGAAGTACTCGGAGAAGCCCGCCAGCAGGTCGGCTTTCGTCACGAGGACATACACGGGGAATTGAATCCCGAGCTGCGCGCGCAACTCTTGCAGGCGTTTGCGCAGCGCCATGGCATGTTGCGTTCGCTGAACCTCCGATCCCTCGAGCAAATCCGACACGCTGATCGTCAGCAACGCCCCGTTCAGCGGCTGCCGGCCCCGGTACTTCTTCAGCAGCCCGAGAAAGCCGTTCCATTCGGCTTCATCCAGCGCGCGGTTGCTCTCATGGGTCGTATAACGTCCGGCGGTATCGATCAGCACCGCGTCGTTCGTAAACCACCAGTCGCAGTGACGCGTGCCGCCCACCCCGCGTATCGCCGCGCGGCCGAACTGCTCCGCCAGCGGAAACGTCAAGCCCGAGTTCACGAGCGCCGTGGTCTTGCCCGAACCGGGCGCGCCGATGAACACATACCAAGGCAGTTGATAGAGAAATCGCCGCGTCAACGAATCGAACCAACGCGAGGCGTTCGAACGCGATGGCACTTCGCCGAGCCGTGCCGACTTCAGCAGCGCGACCGCTTCATCGAAGCGGCCCCGCAACTCCCGCACATGGGACGCTTCAGCGGTGTCCTCGCGCGCGGCCGCCGGAGTCTGCTCGTGCAACTGCGTGAGCAGCGCCGCGTTGACGCGCGCGGTGCGCCACTCGCGCCATGCGCGACGTGCGATCCATACCGCCACGATTGCCGCCGTCGCCCATAGGCGGGCCGATATCGTTTCGAGCGGACGATACACGCCGATGGCGACGAGCGGCCCGACCAGCCACACGGCGGCCAAGATCGCCAGCAGCCCCAATGCCACCCAGATGCGACGGCTCGTCAGCATCGACGCCGTCTTCGGCAATGCCCGCGTCAACGGATTCATCGAACGGCTCCCGGCGAGGCGTTGGCGGCGCTCGCCTCCGGCGCGGCGAACAACGTGATTTCGACGCGGCGGTTCTGCGCGCGGCCCGCTGCCGTGTCGTTCGATGCGATCGGATCCGCATCGGCGCGACCGACGGCTTGCAGGCGGCCAGGCGCGTGCATGCGGTCCGCCAAGAAGCGCGTCACCGCTTGCGCACGCTCGACCGACAAGTTCCAGTTCGAAGGGAAGCGCGCCGTGCGCACCGGTTGATTGTCCGTATAGCCGGCGACGACCACCCTGCCGGGCGTCCGATCGAGCGCATCGGCAATGCGAGCGAGCGTGGGTTCGTAGCGATCGATGATCGTCGTCGAGCCCGACCCGAATAGACCGTCGCCGCGCAGCACGACCACGCTACGATCGGCCTCGTCTCTCACCGTGACCAAGCCCGCCCGCACCTCGGGTGCAAGAAAGAGCGCGAGGCGAGGCGCCGGCGCCGGCTGCGAAGCCGTGCTTTGCGCCGCGACCGATTGCATCTTCGGTACGGGCAATCGAGCGATCATCGAGAAGGCTCGATCCGAACGCCCCGCCAACGCAAGCGACAGCGCGACGAAGACGCCGAAGCCGAGCACCACCGCGAAAGCCACGCAAGCCCACAGCGGCACGATCGAGCGTCGCGGATCGCGGCTCGCGAGTTCGTCGCGCCAATGCGGCGATAGTGCCGGATCGAATTCGCCGCGCACGCGTCGAATGCTGGCCGCGAGTTCCCGCCGCATCGCGTCGAGCTGCGCATGGCCATTGTCGAGGACCCGGTAGCGTCCTTCGAAACCGAGTGCCAGACAGTAGAAGAGCAGTTCGAGCAAGAGCAAATGCTCGCGCGGCTGCTTTGCTGCGCGCTCCAAGACCTGAAAGAACTTCTCGCCGCCCCACGTTTCGTTGTGAAATTCGACGAGCAGACTATCGGCGGCCCAATTCGCGGCACTGCCCCAGGGCGTCAACGCGGCGGCTTCGTCGAGCGCGGTGCAAAGACAGTAACGCGCGGCGCCGATTTGTTCGGGCGAGATTCCCGCCTGTTGCGCGCGCACTTCGAACGCCCGAATCTCCGAGGCAAGATGCTCGCGCAGCCATCGCGGATTCGAATGATGCACGGTATAGCGAATCTGCGGCACGAGATTGAGCAACGAACCGGCCGCGCCGACGAGCGGATTGCGCGGATCGGAGAACGCGGCCGGCGCGGACGCTAGCGAGCCCTCTTGCGCGGGTGGGCGGCTCGGCGCTCGCGCGTCGTCTCCATCGTTCGCGTTCGGAATGAGACGCGCTCCCGGCCCCGCCGCGAACGGATCGTCCAAGGGATGCAGTTGGTGCATTTCGAACCCGCTCTGGCTCATGGGCGAATCGCCCAAAACTCCATTGCCAGGCCGGGAAAATCACCGGCCAAATGCAATGCCAACGCACCGGATCGCTGCAGTTGCCGCCATAGATCGCCGCCTTTATCGACTTCGAAATAGACGTGCCCAGCGTGATAAGGCAGCTCTCGCGGGGCAACCGGCAGCGGCTGCACCGCGATGCCCGGCAACTGCAGATGAACCAAGTCGCGGATTCGCTCCACCGGCCCGAGCTTGATTTGAGCAGGCACGCGCGTGCGAATGTCCTCCGCGCGCATATCGGCGCGCACGGCCAATACGAAGCTCGCCTGCTCGCGCAGGTCCTCGTCGGCAATCAGGGCGACGCTCACGCGGTTGCCTTTATCCTCGAGCGAAATTTGCACCGCATGCTGCTCCAATACCGTCGCGAGCGATCGCCTCAATTGCGTGAACAGTTCGCCGAAGCACTTGCGCAAATCGTCGTGCTCGTAGATCGGCAACGCAGGCGGCCGACGCTCGTCGGTCGTAAACGTCGCAAAGTCGCATGCCATCTCGAGCCATTCGCGGAACAGCCGTTCGGGGTGAACGCGCGGCATGTTCTCGGCATGCGAGCCGAAGGCGAGCGATCGATTGACGAGTTCCAGCAACAGGAAGTCGGCCATCTCCGGTACGCCCATGCGCCCCGGCGCCGCTAACCGGCCCGCGAGCGCTTCGGCACGGGCGAGCAAGAGCCGATGCAACTCGCGGACATATCCGCTCAACACGGGATCCGCATGCGCATCGAGCATCGGCGGAATATAGCTTTCATCGACCATGAGCTGCCGGTCGGCCCGCCGCTCGAGCACGCGCAAGACGCCGAGCGTATGCCAATCCGCGCCCGCGTCGGCATCGAGCATCAAGCGCAATTGCAAACGTCCGAGCTGAACGAGCGCAGGCTCGAGGCCGATTTCATTGATGTCCGATAGCTCGCGCTCGTGCGCAATGAAGCGCGCCCCCGCACGGGCGCTGTCCTCACCGAAAGCGATTTGGACGCCGTCGCCGCGCGATCGCGGCACCGCGAGCACGACGGTCGCAGCCTTGACGTGCGGACCGACGTCGAGCGTATCGGCCCCCTCGCCCGCGGCGGAAAACTCGAACGGCGTCCCGTCGGGCATCACGCCGGCGGCCATATCGAGCGCGACCTTACCGTGCGCAAGCGCCTCGCGATTGACGACCAGCGCCGAGAACCCCCAATAGAACGGTTGGGTTTGCGCGCAGCGAAGCTGGATGTAACGCTCGACGAACCGCTCCAATTGCTGAAAGTGCTGCGGGCGCAAGAACATGCCCTCGGACCACACGACCCGATCCCCCGCGGCGGCGAGCAGGCTTGGATTCGCGTTTCGGCTCATCAACATCTATCGATTCCCAGTTTGCGTGTCGATACCGTCTGCACGTAACACGACGACCAGCCGCCTCTCGCGCGGCGCCAATTGCCAGACTTTCCAAAGATTCGTCTGCGCCGGAGCCGGTAGCGCAATGGCCGACTTCCAACGGCTCTTCACTAGATTTCGGTAACCGGCCACGATGCCGAGTTCGCGCACCGATGGGTCTCCGGTGTAGCGGAGCGTGCGCGATTCGCCGGGCCGCAGGATCAGTCGATCGGCGCCGACCAAATCGCCGCCGAGCGCCTGAGCCGGCTTGTTCTGCAGCGAGAAGAAATCGGCGCGCTCGAACGCGTCGCCCGACTTGAGCCGGAACACCTGCAGCGCCACCGGCGACGGTCTTCGCCCACTATCGACATTGACGTCATTGGCTGCCTCGAATGTCACGGAATAAGGGACCGGCAGCGATTTTTCCGTACCTGCGCAGCCGTTCAATGCCAGCAGCACAGCGGCGAATGCAACTCGAGCAAGAAACCGCATTTAGCATTTACCGTCCCAATTCGAATAGCCGCAATGACTCCTCGCGATCAACTCGCGATTCGATTGCATTGCATGCATGCGACAGAGCACGCGTAACCTCGGCGGCGCACCACCGGTAGACGTCGGAAACGAGCTATTCAGCGTTCAACGAAAAGCGGTTTGATTCATCCCCAAAAAATCCGCTTTAATATGAACCCAATTTCGCCGACAGCGATAAAGTGGAATAGACTATAGTTCACATGAATTTTCACGGCAACTGAATATTCATTCAAAAATATGCGCATAGGATAAGAAGCCTTTCCCGAAATTCGTAGTTTTAAGCTGACACTACTTATGCCGCAATACACGGATATTTGGGCGAACCGGTCGGGGTTCGCGAAGCTTGTAGGCGCGGTGTGTTTGGGCCTGGCCGTGGCTGCCTGCGCCACGACGTCGCCGGCTCAACGGGCGGCCGACGAAACGCTGCGAGCCGCGCAGGAGTCCTTTGCATCGGGCGACTACGCACGCACGATCAAGCTATTGCGCAACAGCGATACGGTCGACGCCGCCGATCGTCGCACGCAGGTCGATGCGCACAAGCTGATGGCCTTCAGCTATTGCGTCACGGGACGCGTCGCGTTGTGCCGCGTGGAATTCGAGAAAGCGCTGCGTCTCGATCCGAAATTCGAACTATCGAACGCCGAAAAGGGACACCCGATATGGGGCCCGGCATTCGAAGCCGCGCGTCAGCATGTTGGGTCCTGAGCCATCGGTGCGGCTGTCGCCATCCTTTCATTTTCATTGTCGAGTCGAGTTATGCAACTGACCGTCGTCGAATACGCGGGTCGGCCCGCCAAGTCGAAGACCTCCGTGGAATTTCTGCCTCCCGGCGGCACGATCGGCCGTAATGCGGACAATCTATTGGTGCTGCCGGACGAAACGCGGCGTATATCGCGGCTTCAGGCACTGCTGCAAACCGACGGCACCCATTGCCGATTGAAGAATTTGAGCAGCGTGGCCGTCGTGCAGGTCAACGACATCTCGCTGGAATGCGCGCAGGAACAGGTGGTTCGCCCCGGCGACGCCATTCGTATCGGGCCGTATGTTCTGCGAGCCGATTGGGATGCGCCCCATCTCGCGCAGGACGCCGGCGCGCATGCACCGCGCGGCCGAGCCGCGAACGAAGAAGCGCCGCGCGCGATTCCGACCGATCCGTTGACGGCATTCATGCCGACGGCAACGACCCATCGCGCGCCGCCCGCCTTCGATCGCCCCGAGCTGACTCGTTCCGATGTGCCCGCGTCTCTCGATGCGACCGCGCCAGCGTCGGCTCGGTTCGCGCCTGCGGCAACGCCCTCGGGCCCCAGTCCAACCCAAGATCCCAACCCGCCCGATGCGCAACCGAAGCCCTCCGATGCGCTGCTCGCCGCGTTCCTTAACGGCGCGGGGCTCGACAAGGTCGCCTGCAATTGGTCGACGGAGCAATTGAAGATCGCAGGGCAACTGCTCGCGCTGTTCGCCAACGGCACGGTCGAGCTGCTTTCTTCGCGCAGCGTCCTGAAGCGAGAGGTGCAGGCCGACATGACGGTCTTGCTCGATCGCGAGAACAACCCGCTCAAATTGCTGCCGGACGGCAGTGCCGCGCTGAAGCAAATGTTCGGCTTGCCGTTTCCCGGCTTCATGACGCCCGCGAGCGCGGTGGAAGATGCGTTTCACGATTTGCATGCGCACCAGCTTGCAATTGTGGCCGGCATGCGCGCGGCCCTCATCGATCTCCTGAGTCGTTTTTCTCCGGAGCGAATCGCACAGCGCGCGGGCGAGGCGAACCGAATCGAACGCGCCTTGCCGATACTGCGCGACGCATCGCTGTGGCAACACTACGCGCGGCTGCACCGCGAGATGGCGCTCGCGGTCGAAGACGATTTCGGCGCCGTATTCGGCAAAGCGTTTTTGAATGCCTACGACGAGGAAGTGAGGCACTATCACGCGCGACGCGAAAGCGCCCGGTCGAGCTGACCATGCATGTCTCTTGTGCTTATTTTTCGTGCGCGGGCGCGAGGCAGACCAATCAGGATGTCGTGGCGCATCGGATCGACGCGGACCGCGCCTGCTTCGTGGTGGGCGACGGCATTGGCGGCACGCCTGGCGGCGATGTCGCCGCTCGGCGCGCCGTCGCAACCCTCGTCGCGCACTGGAGCGAAGCCGAGCGTGTCTCGCGAGAGGCGGCGCATGCCTGGGTGCAAGCCGCGAACGAAGCCATCGTAGCCGAGCAACAGCGCGACCCGCTGCATGCGCAGATGAGCACCACCATCGTCGCGCTCTTCATCGACCGCGTGCACGCGCACGCGCAATGGCTGCATGTAGGCGACAGCCGCCTGTACCGGTTCAGGCACGGCGCCATCGCGGAGCGCACGCTCGATCACAGCGTGATGCAGCAAATGCGCGATGCGGGGTGGTCGACCGATGGCGTCAACCCGAGCCTGCTTCACAGCGCGATCGGCATGCGCGGCCTAGTCTCGCCGAGCCACGGCGAACGCTTTCCGCTCGTGGACGGCGACGCGTTCATCCTCTGCACCGACGGTTTTTGGCAGCTCGTATCGGCGCGAACGCTCGAACGGACGCTGCGGATCGTGCATTCCGCCGACGACTGGGCTCGACTGCTCGAGCACGAAGCGGCGCGTCACGCCCGGGTCGCACCGCACGCCGATAACTATTCCGCCGTGGCGGTTTGGGTGGGGCACCCCGAAGACTCGACCTTGGTGGCGTTCGCCGATGAGCCGTAACGCCGCGCGATGGGCTGAGCTGTGCGGAATTCCCTACAGCAAAACAGTCCTCCACCTATAGCCAGCCACGCAGAATCGATCCAAGATCAAGTGCAAGCGTCGCCCGCGTTTGCGCGGGTTCATCGAAAGTGGGGAGAGGCAAGATGGCAGTTGGACATACACGCACCGGCCGCGCGCCGCTTCAAAGCAGGCACGCGTCGCGCATTCTCCATCGTCGCCCGAGACTCGCATCGTTCGCATCGTTCGCAATGGCAGCGTCGATGGGCGTCTCGCTCGCGTTCGCGCCCCATGCGGCGCGAGCGCAGGAGGACACCATCAAGATCGGTGTGCCGACGTCGCTCTCCGGCGCCTATCAGGATGCAGGCACCGATATCTTCAACGGCGCTCGACTGGCGGTGGATCAAATCAACGCGGCGGGCGGTGTGCTCGGCAAGAAGCTCGAACTCGTACAGCAAGACGACGCTTGCAACCCCGACAAGGCGGCGCAAGCGGCCGAGGCGCTCGTCCGCGCGAACGTCGTTGCCGTGGCCGGCGGCTACTGCTCGAGCGCGGCGCTGCCCGAACTCAACGTATTTCACGTAGCGGGCATTCCGTATGTGCTCGATGCTTCGACCAGTCCTCAACTGACCGACCATGGCTGGTCCAACGTGTTTCGCACGATCGGTCGTGCCGATGCGCAAGGCGGCTACGTGGCCGCGTTCATGACAAGCGTGCTGCATGCGAAACGCGCGGCCATCATCAACGACGGCTCCACGTACTCTCAGCGGCTTGCGCAGGATACGATCGCGGGACTCAAGGCGGACGACACTCAGGTCGTGCTCGACGCGGCGCTCACTCCGGGGCAGCACGACTATCGCGATTTGGCGGCGAGCACCGCACAGGCGAAGCCCGACGTGATCTACTTTACGGGCTATTACCCCGAGGCTGCGGCCTTGTCCAAAGACGTGCGCGCGTTGCGGTTGCCGATCAAGCATTTCATCAGCTCCGGCACCGCCGACCCATCGCTGATCCAAACCGGCGGTGCGGATGTCGAGGGAATGATCGTCACGACCTCGCCGTTGCCCGCGTTTCTCGGGAACGAGCGCGCGCATCGGTTCTCGGCGGCCTACGAGGCGGCGTACAAGCGCGCTCCGGGCCCCTACTCGATCTACGAATACGATGCGATCGGCGTCACGGCCCAGGCCATCGAAAACGCGAAGTCGGCCAAGCCATCCGATGTCGCGGCCGCACTGCACACGCTCAAAAGCTATAACGGCGCGACCGGCAAAATCGCGTTCGACGAGAAAGGCGACCGGGCGAGCGCCGCTTATATGGCGGTACAGGTTCGCCACGGAAAGTTCGTTCCCTACGCCGCGTTGGATGCCAAGGGGCGTTGGGTCCTGTTGAAGTAGCGGCCTGCGGAAACCGGTCTCGCGAGTCGGTGCACCCGCGAGATCGGCGAAAGCGGCTCGATTAGCGGGCGTCGCTGGCTCATCATTGCTCGCTAGACGAAAGAGCGCGCAGGAACTGATCCAGCTCGTCGCCCACGGCATCGGGCGAAGTATTGATAAATCGACCGGACTGAGCGATCAAGGCATCGGTGTAGTGCTCCGAATCGCGTTCGCACCGGACGATCTCCGCCAGCGCGCGTTCGATCATCGCCTCGGACGATTCCCCCGAGTTTCGCGAGAACAATAAATGACCGGCACGCGTCACGTTCACTTGAGCCGAGGCGTTGTCGCGAAAGCCGAGCGGGTCGAAGGACATCGCATAGCGGCATCCCGCTAACGTCGTAAAACCATCGCGATGATCGAGCGTGCCATGAAAGACCAACCTGGCCGAGTCGATCGCGCGCAGATCGACCTCCAGCGACGCTGTCTGTGTCCTGCCCGCGATGACGACCTTGAAATCCCGCCCGAAGCCGTACATCGCTAGACGCCGGCAGAGCAGTCGAATGAGTTCGGCCGACAGCCCGTGACGCGCCGTGATCATTCCGAACACGATGATGCCTTGCGTTTGGCGCCGAGCGAGGTTGCCGCGCTGGCTCGGCACGGTCCGCAGCCGAAACTGCTGCAGCAGCACCGCGGCAGCCGTGCGGATCAGCGCGGTGGATTCGCCGCGCAGGTATTGCAAAATGAGGTCGACGCTCGACGTGTGAACGCAGGTCATGAGCCCGGGTACCCGAGACAGCGCGACGCGCTCGCGGAACTGGAGACCCAGTTGCCCTTGCACATCGGGATTCAAGGCCAAAAGCGACGACGGCTGATAGCGCCACGCCTCTCCCCCTAGGCCCTCCGACTCGTGCACGGTATAGAGCACGATGAGCCGATAGCCGGCTTCGGCCACGATGCCCTGAAGCGCCGCGACCATCTCCTGGCTGCTGCCGCGCCCTGTCCAGGCATTGGGCCGGCCGGTGTAGCGGATATGCCAATTCAGCACGATGGTGCGCGTCATGCGCAAGGCGGGCGTGGTCAAATACCGCTGTAAATCCCGCGTGAACTGGGGAATCATGCGGCCGATAAATTCGCCCGTCGATCCGGTCTTGCGGCCCGTGAAGATCAGGCGCTGCACATCGACGCAGCCTAGTTGGCTCTTGTGACAAGAAAAATGGCCGTGCAACCAATTGGCGTACGCCCCGTCGCCCCCCATGTCGTCGGGCGTGTTGCCGCCCAAGGTATGGACTAGCGCGTACGACGTCGGCGCAACGGCGACTGCCGACGATGGGCCGCCGCTCGGCGAATCGGGCCGCAAACGGCGCCGATCCAATCGAACCGAAGTCATGCTGCCGCATCTGGGACAGAACAGCGCATCGACTTCAATCCGGCACGTCTCGCAATACGGCATGCGTCCCCCTCATCGAAGCGCCGTGAAGCGTCCTAAGGCGCGCAGCGCTCAACAAGTCTACATGATCGTCCGAATATCGAACGTATTGGACCGAGGCCACGAGGTACCTTCAGGATCGTGCAACCCGTTCTCTACGGAAATCCGAGCCGGGGCGAAGCCGTGCGTCACGCCGAAAAATCCGAGCCTCGCTGCTGTGCCAATGCCATGGCGAACAGCCCGTTGCCAACCGACCAGTCGGAGTAGTCGTTTTCATGCAGAAAGATGAAAACGTCCTTGCGCGACACACCGGCCGCTTCCAGATTGTGCGCGATCCCGGCATACAAGTCTTTCTTCATTGCGTCGCTGCGACCGCGCCGCATCGTGATTTCGACCACCACCACGCGTTCGGAGCGGGCAATGCCGTTGAAGCTGCGGCTGCAGAAGAATTGTCCCGGCGCGTAGTCGGACACCAGGTTGAACAACTCGTCGGTGGGCATCCCGATCGCATCGACGAGCGCGTCGTGCACGCCCATGACGATGGCTCGACGTTGCTCGGGAGAGGTATCTTGCGCAACGGCGGTCCGAATGAAAGGCATTTGATCTTTTCTCGCTGATAGACATAAAGAGACACAAAGGATTCGCCCGCCTTCGCGGTGCCTCACCCTTGGCATCATGCGGGGAGAGGCGCCGGAAGCGGAACGAAAAGCCTTTATAGCGTCCAGCATTAGCCGGGAAAAGCGATTAATATGCGCGCAATATTTGCGTTTTTCTCACAATGATGAAGCGTCGACTTCCACCTCTGAATGCCCTTCGGGCCTTCGAAGCCGCCGGGCGGCTCGGTCGCATGACAGCCGCCGCAAGCGAACTCAGTGTCACGCCGGGCGCGATTAGCCGCCAAGTGCGGCAATTGGAAGAAGCCCTTGGCACAGCGCTGTTCGAGGGGAGCAAGCAACAGCCCGCGCTGAGCGAGGCGGGCCGGCGCCTGTTGCCGACGGTATCGGCCGCGTTCGACCAAATCGAGAGCGCCGTGCGCGCCGTCAGCGACGAACCCGGCGGCACACTCGACGTCTCCTGCTTCGGTACGCTCGCCATGCGATGGTTGATTCCGCGCCTGTACGATTTCAACGCGGCCTGTCCCGACATCGACGTGCGAATCAGCGCGACCGACCGCGACGTCGACATCGAACGCGAACGCTACGACGTCGTGATCTCCGTGGACGACGCGCAACACGCCGAACCCAGCGCGGCCAGCGTGTTATTTCCGGAATGGCTGGGGCCCGTGTTGTCACCCGAACTGGCCACATCGATCGACTGGAAATCGCCCGCGAAGCTGCCCGGCAAACTACTGCTGCATACGCGGACGCGTCCCGATGCATGGTCGCTGTGGGCCCATCACGCAGGCAGCACTGCACCGGAAACCAAAGGTCAAGTCTTCGAGCACTACTACTTCACGTTGCAAGCCGCCACGGCAGGATTGGGCATGTGCGTAGCCCCCTGGCATTTGGTGATAGACGACCTGCAAAGCGGACGCTTGATCGCGCCGCTGGGTTTTCGCAGAAGCGGCAAACGATATGTCCTCAAGCGGCGCCCGCAGCGCAGCGCTAAAGCCGATCGGTTTTGCGCATGGCTCGCGCGGCAGGCTGCCGAGATGCCCCATCCCGCTTAGCCCACCGGGCGCTACCCGGTCTCCCGGAGCATGCCCGGTCCCCGGAGCACGCCCGGTCCCCGAAGCATGCCCGGTCCCCGGAGCACGCGTTCAAACGAAATCGAATTTATTGGCTACCGTCTTGATCCTGAATGTCACGCTCGCGGCAGCTCATCGTCGCATATCGCCCTTTGTGAATCGAAGACAACGCGATATGCGAGTATTTCGCCACGTCGGTCAAATTGACGTTCGTCTCGATGGAACACTTGTTCGCGCGAGCGAATTGCTCGAGGTTGGCCGTACTGCCGTGGACGCGCACCGTGACCCCAACGCCCGGGCTCACACAGCAGCCCACCCAGGCGCTCATGTATTCCTGCTCGATCATGACCAACTCATGCGTCATGAACGGCGCGCTCTTTTTTAGCCACCAGTAGTCGGTATAGTCCAGCCGCGTATTCGGCCGTTTCGCCAGATAGCCGGCGGCCACATAGCCTTGAATGGCAGCGCCCCCATCGCCCACGCGATCCGTCGGCTGCTTGATGTCCAGGCGCATCGCGTTCGTCAGTGCCGACTCCAATCGGGCGTTGTTTTGCGCCCTCGCAGGAGACACGCAAACGACGAGCGCGCATGCAACGATGTTTGCGGCGGCCCACCGCCTAAGGTTTTTATTTTTCAAAACGTTTTTCTCGTCACTCGTCCATCAAACGGGCTTTCACCTTCTTGCCCTTGACCTTGCCTGCGTTGAGCTTGCGCAGCGCCTCGCGCGCAATGCTGCGCTCCACCGCAACGTACGTCGAATAGTCGGTCACGTTGATCTTGCCGATCTGCGAGCCGGGCAAGCCCGCTTCGCCCGTCAGCGCCCCCAGCACGTCGCCGGGGCGAATCTTTTCCTTGCGACCGCCGAGGATCTGTATCGTTTCCATCGGCGGCAATAACGGAGCATCACCGCTGTCTTTGAGTTCGGCCAGCGCATGCCATTCGACATCGCGCTTTTGCGCCTGTTCGATACCGCCGACGCGCCCCATCTCGTCCATGCTCGCCAGCGTCAGTGCCCAGCCTTCCTGATCCGCGCGGCCCGTGCGGCCGATCCGATGCACATGCACTTGCGGATCGGGCGTGACATCGACGTTGATGACGGCTTCGAGCTGCGCGACATCCAACCCGCGCGCGGCGACATCGGTGGCCACGAGCACCGAACAGCTGCGGTTCGCGAACTGAATCAGCACCTGATCGCGTTCGCGCTGATCGAGTTCCCCATGCAAAGCCAAAGCATGAAAACCCTGCGCGCGCAACACATCGAGCAAATCCCGGCATTGCTGCTTCGTATTGCAAAACGCAAGCGTACTCACGGGGCGATAGTGATTCAACAACAAACCGACCGCATGCAGCCGCTCGTCTTCCGTCACTTCATAGAAGCGCTGACGAATCTTGCTGTCGTCGTGATGCTCTTCGAGCCGCACTTCTTTCGGGTTGCGCAAAAACCGCTGGCTCAGCTTGGCAATGCCTTCGGGGTAGGTCGCGGAGAACAGCAACGTTTGCCGCTCCTTCGGACATTGATCGACGACCTTCGCGATATCGTCGTAAAAGCCCATATCGAGCATTCGATCGGCTTCGTCGAGCACCAGCGTATTCACGGCGTCGAGGGCGAGGCTGCCGCGCTCCAGATGATCCATGATGCGCCCTGGCGTCCCAACGACGATATGCGCGCCGTGTTCGAGGCTGGCGGTTTGCGGCGCCATCGGCGTGCCGCCGCACAACGTCAGCACTTTGACGTTTTCCTCGGCACGCGCCAGGCGGCGGATTTCCTGTGTGACCTGATCGGCAAGCTCCCGCGTCGGACAGAGCACCAACGCTTGCACGTCGAACCGGCGCGCGTCGAGCCGTGCGAGCAGCGCCAGCGAAAAGGCAGCGGTTTTGCCGCTGCCGGTCTTCGCCTGAGCGATCAAGTCGTGCCCAGCAAGCGCGGCGGGCAGGCTCTGGGCCTGGATCGGCGTCATCGAGACATAGCCGAGCCGAGCGAGATTGGCCAATACGGCGGGCGCGAGCGGGAGTTCGCTGAAGGACGTGGCAGTCGGTTTGTTCGTCATGAAGGGGCGTGGTTCGTCAAACGTCCATGTTCGGTTCGCATGAACAAGCACGCATCATGACCAACAACGCCAAACCGATCAACCTTTTCGAGCACTCGAAGCCGAGGACGCTCGGCTCGGCTCGATTCGGCTCAGTTCAACCCGCTACGAGCGGACGGCAAGCGTCCACGGTTCGTTGGAAGCAAGCGATTGCATAGTCGACGTCCTCTTGCGTGGTATAGCGGCCGAGACTGACGCGGACGGTACGGCTCGCCGATGCTTCGTCGAGGCCGATCGCGGTCAATACATGGGAAGGCGTGCCGGCCGCCGAGTTGCAGGCCGAGGTGGACGAGACGGCCAGCTCGCCGCCGAGCATGAACGTGAAAAAGCCCGGCAAGCCGATCGTCAGACTCAACGTATGAGGAATGCGGCGCGCCAAGCGCGCGTTGTGCACCACCCCGTCGAGCGCCAGCACGCCATCGAGCAAGCGCGCACCGAGGCCCGCGATCCGCTTGCTGTCGGCGTCCATCATAGCGGCCGCCAATTCGCACGCCGTCCCCATCCCCGCGATCTGGTGCGTCGCCAACGTGCCCGAGCGAAGTCCGAACTCGTGACCGCCCCCATGCATCTGCGGCGCGATTCGGCTGGCGGCCTCGCGGCTCACATAAAGCGCGCCGATCCCTTTCGGTCCATACACTTTATGAGCGGACATCGACATCAAGTCGATTCCAAGCGCCTTTACGTCGATCGGCGTCTTGCCGAGCGCCTGCGCCGCGTCGACATGCAAGAGCGCGCCCGCGGCATGGACGATCGGTGCGATCGCCGCGATATCGGTCAGCGTGCCCAATTCGTTATTCACGAGCATGAGCGATACGAGTCCCGTTTGCGGGCCGATGGCCGCCGCGACCGCATCGGCCGTGATTTCCCCGTCCGCCGTCGGACGGACGTAAGCGACCGACATCCCGCGCTTCTCGAGGCTACTCATCGTATCGAGGATCGCTTTGTGCTCGAGCGGGCTCGTCACGAGGTGCCGCCGTGTGCCGGCGCCTTCGGCATACCCTTTCAGCGCCAGATTGTTCGATTCGGTCGCGCCGGAAGTCCAGACGATTTCGTGCGGCTGCGCACCGATCAGATCGGCGACCTGCTTGCGCGCATGCTCCACCTTCTCGCGCGCCGCGGCACCCGCGGCATGCGAACTCGAAGCCGGATTGCCGAACACGCCATCGATCCCCAAGCACTCGGTCATCGAGTGGATTACCTTCGGATCGACGGGGGTCGTTGCCGCGTAGTCGAAATAATGGAAAGGGGCACGGTCGCTCATGATCGTCTTTCAATTCGTCGGATTTCGCATCGTTTCGCGTGAGCCGATGGAAATTCACCGAACAATGTCTAAATAAGGGCAGCGGCGCCGCCTTTCGTCTCGCTTACAGCGAATCGATTTCGTCGTTGGACGGGCCGCGCCAACCGTCGTCGGCGCTGGCAATCTTAAGTGCGCGATCGCAAAAATTGCTTCCAAAGAATCGTGCGAAGTGCAATGAGCGTAGAAGAATTTTCTCTTCACCCTTCCAAGGGGGCCGTCAACTGTCGCGCAATCGCTAGAAAGTTTTCCACTTTCGATGTCTTGGGCTGAGCTTGCGAGGCCAACGCGAGGCGGATCGTGATATTCGCGCCGGCGACGTCCGCATACACCACGCCCTCGACCTGAATCTGGCAAACCGAGGCCGGCACGAGGGATACGCCGAATTCGGCTGCGACAAAGTTGACGACGGAGGACAACTGCGGCGCCTGCTGGCCCAGCACCGGCTCGAATCCTGCCTGACGGCATGCGCCGACGATCACGTCGTGCAGCGTTGGGCTGACGTCGCGCGGAAGCAGAACAAACGGTTCGCCGGCCAGCATTTCGAGTTTGATGCGCTGCTTGCGGGCCAATCGATGCGTGGCGGGCAACACCAATCGCATGCGCTCGGCCGCGATGTGATGGAACGTCATCCCGGCGGGCGACTGCGCGCCCAGCCGCACGAACGCGACATCGACGCGGCCGGCCTTGAGATCGTCGAGCAGTTCCGCCGTATTACCCTCAGACAGCGTGAGGGTGACGCCAGGATAGGACTGGCGAAACTGCCGAGTCATTCTCGGCACGATCGGATTGAAGGCCGCCGATCCGGTAAAGCCGATGTTGAGTTGCCCCGTCTCGCCCCGCCCCGCGCTCTGCGCATTGGCGATGGCTTGGCCCGCGCTCTCGAGGAGCCGCCGCGCGTCGACCAAGAACGTCTCGCCGGCTTCGGTGAGCACCACGCCGTGGCCCGTCCGCCGAAACAAACGCACATCCAATTCGGCTTCCAGCGCGTGAATCTGCTGGCTCAGCGGAGGCTGGCCGATGCCCAGCTTCTCGGCTGCCCGCGTGACGTTCCGTTCCTCGGCAACGGCCAGGAAGTAGCGAATATGTCGTAGCTCCATACCGATATCTGTAAAAAATATTTCTGGAATACACGATAGATATTGGACAGCATATCAGTACGGGACGACAATATCGGCAAAATTCTTGGCGTGGCATAACGCCGCGCTCGACTACGTCCCCGCATCCCCACGCCGTATCCGGCCTGGTTCGGCCCGCCCCTCGCATGCGGCGGCCTTGCGTGAGGCGGCCGTAGCAAGAACGGGCTCGATACGACAAAGGGGTACGACATGGCAGGACCGTTAGAAAAACGCAGTCGCAGGCGGGAATTCCGCAACATCGGGATTGGCGACATTACGATGTCCTATCGTCTGCCCTTGGCGGCGAAGGTTTCGATCCTGCACCGCGTCAGCGGCGCGCTGCTGTTCGTGTTCCTCCCGTTCCTGCTGTATCTCTTCGATCAAAGCCTCACCTCCGAGATCAGCTTCGAGACGTTCAAGCTGTTCCTCTCCAACATCATCGTCAAGCTCATC
>NZ_JBQCIV010000130.1:0-90700 GCF_051953405.1 Trinickia sp. | reverse complement strand
GCGCGGCGACGCTCTTTCGAGCGCCGGGCGTCGCATCGAAGACGAATGCGGTGCCCGGAGCAAAGCGCCTATTATAAAATCCGTCGTCCATTTTTGACTGGCGGCCCGTACGGCCGACTCCGATTTCGTGACTTCACGCTTTTTCGCCCTGATTCCTTGCGCGGGCACCGGTAGCCGTTCCGGTGCACCGATGCCCAAGCAATACCGCTGCCTGGCCGGGCGCGAGCTGCTGTCCTTCACGCTGGCAGCGTTCGACGCCTGCGCCGAACTGGCGCAGACGCTCGTCGTCATTTCCGCCGACGACACCCATTTCGACGCCGGGCGCTTCGCGCCCTTGCGCTTTGCCGTGCGCCGTTGCGGCGGCGCGTCGCGGCAGGCGTCGGTCAGGAACGGGCTCGATGCGCTCATCGAAATGGGGGCGGCCGACGACGACTGGGTACTCGTTCACGATGCGGCTCGGCCGGGCATCACGCCCGAGCTGATCCGCGCGCTGATCCGCGCGCTGGCGGACGACGACGTGGGCGGCATCATGGCGCTGCCCGTGGCCGATACGCTTAAGCGCGTCGATATCGAGCACGGCGACCGGATCGCGCGCACCGAGTCTCGCAACGGGCTCTGGCAGGCGCAAACGCCGCAGATGTTCCGCATCGGCATGCTGCGCGAGGCGATCGCGCGCGCCGAACGGGACGGGCACGATTTGACCGACGAAGCGAGCGCGATCGAATGGCTCGGCCACGCGCCGCGTCTCGTGCAAGGCAGTTTGCGCAATTTCAAGGTTACCTATCCCGAAGACTTCGCGTTGGCCGAGGCGATTTTGACGCAACGCCCGTGACGCAATCGACGCCGGCGCTGCTTGCGCCGCCCGGGCCTTGACGGCCGCACCGTCGACGGCCTGGCGCTTTTATCACCCAACCGCGGCCTTTTGGGCCGCGACAGCATCGAGACTCGCAAATGAATTTCAGAATCGGACAAGGCTATGACGTGCACGCGCTCGTGACGGGGCGGCCGCTCATTATCGGCGGCGTGACGGTGCCTTACGACCGAGGGCTGCTCGGCCACTCCGACGCCGACGTGTTGTTGCACGCCGTCACCGATGCCCTGTTCGGTGCGGCGGGGCTCGGCGACATCGGGCGCCACTTTCCCGATACGGATAAGCGCTTCGCGGGGGCGGACAGCCGCGTGCTGCTGCGCGAATGCGCGGCTCGCGTCAAGCAAGCGGGCTTTGTCATCGTGAACGTCGACAGTACGGTCATCGCGCAAGCGCCGAAGCTCGCGCCGCACATCGAGGCAATGCGCGTCAACATCGCCGCGGATCTGGCGTTGCCGCTCGCGTGCGTGAACGTCAAAGCGAAGACGAACGAGAAGCTCGGCTACCTGGGGCGCTCGGAGGGGATCGAGGCGCAAGCCGCGGTGCTGCTGAGCGTGGCGGGCGCACGCGGGTAGCCGGAGCGTTCTGCCGTGGAGAACGACGCCCCGATCTGCATGGAAGCCTACCGCGCCGGCGTCGCCGCCGCAGAGGAAGCATTGGCCGCTTCGCCGGGGCCGATCCTGTTCTTGGAAGAGGGCGAAGCCGACGACACTGCGCGCGGCTACGCCATGGGATGGAACACAATCTGGGCTTGCGATGAAAATCGCCGCCGCGCCGGTGCATTCGATTCGTGCGCCACCCACGCGCTCGTGCCGTGCGCAACGCCCGACTTGGATGCTTCGCGAATCGAAAGCGATGCCGTGCCGAATCCCACGCAGGCCGGTCGGCACGAGACGGCGGACAAATCCGAAGCGGTATTCGACGTCCTGATCGATGCCGTGCTGGCTTGGTTCGATTGACGGCAGGCTCGGACGCCCCAACGGGGCGTATCGGGTCGCTAGTGTCCCGAGCCTCGATTACAGCGTCGCGCCGCCCACCGAGCGGTTGCACGGGCACAGGCCGCCCGTTTGGAGGGCGTCGAGTAGACGTAAAATCTCGTCCGTATTGCGCCCGACGTTCAGGTTGTTCACCGACACGTGCTGGATCGTGTTGTCCGGATCGACAATGAACGTCGCGCGCAGGGCCACGCCGGCTTCCTTATCGCGCACGCCGAGTTGGTCGATCAGCTCGCCCTTGACGTCGCCGAACGCGTAGTGGTTCAGCTTGTCGAGATCCTTGTGTTCGCGGCGCCAGGCCAGCTTGACGTATTCGTTGTCCACGCTGCCGCCGAGCAGCACGGCGTCGCGTTCCTCGAAATCCTTCTGTAGCCTGGCGAATTCGACGATTTCGGTCGGGCAGACGAACGTGAAGTCCTTCGGGTAGAAATAAATGATCTTCCACTTGCCCGGGAACGACTGTTCGGTGATCTCTTCGAAGGCCGACTGACCGTTTTCCTCGTGCTGGTTGAAGCCCGGCTTCGCAGCCGCGACAGTAAATGCTTCGAGTTTATCGCCCACGGTTTTCATGCGATGACTCCTATGTCTGACCCTACGCGCTCTTGACGAGCGGAAATTCGATCGTGACTTCGAGCCCCGGAGCGGGCACGCGGTTGCGCAGCTTCAGCGTGCCGCGATGGCGGCTCACGATGCGCTGGACGATCGCCATGCCGAGGCCCGTTCCGTTCGCCTGGCTGCGGGCCGAATCGACGCGGTAGAACGGGCGGGTGACGAGGCCGATCTGGTCCTCGGGAATGCCGGGGCCTTCGTCTAGCACGGACAGCTCCACCCGCGAATGCGAGACGCGCGTCTCGACCATGATGTGCGGAATGCCGTCCGTTTCGCTCAAGCCGTACTTCTTCGCATTCTCGAGCAAATTTCCGACCACCCGGCGCAGGTCGGTTTCGTCGGCATCGACGACCGCCTCCTGGGCAAGGCGCACCGTGAGCCGCACGCCGTCTTCGCTGGCCAGCCGCGCCGCCATGTCGCCCGCGATCAGCGACAAATCGACGGGGCGCGAGAAGTGCTGCGGCGGGCGGGCGTAATCGAGGAAGCGCCCGATGATGGAGTCCATCTGTTCGATATCGTCGACCATCGCGTCTTTCGTCGCCTGATCCGACGGGCTCATTTCCGTTTCGAGCCGCAGCCGCGCGAGCGGGGTGCGCAAATCGTGCGAGATGCCGGCGAGCATCAGTGCCCGATCGGCCTCGAGCTGTTCCAGGTCGCGCACCATTTGATTGAAACTGCGGTTGGTCTCGGCGGCCACGCCGAGGCCCTGTTCGGGCAGCGGGTCGGGCGTTTGACCCAGCCCAACCCGGTGCGCCGCGGCTGCGAGGCGCGCGAAGGGACGATTCACCAGGCTCGTGATGAATGCCGCGCCGAACAGCGACAGCGCGAGGGCGAAGACGCCCCAGCCGGCCCACTGCAGCCCCGTGACGTTGTCGAGCTGATCCCGGTCGAGCGCGACCCAATAATCGTCGTCGTCGATCTTGAAGCTGATCCAAACCCCAGGGATATCGTTGACCGATTGGGCGATGATCGTATCGTCGCCGAGCCGGCCGCGGATGTCGTGCTCGATGAGCCGGTTCAGCGATTCGTCCGGCTGCAAGGTGTACTTATCGGTACTCTCGCGCGGATAGACGCGCACGCCTTCGTTGCTTTCGAGATCTTGCAGCAACGCTCGGCGCAAATCCGGATCGGAATAGAGCAGCGCCGTGCGCGTGAGCTTCACCACCGCGACGAGCTGCAGCGCCACGCGCTGGGCGCGCGGCTCGCGTTCGATCACGCGAAAGCTTTGAAACCACGCGGCCAAGCTGACCGCGATCAACAGCGCGATCAGTAAGAAGGTACGCCAAAACAGGCCCCCGAACGCGTGGGCGAGAAACCGCCGGTTGATGCGCATGGGGGCCTATCGGAGCGCGCGGGGCGAGAGCACGTGCGTCACGCGGAGCCGTCGGGGATGAAGACGTAGCCGAGACCCCAGACGGTTTGAATGAAACGCGGGCTGCTCGGATCGACCTCGATCAGCTTGCGCAGACGCGAAATCTGCACGTCGAGGCTGCGATCGAACACTTCGTATTCGCGGCCGCGCGCAAGTTCCATCAGCTTCTCGCGCGAGAGCGGCTGACGCGGGTGGCGCGCGAAGACTTTCAGTACCGAAAACTCGCCCGTGGTGAGCGGAATCTCCTGGCCGGCCTTGGTCAGTGTGCGCGTGGCGAGGTTCAGCGCGAAATCGCCGAATTCGAACACCTCGGCCGTCTCGGACGGCGCGCCAGGCAGCTCCGACGGCGATTGACGACGGAGCACGGCATGAATGCGCGCCACGAGTTCGCGCGGGTTGAACGGCTTGGGCAGGTAATCGTCGGCGCCCATCTCCAAGCCGACGATGCGGTCGACGTCCTCGCCCTTGGCCGTCAGCATGATGATCGGGGTGCGGTCGTTGCTGCCGCGCAGCCTGCGGCAGATCGACAGCCCGTCCTCGCCGGGTAGCATCAGGTCCAGCACGAGCAGGTCGAACCGCTCGCGCACCCAAAGCTTGTTCATCGCGGGGGCGTTCTCCGCGACGTAGACGTTAAAGCCCTGCTCGCCGAGATATCGGCGAAGCAGGTCACGCAGGCGGGGGTCGTCGTCGACGACCAAAATCTTCGAAGGGTTTTTTGTTTCCATGGCCGGCATCTTAGCGCGATTGGAAAGGAGGGCGCGAAACTGGGAATTATTGGGTTACAGACAGTTACAAAATTTACCCGTGTTGATGCGCCGCGTAAACGGTGCGCACATAAACTTCTTCACTGATAGCGGCTGTTCGGTGGATACTTCATCCCATTAACACCACTCTCTCGCGCTCGATGTTGGGTCGGGCATCAGTACACGTAATCCGAGGTAGCCGGTTGCCGCACGACGAAGGGAACAAGATGACGGTGGGACACGCGTTGCCGCGCCTGCGAGTGCGGATCGCCGCGGTCGCCATTGCCGGTGCAGTCGCGGGCCTGATCGTTGCCGCCGACGCCCAGGCGCAAGCGCCGCAGCGCGAGCGCCGGGTCGAGCGAGCGCATCCGTTCCGTCCATACGGCCATCGCTACTTGCCTCCCCAACCGCAAACCCATCCCGCGCCGGTCAGCGCGCCGCCGACTTCGATCGTGCGCACGGCGTCGTCGCCCGACGAGTTCAGCAATCATCAGCGTGACGGTCACATGACGCCCGACGAGCGCCGGTTGCTGCGCCAACATATCGAAGACGCCGTGCGCGAGCTGTATAAGCGCTGATTAAGCGCGGACCGACATTCGACGCCGAGGGGAGCGCGATGCGAAAACGTTTTCTGCGTGCTTCGGGCGCGAACCTCGGCGCCGCGCTGCTGCTCCTTGCGCTTGCATCGAGCGCTATCGCCGATTCCCATCGCTCGTATTCGAAGCATACGCGCGTTGCGCATCCGAGCCAGGGTTCGCAAGACGTTCCAAAGGCCAACGCGCCCGAGCGCGCCGATTTCGCGCAGCCTCTGCTCGACGAGGACGACGCCCGATATTTTCTGACCCGCACGGGCTTTGCACCGGACGCGCAGGCGCTCGCGCCGTATGTCGGTCTTTCGCGCGAGCAGGCCGTGGACATGTTGCTGGCCACGGCGCGCGCGACACCGTTCACGCCAATGCCCGCGTGGGTCGACGAGCCGATCCCGACGCGTGCGCAGGAGCGCGCGCTGGACGCCGACGCGCGCCGGGCCGAAGCGGCCGAACGAGGCCGCCGCTACGAAGCGCTGCGCGGATGGTGGATCCACGAGATGGTCGTCACGCCGTCGCCGCTGACCGAGCGCATGACGCTTTTTTGGCATGGGCACTTCACCTCGGCGCAGGACAAGGTGCCTTATCCGCAACTGATGGCGCGGCAAAACGCGTTGTTGCGCCGCTATGCCTTGGGCAGTTTCGCCCAGATGCTGCACGCGGTGGCGAAGGATCCCGCGATGCTCATGTATCTCGACGGCGCGGGCAATCGAAAAGGGCATCCGAACGAGAACTTCGCCCGCGAGGTCATGGAACTCTTCACGCTCGGCGAAGGGCATTACACGCAGCGCGACGTCAGCGAGGCCGCGCGCGCCTACACGGGCTGGAGCCTGGATCCGGACACCCGCGCATACGTCTGGCGCGCCGAGTGGCACGACGCCGGTACGAAGACGGTGCTCGGCCAAGTCGGTGCGTTCGATGGCGACGCCGTGCTCGACCTCTTGTTGGCGCAGCCGCAAACGGCGACGTTCATCGTGACGCAACTGTGGCGCGAGTTCGTCTCCGAGCGTCCCGCCCCGGCCCTGATCGAGCCGATCGCCGCGCGCTTTCGCGCGAGCGGCTACGACATCGCCGTAGCGCTGCGCGGACTGTTTTCGACCGACGCCTTCTGGGACGCACGCAATCGTGGCGTGCTCGTGAAATCGCCGGTGCAATTCGTCGTCGGCACGTTGCGCTCGTTCGATGTCGATGACGACGATACGACCCCGCTTGCGGGGACCGTCCGCAATCTCGGCCAAAATTTGTTCGCGCCGCCGAACGTGAAAGGCTGGCCGGGTGGCTCGACTTGGATCAACAGCACCACGCTCCTTGCGCGCGAGCAGTTCGTCGAACAATTGTTTCGAGCGACGGAGGCGAGCCGGGCAAGCGCGAGGACGATGCAGATGCCTTCGATGGCCGGAATGGCCGCCGGGAGCGCACCGGAGATGGCGGCGCACGATGGCTCGCCCAAGATGGCAGGAATGCCGGGCACGAGCATGGCCGCATCGATGCAATCGTCGCCGAGCGCCCCCGCGCATGCGCGCGGCATGCGCTTCGATCTCGACGGCTGGCTCGCCCGCTATGGCACGGCACCGGCTCAGCGGCCCGGGCTTTCGGTCGAGTTGCAATTGCAGCACGCGGTGCTGCCGATTTCCCCCGTCGATCCGATCGACACGGGTGCGTCGAGTTCGGCGTATTTGCGTGCGTTGCTGATGGACCCCGTCTACCAACTGGACTGAACCGATGCTGCGACGCCGCTTTCTTTCTTCGATGACAGCCGCTGCCGGCGCGGCGCTCGCCGTGTCCGCCGATCCCGCGCTGGCGCAGCTCGCATCGACGCTCGCGCCTGCGCCTGCGCCGATGCGGGGGCCGACCTATCGCAACCTACTGATCCTGATCGAACTGAAGGGCGGCAACGACGGCCTGAACACGGTGGTTCCGTACGACGATCCGAACTACCGCGTCTTGCGTAAGCGGATCGGTATCGACCGGGAACGCGTCATCGCGCTCGACGAGCGGACCGGCTTGCACCCCGCGCTGCAACCGCTGCTGCCTTTGTGGCACGAAGGCCAGTTGGCGATCGTGCAGGGCGTCAGCTATCCGCAGCCGAACCTCTCGCACTTTCGCTCGATCGAAATTTGGAATACGGCGTCGCGTGCCGACGAATACTTGGACGACGGTTGGCTGACGCGCGCTTTTGCCCAAGTGCCGGTACCCGCCGGCTTCGCGGCGGACGCGCTCGTGATCGGCAGCGCGGAAATGGGGCCGTTAGCCGGTGGCGCGCGCGCGATCGCACTCGTTAATCCGGCCCAATTCGCGCAGGCATCGCGGCTCGTGCAGCCCGCCTCGCTGCGCGAACGCAATGCCGAGCTGGCGCATATCCTCGATGTGGAGAACGACATCGTTCATGCGGCCTTGCGCTTGAAACCGCATCCGGGCGAGTTGGCGTTGAAGACGCCGTTTCCGAGCGGTGCGTTCGGCACCGCCGCGAAGACGGCGATGCAGGCGCTGGCGAGCGCCGATACGCCACGCGGCCAACCGATCCCCGGGCAAGGGGTGGCCGCGATCCGCTTAACGCTGAACGGTTTCGATACGCATCAAAACCAGCCGGGCCAGCATGCCGCGTTGCTCGCGCAGCTGGCGCAAGGGCTCACGGCAATGCGGGCCGCGTTGATCGAGCTAGGCCGGTGGGACGACACGCTCATCGCGACCTATGGCGAATTCGGCCGCCGGCCGCGCGAAAACGAGACCAACGGGACCGACCACGGCACCGTCGCACCGCATTTCGTCGCGGGCGGCCGTGTGCGCGGCGGACTCTACGGTCCGGCCCCGGAACTGGCGCGGCTCGACGGCAACGGCAACTTGCCCGTCGGCATCGATTTTCGGCAGATTTTTGCCACCGTGCTTGGCCCTTGGTGGGGCCTCGATGCGAGCCGGGTGCTGCGCGGACGTTTCGAGCCGTTGCCGCTGCTGCGCGTCTGAAGGGCGGACGCCCTCGTTTCGTATGGGGCTACGCCTTAGCGCCGCCGCGCCGCGCGCCAGGCAATCCAGAGCTTGCGGATCGGCGTGAGCGCGATGCGTTGATGCAGCACTTGGAAGTTGTCGCGTTCGATTTCGTCGAGCAGCGCGAGCGCCATGGCCGATTGCGCCCGCAACGTGCGTTGGGTGGGGCGTTCGGCGGCCGGGATGGCGGCCAGCGCCGCTTGCAGCGCCTCGCGGGCGCGCGTTGTCTGAAAGCGCATCAGTTCGGAGAAGGCCGGGCTGTATTTGCGGTTGACGATTTCCGCGGCGGTCACGCCGTAGCGCTGCAATTCGTCGATGGGCAGATAGATGCGGCCGTGCCGCGCGTCGTTGCCGAGTTCCTGAACGAACTGCGCAAGCATCAGCGCATTGCCGAGTGCCGGGGCCCACGCCTCGGCGTGTCGAGTGTCGCGGGCGGTAGCGCGCGCCACGGCCACGGCGAACGCGCCGCCGACGCGTTCGATGTAGCGCGCGAGATTGGGGAAATCGAGATAGCGCGCTTGATCGAGGTCCATCTCGAAGCCCGCGACGAGCGTGCGCAGCGTCGGCGCTTCCGCTTCGATATCCACGCAATGTTTGACTAGGGCGTGCGAGACCGGGTGCGACGGTTGTCCGGCGGCCAGCGCCGCCGTCTCCTTCTGCCACCATGCGAGCTTGGTGCGTCCGACCGTCGGATCGCTCGTGTCCTTGACGGTTTCCTCCAGTTCGCGGCGCAGGGCGAATAGGGCGGTCAGGAACGGCTGCCGCGCCAGGGGCGCTTGGCGCAGCGCGTAATACACGCTGGAACCCGCGGGCGCGGCCTTTTGCGCGCAATATTCGTCGAAGTTTTGAGGGGCTGAGGTCGGGGGCTGTGGCACGGCAAACGAGCGGTGAGGCAATCGGTGAAGGTGGACGATCGTTTCATCGCGAGCAGGCCGCGAGCGGATGGGCTCGCGCGACCGGACGAGGCGTCCGGCGCTCGCTTTGGTGCGGATACTACCTCAGTTTCGTCACACGAGCCCGGGGCGCCCCCGGCTGTACCGGCAAGGCGCTAATGCGGCCGGCGCGACACGGCTTTAACGATCGAGTCTCCGCGCTCGGTCAAGCGTACCCGGTGCCCCGTGGCCAACTCCTCCAATGCGACGAGCTGGCGCTCGACGAGCGAAGCCAAATCGTTCCGGTCGAGTTCGTCCACTGCGCGCGTATCGCCAACGGCCAACAGCGCAGCGAATTCATGTGGGCTCAGCATGTTTCCCTCCGTGGCGGACGTGGAGCATCTGCTACCAAGATAGAACGGGCGCGTCTCGCGGCTGCGTCGCAAATTGTCGCAGGCGGCGAAATGGACGTTCCGGCGCGCTATGCTCACGGTATTCGTATCAACTTGTGATCTATTTCGGATTGCAGCGGATTGCGAATCCGGCGTGCGCGAGCCGCGGCCAACTTGGAAGCCTGAGGCGGCCATTCCGCCAAGGGGGTAACGATGATGAAGATCAACGAGCCGCTCGAGCGCGGCGCATCGAAGCACGCCATCGGGCCGTCTGTGTTGCGGCTTGGATTCCGTCCCTTCTATCTCGGCGGTGCCGGATTCGGTCTCGTCGCCCTCGCGCTGTGGCTCGCCGCGCTGCACGGCCGCGTGGCGCCGGGGCAGGCGGCCATGACCGGTGTGGCCTGGCATGTGCACGAAATGCTGTTCGGCTTCGTCGCCGCGATCGTGGTCGGTTTTTTGTTGACGGCGGTACGCGCGTGGACGTCCCGGCCCACGCCGACCGGTGCCCCGCTCGCAGCACTGTGGCTCCTGTGGGCGGCAGGGCGCATCCTGGTGTGGACCGGGCCCGAGCCCGTCGCGGCAATCGTCGACGTCGCCTTCTTGCCGATCGCCGCTATCGTTTTGCTGCGCGTGCTGATCGCCGCAAAGAACCGCCACAACATTTTCTTGCCGGTGGCGCTCGCACTGTATGGGCTGCTCGACGCGCTCTTCCATGGGTACGTGTGGGAGGGGCGCATCGATCTCGCCTTGCGCGTGGGGTATGCGACGACCGGCCTCGTCATCATGTTCATCTCCGTGATCAGCGGCCGCGTCGTGCCGATGTTCACGACCAATGCGATTGCGGGTTTTACGCTTAAGCGCTGGAAGTTCATCGATACTTGGGCGACGCCCGCGCCGCTCATCGCGCTCGTCGCCGACGCGGTGGGCGCTCCGGCTGCCCTTGTCGCGGCATGCGCGGCCGCGACCGCGATTGTGCATGCGATTCGTATGATCGGATGGCGCTCGTGGCGCGTCGGGCCGCGGCCGATTCTCTGGGTTCTGCACATCGCGTGTCTATGGATTCCGATCGGCTTCGCGTTGCTGGCCTGTGCGGCGCTCGGCTTCGTTCCCCATTCGCTGGCGATTCACGCGTTGACGGTCGGGGCGATGGGCGGAGCAATCATCGCCATGATCACGCGCACCGCGTTGGGCCACACGGGGCGCGCGCTCGTTGCGGGGCCGTTCGAAGTCGCCAGCTACTGGCTCATGATCGCAGCCGCGCTTGCACGCGTGTTCGGGCCGATGGCATTTGCCGCATCGGCGGGGATGTGGGTCGATATTGCCGGCGGATTATGGTGTGCGGCGCTCATCGTCTATCTGGTTCGTTACGTCCCGTTCTTGAGCGCACCGCGCATCGACGGCAAGCCGGGCTGAAGTTCGACGGCGTTAATTGGTGCTAGGGGGTGCTAGGGTGGCGCTAGGCGGGCCGTTCAGCGGCTACGCGACGCGACGCGGCGGGGCGGGGTGCGGCCGGCGAGCCAACCTCGCGCGCCGTCGAGGCACGCAAGTAGCGGTTGCCAGAACGTGGCGGTTTGCATCGCCGCGCGCGACGCACTCCCATCGATCGATACGCGGATCGACGATTCCGGTGCGTCTAACGGCTGCGCCTCGATCATTTGCCGGTGCAACACGGCCAGATCGGCATCGGATGGTCCGCCACCATGCAGCGCGCGTGCGCGAAGCCGTTCGACAAGCACCGAATAGGGGGCGTCGACGTCTGCGATCAAAACGGGGATGCCATGCCGTTTCGCGAGTTCGACGAATTGCGTTCGATGCGTCCGCTTCAAAAAGCTCGCATCGACAACGACGGGCAAGCCCGAGCGCAGCAACGCGTCCGCGAGTGCGGCCAGCCGAAGGTAGTTCGCGTCGAGCGCGTCGCTCGCATACGCGGCGGCCGGCAGCGCCGTTCGAGATGGCGTAGCGAACGGCGAGGGCGCACGCTTACGCTCGATGTCGCTACTGATGAGGATCGCGCCAAGGTGGGGCGCTAGCGTCTCCGCGGCGAACGATTTGCCGGAACCGGAAAAGCCATGGCATAGGACGAGGAACCGAGGGGCGGGAGTCGTCAGATCTTCGGCGAGCTGCAAATAGCGTTTAGCCGCGGCGGGGAGCGCTTGCATTCGACCGTCTACGCGGTCTTTCAGGACAGAGACGAGCGCGCGCACCAGGGCGCGGTAGACGACGTAAAAGGAGAGCGCGCGCATGCCGGCATAGTCGCCGCTCTCGAGCAGCCAGCGATCGACGAACCGCGTCGCAAGATCGCCTCGCCCATGCGCGAGCAAATCCATCGTAAGAAAGGCCAAGTCGGCCGTGACGTCGATCCAGCGCAGCGCGTCGGAAAATTCGATGCAATCGAAGACGGCGAGGTCGCGTCCGCGACGAACGATGTTCTCGAGATGCAAGTCGCCATGGCATTCGCGTACGAACCCGCCGGTCCGACGGTGCTCGATATGGTCGGCGAGCGCGGCGGTTTGGTTGCGGGCGGCTCGAGCGACGTCAGCCGGCAGACAGCCGGGCGCCACGCGCTCGAGCGCGCCGATCACATCGTCCAGTTGCGCGCGCACCGCCGCCGCAGAGCCGAAGCGCCCATCGGGCCGGCAAGGGCGCGCGCGGCGATGAAAGGCGGCGATGCGCTCGGCCGCGCGATCGATCTCGTCGCGGCAAGGAAGGCCGCGCGCCACGCGCGCGCTCAACAGCTCCGACTGGCGAAAGCGGCGCATCTTCAGGGCGTGATCGATGAGAGGCCCGGTAGGCTGGCCCGAGCGCCTCGTCGTACGACGCGCGACGAGGCGGCACGCGCGAGCGTTGCCGACGATCTCGACGACGCCGATGTAAAGCACCCGCGCGAGCCGGCGATTGAGCCGTAGAGCGTCGAGACAGGCCCGATAGCGCGCGTCGGGTCGCGTAAAGTCGACGAAGCCGAAATTCACCGGTTTGCAGCGCTTATAGGCGAACGGCCCCGCGAGATAGACGATCGAGATATGCGTCTCGATGCGGCGGATGTGGCCGACTCGATGGGGGTAGGCGTTGGGCCGCCGCAGCGCGCGATCGATGCGGCGCGACTGCGCTTCAGCCACATTCGCGGTGCGCCCGGGATGCCGCAGTTGGCGGCGCGGTATACCGGGCTCGCTCGGGCGTCTCATTCGTACGCGTATTCAAAAGCGAGTGAATCGACCTTCATACCCTCTCCTTCGCCGCCGCATGTTCGGGCATGCGCAACGGCGCTCGCCTTGCGATGGGCGATAGCGGTAGCGGTAGTGGTAGCGTAGTGACTTCCCAGCCGAGGCCGTTGATTTTCGTCAAGCCGGCCGTCGCGTTGGCGGATAGGCCGTGCGGCGTTCGCATTGCGCAGGTAAGCGCACATTCGGTTCGCGACGGGAAGACTAAAATCGAAAGGCGAGGCCGTTGGCGACGCGCGTCCCGAGCGAGGACCGTCACATGATCACAATCGTACTGGCAGGAACGGAAGGCTCGGCATTGGGGCATTTGCGTCGTTTGTTCGAATCGACGGACGGCATCGAAATAGCGGGGCACGTACCGCTCGCCCCCGACGCTGCGGCGTATGCGCAGCGCAAGGGTGCCACGGTATTGGCCATCTATTTGGCGGCGTCTACGGGCGATACATTCGACGTGGTCAAACGAATTCGCAGCGCGGCGCCTTCGTTGCGGCTACTGGGTCTAGGTCGACGAATCGCGCGCTCGCGCTCCGCCGAATCCGCCTCCCGCTTCGTTGACGCAAGTCAATCCGAGCGGTGGAGCGCGTCATAGGCTGACCATGGATGCGGGGCGTTTCTCGCGTCCGCATCGACATACCGGCGCATGGCGCGCAGCTGACGATTAGGAGCATTCCTATGAGCGATCACACGAGGCCTTTCAAAGCGGGGGATCATGCGGAAGTCTTTCCGGGGCTCGGCCATGACCCGTATCGGCTGCGCGGAAAACTGCAGGAACCGTCGGTTTGCCCCAACTGCGGGGTCGTGTACACGGGTGGACGCTGGCAATGGCTGTCGCGGCCCGACGAGGCTCACGAGGCCGTCTGCACGGCGTGCCGGCGCACGGCCGACCATCTGCCCGCCGGCTATTTGACGATCGATGGCGCCTTTGCCGCGCAACATCAAGTCGAGATTATCGACCTGCTACGCCGCGATGAAGCGAAAACGCGCGCGCAACATCCGATGAAACGGATCATGTCGATCGAAGCAGAGAACGGGACGACCGTCGTCGCGACCACCGACGTTCACTACACGCGCGATCTAGGCGACGCGTTGAAATCGGCGTTCCAGGGTACGCTCGATCTCAAGTACAGTCGCGACGAGGATCTTGCGCGAGTCTATTGGCGGCGTTGACCACGCCGTCCATCGCGGACGGCGGCGGAGGTGGCGTTTGTCATGTGCGTCGCCTCCGTCGTCCCGTCGTCTGTCTTTCGCCTAGTCGCCGAACAATGTACGCAAACGCGCGGAGCGCCACGCGCTAGGTGAGCCATCATGCCGCAGCGTCACGCCGACATGGGTGCTCGACACGCGGGTGCTCGACGCGCTGCGGCCGCTACTGCGGGCATCGGGCCTGCGCGCGGAGACGACATCATGAAGCTATCGCCCGACAGTGCTCTTCTGACCGATCTTTACGAGCTGACGATGCTGCAGGCGTACTTCGATGCCGGCATGAACGAGACCGCATCGTTCGAGCTATTCGTGCGCGCGTTGCCGATGCAGCGCAACTTCATGATGGCGGCTGGGCTCGAGCAGGTGCTCGACTATCTGGAGCGGCTTCGGTTTACGGCGGACGAATTATCGGCGCTGTCGAAGACCGGGCGTTTTCCAACGCCGTTCTTAAGGTCGCTCGAGCACTTGCGCTTCACGGGCGATGTCGACGCAATGCGCGAGGGGACGGTGTTCTTTCCCGATGAGCCGATCATTCGTATCACAGCGCCGATGCGCGAAGCGCAGCTCGTGGAAAGCCGCATCATGAATCTGGCCCATTTCGAAACCGTCGTCGCCAGCAAGGCTGCCCGATGCGTGCTGGCGGCGCCGGACAAGCTGCTCGTCGATTTCGGCCTACGCCGAGCACATGGGGCCGAGGCGGCCTTGCTGTCCGCGCGCGCCGCCTATATGGCTGGATTCGGCGGTACCGCCACGCTTGCGGCCGGCCTAGCGTTCGATATTCCCGTCTACGGCACGATGGCGCATTCGTATGTTCAGGCCTACACAGACGAGGCCCTCGCTTTCGAGGCGTTCGCGCGTTCGCAGCCCGCGAACGCGACGCTCTTGATCGATACGTACGATACCGAGGCCGCGGCGCGCAAGGTCGTGGCGCTCGCGCCGCTGCTCGCGCGCGACGGCATCGCGATTCATGGCGTTCGCATCGATAGCGGAGATCTCGCCGAACACGCGAGGCGGGTGCGGCGCATCCTCGATGAGGGGGGATTGTCGGCCGTGACGATCTTCGCCAGCGGTAATCTCGATGAATATCGGTTGCGTCGGTTGATGGCCGACCAAGCGCCGATCGATGCGTTCGGCGTCGGCACGCGGATGAATACGTCGTCCGACGCGCCATATCTGGATTGCGCCTATAAACTTGTCGACTATGCCGGCGAGCCGCGCCGCAAGCGCTCGGAGGGCAAGGCAACCTGGCCTGCCTGCAAGGCCGTGTATCGGCTTCGCGGACCGAACGATGCGATGGCCGGCGATTGGATTACGCTTGCCAGAGAGCGGCGCGACGGCGAGCCGCTGCTCGAGCCGACGATGCGCGACGGCAAACGCTGCGCGGCGCCCGCGACGCTTCAATCTTCGCGCGATCATGCGTGGCGGCAACTGCGCGCATTACCTAACGCGCAGCGCACGCTCGACGTCGATGAACCGTATCCCGTTGCCGTGTCCGACGGCTTGCGCGAACTGGCGCGGCGTCTCGACGAAGGGCTCGCGCCAAACTGAGGCGAGGGCACCGGCGCCCTTTGCCGTTAAGCCATGCCGAATCGCCGCACCGTCGCATCGATCGCACGCTTCGCTTTATCGACGATCTCATCGATCTCGGCCCGCGTGACGACGAGCGGCGGCGAGAGCAACATGCGATCACCCGACGCGCGCATCACGAGGTTGCCGTCGAAGCACAAGTCCCGGCAGGCCGTCCCCACTTCGGCGCCGTTCGCGAAACGCTGCCGCGTACGCGGTTCGCGCGCGAGCTGCACCCCCGCCACGAGCCCTGCGCCCGCCACCTCGCCGACGATCGGATGACCTTCGAACGCCTGCCGCAAGCAGCCCTGAAAGTAGGGGCCGCTCTCGCGCCGGACCTGCTCGACGATGCCTTCGTCGCGCAGCAGCTCGAGATTGGCCACCGCAACGGCCGCTGCCACGGGATGACCGGAATAGGTCAGGCCATGGTTGAACTCGCCGTTCTCGATGATGGGCGCCGCCACTCGGTCGTGCAGGGCCACCGCACCCATCGGAACATAGCCGCTCGTCAGGCCCTTGGCGAGCGTCATCAGATCGGGCTCGAATCCGAAATGTTGATGCGCGAACCATTGCCCGGTGCGCCCGAAGCCGCCGATCACCTCATCGGCCACGAGCAGAACGTCGTACTGGCGGCAGATGCGCTGTATCTCGGGCCAATAAGCGGCAGGCGGGAAGATGACGCCGCCGGCGCCTTGAAACGGTTCGCCGATGAAGGCCGCGACGTTTTCGGGTCCGAGTTCGAGAATCTTCGCTTCGAGTTGCCGGGCGCGCTCGAGGCCGAACGCTTCGGCAGAGCAATCGTTCGGTGCTTCGCCGAAGAAGTACGGCTGATCGATATGAACGATATGCTCCACCTTCGAAGGCATTTGTTCGTGCATATAGCTCATCCCGCCGAGCGTGGCACCGGCGATCGTCGAGCCGTGATAGCCGTTCTTGCGGGCGATGACATACTGCTTCGATGGCCGCCCGAGCGTCGCCCAATATCGATAGACGATGCGCAGGACGGTATCGTTGCCCTCGGAGCCGCTGTTGCAATAGAAGAAGTGGTTGAAGGGGGCGGGCGCAAGCTCGGCGAGCAACGCAGAAAGGGCGATGACGGGCGGGTGCGTGGTCTTGAAGAAGGTGTTGTAGTAGGGCAATTCGCGCAGTTGGCGATACGCGGCATCGGCCAGTTCCTTTCGGCCGTAGCCGACGTTCACGCACCACAGGCCGGCCATGCCGTCGATGATGCGGTTGCCGTCGGAATCCCACAGGTAGACGCCCTCGGCCTTGACGATCACCCGGCTGCCGTGCCGATTGAGCGTGCCCATATCGGAAAACGGATGAAGGTGATGCGCGGCATCGAGCAAGCGATAGTCGGCCGTGCCGAGCGAATGCGCGCCCTCGCGCGTTTCGTTCGAGGACGGTTCGAGATCGTGAGTCATGTTGCCTCCATGAAATGGCGCGGCGGGCGCGTGGTTACACGTGCAGCAGCAAATGCCTGCGTTCCCACGAACTGATGACACGGAAGAACGCGTCGTACTCGGTTTCCTTGAGTGCAAGGAAGGCTTTGACGAACGCTTCGCCGAGGATGGACGCGAGCGGCTCCGAGGCGGCCATCAGCGTGAGGCCTTCCTCGAGATTGCGCGGCAATTGGTAGGGCATGCGATAGCCGTCGTTGGCTAGCGGCTCGGTGGGCGAGAGCCCTTGGGTCAGCCCGAGGTAGCCGGCCGCCAGTGTGCCCGCAATCGCGAGATAGGGATTGCAATCGACGCCCGGAATACGATTCTCGATGCGCCGCGCCGCCGGGGCCGCATGCGGGATGCGAAACCCGACGGTGCGATTGTCGTAGCCCCACTGCACGTTGATGGGGGCGGCCATGAAGCGCGACAAGCGCCGATAGGAATTGATGTACGGCGCGAAAATCGGCATGAGTGCCGGCGTGTATTTCTGCAAACCGCCGATGTACCGATAAAAGAGATCGGTCGGCGCGCCGTCCTTGTCCGTAAACAGATTGCGGCCAGTTTCGAGATCGACCACGCTCTGGTGCACATGCATCGCGGAGCCCGGTTCGCCCTCCATCGGCTTGGCCATGAACGTGGCGTACATATGGTGACGCAGCGCCGTCTCGCGCACGGTGCGTTTGAACAGGAAGACGCGGTCGGCCAGATTGAGCGGATCGCCATGCAGAAAGTTGATTTCCATTTGCGCCGCGCCTACCTCGTGAATCAGCGTGTCGACCTCCAGCTCCTGAATTTCGCAGTACTCGTAGATATCTTCGAATAGTGGATCGAACTCGTTCACCGCTTCGATCGAATAGGCCTGGCGCCCCGTTTCGGCGCGCCCTGTGCGGCCCACCGGCGGCCGTAGCGGCAGGTCCGGGTCTTTGTTCATCTCGACAAGATAGAACTCGAGTTCGGGTGCGATGACGGGTTTCCAGCCCTTGGCCGCATAGAGTTCCAGCACACGGCGCAAGACGCGCCGTGGCGAGATCGCCACGGGCGTGCCGTCGAAATGCACGCAATCGTGGATGACTTGCGCCGTGGGATCGACGGCCCAGGGGATGAGCCGGATCGTCGAAGGATCGGGCACGCAGACCATGTCGGGATCGGTGATGCCGGTCAAGCTGCCGTCGTCGGGGTATTCGCCGGTTACCGTTTGGATCATGACGGCTTGCGGCAGACGCATCGATTCGCCCGATTCGAACTTGCTGCGCGGGATGATCTTGCCGCGCGCGATGCCCGCCATGTCGGGGATGATCGCTTCGATTTCGGTGATGTGATGCTTTTTGAGAAATTCGTCGATGTCGTGCATGGCAGTTCTCGATGAGGTGTCTTATGCGCAGGTGGGGCTTGTGCGCCGTCGGTGCGTCGGGCCGACGAACGAATTAATTAGTATCACTAACTAATTGCAGAACAGGACGCGGTTTGGCCTCGTGGCGGCTGCAGTCGCTCGGCGCTTGCGGCCGATATCGATTGCCTCGGTCGCCCGGATTGGCTGGATCGCCCGTGACGAACGCGAGGCAAACGCGGGGCGAACGCAGTCCTCGCGCGGGCGCGATGAGGCGAACGCCGAAACGGTGCCGCGGGCGGATCGAATGCGACGGACGAGTGGGAGGCGCTACGGCAGCAGCGAAGCGACGTCGTCGATGTGAACGGCGATGTAGGCGCGGGCGGACGTCACGTTATGACGTCGGACGCAGCGGCGTGACAGGATCGTGAAGACGGACAGGAACCGGCGGAACGCAAGCGGGCCGTTGCTGCCGTCGGCGATGGCGCGGCCGGCGCGAAGGCGATTGCCGCCCTGCGTTCGGTTCCATCTAACCAAAGGGCCTCGGACTCTCACGGTAAGACTCGACTTGGTGATATCGACAATATCGAACGCCCGGCATCGGCGTACACGATGTGCGACGAAGCGGGGCGAACGGTCTGGGCCTGCGAAGTATCGACTTGACGCGCAATCATGCGGCGCTGCGCAAAGACGAAAAACGGCACCCCAAGGGCCATGACCTGTTAGTCAGCATATATCAGCCAAGCTGGCCGTCAATCCCTTTCGGAAAAATCGGACGCGGCGTCGCGCGCAATCCGCTACGCGATCCACCATGCAATCCAACATGAATAGGACGACATGGCGGCCCGTTGTCGCACGAACGACTCGGATTCGGCTGATTCTCGCTATGCAAGTTCGATTGGCATGAACCGCCACGCTATGATTGGCTCGGTCGAAGGCTTGGATATTGGGTTTTTCTCATGACGGAAACACTTTACGGTGACGGCGCCATTCGCCGTTCCTCGCTCTACGGAGCATCGATCGAAAATACCTTTGCAGGGGCGCTTTCGTTCATGCGACGACGTTATACGCGCGAACTCGCGGGCATCGATGTCGCGATCTCCGGCATCCCGCTCGATCTCGCGACGAGCTTTCGCTCCGGGGCGCGTCTCGGGCCGGCGGCCATCCGGGCGGCCAGCGTCCAGCTCGCCGAATTGAACCCGTACCCTTGGGGCTTCGATCCGTTCGACGATCTCGCTGTCGTCGATTACGGCGATTGCTGGTTCGACGCCCACAATCCGTTGACGATCGAGCCGGCGATCGTCGAACACGCGCGGAACATTTTGCGCAGCGATGCAAAGATGCTGACGCTCGGCGGAGATCATTTCGTCACGTATCCGTTGCTGATGGCGCATGCGGAGAAATACGGCGCGCCGCTTTCGCTCATTCACTTCGATGCGCATTGCGATACCTGGGCGGACGATTGCCCCGACAGCCTCAACCACGGAACGATGTTCTACAAGGCCGTGAAAGACGGGCTTATCGACCCGAGCACCTCGGTGCAAATCGGCATCCGTACGTGGAACGACGACTTCATGGGCATGCATGTGCTGGATGCGCCGTGGGTTCACGAGCACGGCACGCGTGCCGTGGTCGAGCGGATCGGTGCGATCGTCGGCCAGCGGCGCGCCTACTTGACGTTCGACATCGATTGTCTCGATCCCGCCTTCGCACCGGGTACGGGCACGCCTGTCGCCGGTGGCTTGTCGTCGGCACAAGCGCTCGCCATCGTGCGCGCGCTCGGGCGGCTCGATATCGTGGGCGCCGACGTCGTGGAAGTGGCGCCAGCCTACGATCACGCGGAAATCACCGCGATCGCGGCGGCGCACGTGGCGTGCGATCTGCTTTGCCTATGGCGGCAGCGCAAGGTGGGGCTAGCGCGCTAACGCTCAGCGGGCGATCGTTGCTCTCGCGGCCAAGCAGGCGGCGAGCGCGTACGTGACGCCCGCGAGCACGCCAACGAACGTGAGCGCCGTTGTCAAATGCGTCGCCAGCATGGCCGCCGCGCCGGCGAACGCGACGCCGAGCAGGCTACCCGCTTGGCGCAACGCATTGAGCAACCCCGATGCAACCCCCGCCGATTCGGCCGGGACTTGTTCGAGAATCGTCGAGATCATCGGCGGGACCGATAGCGCCGTGCCCATGCCGAAGGCCGCCATCGCGGCGACAACGAACGCCCATGCAGCTTGGACTTCGAGTAGCGCCGTCATCGCCGGTCCGGCTACGGTGGCCGTCGCCAATCCGAATGTCATCATGCGCGTCGCACTCATGCGACCTTGCAGTTTGCCGGCCAGCACATTGCCGAGCGAGAGGCTGGCCGCCATCGGCAACATCGCGAGGCCCGTGTGCCGTGCATCGAGCCCGCGTACGCCGTGCAGATACAAACTCAACAGAAACAGCACGGCGAAGTAGCCCACGTAGACGAGCGTCCCGCTCGTATTCATCGCCACGAACTTCGCGTTGCGGAACCAAGCGAGCGGAACCATGGGATCGGCCGCGCGCCGTTCCGCGGCAATCAGGGCACCGGTAGAAACGACGGCCAGGGCGATGGCGATGAGAACCTCGGGCGCGCCCATGCCGCGCGTCGGCATTTCGATTGCGGCGAAACACAGGGCCGCCAGCGCAACGGTGCTGGCTATCTGGCCGGCCCAATCGAAGCGGCGCCCGCCTGACGGCACCGTGCGGCGCACCATGAGCCACGCCCCAGCCAATGCGACGATGCCCGTCGGCACATTGACGAGAAATGCGCTGCGCCAGCCGAAGCCGTCGACGAGCAGGCCGCCGGCCACGGGGCCGATCGCCGCGGCGAGCGAGGCGATGCCGGCCCACGCGGCAATGGCGCGCGCACGTTGCGCCGGATCGTCGAACGTCGCGCGCACGATGGAGAGCGAGGCCGGCAAAAACAACGCGGCACCCATGCCCTGGACGAAGCGTGCGGCGACCAGCGTGCCGACCGAGGGCGCCAAGCCGCATGCGGCGGATGCGGCGACGAACAACGCGAGCCCCCATAAGTAGACGGCCTTCGCGCCGAAACGGTCGGAGGCCACGCCGCCGGCGAGAATCAGCGCGGCGAAGCTCAACGTGTAGGCATCGACGATCCACGCGAGCCCAGCAACGGACGCGTGCAGATGGGCGCGCATCGAGGGTAGCGCAACGTTGACGATGGTTGTGTCGAGGACTGCCATGAACATGCCGCTCGCCACGAGCACGAGCGTTGCGCGTCGCCGAGCGGCTTCGGCGCGTACCGGCGCGCGGTTGGGGAGAAGCGGTTTGACGGCGTAGTCGGTCATCGATAGCTCCGGTTTGCGCCACGCTCTCGTGCCGCGAATGCTCGAAAGTCTATAGACTGACCCCACTGCGATAAAGCGGCGAATCTGCACGACGATGATGCAAAAGTGCATCACTACGGGTTCTCGTCGATGGTCGGCGAGCCGCGCTACGAATAGTCGTAAAACGCGATGACGAACTGGGACAATGCACGGTTTTTTCTGGCGGTAGCGCGCACGGGCACGCTGCGCGGGGCCGCGGCTCGGCTGGGTGTCGATCAGGCGACCGTGGGCCGGCGGATCGCCGCGCTAGAAGAAGCGTTATCGGCTCGGTTGTTTCTGCGCACGCCCACGATGTACGTGTTGACGAGCGCCGGGGAGGCGTTGATCGGGCCGTCCGAGGCGATGGAGCAGGCTGTTCATCAAATCGAGCGACGGATCGTCGGCATCGACGATCAGCTATGCGGCACAATCCGCGTGGCCACGACCGATTCGCTCGGCCAGCGCTACGTCGTGCCCGCGATTGCGAAACTGCGTGCCGAGCATCCCGGCATCGACGTCGTCTGCGTCACTTCTCCGGGCATGGCGAACTTGACGCGGCGCGAGGCCGACATTGCCATTCGCATACTGCGGCCCGAGTCGCCCGATCTGATCGTGCGTCGTCTTGCGCAGCTCGAATCGGGAATCTACGCGTCGCGCGCGTATGTGGCCGCGCGCGGGGAACCGAGCGAAGGCTGCGCGTTCGAGGGGCACGATCTCGTCATGTATCAGCAGCCGGTCGTGCCGTCCATGTGGGAGGCGTTGTGTGGCGAATCCACGCACCGTGGGCGCGTGGTGTTCCAGACCTCCTCGACGATGATGCTATTCGAGGCCGCGGTTGCCGGGCTTGGCGTCACGGAGCTACCGTGCTTCAGAGCCGACCACGAACCGGCGCTCGTGCGCGTGATGCCCGGCCGCCGCGACCGCTTCGACGTTTGGCTCGTCGCCCATGCCGACTTGTACAAGACCGCGCGCATCCAAGCGTTTATCGATGTCGTTGCGCGCGAGTTCGACCCGTCGTCATGAGCGGCGGGCGCGGCGAGCCGATGCGCGGCTCACGCCGAAATTCGAACAACTCGTCTACTATCGCCCAAGCGCGCGTCGCGTTAATCTTGCGCGTCGTTACTTGGAGCGAACAAAACAATGAAACGAAACAAGCCTCTATTAGCCGTAACGCTGTTGTCTTGCCTTGCCGCCTCGAGCGCTTCCCGGTCTGCCGAACATCCCCCCGTCGCCCCCGTGCGCCCCGTCACCAACGTGTATTTCGGTACGCCGGTTGTCGACAATTACCGCTACATGGAGAACCTGAAAGATCCCGAGGTGCAAGCCTGGATGAAGGCGCAAGACGCCTATACGCGTCGCGAGCTGGCCGCCATTCCCGGGCGCGATGCGCTCGCGCAACGGGTCGAGTCGCTCATGGGCGGCGACCTGCGCCGCACTGACTTCACGCGCCGGGGCCATCGGCTCTTCTACCAAACGGCCGCCGTGGGTGAAAACCTCCTCAAACTGGCCTATCGCGACGGCGTGAGCGGCGAGGAGCACGTGCTCGTCGACCCGGCGAAACTTTCGACGGACGCGTCGCGCCATTTCGCGCTCGACTGGTACGCGCCGTCGTGGGACGGCCGTTACGTTGCGTACGGCGTTTCGGAGGGCGGCTCCGAGCAAAGCGTCCTGCACGTGATCGACGTCCAGACGGGGCAGCCGCTTGCCGAATCGATCGACCGCACGAGTTCGTGCGTCGTAGGTTGGCGCGCGGACAATCGCTCGTTCTTCTATCTGCGCTATCCGAAGGTCGGCCCCGATACGCCGCTTGCTCAAAGCGAGTACAACGCCGTGGCCCATCTTCACGTATTAGGCCAACACGCGGACGGCGACGGCGACGCGGCGGTGTTCGGCCGCGGTGTGTCGCCTAAGCTCGACGTGCCGGAAGGCCAGGCCGCGTATGTGCTGGTATCGCCCGATTCGCCGTATGCGGTCGCGGTGGCCAACCACAACATGGACAACAATCCGAACACGTTCTATGTCGCGCGCCTGGCCGATATCCACGGCGCCGACACGCCATGGAAGAAGATCGCGAGCCCCGAGGACGGCGTGGTCGACGTGCAACTGCGCGGCGATCGCCTGTATGCGTTGACGGGCAAGGATGCATCGCGCTTCAAGATCGTCTCGGCGCCGCTCGCGCATCCCGATCTGGCACACGCGGATGTGGTGGTGCCCGAAGGCGCGAACGTGATCGATTCGTTCGCGCTCGGCAGCGACGGCCTCTACCTGGCCGAGCGCGCGGGTGCGACGTTCGAACTGCATCGAACGGATTTCGACGGCAAAGACGATCGCACGATTTCGTTGCCGTTCGCGGGCGCGATTCACGATCTAGCGCCCGACGCGAAACTGCCCGGGGTGATGTTCGAATTGCGCGGCTGGGTCAAGTCGCCTCGCGAGCTGGCATACGCGCCCGGTGCGGCGGCGGCCACCGATACCGGTCTCGTGCCGCCGTCGAAGACCGAGACCGACGATCTCGAGGCACGCGAAACGTTCGCGACGAGCTACGACGGCACGCGCGTCCCGGTCTCGATCATTTCGAAAAAAGGCATCAAGCTCGACGGCTCGCACCCGACGATCATCTACGGCTACGGCAGCTATGGCCTCTCGATGGATCCGAGCTATCAGCCCGCTTGGCGGGCCTGGTTCGAACAAGGCGGCGTCATGACGGTGGTGCACATGCGCGGGGGCGGCGAGTACGGCGACGCTTGGCATCGCGCCGGGCAGAAGCTGTGGAAGATCAACACCCTGTTCGACTTCCTGGCAGGCGCGCACTACATGATCGATCAGGGCTACACGCAGCGCCAATACCTGGTGGCGAATGGCCGCAGCGCGGGCGGTATCGTCATGGGCGGCGCGCTGACGATCGATCCGGGTCTGTTCCGTGTGGTGCTCGACGATGTAGGCGTGTCCGATACGCTTCGCTTCGAAACCGAACCGAACGGTCCGCCGAATGTGCCCGAGATGGGATCGACGTCGACTGAAGCGGGCTTCCACGGCTTGTACGCGATGAGCGCCTACGACCATATTCATGACGGCACGCCGTACCCGGCTGTCATGTTTACGACCGGAGCGAACGATCCGCGTGTGTCGCCGTGGCACATGCTGAAGATGGCGGCGCGCGTGCAAGCCGCCACGTCGAGTTCACGCCCGGTGCTGCTGCGCGTCGACTACGATGCGGGTCATGGGATCGGCTCGAGCGTCAAGCAAACGGCAGACCGCTACGCCGACGAGTGGGCGTTCGCACTATGGCAGGTCGGTGCGCCCGGATTCCAGCCGCGCGCGCATTGAGCCGCTTCGCCGCTTCGGCAGACTCCGGCGACGCCTCATCGGCCTCAGGTCGCGACAGGCGCCGTCCGACGACCGCTGAAGCGGCCGAGCGTCGGCGGCGCCGGCGCCGGCGCCGTTGGGGGGCGAATCGTCGCCTTGCCGTTGAACGCGACGCAACGAACGCCCGTCGCTTTTCCGTTTACGCGGAATTGCGCTACGCGGAGCGGCGTACGCCGTCGCCGTCCGGCGGAGCGTCGGGTACGGCCGCCGGCTTGCCGAACCAGCCCACCTGGATCTGAAGCGAGGCGGCATAGGCGGCCCAACCGCGAGGGTTGTCGGCAAACAAATGCTCGCGCACCGGCGCGGCCAGTGCCGCACGATCGAGCGGCATTTCCAACAACAACTGGGGCCAGAGGCAAAACGCTTGCAGCGCGGCAGCCGAAAACTCGCGCACCGTCATACGTTCGTAGGCGTGTTCGAGTAGCGGCACGTCGGCCAGGAGCGGCTGTGCCTCGCGCAATTCCCCCAGCGTCTGATCGGGGCGCTCGTACTCCAAAAGCAGGCTCGTCGTCTGCAGGACGTCGCCCAGATGCAGCAGCAGGGCTCGGCGTTGGTCGTTTTCGTCCATGCGATGCTCCTTGCCGCATCGATGCGGCACTCATTGTGCGTTGGCGCTTCTGTGCCTCGGGCTCACGCGGCTAACTCGCCCATCGTAGGCAACCTCGGCAACTTGGCTGTTGATCGACGTCAAGCCGCGCGACCGCGGCGCGGGTTTTCGCTCGGTGCGCAATCTCCGAACGAATGGCTGTTTGCATATAGGATAGCGGGCACGCGTGATCGATGTGGGGCCGCCCGAACCATGCGGTGGTCGTCACGAGACGTCGTGCAATTTGCTTTCTTTTTGGTCTGCTAGCGTTGCCCCTCCGCGGGGCGGCGGTCACTTTTCTTTGCTCTTCCAAAGAAAAGTAACCAAAAGAAAGGCGCGTCCTTGGGCGGACGGCAAAGGTTGTCTACCCACACGCCCGCACTGACAGTCAGGCCCTAGGCCACTCGCACAGCCACGCACTTGGCCGCTAGTGCCCGCTCGCGTTCGACTGCATCGTATGGCCTTCCTTGCGCCCGGCGATCGGCTTTGAGCCATACCGGGTCGTCCCATTTTCCTCGCCCATGCCACGCCGCATTTGACGTGCGTCAATCGGAAGCCTCCCCGCTTCGAATTTCGCGTTGACACGTTGTCGCGGGGCGTCACGGCAAATATCACTTCTTGATGTACTTGATCGGCGTCAACCCGACCGTTATGCGGGCCGGTTAGTTTGTGAACCGTCGGCGCGAGGCGCGTACGACGTCACGTCGGGGATGTCTTGCCGACGCCACAACGAATCGATAGGGGAATCGTCATGACCATCCGTTCGCTGACTCAGCGAAGCGGCCATACGCTGGAGATCTGGACGCCCGAGGACAAGGCGTTCTGGCAGCGTGAGGGCGAGGCTGTCGCCAAACTCAATCTATGGATTTCGGTGCCCGCACTGTTCCTCGCGTTCGCGATCTGGCAGGTGTGGAGCGTCGTTGCCGTCAGCCTGCCTGCGCTGGGCTTCAAATACAGCACCGATCAGCTCTTTTGGCTCGCCGCCGCCCCCGCCTTGAGCGGCGCAACGCTGCGCATCTTCTACTCGTTCATGGTGCCGCTGGTCGGCGGGCGTCGATGGACCGCGATCTCCACCGCCTCGCTGCTCGTGCCCGCGCTCGGCATCGGTTTCGCGGTGCAAGACAATACGACGCCCTACGTCACGATGCTCGTGCTCGCGCTGCTGTGCGGTTTCGGCGGCGGCAACTTCAGCTCGAGCATGGCCAACATCAGCTTCTTCTTTCCGAAGGAGCGCAAGGGCTCCGCACTCGGCGTCAACGCGGGCCTCGGCAATTTGGGCGTGTCGGTGGTGCAGTTCCTGAGCCCGCTCGTCGTCACGGCCGGGGTGTTCGGCATTTTCGGCGGTGCGCCGCAGACGATCGTGAAGGCCGGCCATATGTCGCAGGTTTGGATGCAGAACGCCGCGTTCATCTGGGTGCCGTGGATTGCCGTCGCTTCGCTCGCGGCATGGTTCGGCATGAACGACATCGCACAGGCGAAGGCATCGTTCGCAGCCCAAGCCGCGATTTTCCGGCGCAAGCACAACTGGTTGATGTGCCTGCTCTACCTAGGCACCTTCGGTTCGTTCATCGGCTATGCAGCGGGCTTTCCTCTGTTGATCAAAAACGAGTTTCCGCACGTCGACCCGCTTGCGTATGCATGGGTAGGCCCGCTCGTCGGTGCGATCGTGCGTCCGTTCGGCGGCTGGCTAGCGGATAAGCTCGGCGGGGCTCGCGTGACGTTGTGGAACTTCGTCGCGATGGCGCTGGCCGTGGGCGGCGTGCTGGCCTGCTTGCCCTCGGGCTCGTCGAGCGGCAACTTCGGCGGCTTCTTCCTGAGCTTCCTCGTCCTGTTCTTGACGACGGGCATCGGCAACGGTTCGACGTTCCGAATGATTCCGGCGATCTTCCTCGCGCTGAACCTGGCGCAAGCGCCGACACGCGATCGCGAGGCGTTGGAGCGGGCCACGAAGCAGGGCAATACCGAAGCGGCAGCCGCTCTGGGATTTACGGCTGCATTGGCCGCATACGGCGGCTTCTTCATTCCGAAGAGCTATGGCAGCGCCATTGCGCTGACCGGCGGCCCCGAGGCCGCGCTCTATCTGTTCATCGCCTTTTATGTCGTCTGCATTGTGGTGACGTGGTGGCACTATGCCCGCCGCGGTGCGCCGATGCCTTGCTGATTTTGGAGCATCCATGAGTCATTTTCTCGATCGACTGATTCACTTCGCGCTTCCTTCCGAGCGCTTTTCGGAGGGCCACGGCGTGACCACGGGCGAGGACCGCAAGTGGGAGGATGCTTATCGCAACCGCTGGTCGCACGACAAGATCGTGCGCAGCACGCACGGCGTGAACTGCACGGGTTCCTGTTCGTGGAAGATTTACGTGAAAGGCGGCATCGTGACCTGGGAAACCCAGCAGACGGACTATCCGCGCACACGCTGGGACATGCCGAACCACGAGCCGCGCGGCTGCGCGCGCGGCGCCTCGTACTCCTGGTACCTGTACAGCGCGAACCGCGTGAAATACCCGATGGTGCGCGGCCGTTTGCTCAAGCGTTGGCGCGCGGCGCTCGCCAAGCAGGGCGATCCGGTGCAAGCGTGGGCATCGATCGTCGAAGACGATGCGGCCCGCCGCGATTATCAACAAGCTCGCGGCATGGGCGGCTTCGTGCGCAGCTCGTGGGACGAGGTCAATCGGCTCGTCGCAGCCGCCAACGTCTACACGATCAAGCGCCACGGGCCCGACCGCATCGTCGGCTTTTCGCCGATTCCCGCGATGAGCATGGTGAGCTATGCGGCCGGCAGCCGCTACCTGAGCCTCATCGGCGGCGTGTGCATGAGCTTTTACGATTGGTACTGCGATCTGCCGCCCGCCAGCCCCCAAGTGTGGGGCGAGCAGACCGACGTGCCCGAATCGGCCGACTGGTACAACTCGACGTTCATCATTGCCTGGGGCAGCAACGTACCGCAAACGCGCACGCCCGATGCCCACTTCTTCACTGAAGTGCGCTACAAGGGTGCGAAAACCGTCGCTATCACGCCCGACTACAGCGAGGTGGCCAAGCTCGCCGATCTGTGGCTGCATCCGAAGCAAGGCACCGATGCCGCGCTCGCGATGGCGATGGGACACGTCGTGCTCACGGAGTTCTTCTTCCGCAAACGCAGTGCGTACTTCGACGACTATGTGCGGCGCTATACGGACATGCCGATGCTCGTCATGCTAGAGCGCAAGACGTTACCCGATGGGCGCACGACGTTCGTCCCGGGCCGATATGTGCGAGCCAGCGATTTCGATGCGAAGCTCGCGCAGACGAACAACCCCGAATGGAAAACCGTGGCGTTCGACCGCTCGGGGCGCGTCGTGTTGCCGAACGGTTCGATCGGTTTCCGCTGGGGCGCCGAAGGCCGCGACGATGCTGGTAAATGGAATCTCGAAGAGAAGGACGCCCAAACGGGGGACGCCGCGAGCTTGAAGTTGTCGGTCCTCGAAGACGGTCCTCAGCCGAGCGAAATCGTCGACGTAGCGTTTCCCTACTTCGGCGGGGTGCACAATCCGCATTTCCCGGCCAACGAGCAGGACGGCCGAATCGCCGTGGCGCGCGTCCCGGCGGTGCGCATGTCGCTCGATGGCGAAGGCGGCACGCGCGAAGCTTACGTGGCGACGGTATTCGACCTGCAGGCGGCGCAGTATGGCGTCGATCGCGGCCTGGGCAGCGGCGCGTCGACCTACGACGAGGACACGGCTTATACGCCGGCCTGGGCCGAATCGATCACGGGCGTCGCGCGTTCGCAGATCGTCGCGCTGGCGCGTCAGTTCGCCGAGAACGCGGACAAGACGCACGGCAAATCGATGGTCATCATCGGCGCGGCCATGAATCACTGGTATCACGCCGACATGAACTACCGCGGGGTCATCAATCTGTTGATGATGTGCGGCTGCATCGGCCGCAGCGGCGGCGGATGGGCGCACTACGTGGGCCAGGAAAAGCTTCGCCCGCAAACGGGCTGGACCGCGCTCGCCTTTGCGCTCGATTGGGCGCGCCCGCCGCGTCAGGTGAACAGCACGAGCTTCTTTTACGCGCACACCGATCAATGGCGCTATGAAAAGCTCAGCCCGGAAGAAATCGTTTCGCCGCTCGCGGACGCCTCCCTTTTCGGCGCGAGCATGATCGACTACAACGTGCGGGCGGAACGCATGGGCTGGCTGCCGAGCGCCCCGCAATTGAAGACCAATCCCTTGCATCTGGCCGGCATGGCCGCAGCAGAGGGCAAGGGCGCGAGCGAGTTCGTCGCGAAGGGCCTAACGGATGGCAGCTTGCAGATGAGCTGCGAAGATCCCGATGCGCCGGAAAACTGGCCGCGCAACATGTTCGTTTGGCGCTCCAACTTGCTCGGCTCGTCCGGCAAGGGGCACGAGTATTTTTGCAAACATTTGCTCGGCACGAGCAACGGGGTGCAGGGCAAGGACTTGGGCGCGGGCGACGCAAAGCCGCAAGAGGTGAACTGGCACGAGCAAGCGCCAGAAGGCAAGCTCGACCTGCTCGTGACGCTCGATTTCCGCATGAGCACGACGTGCCTGTATTCGGACATCGTATTGCCCACCGCGAGCTGGTACGAGAAGAACGATCTGAACACGAGCGACATGCATCCGTTCATTCACCCGCTGTCCGCGGCCGTGGATCCGGTTTGGCAGTCGCGTTCGGATTGGGAAATCTACAAGGGTTTCGCCAAGGCATTCAGCGAGGTATGCGAAGGCCACCTCGGCGTCGAACAAGACGTCGTCATGACCCCGCTCATGCACGACACGCCCGCGGAGCTGGCGCAACCGTTCGACGTGCGCGACTGGCGCACGGGCGAATGCGAGGCGGTGCCCGGCAAGACGGCACCGCAAGTGACGCTGGTCGAGCGCGACTACCCGAACCTGTACAAGCGATTCACGGCGCTTGGCCCCTTGATGTCGAACGTCGGCAACGGCGGCAAGGGAATCGCCTGGAAGACCGAGGCGGAGGTGCGCCAATTGGGCGAGCTGAACGGCTTCACGCAAGAGGCGGGCGCCACGCAAGGGCTGCCTCGCATCGTCACCGACATCGATGCCTGCGAAGTCATCTTGCAGCTCGCGCCGGAAACGAACGGCCAGGTCGCGGTCAAGGCGTGGGAGGCGCTTTCCAAGGCGACGGGGCGCGATCACACGCATCTGGCGATTGCCCGCGAAGACGAGAAAATTCGCTATCGCGATGTGCAAGCGCAGCCGCGCAAGATCATCAGTTCGCCGACCTGGAGCGGGATCGAAAGCGAGACGGTTAGCTACAACGCGGGCTATACGAATGTCTACGAATTGATTCCGTGGCGCACGCTGACGGGGCGGCAACAGTTCTACCAAGATCACCCGTGGATGATCGCATTCGGCGAAGGTTTTTCGAGCTACCGCCCGCCGGTCGATTTGAAGGCGACCGACGTGATGAATGGCGTGAAGCCGAACGGCAACACGGAGATCGTGCTGAACTTCATCACGCCGCACCAGAAGTGGGGGATCCATAGCACGTACAGCGACAACCTCTTGATGCTCACGCTCAATCGCGGCGGCCCGGTCGTATGGCTCAGCGAAGACGACGCGCGCCGCGCCGGTATCGAAGACAACGACTGGATCGAACTGTTCAACGTCAACGGGGCGATTGCCGCGCGCGCCGTCGTGAGTCAGCGCGTCAACCCGGGCATGGTGCTCATGTATCACGCCCAAGAAAAGATCATCAATACGCCGGGCTCGGAAATCACGGGCATACGCGGCGGCATCCATAACTCGGTCACGCGGATCGTGCTCAAGCCCACGCATATGATCGGCGGCTATGCGCAGCTCAGCTACGGTTTCAACTATTACGGAACGATCGGCACGAATCGCGACGAGTTCGTGGTCGTGCGCAAGATGCGGCACGTCGATTGGCTGGACGAGCCCGCTGCGGGGAGCGCAGCACACACGCAAGGAGCCCAACAATGAAAGTGCGCGCCCAAATCGGCATGGTGCTCAACCTCGATAAATGCATCGGCTGCCATACTTGCAGCGTGACCTGCAAGAACGTATGGACGAATCGGCCCGGCATGGAGTACGCCTGGTTCAACAACGTGGAGACCAAGCCCGGCGTTGGCTATCCGAAGCAGTGGGAGAACCAGGAGAAGTGGAACGGCGGCTGGATCCGCAAAAAGGACGGCTCGATCGAGCCGCGTCAGGGCGGCAAGCTCAAAGTGCTTTCGCGCATCTTCGCCAATCCGAACCTGCCTCAGATCGACGATTACTACGAACCCTACACGTTCGACTACGACCACCTGCACAGCGCGCCCGAAATGAAGGCTGCGCCGACCGCCAAGCCGCGCAGCCTCATCACCGGCCAGCCGATGGAGAAGATCACGGGCGGCCCGAATTGGGAGGAAATTCTCGGCGGCGAGTTTTCGAAGCGCGGGCAGGACAGCAACTTCGAGGCGATTCAAAAGGACATCTACGGACAATTCGAGAACACGTTCATGATGTATCTGCCTCGCTTGTGCGAGCATTGCCTGAACCCGGCTTGCGTTGCGTCGTGCCCGTCTGGCTCGATTTACAAACGCGAGGAGGACGGCATCGTCTTGATCGACCAAGACAAGTGCCGAGGCTGGCGCATGTGCGTGAGCGGTTGCCCGTACAAGAAGATCTACTACAACTGGAAATCGGGGAAGGCGGAGAAATGCATTTTCTGCTATCCGCGGATCGAGGCGGGGCAGCCGACCGTTTGCTCCGAAACGTGCGTGGGGCGGATTCGCTATCTCGGTGTGCTGCTGTACGACGCGGATCGCATCGAAGCGGCAGCTAGTGTGGAAGACGAGAAGGCGCTCTATCAAGCGCAGCTCGACGTGTTTCTCGATCCTCACGATCCGACCGTGATCGAAGCGGCGCGGCGCGACGGCGTGCCCGAGAACTGGCTCGAAGCCGCACGCAATAGCCCGGTGTACCGGATGGCCGTGGAGTGGCAAGTGGCGTTGCCGCTGCACCCCGAATACCGCACGCTGCCGATGGTGTGGTACGTGCCGCCGCTTTCGCCGATTACGGGCGCTGCGCAGGCGGGGCATATCGGCGCGAACGGCGCGATCCCCGACGTGAGCCAGCTCAGAATTCCGGTGAAATATTTGGCCAATCTGTTGACGGCCGGCGACGAGGGGCCCGTCGTGCGCGCGCTCGAGCGAATGCTCGCCATGCGCGCGTACCAGCGGGCGAAGCACGTCGACGGCGTGACCGACGATGCGGTGCTGCGGCAAGTGGGGCTCAGCGTCGACACGATGGAAAAAATGTACAAGGTGATGGCGATCGCCAACTACGAAGACCGCTTCGTCATTCCCACTTCGCACCGCGAATACGCCGAGAATGCGTTCGACATGCGCGGCGGTTGCGGTTTCAGCTTCGGTAACGGCTGCAATCACGGCGACGAGTCGAGCCTATTCGGCGGCGAAGGCAAACGCACGATTCCCATCAAGGTGGAGGGCTGACCATGGCGCAATACGACCGACCACAAGATTCGTTTGCACTGACCGTGCGTGCGCTCGGCTACCTGCTTCGCTATCCCGACGACGAGTGGCGAGGCCATCTCGGCGAGGTATGGGATGCGCTGCGGGGATCGAACGCGTTGGGGCGGGACCGCTTGGCCGAAATCGCTTCGCTGGTGGAGGCAATGTTGGCTGCGGAAGCACTCGAAGCCGAGGCGGAGTACGTCGATCTGTTCGATCGCGGGCGCGGCACGGCACTGCATTTGTTCGAGCATGTGCACGGGGACTCGCGCGAGCGCGGGCCTGCGATGCTCGATCTGATCGCGACCTACGAGCAAGCGGGACTGGCGTTGCGAACCGACGAATTGCCCGACCATTTGACTGTGCTGCTCGAGTACGCGTCGACGCAGCCGCGCGACGCGGCAACCGCCTTGCTCGGCGAAGTCGCGCACATTTTGCAGCGCATTGATGGCGCGGTGAAGCGGCGCGGCAGCGCTTATGCGGCCGTGATCGGAGCGCTGCTCGATCTGTCCGGCGCGTGCGCGATGGCGAGCGTACAGGCGGCGGAACCGGAACTGGACCTGGACGCGGCCTGGGAAGAGCCTGCCGCGTTCGACGGTTGCGCCAATCAGGGACAACAAGGTCAGTCAGGCCGCCAAGGGGCAGGGCAGGCGCAGCCGGTGCATCTCGTGCGTCGCGCGCCGGCCGCCGATTCACACGCAGCGCCTAGCGCCGCCCAAGGAGCACGGGCATGAGCACCGCTTTGAACACCTTTCTTTTCTCGGTCTATCCGTATATTTGCCTGTCGATTTTCCTGCTCGGCAGCCTCGCGCGATTCGAGCGTGCGCAATACACGTGGAAAAGCGATTCGTCGCAACTGCTGCGGCGCGCGCAGTTGCGCTGGGGGAGCAATCTGTTCCATATCGGCGTGCTGTTTCTGCTGTTCGGCCACACGGTGGGGTTGCTCACGCCGCATGCGTTGTATTCGGCGTTTATCACGGCCTCGCAAAAGCAGGTGCTGGCGATCGTCTCGGGCGGCACGGCCGGAACGCTGTGCTTTATCGGGTTGACGATGCTGCTGCATCGGCGCCTGTTCGATCCGCGGATTCGAACGACGAGCCGTCCGACCGACATCGCGATCTTGGCCGTGCTCTGGGTGCAATTGTGTCTGGGGTTGTTGACTTTGCCGTTCTCGTACGCGCAACGTGCGGACGCACACGAGATGCTGGTACTTGCCGATTGGGCACAGCGCATCGTGACGTTGCGGCCGGATGCGGCGGCGATGGCAGGTGTGCTTTGGCCGTTCAAGCTGCATCTGGTACTGGGCATGACGGTGTTTTTGTTGTTTCCGTTCACGCGCCTCGTGCATATTTGGAGCGGCTTCGGCACGCTAGCGTATGCCCTGCGTCCGTATCAGCTGGTGCGTTCGCGTCGGTTGGGTCCGGTGGCGAGACGCGCGAACGCGCGCCGCGGGGGCTGAACGCGGAGCGGCCGTCGCGGGCCATCATCCGCGTTGTCGAGTTGTAGGGCGAGTGTCGTAGCATGCGTGGGCGGGCGCGCCTCGGTGCGCTTCGCGCTCGCCGCCTGCGCTTTTTCGGAGCCACTCATGCAAACGCAAGCCGTCGTCATTGCCGACGATGACGTCCAACTCGAAGGTTTTCTGACGATTCCGCCCAACGCGCACGCCATCGTCGTGTTTGCTCATGGTAGCGGCAGCAGCCGGCTGAGCCCGCGCAATCAGTATGTCGCGCAGGTGCTGCAAGAGGCCGGTTTCGCGACGCTCTTGTTCGATCTCCTGACCGCGCAAGAGAATCGACTCGACGCGCAATCGGGCGAATACCGGTTCAACATTCCACTGCTAGCGCGCCGGCTCGAAGGGGCGCTCGATTGGCTGCATTCGCGAGATGAGACGTGCTCGCTCGCCGTCGGCCTGTTCGGCGCGAGCACGGGTGCGGCCGCGGCACTCGAAGCGGCTTCGGTTCGGCCCGGCGAAGTGGATGCCGTTGTCTCGCGCGGCGGCCGGCCGGATCTCGCGCACGAAGCGCTGGCATACGTGCAGGCGCCGACACTGCTGATCGTCGGCGAACTCGACGAGGACGTGATTCGGTTGAATCAACTGGCCGCTGGCCACATGCGATGCGAGCATCGGCTCATGATCGTGGCCGATGCGACGCATCTGTTCGAGGAGCCCGGAACGCTCGAACACGCCGCGCGGCTCGCGTGCGATTGGTTTGCCGCCAAACTGATGCCGCCGATCGGTTGAATGGCTGTCGAGCGACGCGATGCCGCTCGACGGTATGCCTCGGTCGGAGCGCGCAGGCCGTCATGCAGCCGCACAACCGTCGCCGATTTCGAGTGCGTTCGCCTGACGAATGGGCTCGCCTCCCCGAAAACCTAGCGCCTCGGACTGCCCCGATCGTGGCCGGATGTGCCCCAGGACGCAGTCGCCGCCATCGGGCTTCGCTATAAATCGGTGTGGATGCCGATGAGCGGTATTCGCGCATTGATTCGATGAATCGATAGCCACCCGAACAGGGCGGGAGAATGCGGAAATGCGTATCGTGATCGCATTGGCGGAGCATGCGCTGCATAAGCGCGCGGAGCGGGGCGGGATGCAGGCGGATGGCTGCTGCGTTCGCTCCGCGGCGCAGCGATTGGCGCGAATCGTGGACGGAAACGATGTTGTCCTTGTGTACGAGAGCGGACATCGGAATGGCGCTGCGCCATCGGCGCAGGATGGCTGTGATCGCCTCCACGACGGCCCGATGGCCTCTGCTGCCCACGCTGCCCCTGACGCGACCATCGACGGCGGATTCGAACAGGAGCTGCGCCACTGCCTGACGGCGGCACGCTTGTGCACGACGCTGCCGGCGATGATCGAAGTGGATATCGCCGATCCCGCGTTCGACCATCCGGACAAACCGATCGGCGGCGTGCTGCTCGATCGGCGCGCGGTGGCCGAGGCGCAAGCCAAGCACTGGACGATGGCATCGGACGGGATCGGTTATCGACACGTCGTACCGAACCCGAAGCCTGTGCGGCTTGCGCAATCTCAAGCGTTACGCCGTTTGATCGAGCAGAGAACGGTCGTCATGTGCGAGGGTGGCGGCATCCCCGTCGTGGCCGGGAACGATGGCGTGCTGCATCGCGTGGAGGCCATAATCGATCCCTATGCCGGAGCGGCTGTTATCGCCGAGGCGATCGATGCCGACTTGTTCGTCATCGCCACCGAAATGGCCGGCGTATTTCTCGATTGGGGCACCGCGAATTCGAAGCTGCTGCGCCATGGGCATCCGAACGTGGTCGAAGAGTTCGTGTGCGCGGCTGGCGCCATGGGGCCGAAGCTCCAAGCCGCCTCGCGTTTCGCGCAGCGCACGGGACGGCGTGCAGCCATCGGTGCGCTGGCCGATATGGAGCGGCTGATCGAGGGCACGGCCGGCACGACGATTTCCTGCGAGTGGGTCGATCCGAGCCGCTTCTCCGGAGGGGCCGTCGCTCGATGAGCCCCTCGCGCGATGCGTCGAAATCAATACGAAGTGAGAACCACGCGCCCGTCGACTTTGCCCGCTTTCAATGCGGCGAACACGGCATTGATGTTCTCGAGCCGGTCTCGATGGATGTGCGCGCGCACCTTGCCTTCGGCCGCGAAATCGAGCGATTCTTGCAGGTCGCGCCGAGTCCCGACGATCGAGCCGCGCACGGTGATGCCGTTGAGGACGGTGGAGAAGATCGGCAGCGGAAAATCCCCCGGCGGCAGTCCGTTCAAAGAGATAGTGCCCCCACGGCGCACCATGCCGAGGGCTTGCGCAAACGCGCTGCGCGAGACGGCGGTCACGAGCACGCCGTGGACGCCGCCGACCTGCTTTTGAATGACGGCGGCCGGATCGTCGGTGGCCGCGTTCACCGTCAGCGTCGCTCCCAGTTTGCGCGCCAATTCGAGTTTGTCGTCGGCTACGTCGACGGCGACGACATGCAGTCCCATCGCGACCGCGTACTGCACTGCGACGTGGCCCAAGCCGCCGATGCCCGAAATCGCGATCCATTGGCCGGGACGCGTATCGGTCACGCGGATGCCTTTGTAGACCGTCACGCCCGCGCATAAAATCGGCGCAATCTCGTCGAACGCGACCTGCTCGGGCAGACGTCCGACGTAGTTCGGATCGGCCACGACGTATTCGGCGTAACTGCCGTTGACGGAATAGCCCGTGTTTTGTTGCGCGTGGCAGAGCGTTTCCCAGCCCGTTTGGCAATACTCGCAATGGCCGCATGCGGTATAGAGCCACGGCACGCCGATTCGGTCGCCTTCTTTTAGATGCTTGACGCGCGACCCCACCGCGGCGACGTAGCCGACACCCTCGTGACCGGGAATGAACGGCAAGGACGGCTTGACGGGCCAGTCGCCTTCGGCGGCATGCAGATCGGTATGACAAACGCCGGACGCTTCGATTTTCACGAGGACTTGCTCGGGCTCGGGGGTGGGTACCGGAACCTCCTCGATACGCAACGGCTCGCCGAACGCGTGTACGACAGCGGCTTTCATGAATCGGGGCATCTCTGACTCCTCTCGCGGTTGAAGGACAGGAGCAGTATCGATTCGGCCGCGCTGCCGGCCGTTGAGGCAGATCAAGCGGGCGGACGGTGGTATTTGACCCGATGCGCGGCAAGCCCCCGCCTTCAGGCGGCGGAGGAAGTCAAGGTATCGGTGGGGCGCAAGCCGAACAAGCGACGGTAGTCCGCTGAGAATTGGCTGAAGTGCCAGAAGCCCCACGCGCACGCGACATCTTGCACCGACGGAGCCTGCCCCGCCACGCGCGCGGCGGCGCTCAGATCGCGGCGCGCACCGTTCAATCGGATCGCCCGCAAATACGCCGCGGGCGCGAGCCCCGTTACCTCTTGAAAGCAATATTGAAGCGTGCGTCGGCTGACGTGCAACTGCTCGCACAATTCGGGCACGCCGATCGGACGATCGCGGTGCGCCATCGCATAATCGCGGGCATCGGAAACGATCGCGAGCCGTCGGCGATACGTCGAGGGGCGGATCGATTCGATGTCGTGTCGATCGTCGGGCGAGCAAAGATCGAATAAAGCGGCCAGCACCGACGATTGCAATTGATTGCGCATGAATGCCGAAGGCGGCGCGCCGCGCCGAGCGCTTTCGTCGAGGATCGCACGCAGCGAAGCGACGAGCCGCGCCTTGCGGGCGGCGCCGATCGGCATGACTGGCGCGACGTCGACCCGTTGCGCGAATCCCAGATGCTCGACCTCGGCGGCATAACCGCGCAATACCTCGCCCTTGACGACGATGCCGAAGAACTCGTAGCGCGCCGGCGTCAATAGCTCGAACTCGACGCCCCCGGGCCGGCAGACAAGCGCATCTTCGTCGACCGGCTGCCCATCGATGCGTCCCGTGCCGCCTTCGCACAATGGGATGCCGAACCAATACGCGTCCGATTTCACTTCGCAAGTTTGGCGTAGCGCGTGGCTCGTCGTTTCGCGAAACACGGTCATGCGATCGAGAAAGAGTTCGACGAGCGTGCCGGTGAAGCGGCCCGCGCTCAATTGATCGTAGGTCTGATGCCACCCATGCAGATTGCGTGCTTGCTCGTCCGCGTCGTGCGCGACCGACATGCACAGCGGACGGGCGAAGGCGGCCTCGCTGAGGTGCGCGGCAGCATCGAGAGGGAGCGCAAAGCGCTCGGGCGTGGGCGTCATGGCCGTGACGATGCAAGAGCCGCGCCAGTTGCATCGAGCGCTTCGCTGTCGTCTTTCAGTGCGACGCCCGTCAACGAAAGGCGCCGCGCTTGCGTCAACAGGTAGTGCAGTTTGTGGGCGGCTTGCGCGTATCCGAGCCCTTCGGGACGGACATTCGAAATGCAGTTGCGTTCGGCGTCGGTGCGGCCGACCCGCGGCCCGTACGTCAGATAGATCCCAAGGCTATCGGGCGAACTGAGGCCCGGCCGTTCGCCGATGAGTACGGCAACGAAGCTGGCGCCGAGCATGGCGCCGATCTCGTCGCCGAGCGCAACGCGCGCTTGGCGCGCGACGACAACGGGTCCGATGCGCCAGCCTTCGAGTTTGGTCCGCGCTTGAACCAACAGCGGCACGGCGTGACGGGCCGCGGCGATTGCCGAGAGCCCGTCCGCCACGACGAATGTCAACGCGGGATTCGAGGCGGGGGTTTGACCGAGCGCCGTGCGGCTTTCGGCGTCTAGGCGGCGCCCGAGGTCGGGACGTCTAAGGTAGTGCGCACGATCCGGGGCGGCGCTATGCGCGTCGAGCGAGACGAAGCCTTCGGCGAGCAGCGCGCGGTGCAATGCATCGGTATCCAGCGGATGATGGACCGCGTCGCGCGCCTTCGCGTGGGCCAGCTCGAAGGCGAGCAGGGCATCGGTCGGTAAGCCATCTCCTGTTCGGCCGAGTGCGATCCTCGCGCGGGTGAAGCCGCGCAGCGTGTGCCAAGGATCGGGGGCGACGAAACGGTTCATGGCTGACCCACCCACGCGCTAGCGGCTGCCAGCAGAGGCTGGTGCGGCGAGGCCGGGAGCAGCGCGCCGCTTGCGTCGATCACGCGCATCGATTCCAGCCAAGCTTCGAATTCCGGGGCGCGGCGTAGCCCGAGCACATTGCGCAGATAGAGCGCATCGTGAAACGACGTGCTTTGATAGTTGAGCATGATGTCGTCGGCGCCCGGAATGCCCATGATGAAATTCACGCCCGCCACGCCAAGCAACGTCAAAAGGCCGTCCATGTCGTTCTGATCGGCCTGCGCATGATTCGTGTAGCAGATGTCGCAGCCCATCGGCACGCCTAGCAGCTTGCCGCAGAAGTGATCTTCCAGCCCCGCACGCGTGATCTGTTTGCCGTCGTAGAGATATTCCGGCCCGATAAAACCGACCACGGTATTGGTCAATAGCGGCTCGAAGCGGCGGGCCACCGCGTACGCGCGCGCTTCGCACGTTTGCTGGTCGACGCCGTGGTGCGCACCGGCGGACAAGGCGCTGCCTTGCCCGGTCTCGAAGTACATGACGTTATGTCCGACGGTGCCGCGCCCGAGCGATAACGCCGCTTCGTGGGCTTCGCGCAGCAAGCCGAGCGAAATGCCGAAGCTCGCATTGGCGGCCTCGGTGCCGGCGATCGATTGAAAGACGAGATCGACGGGCGCGCCGCGTTCGATGGCCGCGATCGTGCTCGTGACATGCGTGAGCACGCACGATTGCGTCGGCACGCCATACCGCTCGCGAAACTCGTCGATCATGACGAGCAACGTCGTAATGGCGGCCAAGTTGTCGGTGGCGGGGTTGATGCCGATCACGGCGTCGCCGCAGCCGTACATCAGGCCGTCGAGCATCGAGGCGGCGATGCCCTTGACGTCGTCAGTGGGATGGTTCGGCTGGAGCCGCACCGCGAGGCGGCCGGGCAAGCCGATCGTATTGCGAAAGCGTGTGACGACCGGCCGCTTGCGCGCGACGGATATCAGATCCTGATTGCGCATGAGCTTGGAGACGGCGGCCGTCATCTCGGGCGCGAGGCCCGGCGCGATGCGTGTCAGTGCGGCGGTGTCGGCCGCCTCCGAGAGCAGCCAATCGCGGAAATCGCCCACGGTCAAATGGGCGATTTCCGCGAATGCTTGCGGATCGTGTTCGTCCATGATGAGGCGCGTCACTTCGTCGTCTTCGTAGGCGATCACCGCCTCGTTCAAGAACGCGCGCAGCGGCGTGGCCGCCAAGGCGAATTTGGCGGCCACCCGTTCTTCCTCGCTCGCGGCGGCAAGGCCTGCGAGTTCGTCGCCCGAGCGCTGCGGGCTGGCTTTTGCGAGCATCGTCTTCAAATCGGCGAAGCGATAGACGTGTCCGCCGACCGTGTGCGTATAACTCATGCGAGCAACTCCCGTCGCTGCGTGGGACGACGACGCGACGCGGCTCACTCTTCGATGAGGGCATCGATAGGCGCCGCGGCGCGCCGGCGGCGCGTCGTCAAGAAATAACCGTAGCCCAGCGCGACGAAGAGCGCAAATACGAGGGCGACTTCGCGGTTGTAGTAGACCATCGCGCCGAGCGAGACAAGCGCCGCGCCGAGTGCGAACGCGGGGAAATAGGGGAACACCGGCGCGCGAAACGGCCGCTCGAGCCTGGGCTCGCTGCGTCGCAGCTTGAAGAGCGCGAGCATGCTGACGATGTACATGACGATCGCGCCGAACACCGACATCGTGACGATATTGGCCGTGAGCGTTTGCCCCGCGAACTGAACCAGCTCATCGCTGTAGATGGCGGCAATGCCGATCGCGCCGCCTGCCAAGATGGCCCGATGCGGCGTCCTAAAACGCGGATGCACTTTGGCGAGCCACTCGGGCAGATAGCCGGCCCGCGCGAGCGCGAAGATTTGGCGCGAGTAGCCGAGAATGATGCCGTGAAACGAGGCGACGAGGCCGAACAGACCGAGCCAGACGAGCATGTGCATCCAACCGCTGTGTTCGCCGACGATGGACTTCATCGCCTGCGGAAGCGGGTCGTTGATGTTCGAGAGTTTGGTCCAGTCGCCCGCGCCGCCCGCGAAGATCATGACACCGACGGCCAATGCCACGAGCGTCAGAATGCCCGTCACATAGGCGATCGGGATCGAGCGTTTCGGATTGCGAGCCTCCTCGGCGGCCATGGCGACGCCTTCGATCGCCAGGAAGAACCAGATCGCGAACGGGATCGCGGCGAACATGCCGCTGAATGCCCCGGTGCCGAAGTGCGGCGAGCCGGCCCATCCGCCGTGCGCAAAGTGCGCCCAGCTAAACCCGGGGGACACCACCCCCATGAAGACGAGCAATTCGAAGATCGCGAGAATCGTCACGAACAGCTCGAACGCGGCCGCGATCTGTACGCCGACGATGTTCAGCGCCATGAAGACCACGTAGGCGGCCACGGCGGCATGCTTCGGCTCTAGGCCGGGAAACTGAACGTGCAGGTAGGCGCCGATCGCCAGGGCGATCGCGGGCGGCGCGAAGACGAATTCGATCAGGGTCGCCATGCCGGCCAGATATCCGCCGAGCGGTCCGAACGCGTGATGCGCATAGGCGAACGGGCCGCCGGCGTGGGGAATCGACGTGGTCAATTCGGTGAAGCTGAAGATGAACGTCGTATACATCGCCGCGATGAAGAGCGAGGTGATCAGAAAACCCAGCGTTCCGGCGCTGGCCCACCCATAGCTCCAGCCGAAATACTCGCCGGAAATGACGAGCCCGACGGCGATGCCCCACAACTGCCAAGTGCCCAACGTCTGTTTCAATTCATGGTGCGTCACGGCGCGCGCGGGCGCGAGGTTCAGGTCGGGCGTCATCGATCTCTCTCCGGTGGGGGCGCCGATTACGGGCGGCAAGCGCGATGCATAAGGCTCGATAGTAGGGAGCCATATTTGGGCGTGTTATCGAAATTCGGCAAAGTTGGCGGGCGCGCCTAAGCGCGCTTGGTGGCTGACGACATCTAGGGTTTACGCGTATCAAGCAAAAAGGGTCGGGAGCCGTCATCCTTGAAGCGGTATGGGTAAGCACGTGCACGTCTTAATGCGCCAACGTTTGCGCTCGATTTCGCCTCATTGACCCCGGACCTCATGCATTCCGCGATTTCATCTCATCAATCGGCCGGATCCGATCGGGACGCCGCTTGCGTCTTGCACGCGTGCGCGGCATTGAAGGCGCTGTATCTCGTGTCGGGCGCGGCGGCGCAACTCGGCGCGCACGGTTTGCAGATTCAGGACGCCCAATGGCAGGCGCTCGCGCATGCCACCCGCGACGCGAATGCGGTCTTGGCCGCGCATCAAGACAGCAAGCCGGACGCGGTCGAAGCGTTCCGCCGCTTGTCCGCGCTCTGCGATCGTCTACTCGAGGGCCGCGCGACGGGGCACGCGTACTCGTCCACGGCGTGGCGCGACCTGGCCCGTGCCGGCCGCGACGCCTACGAGCAACTGAACGCATAGTGCCGAGGGCACGCGTCGCCGCCGAACGCGTGGTGCGGTCGCACTCGCGTTTCGGGGAAAAGGGGCAGGCGTGCCGGAACGCCGGGGCTTTCAGTCCCCGTCCGGACGGCCGCACGCGAGCGTCACAATCCGCTGGCTGCCGCCCGTTGACGCAACAAACCGAGTACCGCGTCGCAAAACGGCGTCGGCACGTCAAGCTTGCGTCCCAGTTCCGGAAAGACGCCGAGGATCGGACCGATCTCGAGCGAGCGTCCTGCTTCGAAGTCCTGCAGCATCGACGTTTTGAACGCCCCGAGTTCGCGCGTAACGGCTAAGCGCTGCGGGGCCGACATGCCCGTGGACAATCCGAGGCGCCGACCGATCGCATCGGCTTCTTCCATCATCCGTAGCACGAGCGCGTGCGTGAAGGGATCGTCCAGCAGACGATCGGCCGTCGAACCGGTCAGCGCGCTGAGCGGATTCATGTTCATGTTGCCCCACAGCTTGGCCCAGATATCGTCGCGAATGCGGTCGGTCGCGTCCACCTCGAAGCCGCCTTGGGCGAGGGCGTGCGCGAGCGCGCGCGCCGGTTCCGCGCATTCGGTGCGGGCGGCGCCGACGATCAGCCGGTTGCCGCGGCCGCGTTTGACGACGCCGGGTTCGACGATGGCGGACGACAAATGGACCACGCAGCCGATCGCGCGCTCGGCCGGCAGCACAGCGGATACGCGTCCGCCTGGATCGACGGCTTCGAGCGGTCCGTCGCTCGTTAGGCCGTCGAGCCCATTTAGAAACCACCACGGCAGGCCGTTCATCGCGCTGACGACGACCGTGTCGGGTCCGATCATTGGCCGCAGCGAGTCTGCCGCCTCCGGCAGGACATGTCCTTTGAGCGCAATGACGACGATGTCTTGCACGCCCAGCGCCGCGGCGTCGTCGCTCGCCTGCACCCGCACGCCGCTGGTCGGTGCATCGCCCATGAGGATGCGAATCCCGTGCGTCCGGATTGCCGCGAGCGTATGGCCGCGCGCCAACACCGATACCGTGTGGCCGGCGCGGGCGAGCGCGGCGGCGATGAGCGCGCCGATCGCCCCGGCACCGACGATGCAGGTGCGCGGCGGCCGCGCGTTGTCTCGATCTTCGACGTTCATCAATGGCTACTCCTTATAGGACGGATCGATTTTATCGACCTGACGCAAAAGCGCATCGAGCACATCTTGCCCTGCACCGTACGCGGGGTCGAACGGTAGCGAATCGCATGCGCATTGCGTGGCGACCGCCGGCCGACTAATTGGTTGCGCATGCAACTAATTAGTCGAAACAACGCGAGAACGAAAGGATAGGCTAGCTAGCGTGCGAAGTGCAAAAGCGGCGTGGCCGTGAGCGTTGGGTCCCTGGACTCGGCCCGGCTGAAGCGAACGGGCGTGGCCGCGGCACGGAGCCGATGAAAACGCACGGAACGACACGCCGCACGGAGAGGGGCCGCGTTTGGCGGCCCTGGCCGGGCGATGCATCGTATCGAGCGGTTCAATGGGGTGAATAAGATGGTGCGAGGAGCGGGACTCGAACCCGCACACCATTGCTGGCGTCAGGACCTAAACCTGGTGCGTCTACCAATTTCGCCATCCTCGCGCCGAAGCGGGCAATGCCTCGCTTCGATGTGTGGCTTGCTTTCGTGGCGCCGCTGGGAGCGGCACGCGTTAGCGTTCGAAAGCGTAAGCGCGAGATTCTAACTCATTCGCGCAAGGTTGTGTCATCGATTGTCGAGCGAGAGCGGCGTCGGGGCGACGCGAGCCGATCCGCTTCGATCGTCATCGCTATCGTTCGCTACCGGCGTTCGCCATGGCATGCGCGATCACCCTGTCGAGCGCACGGCCGAGCGCTTGTGCTTGCGCTTCGTCGAGGCAAGCGAACAAATCGGCGTTCCACTTGCGTGCAATCGGCATGACCTTGCGAAAGAGCGCACGGCCTTCGGGTGTCAGCGAGATCACGACCACGCGTCCGTCCTGGGGGCTAGGCGCGCGCCCGACGAGGCCGCGCTGGATCAGCGCTTCGGCCGCGCGGCTCGCCTGGCTCTTGTCGAGGTTCGCGTGCTTGGCCAAGTCCATGATGGAAAACGGCCCGAACGAGCCGACCGAGGCGATGACGCGCGCCTCCGGCAGCGTGATGCCGAGTTTGGTCTGATAGCGCTCGCCGATACCGCGATCGGAGAGCTTGTTCAGCACGTGCATCCGGTAGGTCAAAAACTGTTCGAGCCCGGCTTTGGCTGCGGCCTTCATAGGTCGTGTCGATCTCGTCGGAAGTGGGCGGGCAAGAGGCGTCTGATCGTCGATTGTTGCCGCATCCGGCGCGAGGGTCAACGCGGTGTTTCCCTGTGCGACGGGCAAGCTCGGCGCGCGCCGTTGCTCGGGCGAGCGCGCAATCGCCGTGCGATCGCAGCGACAACGACGACGAGCGATCGCGCGCCGATATCAAGCGCCGAACTTCAGCCGCAGAACTTCAGCCGCCGAACTTCAGCCGCCGAACTTCAAGCGCGCGAGTTGTTCCGCTTCGTTCGCGAGCAGGCGCGCCGCGTCGCGAATCGCCGCCTCTAGCGTGATCGGCCCGGGGGCGGGCGAAAAGCAGCCGCTGAAATGTTCGCCGAGGCGCGCGAGCGCACTCGCATCGACGCCGCCCGACAGCAGCGTAGCCGGTACGCCTGCCGCGCGTGCGTGCCGGCAGGCGATGAAGGGCGCCTTTCCGTGCCGCGTCTGCGCGTCCGAGCGGCCGTAGCCGGTGATTAGCCAGTCGGCCCCGGTAAGGGCGGCATCGAGCCCGACTTGCGACGCCACCACTTCCGCGCCGGGCTCGAACCGCGCGCCGAGCAAGTGCAGCGCGAAGCCGAGCCCGCCGGCCGCGCCCGCGCCCGGCAAGGCGCTGCCAGCACGGCCAAGCGCCGCTTCCGCGAGTTCGGCGAAGTGTCCGAGCACGGCGTCGAGCGCACCGACGCGCTCGGAGGCGACACCCTTTTGCGGGCCGAACACGGCGGTGGCGCCATGCTCGCCCGTCAGCGGATTGTCGACGTCGGACATCGCCACGAATGACGCTTGCGCCAAGCGCGCGTCGAGACCCGATACATCGATGCGCGCGAGGCGGGCGAGCGCATTCGGTGTCGGTTCCAGTTCGCCACCGTCGGCATCGAACAATTTCACCCCGAGGCCGACGAGCAGCCCGGCGCCGCCGTCGTTCGTGCTGCTGCCGCCTAGTGCGACGAAAAAGCGCCGCGCGCCGGCGTCGAGCAACATGCGCACGGCTTCGCCCATGCCGCGCGTGCTCCGTTCGGCAACGTCGGTTCGCATCGCCACCGTATCGGTGATGCCGACGATCTCCTCCGTTTCGAGCACCGCGCTGCCGTCGGGCAGCAAGCCGACCGCGGCGTCGCGTTCGGCAAGCGATGCCCCGCGCACGCGCAACATGCGGCGTTCGCCGCCGCGCGCGAGCATTGCGTCCAGGGTGCCTTCGCCGCCGTCGGCCATCGGGCACAAGCGCACGCTCGCTTGCGGCACCGCCCGCTTCACGCCGTCGGCGATGGCTTCGGCGACGGCTTGCGCACTGAGCGAGCCTTTGAACGAATCGGGAGCGATGACGACGATGGGTGTGCTGCCGGGCATGGTGTCTCCAAATGGACTTGCGCTGCGCGGCGAGGCCGGCTAGCGGGTGGTAGCGGGGTGGTTCGCGGTGTGCTCAGGTGCGAGCTTAGCAGTGCGCGCGTCTGCCGGGATACGGCCGATCGCATGTCGCGCATCGCAGGATATGGGGCGTTCCTCGGTGCGTTCGGATGCGCGCAGCGGCCCGCGAGAGGAGGCGAGGGCGAGTCATGCCCAGCCGGGGCGCGGGGGCGCGCAAGCACGCGCCGCCGCCAAATCGGGATTGCGCGGATCAATAGTTTGCTAGAATGCTCGATTCTTCCGATTCAAACCGTGCCGCAGGCGGCAAGACGACGTCGATCGCAACGTTCATTTGCGTTCATTGCGACACAATGCGACGTCGATCGCGCAAATCGCTTGGGGCGGTGATTGCGGTCCCCCGAGGGCGAGGCGCAACACGTGGGCACGGCGAAAGATAACCGATTCGCTTGAACAATTTAGGACGATTGAAGCCATGGCTAACGTTGTTGAAAACCTCGGCAAGCTCGAACGCCGTGTGACGATTTCCCTGCAGAAGGACACCGTGCAAAAGGAGATCGATTCGCGCATCCGCCAACTCGCGAAGAACGTCCGCATGCCGGGCTTCCGCCCGGGCAAGGTGCCGCTGAAGATGGTGACGCAGCAGTACGCGGGACAGGTCGAGGCCGAAGTGCTGAGCGACAAGGTCGGCAAGCAATTCTTCGACATCAGCCGCGCCGAGAACCTGCGTGTGGCCGGTCAGCCGGCCTTTAGCCCGAAAGAAGGCGCGGCCGACGATACGTACGCGTTCGACGCCACCTTCGAGGTTTATCCCGAAGTGAAGATCGGCGATCTGGCGAGCGCCGAAGTCGAGCGCTCGGTCACGCAAATCTCCGAAGCCGAAGTCGATCGCACGCTCGAGATCCTGCGCAAGCAGCGCGTGCACTATCATGCACGCGGCGAAGCGGGCGAGCACGGCGACGGCGGCGCCGACGTGTCGGCCAAGAGCGGCGATCGCGTGACGGTGGATTTCGTCGGTAAGCTCGACGGCGTGGCGTTCGAAGGCGGCACCGCGGAAGATTTCGCGTTCGTGCTCGGCGAAGGCCGCATGCTGCCCGAATTCGAACAAGCTGCGACGGGCCTGTCCGTGGGACAGCACAAGGAGTTCGACCTGAAGTTCCCCGACGATTACCACGGTAAGGACGTCGCGGGTAAGACGGCGCAGTTCACGATCACGATGAAGCAGATCGAATGGCCGCACATGCCCGAAGTCGACGCCGAATTCGCGAAGTCGCTCGGCATCGCCGATGGCGATCTGACCAAGATGCGCGCCGAGATCAAGGAAAACCTCGAACGCGAAGCGAAGCGCCGTACGCAAGCGCTCGTGAAGAACCAAGTGATGGATGCGTTGCTGAAAGTGTCCGAACTCGAGGTGCCGAACGCGCTGATCGAACAAGATCAGCAGCGTCTCGTCGAAATGGCGCGTCAAGACCTCGCGCAACGCGGCGTGCCCAACGCGGCCGATGCGCCGATTCCGGCCGAGATGTTCAAGGAGCAAGCCGAGCGCCGCGTCAAGCTGGGCCTCGTGTTGGCCGAACTCGTGAAGGAAAACGGTCTCGAAGCGAAGCCCGAGCAGATCCGCGCCGAAGTCGAAGAATTCGCGAAAAGCTACGAAGACCCGAAGGAAGTGATCCGCTGGTATTATTCGAACAAGCAGCGTCTCGCCGAAATGGAAGCGTACGTCGTTGAAAGCAACGTCGTCGAATTCGTGCTCGGCAAGGCGAAGGTGACGGATAAGGAAGTCAGCTTCGAAGCACTGGCGAGCGCCTCGGCGCAAGCGTAAGGCCTTGCCTGACACGGCGTGCGGGCTGTCGGAGCGACGGCCGCACGCCGTTTTTCATGGCGCGGCGCGTTTGCTGCGTTGCAGCGGTGCATATCGCTGTCGCGCTGTGCTGTGCTCGGGGCCGCCTTCCTGCCGTTTCAAGACCCATTCCGAACAAGGATCCTTTGCATGATCTCTCGCGCTCAACTGTTGGACACGTTGGCCTCTCACGCACCGCGCGATTTCGAGGCGCAGGCGCTGGGGCTCGTTCCGATCGTCGTCGAAACGAGCGGCCGCGGCGAGCGTTCGTACGATATTTATTCGCGCCTGCTCAAGGAGCGTGTGGTGTTCATGGTCGGCGAAGTGAACGACCAAACCGCCAACCTCGTGGTGGCGCAACTGCTGTTCCTCGAGAGCGAAAATCCCGACAAGGATATTAGCCTCTACATCAACAGCCCGGGCGGTTCGGTGTCGGCGGGGTTGGCGATCTACGACACGATGCAGTTCGTGAAGCCCGACGTGTCGACGCTGTGCATGGGGTTGGCCGCTAGCATGGGCGCGTTCTTGCTGGCCTCGGGTGCGAAGGGCAAGCGGTTCGCGTTGCCGAACGCACGGGTGATGATTCACCAGCCGCTGGGCGGCGCGCGCGGTCAGGCGTCCGACATCGAAATCCAGGCGCGCGAGATCCTGTATTTGAAGGAGCGGCTGAACCAGATGTTCGCGCATCATACGGGGCAGCCGGTCGAACGTATCGCCCGCGATACGGATCGGGACAACTTCATGTCGGGCGAAGACGCGCAAGCGTACGGCCTCATCGATCAGGTCCTACACAAGCGCCCATAACGCATCGCTCGTCCGGCCGCGTGGCTCGTGCGTTTTTTGCATAGGTGCGACGACCGACTCAAGCGATGTGATAATTGGTCGATAATAGTTCTGGGCGCCGACGGCGGTGATGCGACACGCGTCGCCGTTGCGCCGGCCAGCCGATTCCGACCCCGCTTGTGGGGCGGCAGACGGCGCGCCTGTCATTCGAGTGTCCGGAGGCTCGTATATCCATGGCGGACAAGAAAGGTTCGAACAGCGAAAAGCTGTTGTATTGCTCGTTTTGCGGCAAAAGCCAGCATGAGGTCAAGAAGCTCATCGCGGGCCCGTCGGTGTTCATCTGCGATGAATGCATCGACTTGTGCAACGAGATCATTCGCGACGAAGCCGCGGGAGCTGGCACGGACGTGGGCTTGTCGAAATCCGACCTGCCCAGCCCGCAAGAAATTCGCGACATCCTCGATCAGTACGTGATCGGGCAGGAGCGCGCGAAGAAGATTTTGGCCGTGGCGGTGTACAACCACTACAAGCGGCTCAAACACCTCGACAAGAAGGATGAAGTCGAGCTTTCCAAGAGCAATATCTTGCTAATTGGGCCGACCGGCTCCGGCAAGACCTTGCTCGCGCAAACGCTCGCTCGCCTGTTGAACGTTCCGTTCGTGATCGCCGACGCGACGACGCTGACGGAAGCCGGCTATGTCGGCGAAGACGTCGAGAACATTATTCAGAAGCTGCTGCAAAACTGTAACTACGAAGTCGAGAAGGCGCAGCGCGGGATCGTCTACATCGACGAAATCGACAAGATCAGCCGCAAGTCGGACAACCCGTCCATCACGCGCGACGTGTCGGGCGAGGGCGTACAGCAGGCGTTGCTGAAGCTCGTCGAAGGCACGATGGCTTCCGTGCCGCCGCAAGGCGGGCGCAAGCACCCGAACCAGGACTTCATTCAGGTCGACACCACGAACATCCTGTTCGTCTGCGGCGGCGCGTTCGACGGCCTGGAAAAGGTCATCACCGATCGCACGGAAAAAACGGGGATCGGTTTCGGGGCGAGCGTGAAGAGCAAGCAAGAGCGTGACGCCGGCGAGGTGCTGCGCGAGGTCGAACCGGAAGATTTGATTAAATTCGGGTTGATCCCCGAATTGATCGGCCGTCTGCCCGTCGTCGCGACGCTCGGCAAGCTCGACGAAGCGGCGCTGATGAAGATTCTCGTCGAACCGAAGAACGCCCTCGTGAAGCAGTACAACAAGCTGTTCGCAATGGAGCGCGTCGAGTTGGAGATCCGCCCGGCGGCGCTGCAAGCCGTGGCGCGCAAGGCGATCCGCCGCAAGACCGGGGCGCGCGGCCTGCGTTCGATCCTGGAACAGGCGTTGCTCGACGTCATGTACGAACTGCCAGCGATGAAAGGTGTTAGCAAGGTCATCATCGACGATAACGTCATCGATGGGGACGGCAAACCCTTGCTCATTTATGAAGAAGCGCCGAAGGTCGCGGGCTCGAACTAATGGCCTGGGGGCCTTTGCGCGTGTTTTTTCAGCTGACGAGCGCCGTAGACCCTAAAGCTTTCGCAGGAATGGCCGTTCATGGAGACGTGAACGGCTTTTTTCGTTTATCTTGTGGGTAACACTGACTGCTTCTTTCTGAATACATCGAATTTTTCCCACACGCGTAGGCTTGCAATCCGTACCGCGGGCCTCAACTACCGAACGAACTGATTCCATCCATGGGGAAATGAAATGTCAGGAACCCAACTCCTCCCTCAAGAGCGCACCACGCTCCCGCTGCTGCCATTGCGCGATGTCGTCGTTTTCCCGCATATGGTCATTCCGCTGTTCGTGGGGCGGCCCAAATCGATCAAAGCGCTCGAAGTCGCGATGGAGGGCGGCAAGCACATCATGCTGGTCGCGCAAAAGACCGCGGCCAAAGACGAGCCGACCGAAAAGGACATGTACGAAGTAGGGTGTATCGCCAACATCCTGCAGATGCTGAAATTGCCCGACGGCACCGTGAAGGTGCTGGTAGAAGGCCTGCAGCGCGCGAAGACGCTGTCGATCGAAGAGCAGGAAACGCAGTTTTCCTGTGAAGTCATGCCGCTCGAACCCGACCACGCCGACAGCGCCGAAACCGAAGCGCTGCGCCGCGCGATCGTGTCGCAGTTCGACCAATACGTCAAGCTGAACAAGAAGATCCCGCCGGAGATCCTGACGTCGCTCGCGGGTATCGACGAAGCTGGCCGTTTGGCCGATACGATCGCGGCTCATCTGCCGCTCAAGCTCGATCAGAAGCAGCACATCCTCGAGATGTTCCCCGTCGTGGAACGCCTCGAGCACTTGCTCGCTCAGCTCGAAGCCGAAATCGACATCCTTCAGGTCGAAAAGCGCATCCGTGGCCGCGTCAAGCGCCAGATGGAAAAGAGCCAGCGCGAGTACTACCTGAACGAGCAGGTCAAGGCGATTCAGAAGGAACTCGGCGAGGGCGAAGAGGGGGCGGATCTCGAAGAACTCGAGAAACGCATCGAAGCCGCTCGCATGCCGAAGGAAGCCAAGAAGAAGGCCGATTCGGAACTGAAGAAGCTGAAGTTGATGTCGCCGATGTCGGCCGAGGCCACCGTCGTGCGCAACTACATCGACACGCTGATCGCGTTGCCGTGGCGCAAGAAGAGCAAGGTCAACAACGATCTGTCGAACGCCGAGCGCGTGCTCGACGAAGACCACTTCGGCCTCGAAAAGGTCAAGGAACGCATTCTCGAGTATCTCGCGGTGCAACAGCGCGTGGACAAGGTCAAAGCGCCGATCCTTTGCCTCGTTGGGCCTCCTGGCGTCGGTAAGACGTCGCTGGGTCAGTCGATCGCACGTGCGACGAATCGCAAGTTCGTGCGGATGGCGCTCGGCGGCGTGCGCGACGAGGCCGAGATCCGCGGCCACCGCCGCACGTATATCGGCTCGATGCCGGGCAAGATTTTGCAAAGCTTGACGAAGGTCGGCGTGCGCAATCCGCTCTTCTTGCTCGACGAAGTCGACAAGATGGGCATGGATTTCCGTGGCGATCCGTCGTCGGCGCTGCTCGAAGTGCTCGATCCCGAGCAGAACCACACGTTCGCCGATCACTACGTCGAAGTCGATTTCGACTTGTCGGACGTGATGTTCGTCGCCACGTCGAACTCGCTGAATATCCCGCCGCCGCTGCTCGATCGGATGGAAGTCATCCGCTTGTCGGGCTATACGGAAGACGAGAAGGTCAGCATCGCGCAACGTTACCTGCTGCCGAAGCAGAAGAAGAACAACGGCCTGCGCGACGGCGAGATCGAGGTGACCGAAGCCGCGATCCGCGACATCATTCGCTACTACACGCGTGAGGCGGGCGTGCGTTCGCTCGAGCGCGAAGTGTCGAAGATCTGCCGCAAGGTCGTGAAGATGTTGCTGCTGAAGAAGGCCGAAGGCGCGGTGAAGGTCGACGCGGGCAATCTCGATACGTTCCTCGGCGTGCGCAAGTACGACTTCGGTCTGGCCGCGAAGGAAAACCAGATCGGGCAAGTGACCGGTTTGGCGTGGACGGAAGTCGGCGGCGATCTGCTGACGATCGAAGCCGCGGTGATGCCGGGCAAGGGCAATGTCATCCGCACGGGTTCGCTCGGCGACGTGATGAAGGAGTCCGTGGAAGCGGCGCGCTCCGTCGTGCGTTCGCGCTCGCGTCGTCTCGGCATCAAGGACGAAGCCTTCGACAAGCAGGACATCCACATCCACGTGCCGGAAGGCGCGACGCCGAAGGACGGCCCGTCTGCCGGCGGTGCGATGACGACGGCGCTGGTGTCGGTGCTCACGGGTATCCCCGTGCGTGCGGACGTCGCCATGACCGGTGAAATCACGTTGCGCGGCGAAGTGCTGCCGATCGGCGGGCTCAAGGAAAAGCTGCTGGCCGCGCATCGTGGCGGCATTAAGCTCGTCTTGATCCCAGAGGAGAACGTCAAGGATTTGGCGGACATCCCCGATAACGTCAAGAACGCGATCGAGATCGTGCCGGTTCGCTGGATCGACAAGGTGCTGGAACTTGCGCTCGAACGGATGCCGGAGCCGCTGGCCGAGGAAGAGGTGAAGGCTGCGCCGGTGGCTGCGGAGCCGGGCAAGGAAGCGGGTGCCGAAGTCGTCAAGCATTGAGGCCTAGGCCGCCGGCGGCGGCCATCCAATCGTCGATTAAAACCGCGAGAGCGCGCATAGCGCTACTCGCGGTTTTTTTATGGATTTTCGACTCCGCAATGCTCGATGCATGGCGCTAGTTCGTTCGGCTAGACCCGATCGGAGCACTCGATTCCGAATGGATGGCGGCAAATCGTTTCGATGGCGATCGACATGGGATGCTTCAAAGAACCAATCGATATCCCAACCATTAGGATCGCCTCCGAGCCGAGAGGATATCGGTGGTTGGGTATGACGCGTATCGGTTGATAATGGCCACGCAACTTCGAGAGTGCACCCGTCGCGGACAGATAGGGGGCGTCGTTGCCGGGTGCAAGCAGGCGCGATTGCATTGCCTGCGAGCAGGGTAGTTTTTCGCGCAGTCGCACTCGGGAGATCGTTAGGTGAAGTGTCGGTCGGTGAGATCGATATGTGTCGTGTGTACGCGCTGAAGGGAGCCGAACCCGATGTCAACGAACGCCGCCTTTGGCACGCCGACACTGCTGGTGCACAGCAACCGCGGCTTGCCTATCCGTACGCTGCGCTATAACCGCGAGACAGTCGGCGATGCCCTCGATGAGCGTATCGATCGAACGACGTACGATCCGATCGGACATGCGGCGTCGCGTATCGACGCGAGGTTCTTTGCCGCTTCAGGTTCGCCCTTACCGAACTTCGCATACGCTTCGTCGCTGTCGGGCCAGGTGTTGCGGACCGATAGCGTCGATGCCGGGCCGCAATGGGATCTGTCCGACGTGGAGGGCCGGCCTGTATGGGCCCGCGATGGCCGTGGCACGACAACGATTTGGGCGCACGATGCGCTCGGAAGGCCGCTGACGCGCGCCGAGGCGGTGGGAGACGAATCGGCTGCGACTCGCGATGTGTGGATTTACGGCGAGCGGGAAGCCAATGCGCAGGAGCATAACCTGCGCGGCCAGTGCGTGCGTTGCTACGACACCGCGGGCAAGCTGGCGTGGCGCGCTTTCCGATTGACAGGTCAGCCGCTTAACGAAACGCGCTGGCTGCTGGCCGACCCCGATATCGATTCCAATTGGGTCGGTCAGGACGACGAGACGGCGTGGGACCGGGCGCTCGATGCAACCGCATATTCGACGGCTTGGGGGCACGACGCAACGGGTGCCTGGTATCGACAAACCGATGCGATGGGCAATACCCAGCAGCGGTGTGTCGATGTTGCCGGCCGGCTCGCGAGTAGTCGATTGCAACCCGAGAAGGGCGCCGAGCAAGTCGTGCTTTCGTCGGTGGTCTATAGCGCGGCAGGGCAGATTTTGAGCGAGACGGCCGGCAATGGCATGGTCGGCAGCTATGCCTATGAGCCGCAAACGCGGCGATTGATCGGCCTGAAGGTCGTGCGTCCGGCCAAGACCGGCCGTGCCACGATCGTTCAGGACGTCAGTTATCGATACGACCCGGTGGGAAACGTTGTACGAGTCAGCGACGCCGCGCAGGCGCCCTCGTATTGGCGCAAACACAGGACCGAGTCGGCGAGCGTTTATCGGTATGACGCGCTGTATCAATTGATCGGTGCGACGGGGCGCGAGATCGCCAAACGGGGCGTGCAAGGCCATACCGTGCCGCCAGCGACGATTCCCCTACCTGTCGACGATTCCGTCTATTCGAACTACACACGCACCTACACCTACGATCGCGGTGGCAACCTGACGACGATTGGCCACCAGGGAACCATCAACTACAAGCAAGCGATCGTCGTATCGAATCGAAGCAATCACGCGATGCTGCAAGACGGAGCGGGAACGCTGACGCCGGACGGTATCGACAACGGCAAGTGGTTCGACGCGTCGGGCAATCAGCAACAGCAGTTGCCCGACGCTACGCAGCCGTTGGCCTGGAACAACCGGAACGCGTTGCGGCGTGTGACGCTGATCGAACGCAGTGGGCCCGATAACGATCGAGAAGCGTACCAATACGGCGCCGATGGGATGCGCGTGCGCAAGTGCCGGCGGACGCAGGCCAAAAACATGACGCGCACGGTAGAGGCGATCTATTTGCCAGGGTTGACGCTTCGGGTGACGTCGAACGGCGATGGGAAGGCTATGACCGTGAGCGAGAAGATACAAGAGATCGGCAGCGAGGCTGGCTTCATCCATATGCGCTACCTGCATTGGGAGGTAGGGCAACCGAAAGGCGTGCCGGGGGACATGGCGCGCTATGGGTCTAGCGATGTCATCAACTCAATCGCCGTGGAACTCGACGCGGACGCGGACCTGATCAGTCGCGAGGAGTATTACCCGTACGGTGGCACGGCAGTATGGGCGGCACGCAGCCAAGTGGAGGCGGATACCAAGTTCGTGCGCTATTCGGGCAAGGAGCGAGATGCTGCGGGGCTCTATTACTACGGGTACCGCTATTATCAACCCTGGGTCGGACGGTGGTTGAATGCGGATCCGGCAGGGATCGTGGATGGGTTGAACCGCTATCGTATGGTGCACAACAATCCTACAACTCTGGTTGATGGCCAAGGATTAGCCGCGGACAAAAAACGCGAGGCGGGACTCGAGTTGACGCAAGAACAACATGCGCGGGCCGAAAGGAACTGGCGGCGAGCAGTGGGCCTTGCGCGCCGAATATCTGCCGGCAGCTTCAAGGGGGCGCTATCCCTTCATTCGGACTACTACTTGGAACTTCTGGATCCCATGCATAGATACGGGCACGCCTTGGAGGACCAACGCAAGCTATGGGAAAAATCCGACAGCGATTCCAATTTTTTCGAATGGTTCAAGACATCTGTGCCCGATGAGGTGAAGAGCAAGCCAGAGTTCCAAGGGGTTGAGTACCTCCAGGACGCCGCCGATCGCAATCGCCATAAAATAACTGCTTCTTTCAGCGGGAATACAGTTCGGCCTTCCGAGGATTTTCCGCTCGATCAAAAAAGTGGGATCCTCCGGGCGGCGCCTCACCCGGAAGCCATCTTCATCATGGATAGGGATAATGAAATTTATATGATGCATAAGGAAAAATATAAGCGTCAACACACTTCGTTAATGGCTGGAGCGCCAGTTCGATCGGCTGGGATGATCGTTATGAATCAAGATTTTGAAATCGTCTCTGTTGAGGCGCATAGCGGTCATTACCGTCCACAGGCAAGTCATCTTGCAATATTTTTGGAGACATTGAGAGGAAGAGGTGCTGACTTAAGTAAGATTGTGGCAATCCACACGGACAGCAATAGACAGCGCATCCAAGAGAATGCACATACGTTCGTTCAGGCATATGACAGGCGCTTGCTCGATGCAGCAGCGCACTGACGGAACAGGCAGGATGGAGGGAAATTCGAAGCCATAGGGAATGGGGTCCCTTCCGGGACCCCAAAGCGCCCGTCAGATCCGGCGCAACCCCTGTTGACACGCCCGTTTCGTCCACCTTTAATGGGCGGGCGCAGCATTGCCTGCGTCTTCTTTCGGCGCTGCGGCGCCTTGCGACTGCCAACAATCATCATCGGGGATTCGGATGAACAAGACGGAACTGATCGACCACATTGCGGAACAGGCAGACCTATCCAAAGCGGCAGCGGGGCGAGCGCTCGACGCCGTCATCGGCGGCGTCAAGGGCGCGTTGAAGAAGGGCGGTACCGTGACGCTCGTCGGCTTCGGCACGTTCGCCGTGGGCAAGCGCACGGCGCGCACGGGCCGCAATCCGCGCACCGGCGCCGCGATCAAAATCAAGGCAGCGAAGGTGCCGAAATTTAAACCTGGCAAAGCCCTGAAAGATGCGCTAAACTAGCGGGCTCGCTGGCTGTGAATGTTTTGATCTTCGCAAGCTAAGCGAAATAAGAAGCAAAAAGCAGCAAAAGCTCGCTTCGCGAACGGGTGCTTAGCTCAGTTGGTAGAGCGGCGCCCTTACAAGGCGTAGGTCGGGAGTTCGAGCCTCTCAGCACCCACCATCGTTCGCGAACGGCTTTCAAGCAGGTTCTCATCGATCTGCTGCAGCACGCAAAAACCCGCATGGCTATCGGCTCTGCGGGTTTTTTGTTGCCTTGCGCGCGGCCGCGACTTCCGCTGGCTGCCGCTTCGGAGAAGCTCGTTCAGTCGCAAACTTCAAGTTCGAGGCGTCGCCAGTCCCCGCATTGCCGAATGATGCCGCCTTCGGTCACCTCATGCAGCCGCCTTTAGCCGATCGCCAACGAGACCGAATTCGCGGGCGATGGAAAGCAGGCGCTCTTGCCATTCCCAGACGCCGAACGCGTCGTGGACATTTTGCAGGCAGCTCAGCAGTGCGACGGTGCGTTCGTCATAGACATTGATCTTGGCCTTGACGAGGGCCTTGCGCAGCGCGGCAATACCGGCGTCCATGTATTGAGGGTGGCTCAGTTCCGTGCCGATCAAATAGCGCACCGGCACGCCTTCCATGGCGCTCGAGTAATCCGCCGGCCGAATGAAGTGCCCGATCGGACAGCCGCCGCACGCGCCGCGGTAGGCTCCGCCGCCGCGCGGAAGCAGCGCCGCGCCGCGTTGCTCGGTCAGGTGCGCAACGACGCGGTCGAAAATTTCTTGGTGCGTCAGAAAGCGAATCGTCTTCATCATCTGTCTCCCGCGACGGCCGCCGGTTGGTTGAGGGCGTTAAGAGCGGTCGCCGTTCGTTGACTTCACTATGGTCGATGCCGGCGCCAAGCGAAATCAGCGGATGCTCAGATGGATGTAGGACCTGCGGTGGGGTTGTAGGTATCGTCTGACAAGACGTCGATGCTGCCCCGTCACTTCGCTGTCGGCAGGCCGAGGCGCCACGAAAGATTGCTTCGGGCACGCACTTCGCAGCGCGTATGAAACACGTCGGTGTGGTAGATGCGCTCGCGCGTCAGCAGGTTTTCCAGGATCGCCCGCTCGTGCAGTTCATAGGTACGGTCGTCGAGGTCGGGCCGTTCGGCCCGCAGCCGCACGCCGTCGTCGCGAAAGCGAGCGCGCCCGCCCCCCAGCATCGCGAGATCGATGTCCGCGGCGAAGCAGGCATCCGCGTCGACGGGGGGCTGCGCATGCTTGGTCGCTAGGATCAGGTCGCAAATGTGCTCGCCTCGCTCGATGCGCTCGTCCGCCCATCGCCGAAACCAGTCCGCGCTGCGTTGCTCGTTGTCGGGCGCGCCGGGCACGTAGATGACGTCGTGGCACCACAGCGCCAATTCCACTGCATCGGGATGCGGCACTGCGCCGCGTACCCCATCGAGGTCGCGCAGGCAACGGCGGATGTGGCGCATCGTATGGTAATGGCGCGCGGGTTCCGCGTAGTATCGGATCAAATCGGCATACACCGTCTGCGCACGCTGGCCGCCACAACGTAGCCATAGGGTAGCGAAGCGCTCCTGCGTGCCGCTCATTGCCCGGGCCATTACCCCCTCCAATACCCGCTTCATTGCTCGATGTGCGCGCCGGCTGGGACCCGCCACTCAAAGAAACTCTCGGCGGATGTCGATGCTCGAGCGCTCGCCGATATCCCGGTAGTGGTGTAAGAGCCAGTTCTCGGCCTCGTGCCGTCCCCGATCGAACAACTCGCGAAGAAATCCCCAATCGGCGTTGTATTTGCTAGCCGCGCTGAGCGCACACATGGCATCGTCGGCGCGGATCGAATGAATCAGCATTTCCTTCATTTCGCCGCGATCGATCTTGCCTTGCGAAATGAGATCGGTGACGAAGGCGATGGCGCGCATCTCGCGCATCAGCGATGAATTGAAGCTGATTTCGTTGATGCGATTGAGGATGTCGGCCGTCGTGGTCGGCACGCCGCGGCGAATCAGCGGGTTGATGTGAACGATCGCCACGTCCCGGGTGCTGCAGTGATAAATCAAGGGATAAATGGCCGGGTTGCCCATGTAGCCGCCGTCCCAGTAGTGCTCGCCGTCGATCGTGACGGCCTGAAACAGCGTAGGTACGCAAGCGGATGCCAGCACCGCATCCGCGGAAAGGCTTTCGCCGCTGAATAGGCGAATTTTTCCCGTCTCCACGTTGGTCGCGCACAAATACAGATGGATGGGACACCGCCGGCGCAATTCGGCGAAATCGACCTGGCTTTCGAGCACCTCGCGCAACGGATTGACGTTCTGCGGGTTGAATTGGTAGGGCGAGAAAATGCGCAGCACCATATCGGCAAACGCATACAACGAGGAATGATCGAGGCCGAAGCTGTGCGTGCCCTTCAACCACGGGGTCCAGCGCAACGGATTGTAGCGCTCGGCCGACTGCGATACGGCGTGCCAGAACTCGTGCAGCGCGCGCCGTGCGCCTTCGTCGCCATCGAGCATCAGCCCGTAGGCGAGCACAGCCGCGTTCATCGCCCCGGCGCTCGTCGCGCTCACGCCCTCGATCTCGAGCCTGCCGTCTTCGAGCAGCCGATCGAGCACGCCCCACGTGAAGGCACCGTGCATGCCGCCCCCTTGCAACGCCAGGGCGATGCGCTTGCGCTCTGCGTGGTCTGGATGACGGGGAGGGTTCCCATGCGGTGTCGACATCGTCTGTTTCCTCATGCGCACTCACACCAACTCATCGAGCAGCGTTCGTGCGTCCCGCAAGTCGGCCGTGTCGAATCCTTCGGAAAACCAGTCGTGGATTCGGACAAGCGCGAGCCGTGCCTCGTCGGTTTTGCCTGCACGCTTCCATAGGCGGGCGAGACTCGATACCGCGCGCAATTCGAGCGATTTGGCGCCCTGAGCGCGTGCGACCGAGACCGCCTCGCGCAAGCAAATCTCGGCTTGCTCGCCGGCCGCATAGGCAGGTTCGTCGGCGTTTGCGGCGCCGAGCAGCGAGATCGCCTTGAGGCGGGCAAGTTCCGCTTCGAAGCAACGCTCGCCGGTTTGCGCCATGACCGTCAACGCTTGTTCGAGCAGTTGCCGGCCTGCCTGCGCCTCGCCCGCCATACGCAGGTTTTCACCCAGCAATGCCAGAAAATACGATCGTTGATCGGCGCTACCGGTGGCCTCATCGGCCGTCAAACCCTTGCGCATCTGCGCGATTCCCTCGCGGACGCTTTCGCATTCCGTCAGCGCCCAGCCGCGAAAGAGCGTTCCCCATGCGAGCCAAAACGGCAAACGGTGTTCGGTCGATAGCTCGATGACGGCTTCGGCGTATTCGCGGGTGAGCGACGGCTCGCGTCGCAGGTGATGCAACTCGGCCGCATAAGCTAGGGCGAACGCCAACGTCGGCCCATACGCCTGCTTGCGCGCAAGCGCCAGCCCTTGCTGCATGCGCTTGAGTGCTTGGTCGGGATAGCCCTGAAGCCAAAGCGTCAACGCCAAGAAGTTCAATGCGCGGATTCCCGGATCCACGCCGTGCGCGAACACATGCGCTTGATGCCGGTCGGGGTCGTACAGGGCGAGCGCCTGTTCCTGGTGCGTTCGCGCGTCTGCGAACGCGCCTTGGAAGAATCGGCACACACCGAGTGCGCCATGCGCCTCGAGCAGCAGACCAGGATCGTTGGCGTCGCAAGCCATGCGCAGCATCCGCTCGCCTAGTTCGCTGGCCTTGGCGTGCTGTGCGCGCGACATGTAATGAATTCTCAGGCCCAAATCCACAGCGAACAACTGCTCGGGCTCGCCGATCTCATCGCACAGCGAGAGGGCGCGCGCATAGGTGGCCGCCACCTCCGGCGCGCCGTAGCCTCGCACGTCCATCAACGCCGGGCCGAGTGCAAGAAGCAGCGACAATTCTTGTCGCTTGCGCGAAGGGGTGTCCGGCAGACGTTCGAGCAGATGCAGCGCGGCCCCCAAATGATGCATCGCTTCCGGGTGAGATGCGTGCCGCAGTGCCTGTTGCGCGGCGCGATGCAGATATTCCACCGCCTTAGGGATGTTTCCGCTCAAGCTGTAGTGATGCGCGAGTTCGCTGCAATAGTCGGCGATACGCGTCGGGAACAGTGCCTCCAGCGCTTGGGCGGCGAGTTCGTGCAAGACGCTGCGACGCTCCGTCAACAACGAGTGTCCGGCCACTTCTTGCGTCAACGCGTGCTTGAACGAGTATTCCACCTCCGGGAAGGCGGGCCGCTCGTAAATGAACTCCGCCGCTTCGAGGTCGGAGAGCAGGTGGCGCAACTCGTCGTCGGTATGGCCGGCGCGGTCCCCGCATATACGCTGGACCACGCTGAACGGAAACTCCTTGCCGATCACGGCCAGCGTCTGCAGGAGTTCCTTTTCGGCGAGGGGAAGCCTGTCGATCCGCGCGGCGAGCACGCCTTGCACGGTCGTTGGAATGTGCAGCGTGGCCGGCGTTCGCTCGATCCGGTAGTGTCCTGGATCGCCGATGAGCGATTTTTCCTCGATCAACGTCCGAACCACTTCCTCGATAAAAAAGGGGTTTCCTTCGGTCTTCTCCAAAATGAGCTGTTTGAGCGGTTCGAGATCGACCTCATTGCCGAGCAGAAAGGCGAGCAATCCTCCCGCCTCGGACGGCGTCAGCGCGTCGAGCTTCAATCGGGTGCAATGGCGTGCGGATTCCCAAGGAGGTCGATATTCGGGCCGATAGTTGACGAGAAGCAGGATGCGAGTCGGGGGTAGGCGCTCGGTCAGGTGCGCGAGAAACCCTTCCGTCTCGCGATCCAACCATTGCAAATCCTCGAACAGCAGCGCCACCGGCTGGTCCTGGCTCTCGCGTGCCAACAGGCGCACGATTGCGTCGAAGGTGCGGTCGCGCCGGGTAGAGGGGTCCATCTCGGCCAGCATCGCCTGCTCGTCTCCAATGCCGAGCAGAAACAGAACGTACGGCACCGCCGCTTCGAAGTGCCGCTCGAGCGTGAGCATCTTTCCCACGACCTTTTCTCTGCATCGGCGCTCGTCGTCTTGCGCTGTGATTTGAAAATAGTTTCTTAACAGTTCCATCAGCGGCAGATTGGCGAACGCTTTGCCGTGCGAGACGGAGAACGTCTCAAGGACTAGCCGGCCACGTCGCGATCGCTCCTTGAATTCGTGGAACAGACGCGATTTTCCAACGCCGGCTTCGCCAACCGCAGCGACGATCCGTCCGTGCCCCGCCTCGGCTTCCGTCAACGCCGTATTTAAACTCGACAGCTCGGCCTCACGCCCCACGAACCGCGCGAGCCCGCGATGCGCGGCAACCTGCATACGCGTGCGCAACGCGCCCGGGCCGAGCACTTCGTAGACGGAAAGCGCCGTGGGAATGCCCTTGAGATGCGTGGCCCCCAACGCTTTGAATTCGAAATACCCCTCGGCGAGCTTGTGCGTGGCCTCGCTCACGAGAATCGAGGAGGGCGTCGCGATGCTCTCCATCCGCGACGCGATATGAACGGTGTGGCCGACCGGATCGTAATCGGTGTGCAAGTCGTCCGTTCTAATCGAGTGGACGACGACTTCGCCTGTATGGACTCCGACGCGAATCTGCAGAGGAATGCCGGTTTCCAAGCGGAGTCGATCGCTATGACGTCGCATGGCTTGTTGCATGCGCAGCGCCGCATAGAGCGCACGCTGCGGATGATCCTCGTGCGCGATGGGGGCACCGAACAGGGCAAGGATGCCGTCGCCGAGCGATTTGGCGATATACCCTTCGTAGTAGTGGACGGCCTCCATCATCAGCGCGATGACGGGCTCGATCAAACGATGCGCCTCTTCGGGATCGAGGTCGTGAACGAGCGCTGTCGAGCCGGCCATATCGGCGAACAGCGCGGTGACGGTTTTGCGCTCGCCGGCAATCTCGCCGCGTGCTTCCATGGCCGCCTGCTCGGCGCGGATACGCTCGGCCAGATGGTGTGGCGTGTAATGAACGGGAGCGGCGCACGGGGTGCTGACGGGTCGCGGCGGGCAGGGCGACGCGGGCGGCCCATTAGACAACGCCACGCCGCACTCGCTGCAGAATTTGGCGGAAGGCTCGGTTTCATGGCCGCAGCGCGGACAAGGACGGCGCAGTAACTTGCCGCACGTCTCGCAGAAGCTCGCTTCGGCGGGATTGTCGAATCCGCAATGTGCGCAGCGCATACGATTTTTCCCAAGCCCGATGCCGTCTCCTTGCAACTAAAACATTAGGCGGCGGACGGGCCGGCTGCAAGCAGCATGCACTGGACGCAACGGAGTATGCCGATGGCCGGCGGAAAGCGATCGAGCGCGCGCGAGCTTATCGTTACGCCGCTTGGGCACCCAAGCTCGCGTCGGCGCAGCGTGCGCCCGTTTGCATCAGCGGGTCGCGTGCAAACACTTCCGCGACCCAGTCCGCGAATACGCGCACCTTGCGCGGCAAGTGCCGGTTGCGCGCATACATGATGGAGATCGCGCGAGGCGGCGAACAGTAGTCCTTCAGCACTTCTTGCAATTCGCCCGTTTCGAGGTACCGCGCGATCGGAAAGATCGCGGTCTTGAGCAGCCCGAGACCATGGAGGCCGCAAGAGACGTAAGCATCGACATCGTTCACGGCGATCAACCCGCGCATATCGACGGTTTCGACCACGCCGTTCACCACGTAGTCCCAGCTGCGCACGCGCCCCGTATTACTGGACACGTAGTTCACGCCGATATGATCGTGCAAATCCGCGATCGTCTTCGGCTCGCCATATTTCTCGAGGTAGGCTGGCGACGCACACGTCACGCGCCGCATGTTGCCGATGCGCCGCGCGACGAGCCCCGAATCCTCGAGTTCGCCTGTACGCAGCACGCAGTCGACGCCTTCTTCGACGATGTCGACCTGACGATCGCTTAACCCCATCTCGATCTCGATGTCGGGATAGCGCTCGAAGAATTCGGGAAGCGCGGGGATGATCACCATCTTCGCCACGAGCGCCGGCAAGTTCACCTTGAGCCGCCCCTTCGGGTTGAGCTTCGCATGCGTGAGTTCGGCCTCCATCTCGTCGACCTCGGCCAGCACACGAATACTGCGCTGATAGTAGGCCTCGCCGTCCTCGGTGACGCTGATGCTGCGTGTCGTGCGATTGAGCAAGCGCGCACCCAAATGCGCTTCGAGCCCCTGCACGGTGCGCGAGACCTGCGGCGCGGCCAGTTGCAGCGATTCGGCCGCCTTGACGAAGCTGCGCGACTCCACGACGCGCGTGAATACCTTCATGGCAAAGAAGCGGTCCATGACCTACCTCCGTTTGGATCGTTTTTCGGATCGTTTTTTATATGGCAATGCAAGGGGCGATGGTCTCGCAAGCGGCGCCCGCTGCGTTTGCAGCGTGCCAGGCATGCGCGCCGATTGTTATCCCTACGGCACCAATGAATTCCAGATTTCCGTATTTATCCGGGAAGACCCTAAGCCTACACTGCCTTCACCTGCTGCACACAACCGTGTTCGCAGCTCCTTATAACAGTAGTCGGAGGTTGTCATCATGAACGCTCTCAAGCAAATCGTCGTTGCCGTTGCCCTCGTCGCTCCCATGGTTTCTTCGTTCGCGCAATCGAATCAGCCGGTTACGCGCGCACAAGTGCGTGCAGATCTGGTGCGTCTCGAAGGCGCCGGCTACAACCCGCGCGACTGGATGCACTATCCGGAAAACATCCAAGCGGCCGAGCAACGGGTTGCCGCGCAACAAGGCATCGCGCAAGCCGATTCGAGCGGGTACGGCCCGAGCGTAGAAGGTGCGTCGCAATCGGGCGGCGCGACGAGCGGCGCGGTCAGCACGTACTCGCCGCCGATCTATCAGCACGACTAAGCGCTGGCAGTTGAGGCAATCGAGCCGATCGGGTCAATCGACTCGATCGCTTTTCGAAGCCGTTGGGCGATGCGTTAAGGACGCATCGCCCATTCGGCGTATCGACGTCTTAAGCGAGCGTCAGCGTGACATCGATGTTGTTGCGCGTGGCATTGGAATACGGGCAGACGACGTGCGCTTTTTCGATCAGCGCTTGCGCGGCTGCGCGATCCATCCCGGGCAGCGAGATCTTCAATTCCACTTCGATGCCGAACCCGTTCGGAATGGCGCCGATGCCGACGCTCCCGTCGATGGAGACGTCTTGCGGCAAGGCCATCTTGTCGCGAGCCGCCACGAACTTGATCGCGCCGATGAAGCAGGCGCTATAGCCGGCTGCGAACAATTGTTCGGGGTTCGCGCCTTCGCCGCCTGCGCCGCCCAACTCGCGCGGCGTCGTCAAGCGCAGGTCGAGACCGCTGTCGGGCACGACGGCGCGGCCGTCGCGGCCACCGGTGGCACGAGCATGGGCACGGTACAGCACTTTTTCGATCGACATGGTGTTGCTCCTATCGGTGTATCGACAATAAAGGTGAGGGTGGTTCGGCCTACCCGGTAGAAGATAGGCGATCCGTACGAAACTGCCGGTTACTTCCCACTACACGAACACGACTGCTAGCTTCGGGTGTTCATTCTATCTATTAGAAGGTAGATAAAACGATCCATTAAATGGGGCGTCGCCGACGCCCCATCCCGCTACGACTGCTTCACTTCGACAACTTGAACGATGCCTCGACTTCTTCCAGCCGGCTCTTGGTTCTAAAGAGCCGGCTAGCCAAGCCGGCACCTTGCAACGCCGCGAAAAACGCGCGCGCCGCTTGTTCGGGCGTGGCACGCTTCACCAGCGTGCCGTCGCGCGCGCCTTCGGTGAACACCTGCGCCAGCCAGGCCTCGTTGGCTTTGAAAAACGCTTGCACGGCCAAACGCACGGGCTCGGGCAACGTTTCGATATCCGCGGCGAGCATGCCGCACAGGCAAATATGGTCGCCATCGCCCAACGTACGACCGAACATCTTGGCGAACGTGGCGAGTTTGCCTTCGGCCGGCAACGCGGTATCGATCGTTCGAACGGCGCTTTGCACTTCCTGCGTGTAGGCGTGAACAGCTTCGAGCACCAAATCGTCCTTCGACGGAAAGTAGTAGTGGATGCTCGAAGTTTTCACGCCGACGAGTTCCGACAGATCCCGATAACTGAATCCGTTGTAGCCGCGCAGCATCATCAGCGTAATCGCATGATCGATGATTTGCTCGCGGATCGTCTTCGTCGTTTCCATGAACTGCACTTTATCTACTAGTAGGTAGATAGTCAAGATTTTTATGCGGGTGCGTTGCGGGCGTCAGTCTTCGGCTGCGGTTTCCGGTGCGCGATGGCGGCGCTTGTCCTCGTACATGGCCGCGTCGGCTTCGCGCAGCATGTCTTCGAGCCGTTCGCCGCGATCGCACGTGGCCCAGCCCATCGAGAAACTCAGCGTCGGTCCCGAGTAGAACTGGTTGTTGAGTTCGACAATCTGACGAATGCCGTCCGCGACGACTTCCGTGTCGCGCGCGTTGGCCCCGGGCAGCAAGATGGCGAATTCGTCGCCGCCGATCCGCGCAGCTTGATACGGCCGCTGGATCGCTTTGGCAAGCACTTCGCCCGCGCGCCGCAGCAGGGCGTCGCCGGCGGCATGGCCTAGCTGATCGTTGACGGTCTTCAGTTCGTTCAAGTCGACGATGATGGCGCTGATCGGGAACGGCCCTTTGCGCTCGAGGCGGTTCAATTCGTCGACATAGAACGAACGATTCTTCAGCTTGGTCAGCACGTCGTGCTTGCCGAGGTATTCGAGGTAGGCCTCTGCCTTCTTGCGCGCGGTGATATCGGTCAGCGCGAGCAGAACGAGGTCCCACTCGCGCTCGTGGCCGGGAAATACCGAGAATTGCAGGTGCAAGTGGACTTCGCTGCCGTCGAGCGCGTAGTTCAGGACTTCGCGTTGCTGAAACAGGCGGCCCTCCCACAGATCGATCAATTGTTCGCGGAAATGTCCACGCATGTCGTCGCGAAAAACTTCCGGCAGCCGGCCGAGCAACGCGGCCTTGTCGTGCGCTTTGAACAAGTCGACCGTATATCGATTGACGTCGAGCACGACGATTTCTTCCATGCAGCGCTCGACAAACTCCGGGTGGACGTCCGTGAAGGTGCGGAAGTCGACGATCCCTTGCTCCCGTACTTCGTCGATCAGCGTCTTGATGCGGCGAAAGTCTTCGATCCACAGCGAGACCGGGGCGTGTTCGAACAACCCTTGTGCGTACGACTGGCTGGCTTGCGCGCGCCGGCGCGCGTCTTCGAGGTCGGTGATGTCGTCGATGGCGACGAGCACGCGGTCCCACGACGCTTCATGCCCCGGCAGGATGACGCCCTTGAGCAAGATGTCGAGCCGCCGGCCATCGAGCCGGTAGTTCACGCTTCGGCTTTCGAAGCTTGAGCTGCCCGACCACATTTGCTCCAATTCGCCGATGTGCGCTTCGAGCATGTCGTCGCGCAGCACGTCGCTTAAGCGCGCCGATAGCTCGTCGAAATCGCTCGCGCCGTACAGCTCGAGCGTGCGGCGATTGACCTTCAGCACGCGGATGCACGCCGAGCATTGCGCCACGCGACGCGTGTCGGCCGTGAGAAACGCGCGCAGATCGTTCACGCCTTGCTCGCGCCACGTCTCGAACAGCGCGCGCAAGCGGCTGTAGTCTTCGAGCCAGAGCGAGGTGGGCGTGAGATCGAATAAGTCGAGGGGTGAGACGCCCGTCGTATCGATGTCGAGGGCGGGTCCTGCATTCGCTGTGGCTGGTTTCATGGGGTGGCGCTTTCGGCGGTAGGCATCGAAGCGGTCCGGCGATGCCGTGGGAATGTGCTCGTCTCGTTCGGCGGGGGTGTCTGCCCCTCTGTCCGGCCGTGTTAACGGCAGACGACCGCCGCCATTGTAGGGCCGCAACCCACTTTGTTTGGTGCGCGCGGCCGGGCGGAGCGACGCAGCGTATCGCGCCACCGGCGAACGGTGGCGGCTAGCCGTGCTCGTGCATGGACAGCTTGCGCGCGGCTGCTTCGAGCATTGTCGTCACCTGTTCGAGGGAGGGCGCGACGTATTCGTCGATGCGCCGCATGAACGGCGTGGTGAGCGCGGCGATGGCATGGCCCGACGGTCCGAGGATGGGGAACGTCACATCCGTGACGCCGAACGTCTGCGCGCTGTCCTTGCGCAGGTGCCCCTGCGCGCGGATTTCGCCGTAGGTCGACGCGAGCAGCGCATCGCCGAGCGCGATTTCGCCTTTGACCTTCGTATGCTCGGTCAACATGCGCTCGCGCTCCGCCTCGCTTTGGAAGGCGAGCATGACTTGTCCCGAGGCCGTGTCCACTAAACCCACGCGCGAGCCGAGCCGGATCGACAAGCCCCAAGTGCCCGGTCCGTCCACCTGGGCAATGACGAGCAGATTGCCGCGGTCGTACACAGTCAGATGGCACGATTGCTCGGCTTCGTCGGCGAAGGCCTGCATAACGGGTATCGCCGCGGTAATGAACCGGTTCATCGGCGGATGGCGATGGGCCAGCGCGAACAGCTTCAGGCTCAGCGAGTAGCGATCGCCGCCCGCCGAGCGCATGACGTATTGGCGCGCGACGAGCCGCTCCAGCATCCGGTAGATCTCGCTGGCGTTGCGTCCGAGCGCCTTCATGATTTCGGCCCGCGTGAGCCCGTCCTTCTGCTCGGACAGCAATTCGAGGATGTCGAGGCCCTTGTCGAGCGCCGGGGCGCGGTAGCGGTCGGCTTCGTCGAGCGCGGCCTCGTCGGCGGTCTCGCTCGGGCGGGTGGATTTGGCGATTTTCACTGGCGGTGCTGCCTCATGGCATGGGGACTAAGGGAAAACACGGCGAACGCGGCGCTTGACGTGCGATCGTCCGAATATGAATAATAAGTTCATCCATGAATGTTCGCGCCGGCGAAGCGATCGGCCGACGCACCCATAGCGCTAACGGACGCGACGCACCTAGGCCGCATCCGCTGTCGCACCCAGCAGCATAACGAAGCCGCCGAAGAGCGGACCGAAAGATCGGGCTAGAAACGGCCCGTCCCGTTGCGTCTTGCCGACGCATCACCGCGAAGCATGGAGCCCAGGCCGGTGGCGACACACGGATTTGGGCCAGGAGACGACTATGACATCGAGCATCGAACCGGTTGACGCCGGGCAGTGGGCAGTTCGTGCAATTCGTGTAGTCAGTGCAGTGCGTGACGTACGTGACGCCGGCCGCGCCGCGCCGCATCGGCGGGCGCTGCGGCGGCTGGCCTTCGCCTGCGCGGCGACGCTCGGCATGCTCGGGGCGCTGGCACCGGCCGCGCACGCCGCGAGCGATGCGATCGGCGCCAATTTGCCGCTGCTCACGTCGCCGTTCTGGCAGGCCTACAACAACTACCTGCCGCAATACGCCAAGCAGCTCGGTCTCGACATGCTCGCGCCCGTGAACTCGAACGGCGATCCGGCTCAGCAGATCACCGACATCAATAACCTGCTCAATCAAGGCGTCAAAGGCATCGTGACGGGGCCGCTCGATTCCGCGGCCATCAGCCGCGCGCTCGATGCGGCATCGGCCAAACACGTGCCGGTCGTCGCCGTCGACGTCGCGCCCACGCAAGGCAAGGTCGCCATGGTCGTGCGGGCGGACAATCGCGCTTACGGCGAAAAAGCCTGCAAATACATCGGCGATCACGTGAGCGCCGGCAAGGTCGTGCAAATCATGGGCGATCTCGCCTCGGTCAATGGCCGCGATCGCTCGGAGGCGTTCCGCTCCTGCGTGAAGAGCCATTATCCGAAGCTGCAAGTGCTTGAGATTCCGGCTGCATGGAAAGGCGATGTCGCGGCATCGGCGCTCGATAGCCTGTTGACGGCGAACCCGGACGTGAAGGGCATCTATATGCAAGCCGGCGGCGTCTATCTGTCGCCGACGCTTCAAACCCTGCGCCGCAAGCACTTGTTGTTCCCCGCGGGCGATCCGAAACATATCGTCATCGTCAGCAACGACGGCATTCCGCAAGAGTTCGACGCCATTCGCAAGGGCGAGATCGATGCGACCGTCTCGCAGCCCGCGGACAGCTATGCCAAGTACGGCCTTTGGTATATGAAGGAAACGCTGGCAGGCAAGACCTTCAAGCCCGGTCCGACCGACCACGACAGCACGATCATTCAGCTCGCGCCCGGCGTGCTCGAGGATCAATTGCCGGCGCCGCTCGTGACCAAGGCAAACGTCGACGACAAGAATCTTTGGGGCAATACCCTGAAGTGATCGCGCGAGCGGTCGAGCGAACGAGCCGTGCGCGCACGGCTCGCCACCGAACCACCGATTGACGCGAGCCGATATGGGTGCCGTTCCTTTATTTAGTCAAGCCGCTGCGCTCGCGAGCGCGCCCGTGGTCGAGGCATTCGGCGCGACCAAGCGCTTTGGGTCGACCACGGCGCTTGCCGAAGTCTGCTTGCGCGTGATGCCGGGCGAATCGCATGCGCTCGTGGGCCGCAACGGGGCGGGCAAGTCGACCCTTGTCTCGCTGCTGACGGGCCTGCGCAAGCCGGACCAGGGCGAGATTCGCTTCGGCGGCGAACCAGCGCCGCCGATCGACGATCGCGATGCCTGGCGCGAGCGCGTGGCCTGCGTCTATCAGCATTCCACGGTGATTCCCGAACTCAGCGTGGCCGAGAACCTGTTTGTGAATCGGCAGCCTGGGCGTCGAGGTCTCGTCGATTGGCGTGCGATGCGGCGCGAAGCGCGGATGTTGCTCGATCACTGGCATATCGATGTCCGCGAAGACGCGCGCTGCGGCGATTTGGGCGTGGAGGCGCGACAACTCGTCGAAATCGCCCGCGCACTTTCGCACGGCGCACGCTTCATCATTCTCGACGAACCCACCGCCCAACTGGACGGCGATGAGATCAAGCGGCTTTTTCGCCGGATCGAAGAGCTGCAGCGCGAAGGCGTCACGTTCTTGTTCATCTCGCATCATCTGCAAGAGGTCTACGAGATTTGCCAAGCGGTCACGGTGCTGCGCGATGCGCGCCGAATTTTGACCGCGCGTGTCGAACAGTTGCCGCGCGAGGCGCTGATCGAAGCGATGACGGGCGAGGCGGGCGGCGTGGCATGCGCCGATGCGACGCGTCGCGCGCCGCTTGCCCACGCGCCGCTCGCGTTGGAGGTCGCGGCCCTTGGCGGAGAAGACTTCGACGAAGTCTCGTTCAGCGTGCGTCGCGGCGAGGTGGTCGGCTTGACCGGTGCGACGAGCAGCGGGCGCACCAGTGTGGCCGAAGCGATCGCCGGGTTGCGGCGTCCGCGCGCCGGCGCTGTGCGCGTGCACGGCAACGACGGCGAAGCGACCGTGACGCTGCCTTATGGCGACGTGCCCGCGGCGCTCGATGCGGGTGTGGGGTGCGTGCCGAAGGATCGTCATCGCGAAGGGCTCGTGCTCACGCAGTCGATCGCCGAGAACGCCACCATGACGCTTGTGCGCAAGCTCGCTCGGTTCGGCTTCGTGCGTCCGTCGGCCAAGGCCCGGCTCGCGCGCGAGGCGATCGCGTCGCTCGGCATCGTGGCGCAGGGGCCGCTTGCGCCCGTATCGGGGCTATCGGGCGGCAATCAGCAAAAGGTCGTCATGGCGCGGGCGCTCGCCACCGATCCGCGGGTGCTCGTGCTCATCGATCCGACCGCCGGCGTCGACGTCAAATCGAAAGAAGCGCTGCTCGCCATGGCGGAACGCGCACGCGAGCAAGGGCGTGCCGTCGTTGTCGCGAGCGGCGAACTCGACGATTTACGCGGTTGCGACCGCGTGCTCGTCATGTTCCGAGGCCGCATCGTCCGCGAGTTCGCGGCCGGATGGCTTGACCACGAATTGATCGCATCGATCGAAGGAGTCGATCTCAATGAAGCCTAGTTTGTCCAACCCCGGGCCGCAGGCGAATGCGGCCGGCTTCGGCTTTGCCGGCGGCGGCCGCGTGCGCGGCGCGCGTCTCGATTTGGCGCGTTGGCGCGATTTGGCGCTCCTGCCCGCGCTGGCGCTGCTCATCGCCGTCGGCGCGTGGGTCAGCCCCAGTTTTCTGACGCGCGCCAATCTCGTCAGCGTGCTCGGCGCGTCGGCTGCGCTTGCGCTCGTCGTGCTGGCCGAATCGCTGATCGTCATCGTCGGCAAGTTCGATCTATCGCTCGAATCGACCGTGGGCTTCGCCCCTGCACTCGGGGCGATGCTCGTGATGCCGGCCGCCTCGGCCGGCTTCGGCTGGCAGTGGCCGCCGTTGGCCGGGCTTGCCGCAATCGTCGCGGTGGGCGCGCTGATCGGCTGGGTCAACGGTCTGCTGGTGGTGCGGCTGCGTTTGAATGCGTTCATCGTGACGCTGGCGACGCTGATCGTGTTACGCGGCATGCTCGTCGGCGCGACGAAGGGCGGCACGCTGTTCGACATGCCGCCGTCGTTCTTCGCGCTCGCCACCGTCACCGTGCTTGGGCTGCCGTTGTCGGTTTGGCTCGCCGCGGCGGCTTTTGCCATCGCCGCGTTCATGCTGCGCTACCACCGCCTCGGCCGCGCGCTCTATGCGATCGGCGGCAACGCGCAAGCGGCCCGTGCCGCGGGGATCCGGGTCGAGCGCGTCGTGTGGGGCGTGTTCGTGCTCGGCAGCGCGCTCGCCTCGATCGGCGGGCTCGTGGTGACGGGCTACGTCGGCGCCATCAATGCCAATCAAGGCAACGGGATGATCTTCACGGTGTTCGCGGCGGCCGTGATCGGCGGGATCTCGCTGGACGGCGGCAAGGGGACGATGCTCGGCGCGCTCACGGGCGTGCTGCTGCTCGGCGTCGTGCAGAACCTCCTGACGCTCGCGCAGGTACCCTCGTTCTGGATTCAAGCGATTTACGGCGCCATCATTCTCGGCTCGCTGATGATCGCGCGCGTGGCCGGCAGCCAGGAGTGACGAGAGATGACGCTCGATTCGCGATTGCTGCTGCTTTCTCCCGACGACAACTGCGTCATCGCCACGACGACGCTGCCCGCCGGCACCGCCCTCATGGTCGAAGACGAGCGTGTGGTGCTGAGCGCGACCGTCGAACTCGGACACAAGCTCGCGCGGCATGCGTTAGCGGCTGGCGAGAAGATCCTGCGCTACGGCGCGCCGATTGGCCATGTCACGTGCGACGTGGCCAAGGGCGAGCATCTGCACACGCACAACCTGGAAAGCGACTATCTGCCCACGTACACGCTCGATGCGGGCCATGCCTACGTCGAGCGCGACGATTCCTGACTTTATCGCCGAAACGTTCATGAACGAGATCCACTCCGATTCCGCGCCGCTTCTCGGCTATCCGCGTCGCGACGGGCGCAAGGGCATTCGCAACGTCGTCGCCGTGGCCTACCTGGTCGAGTGCGCGCATCACGTCGCCAGCGCGATCGTGTCGCAGTTCGCGGCGCGCTTGGTGCCGGACGACAGCGGTGGGTTCGCTGCGGACGCCGACGCCTTCGATGCGATCAACGCGCACGACGCCCCGCCCGAAGTGCATTTGATCGGCTTTCCCGGCTGCTATCCGAACGCCTATGCGCAAAAGATGCTGGCCCGAATTGCGACGCATCCGAATGTCGGCGCGGTGCTGTTCGTCTCGCTGGGCTGCGAGAGTATGAACAAGCATCATCTGGCCGAGGTCGTGCGCGAGAGCGGGCGGCCGGTCGAAGTCCTGACGATTCAAGAGCGGGGCGGCACGCGCAGCACGATTGCGCGCGGTGTCGAGTGGGTCGCTCGCACGCGGGCCGCCCTCGCGCTAATGCGGCCCGTGCCGATGCGGCTCGACGAACTGATCGTCGGCACGGTCTGCGGCGGGTCCGACAGTACGAGCGGCATCACGGCGAATCCCGCGGTGGGACGCGCCTTCGATGCAATGATCGAGCAGGGCGCGGCGTGCGTATTCGAGGAGACGGGCGAACTCGTGGGCTGCGAGCACCACATGCGTTCGCGCGCGGCGCGGCCGGAACTCGGTGCCGCGATCGTCGCCTGCGTCGAGAAAGCGGCGCGCTATTACACGATCATGGGGCATGGCAGTTTCGCCGTCGGCAACGCCGACGGGGGATTGACGACGCAGGAAGAGAAATCGCTCGGCGCCTACGCGAAAAGCGGTGCCTCGCCGATCGTCGGCATCGTCAAACCGGGCGACATCCCGCCGACGGGCGGGCTTTATCTGCTGGACGTCGTGCCCGACGGCGAACCGCGCTTCGGTTTCCCGAACATCAGCGACAACGCCGAAATCGGCGAGCTGATCGCCTGCGGTTGCCATGTGATTTTGTTTACGACCGGGCGCGGGTCGGTAGTCGGATCGGCCGTCTCGCCGGTGATCAAAATCTGCGCGAACCCGGCAACATACCGTAATCTGTCGGGCGATATGGACGTCGACGCCGGACGAATCTTGGAAGGGCGGGCAATGCTCGACGAGGTCGGCCGCGAAATCTTCGATCTCACGGTCGCGGTCGGACGGGGCGTGCCGTCCAAGTCGGAAATGCTCGGTCACCAGGAGTTCATCTTGACGTACAAGGCCTTCGATCCGATCGGCCCCGGCTGTCTGCCGATCGTGCCGGCGACGGCAACGGCGACGCGGGCGGGCGCATGAGTGCCGGCACACGGATCGACATCGCTTCGCGTCGCCGCGTGGGGCGTACGGCGTTGGAAGTCACGGCGCTTGGGCTCGGCGGTGCGGGGCTAGGCGGCTTGTATCGCGACGTCGGCGAACGCGAGGCCCGCGCCACGGTCGACCGTGCATGGGAAGCGGGCATCCGGCTGTTCGATACGGCGCCGTACTACGGCTATACGAAGAGCGAGCACTATATCGGCGCGGCGCTGCGCGAACGCGAGCGAGACGCGTACGTCCTGTCGACCAAGGCGGGCCGCCTCATGCGGCCCGAGCGCGGCGAACGAGCGCGCGCCCCGCGCGACGGGTGGGCGCATCCGCTGCCGTTCGCCCCGGTCTACGACTACACGTACGATGGGATCATGCGTTCGTTCGACGATAGCCTGCAGCGGCTCGGCGTTGCCCGCATCGATATCCTGCTCGTACACGACATCGGCACGTTCACGCATGGCGAGCGTCACGCGCATTACTGGCGCCAACTGAGCGAGGGCGGTTTCAAGGCGCTCGACGCGTTGCGGGCGTCGGGTGCGGTGCGAGCCGTGGGGCTAGGCGTGAACGAGGAAGCCGTGGTGCTCGATGCGATGCGCGAGTTCGACATCGACTGCGCCCTGTTGGCCGGTCGCTATACGTTGCTCGAGCAGCGCACGCTCGATCTGCTGCTGCCCGAATGCGAGCGGCGCGGTGTCTCGCTGCTCATCGGCGGGGCCTTCAACTCCGGCATTCTCGCGCGCGGGGTCCGCCATTTGCGAGAGGCGCCCGGTGCGGCATCGAGCGCACTGAAGTTCAACTACGGCGAGGCGCCCGCAGAGATTGTCGAGCGCGTCGAACGGATCGAAGCCGTGTGCGATGCGCATGGCGTGCCGTTGCCGAGCGCCGCGTTGCGCTTTCCCTATGCGCATCCCGCCGTGGCGAGCGTGTTGACCGGCGCGAGCAGTGTGGACGAGCTTGCACAGAACGTCGCCTCGTTTTTGGCGCCGATCCCCCGCACACTGTGGGAGACGTTGCGGCGCGAAGGCCTATTGGACGCGCGCGCACCCATACCCGCAGCCTGACCGATATTCACGACGCACAACTGCCCAAGACGCCCCACGATGGACACAATCGACGCACATCAGCACTTCTGGCAACTCTCGCGCGGCGACTACGGCTGGCTGACGCCGGCGCTGGCGCCGCTCTATCGCGATTTCCTGCCGCACGACTTGCGTCCGCTTGCGCATGCCGCCGGGGTGTCGCGCAGCATGATCGTCCAGGCGGCACCGACCCTCGACGAAACGCGCTTCCTGCTCGATCTGGCGCGCAACGATCCGGCGATTGCGGGTGTGGTGGGCTGGGTGCCGCTCGACGATCCCGATGCGCCCGCGTTGATTGCGCAATTCGCGCGCGAGCCGAAGTTCAAAGGCGTACGGCCGATGTTGCAGGACTTGCCCGACGACGACTGGATCGCACGCCCCGAGCTCGATCCTGCGATCGAAGCGTTGATCGATTCCGGTCTTGTCTTCGATGCACTTGTCTTGACGCGTCATCTGCCGTATCTCGTACCGTTCGCGCGGCGCCACCCGCGCTTGCGCATCGTGCTCGATCACGGCGCGAAACCGCCGATCGCGGACGGCGCCGCCGGCTGGCTGCCGTGGGCCGCCCGCGTGGCGGAACTGGCCGCGTTGCCGAACGTCTTTTGCAAAATATCGGGGCTCGTGACGGAAGCCGCCGTGCCCTGTACCGATTCCATGCTCGAGCCTTACCTCGCGCATCTGCTCGAGCTGTTCGGCGCCTCGCGCACGATGTGGGGCAGCGATTGGCCCGTCGTCGACATGAACGGCGGCTACTTGGCCTGGCACGCCAGCGCGGCGCGGTTCGCCGAACGCTTGGAGAGCAGCGAGCGCGCCGCGCTCTTCGGCGACACCGCGCGGGCCTGCTACGGCCTTTGAGCATCGATGTCTTGTCCATTTCTTACGGAGTCCTGCAAACGATGACCGCCATTGCCACGAACTTCCCCGAGCCGCCGGCCGCGCGTTTGGCCGGTAAAACGGCGCTCGTCACGGCTGCCGCCCAAGGTATCGGCCGGGCCTGCGCCGAGCGTTTGGCCAGCGAGGGCGCACGCGTGATCGCCACCGACATCCGGCTCGATTTGCTCGCCGAGACCCCGTTCGACGTGCACCGGCTCGACGTGCGCGACGGTGCCGCGGTGGCTGCGCTAGCCGAGACGATCGGCGCGGTCGATATCCTTATCAATTGCGCGGGCTTCGTCCACGCGGGCACGGTGCTGGAGTGCGACGAGGCCGATTGGGATTTTTCGTTCGACGTGAACGTCAAGTCGATGTATCGCACAATACGGACGTTTCTGCCTGGCATGCTCGAACGCGGGCGCGGCTCGATCGTCAATCTGGCGTCGGCGGCCTCGAGCGTCAAAGGCGTACCGAACCGCTTCGTTTATGGCACGACCAAGGCGGCGGTGATCGGTCTCACGAAGTCCGTGGCGGCCGATTTCGTCACCCGGGGCATTCGCTGCAACGCGATTTGTCCGGGTACCGTGGCCTCGCCCTCGCTCTCTGCGCGTATCGCCGAACAAGCACAAGCGCAGGGCAAGTCGGTGGCGGAAGTCGAGGCCGCGTTCGTCGCGCGTCAGCCGATGGGCCGCATCGGCCGGCCCGAGGAGATTGCGGCGCTGGCTGCGTATCTCGCGTCGGACGAGGCCGGGTTCACGACCGGGCAGATTCATTTGATCGACGGCGGGTGGTCGAACTGAGCGTCGGATCCGCCTCGCGCCGCTTTGGCATTTTTTTAAAACTGAGCAAACGCTAATGAAACTTCTTCGATTCGGCCCCAAGGGCCAGGAAAAGCCAGGCCTCGTCGACGCCGACGGCGCGATCCGAGATCTGTCGTCGGTCGTCGACGACATCGCGGGCGACGTGCTCGGCGATGCGGGCCTGGCGCGGCTGCGCGGCGTGGATCCCGCGTCGCTGCCGCGCGTGCCCGCGGACGTGCGCATCGGCGCGTGCGTGGGGCGCGTGGGCAAGATGGTTTGCATCGGTTTGAACTACGCCGATCACGCGGCCGAATCGAATTTGCCGGTGCCCAGTGAGCCCGTGGTCTTCAACAAGTGGACCAGCGCGATCGTCGGACCGAACGACGACGTCGAGATTCCGCGCGGGTCGACCAAGACGGATTGGGAAGTCGAGCTGGGCGTGGTGATCGGCAAGGCTTGCAAGAACGTCGATGCGGCCCGTGCACTCGAATATGTCGCGGGCTATTGCGTCGTCAACGACGTCTCGGAACGCGAATGGCAAATCGAACGCGGCGGCCAGTGGGACAAGGGCAAGGGCTTCGACACGTTCGGGCCGATCGGGCCGTGGCTCGTGACGCGCGATGAAGTGGCCGATCCGCAGCAGCTCGATCTGTGGCTCGAAGTGGACGGCCATCGGTATCAAAACGGCAACACGCGGACGATGATCTTCAGCGTGGCCGAAGTCGTGGCTTATCTGAGCCGCTGCATGAGCCTACAGCCCGGCGACATCATCTCCACGGGCACGCCGCCCGGCGTCGGACTCGGCATCAAGCCGGCACCCGTCTATTTGAAGGCGGGGCAGACGATGCGGCTCGGCATCGCCGGGCTCGGCGAACAGCGCCAACGGACCGTGGCGGCGCAGTAGTCCTTTCACAGTCCTTCGTCTTCGGCGAACAGGCTGTGTTCCGGCAGCGCGAGTTCTTCATCGATGCATTGCACGTGCCAATGGCCGCGTGCCTTGTCGCTGCACAATCGCGCGCTGCCGGCTTCCCCTTCGAACGGACCGCCTTCGCCGTCCAGCGCGAAGCCATCGAGTTCGCATAGCGGCGAGCCGTCGTGCGGGTCGCACAGCAGCGTCGCACCCGGCCCCGAGTGCACGATGCCCCACGTCGGCAGCTCGAGTCCGAAATGGCTTTCGCGCGACCATCGCTGGGCGTCCCGGTCGACCCAAACGATCGCGTAGGCACAAGGATGCCTTTCGTTGAACGTGCTGAGATGGATCGTGATACGCATGGTGGTGTCCTCGTCTTGCACTGTCGCTGATGTTCGGTCGAATCGGGGCGAGCGGGGTCTACTGCGCCGGCGCGATACTGCCTCACTGGCTGAGCACCCACCGCACTAGCGTGTGCGCGTCTTCCTCCGACAGCGGCCCGCCGCGCTCGACGGGCGGTGGCATTGCCATGTCGCCCCAGTGCGCCTTGCCGCCGTGTACGAGCTTCGCTTCGAGCATCGCTTGGGCTTGCGGGTTGTCGCGGTAGCGCGCCGCGATGTCGCGGAACGACGGCGCGAGAAACGGTTGATCGACCGTATGGCAAAACATGCAATGCTGCTGATCGATGAGTGCGGTGGGTTCGGGCGGCTGCGCGAGGGCACCGCCGGCCAGCACGGCGCATGCCGTCAGCGCGGCTAGGCCCGACGCAGCCCGGCGTAATGGCGCTTTCATTGGACCCTCCCGCCCCCAAGCGTTGCTCGTCTATCCTGGAGACGAGTGTAGGCGCAGGGCGTTGGGCCGGCGTTGACCCAGGTCAAGCCGTTCCGGCCGCGGCATCGACTATGCTGGATGCGACGGCGGCCGCTTACCGGGCCGCGTTCTTCGAGGTGGCAGTCATGCAGATCAGCTTTCCGCAAGAGCCGGCCGAATACTGCGGCCGAGATCTCGTGCTCGCGTTTCCCGCGCTCGTCGACGGCGAGCGGGTGCAATGCGCGATCACCGCCGAAGCGCTCGAGGATCACTTCGGCGCGGTATCGCTGCGCGAGGACGATATGCTGAGGGCGTTCGAGCGGCATCGCCGCGAGATCGAACGCGCGGCGCGCGAGCTTTTGACCGAGATCGGCAAGAAGCCCGTGCTGTTGCACAGCGGATACTTTCGTTTCTACGATGCGTAGCGTCTAGCCGGGCGGATCCATCGCCAAGCCCCCCTGATAGCGGGCGCGAATGCATCCTATCGGCGAGGTCTCGCGCCGCGTGAAGGAGGCCCCGAAATGAAAGCGATGGTTTTCGATGGGCATAGCCCTCTACTGCGACTGTGCGAGCTGCCCGATCCGCGTCCGGGGCCGGGGCAGTTGCTGATCGACGTCCATGCCTGCGGCGTGTGCCGCACCGACCTGCATGTCGTCGACGGCGAGCTGACGCAGCCGAAGATTCCGCTCGTGCCGGGGCACGAAGTGGTCGGTATCGTGAGCGGGCTGGGCGCCGGCGTGACCGATTTCGCGCTAGGGGAGCGCGTCGGCGTGCCTTGGCTCGGGCACACGTGCGGGCAGTGCGCGTTTTGCGCGCGAGGGAAGGAAAACCTATGCGATGCACCGAACTTCACAGGCTATACGATCGACGGCGGCTACGCCCAGCGAACGGTGGCCGATAGCCGCTATTGCTTTCGTCTACCCACGCGTTATTCGGATATCGAGGCGGCGCCGCTTTTGTGCGCGGGACTGATCGGGTACCGGACGCTATCGATGGCCGGGGATGCCCAGCGGCTCGGCATCTACGGGTTCGGCGCGGCGGCGCATATCGTCGCGCAGGTGGCGCGCTACCAGGGCAGGGAGGTCTATGCGTTTACGCGCCCCGGGGACGACGCGGCGCAGGCGCTGGCACGCAGGCTCGGCGCACAGTGGGCCGGCGGGAGCGACGTGCAAGCGCCGGTGCCGCTCGATGCGGCGCTGATTTTCGCACCGGTCGGCGCGCTGGTGCCGGCCGCGTTACGGGCGCTCGTGAAGGGCGGGGTGGTCGTCTGCGGCGGCATCCACATGAGCGACATCCCCTCGTTTTCCTACGACATCCTATGGGGCGAACGCCGCATCGTCTCGGTGGCGAATCTCACGCGAGACGATGGCCACGCATTCATGCAACTCGCCGATACGTTCGCGCTCGATATCGCGACCACGGTCTACCCGCTTGCGCAAGCAAACCGTGCGCTGGCCGATCTGCGGGAAGGGCGGCTAGCGGGCGCGGCAGTACTGGACGCGAACGCTTGACGCGAGCCGCGGGGCGGGCGGTCATCGGGCGCGCGGCGATCATACCCGCCCCAGCGCGTCGAGGTTGACGATGCGAATCTGCTTGCCGTGCGTCTGAACCAAGCCGTCGCGCTGGAATTTCGAAAACATGCGGCTGACCGTCTCGAGTTTCATGCCGAGGTAGTTGCCCATTTCCTCGCGTGTCATGCGCAAATTGAATTCGGCAGGGGAATACCCGCGCGCTTTCATGCGACCCGACAAGTTTAGCAAGAAGGCGGCCACGCGCTGCTCCGCGCTCATCGTGCCGAGCAGCATCATGAGCGACGATTCGCGGACGATCTCGCCGCTCATCATGCGCAGAACTTGCTGCTGAAGCTGCTTCGACTCGCCGCACATCGATTCGAGCAGCGCGTAGGGGATGATGCAGACGCTGCTGTCTTCGATCGCGATAGCGTCGCTGCTATGACGTTCGGTGCACACGCCGTCGAGACCGAGCACTTCGCCGGCCAGATGGAAGCCCGTAACCTGTTCGCGTCCGTCGCGATGCATGACGACCGTCTTGAGCGAGCCGGCTCGAATCGCATAAATGCTCTGGAATGGATCGTTCGCGCGATAAAGGGAATCGCCGCGCTTGATGAGGCGCGTCGCGCTCACGATCGAGTCGAAACGGGTGAGTTCCTGGGCGTTCAGCGTTTGCGGCATGCAGGCCGAACGCATCGAGCAGGTGGCACATTGCTGCGCCTGCCGGCTTTGATACGGCTTGCCATTCGTGCATGAGGAGGCGGGGATGACCGATGCCGTTGCGCTTGCATCGACGAAGGGGGTTTCGTTGAACATACGACCTCCTTAAAGGAGTCGCGCGCAGCCACGATGGCGCGAGAAGTCAATTTGGTAATTGGCAGTATCGAAGGCCGGAAGCTATAAAGAAATCGGCGGCGTATGAAACTGCGGTAAGCGTTGATGAAGCTTTGTAAGGATTGTCCTACATCAACGCGTGGCGAAATTGAAACGAGGCGGCCGCAGCCGTCGTTGATCGCCGTCAACAAGCGCCAGGCGCCCCGACCGCAAACTCAATGCCATTCGCATCGAGTGTCGGGCACCGAGCCCAGGAGGATAGGTATGTATAAAAGAATTCTTGCCGCCGTGGATGGAAGCCGCGGCGCGCGTCTCGCGCTCGATGAAGCGCTCAAGATCGCGAAGGCGTCCGGTGCGGAGATCGTCGCCGTGTTCGTCGTCGAACATGCCCCGCAACTCGTCGACGTCGGTGCCGTGTATATGCCGGAGCGGGGCGCCGACGCGGCCTTGGTCGATGCGGCCACCGCGGCGCTCGACGAGGCGCGCGAGCTATTCCGCGAGCATGGGGTGGCCGGCGTGGCGCGTGCCGTCGATGCCTATGGCGATCGGATCGCCGAAGTGCTCTCGCGCACGGCCGACGAGTGCGAGGCGGACTTGATCGCGATGGGCACGCAAGGCCGGCATGGGGTCCGCCGTGCGCTGCTCGGCAGCGTGGCCGAGGCCTTGCTGCGCACGGCGCAGGTGCCCGTGCTGCTCGTGCGGTACAACCCCGATGCCGAGCCGGCCGATAAGCTTTGATCGTATCAACTGGCCGGCGCTTGCCGTGTGGTATCTCCGGCCGGAATCAACAGCACCGGGCACGCCGCGATCCGCACGAAGCGTTCGGCCACGCTGCCGAGTATCAACCGACGAAAGCCGCGCCGCCCATGCGTCCCCATGACGACGACATCGGCGGGCCATTCGTTGGCGACGCGCAAGATGCAGTGGGCGATGTCGTCGCCGAGCGGGCTCGTTTCGACGACGCGCGGCGTGCCGGTTACGCCCTCGCGTTCCATCTTCGCGACGGCCTGCGCGTTCACGTGCGAGCCCTCTTCATACAAGGCGTCGCGGACGATGCTCGGATCGTAGCCGGGCGCGTCGGCACCCACGAGCGGTACGTCGACGACATAAAGCGGAACCAATTGCGCGCCCGATTCGCGCGCGAGACGCAATGCCGCGTCGAATGCCCTCGCGGACGTTTCACTGCCGTCGATCGGTGCAAGAATGCGTCGATACATGTCGATGCCTCGCCGTTTGTTAGGGACTCAGAGGAACTCAGGCCTTTATGATCGGCGGCAACGAGCGCGGCCGTGCTGATCCATGTCAAGCGGGCCTTGCGTTCGAACCGACGAGCGACCACGCCGCGCGGGCGGCGATCCACGCCTCGTTCGTCGGTTCGACGATCACCTTCACGCGGCTCGTGGCGCGCGAAACGACATGGGCGTTCGCGCGATTGGCGTCCTCGTCGAGTTCGATGCCGAGCCATTGCAGCCGCTCGCACACACGTGCGCGAATCGGTGCACAGTGTTCGCCGATACCTGCAGTGAACACGAGCATATCGAGGCCGCCGAGAACGGCCACGAGCGCCCCCGTCTCCCGCACGATCCGATGAACGTAAAGGGCGAGCGCGTCGCGTGCGCGGTCGTCCTCGTGCTCGTGCGCAAGCAGAACGCGCGGATCGCCCGAGCGCCCTGAGACGCCTTGCAGGCCGGCTTGGCGATAGAGCAGCGCGCCGAGCGCGTCGTGCGTGAGGCCGCGCACCTCGATCAGATGGAGGACGACGCCCGGATCGATCGAACCGCAACGCGTACTCATCATCAAGCCGTCGAGCGCTGAAAAGCCCATCGTCGTCGCCACGCTCGACAACCCGCGTAACGCGCACAAACTCGCGCCGCTTCCCAAATGCGCGGCGACCACGCGCCCGCGCGCCGCCTCGCCGAACGTGTCGGCCAGTGCGATCGTGAGGTACTCGTACGACAAACCGTGAAAGCCGTAGCGACGCACGCCTTCGTCGAACCATGCGTGCGGCAGCGGTAGCAGTTGCTCGGTGCGCGGCAAGCCGCGATGAAATGCCGTATCGAAGACGGCTACCTGCGGCACGCCGGGATACGCGGCGCGCAGCGCATCGATTGCATCGATGTTGTGCGGCTGATGCAGCGGCGCGAGCGGGATCAGGGTGCGCAAATCCCGGAGGATCGCTTCGTCGACGATCACGGGCGCGGCATAGCGATGTCCGCCGTGTACGACACGATGGGCGACGGCGGCCAGGCGCGCATCGGGCCAGGCGTCGCGCAGCCATTGCACGATGGGTTCGAGCGCCGCGCGATAAGGGTCGAGGCCAGGGGAGGCGGCGATCGTGCGCGCTGGCGACCCGTCGAGCGCGAACGTCATGGCGTTGTCGGCTGCGTCGATGGCATCAACGGGATCGGCCGCTCCGATGCCGGAGATTTCGCCGGCCGCGAGCGCATGCCTCGGCACCTCGCTGCGAGAGCAGTCGAACAAGCCGAACTTGATGCTGGACGAACCGGCGTTCAGGACGAGGACGGCATCTTGGCCGGACATCGTGCGCACTCCCGAGCGAGTCGATATTGCCGCGACTGTAGCCGGCTCGGTTCGCGCTGCGGTTGATGCCGATCAAGCCCGGCAACAGGAGACGCCTCTAGAGTAAAGCTCGAATCTTCTGCGTTCGTCGTTCGAGCCGCCGGTGTCGGCTCGTGGCCCGAGCGTCCATCGTCATTCTTCGAAAGGAGCTGCCATGTCCGCTTCAGCTCGACGCGTCGCATTCGTCACCGGTGGGATGGGCGGTCTCGGCGCCGCCATTAGCCGACGCCTGCACGACGCCGGCATGACCGTCGCGATGTCGTATTCGGAACGCAACGACCACGTGTCGACCTGGCTCACGCACGAGGCCCAGGCCGGGCGGCATTTTCATGCGTACGCGCTCGACGTCGCCGCGTTCGATTCGTGCGAGCGCTGTGCACAGCGGGTCCACTCGGAACTGGGGCCGGTCGATGTGCTCGTCAACAACGCGGGCATCGTGCGCGACGCGAGTTTCCTGAAGATGACCAAGCGCGAATGGGACGAAGTCATGCATACCGACCTCGACGCGCTGTTCAACGTCACGAAGCAATTTTTCGCGGGGATGCTCGAGCGGCGTTTCGGGCGCATCGTCAACATCGGTTCGGTGAACGGCTCGCGCGGTGCCTATGGGCAGGCGAACTACGCGTCGGCCAAGGCGGGCATACATGGATTCACGCGTACGCTCGCGCTCGAAAGCGCGCGTCATGGCGTCACCGTCAATACGGTGTCCCCGGGCTATCTCGATACGGCGATGCTGGCGTCGGTGCCGCAGGAAGTGATGGAAAAGAAGGTCTTGCCGCAGATCCCTGTGGGGCGTCTGGGGCGGCCCGACGAAGTCGCCGCGCTCGTGGCGTTCTTGTGTTCCGACGATGCGGCGTTCATTACCGGCGCGGATTTAGCCGTCAACGGCGGGATGCACATGCAATGACCGCGCACCGGGATTCAGAAACGCAAGCCGTCGCCGAAGCGCCGACGCTCGCCTGCCGCCCACCCGCCACCACGCCCGCCGATGCGCTCGATCGCGCCGCGCATGCGCTGATCGCCGCCATGACGAGCGGGCTATCGCCGGCCTCGGCGCTGCTAGCCTGGTCGGACTGGGCCATGCACATGGCGATCTCGCCCGGTAAGTCCGTGGCGCTCGCCTCGCACGCGGTGCGAGATTGGCTGGATAGCTTGCCCGGCTGGGTGCCGGGCCAGGGCGCGTCATCGCGCGCCGCAGGCGACGCCCCTCCCGATCCGCGCTTCGCCGATCCAGCCTGGCACGCATGGCCTTTCAGCGCCTACCGCGATGCGTTCCAACGGAGCGAAGCTTGGTGGGGGCAAGCGACGTCCGGCGTGCGCGGCGTCGAGACGCATCACGAACGCCTTGTGCAGTTCTTTGCGCGCCAATGGCTCGACGCGCTCGCCCCGAGCAATTTCGTCGCGACGAACCCTGTCGTGCTGGCCAGCGCACTGAGTTCGGGTGGCGCTAATTTCGCGTTCGGCGCGCGCCATTGGTTCGAGGATTACACGCAATGGATCGCGCGCTCGCATGGCCTGAGGGGCAAACCGCATCCGGCGTTCCTGCCGGGCCGCGACATCGCCGCGACGCCGGGAAAGGTGGTCTGGCGCGGTCCGTTGTGCGAGCTGCTGCAATACGCGCCGGCAACGGCCCAAGTCGCGCGCGAGCCTGTATTCGTCGTGCCGGCTTGGATCATGAAGTACTACATCCTCGATTTGACGCCGCACGATTCGCTCGTCCGATATCTGGTCGATGCGGGTTATACGGTGTTCATGCTCTCGTGGCGCAACCCGGGCAGCGCGTCGCGCGATTTGGGACTCGACGATTACTTGGAGCAGGGCCTGCTTGCTGCGCTCGAACAGGCGCGCGAGCGGGCGGGCGGCGAGCGTGTGCATGCGGTCGGGTATTGCCTCGGCGGCACGCTGCTGTCGATCGCGGCGGCCATGCTGGCGCGCGAAGCGAAGCGCTCGCGCGATAACGCCGAGGGGCCGCGCGCGGATCCGTTCGCGTCGGTCACGATGCTCGCGGCGCAAACCGATTTCAGCGAGCCCGGCGAACTCGGCAATTTCATCGATGCGAGCGAACTGGCGGCGCTCGATGCGCTGATGTGGGAGCAAGGCTATCTCGACGGTGCGCAAATGGCCGCCGCGTTTCAACTGCTCAACGCCCGCGATCTGATTTGGTCGCGCATGATGAGCGAATATCTGCTTGGACGCAGGTCGAAGCCGAGCGACCTCATGTCGTGGAACGACGATACGACGCGGATGCCGTATCGGATGCACAGCGAGTATCTGACGCGATTGTTCTTGCACAACGATCTGGCCGAAGGACGCTATTGCGTGCGCGGCCAGCCGGTGGCGCTGGTCGATATGGAAGCGCCGTTATTCGTCGTCGGTACCGAACGCGATCACGTCTCGCCATGGCGTTCCGTCTACAAGCTGCACTTGTTCGCGCACCAGGCCTTGACGTTCCTGCTGACGGCGGGCGGGCACAATGCCGGCATCGTCTCGGAGCCGGGCCACGCGGGACGCCACTATCGGGTGGCAACGCGCGAGGTCGACGCCCCTTACCGCAGCCCCGATGCCTTCGTTGCGGAAAACGCGCCGATCGAAGGGTCTTGGTGGCCGTGTTGGCGCGCGTGGCTCGAGCGGAACTCGAGCGGGCAGGTGAAGGCTAGGGCGCTCGAGGCGGACCTGCCGGACGCGCCGGGAGCGTACGTTTTCGAAGCTTGACGTCGCATGGCGCGGTGTCGGGCGTTCGTGTGCTTGCGCGCCAAAATCGCTGCAGCGCGGGGTGCACGAGTTCGTGCCAGCGCGGCCCCGTGAAGAGATCGTAGTGATCGCAGTCGTCGACGGTCATCTGCATCCGCATCGCATCGGGCACGGCGCGGCAAAGCGCGTGCGCCGCATGCGTCTGCCCCGCGCCGGTGATATCGTCGCGGTCGCCTTCGACCGTACATAACGCCGTGGCCGTCAGTGTCTCCGGAATCACGCGGCGCGTTCCGATCGACCAGTTGCCTCGCGCGAGACGCTGCTCCTGAAAAACGACGCGCAGCGTATCGAGGAAGTAGTCCTCGTCCATGTCGAGCACGGCCGAGTATTCGTTCATCGAGCGCAGGCTCGCGGCAACGGCTTGAGCGTTGCCCGACATCCGGCTGGCCCAATACCGCGATTCGAGTGCGACTTGACGATGCGGATGCGCCGCCACGATCGCCGCATGCTGGACATAGCCCGGGTAGATACGCCGGCCCGCGCCGGGGTAACGGGCCGGCACGGTGTCGATGACGGTACGGCGAAACCATTCGATATCGTGGGTGGCGGCCAGGCGGTCGATCATCGTCGGATGCAAGCGCGTGTCGACGGGCCCGCCCATCAACGTGACGCTGAGCGGCGCGAGTCTGACGTCGGACGCCGCGGCCAGCGCCGACGCCGCAAGCGCGGGCGGCGCGCCTTGGCAGACGGCGAGCACGTGCACGCCGCGCCCGGCCAGCGAGCGCAAGAAGCGCTCGACCGTGAGCACGTAGTCGTTCAGCCCGAAACGCCCTTCGCCGAGCGGCACGTCGCGCGCGTTCGCCCAATCGGTGACGTAGACATCGGCGTCTTGGAGCAGCGTTTCGACGGTCTCCCGCAGCATGACGGCATGATGCCCGGCGAGCGGCGTGACGAGCAGCACGCAGGCCGGTGCCAGGTTGTGCCCTTTAGGGCTGGCTGAAGCAGCGGGGGCTCGATCGATTTCATCGTCGGCAGCTGTTTTGCTCCCCTCGGCGCGACCATCGGGTTTGGCCGCAGAGCCGTCGAACACCCGGACGAATGCTCGCAAGGCGCAAAAAGGCGCTCGATCGACCACCGTTTCGCTCACCGGCACGGCATGTCCCGCGATGCGCACCGATTCGATGTCGAACGGCGGCGGTTCGGATGTGGTTTGCAGGAGCCGGTAAAGCCAATCGCAGCCCGGCAGCGCGACGCTCGCCAAGCGGGCGTCGCCGTCGTACGGTGCGCCGGCGCGGTGATCCGCCGCGGCGGGCAAGCCGCCCCATGGGGCGGCGGCGAGCGTCGCCCACACATCCAGCGAACGCATGAGCGTGCGCTGCGTTTCCAGCCATTGGTAAAGCATGGTCGCCTCCGGCCGAGGAGCGCGGCGAGCCGTTCGCGGCACCACGGCGACGCCCCACGGCGTGCCGGATCGGTTAGGGCGGGGAGCGTTCCGGCCCCGCGCGGCGGCGCGGGCCGCCGGTCACTTATTGTGCGTACCGTCGGCGTCGGCTGGCAAGCCTACCGTCTGCGCGAGGATCGGCGTTTCGTCCTCGTTCAGCCTCAGCGCATCGCCCAGCAATCGATGATTGATCCAGCCCCGTACGACGGTGGCCAGTCCCGCCGACGCGCAATAGAGCGACACGTTCTGCGCGATGGAGCCGGCCGTGACCGCCGAGAACATCGCCTGCTGCGCGGCCGGCATGTCCAGCACCCGCGAGCCACGCACGACGTAGACGAGATCGAGCGGCGCCGCGCCGACGAAATCCTGATAACCGGTCATGCCGCGCGCATCGACGGCGTGCTTGAGCACCAATTGGTGCTTAGGCGAGTCGTAACGATAGACGCCTAGCGGCAACGCCACGTAGATATCGATCTCTTGCAGCGCATGGGGGGAAGGCGCGGTACGCCCGCCCGACAGCGGCCGATTGATCCCGTCGGCGGCCCACAGCAGCTCGCCGAGCGTCGCGAGCGACAGTGCGCGCGGCGAAAACTCGCGCGTGCTGGTGCGAAACGACAGCGCCGTCATGAGCGGCACGCCCGAGCGCAGATCGGGCGCGGGCAGATCGATGACGGCCGGCGCCTCGCCCACGGCGGGCCGAGTCGCGCTCGTCGCGTGCGACGGCATATAAGTGAGCCACGGTGTCTCGTTCATGGAATGCTCCTTCGAACGGGGCACGGCGCACCTGCCGCCCAGCCCCACGGTTCGACGATAGCGAGCCACGGCGCGGCCGGGGTTGATTTCGGTCAACGGGCTCCGCTAACGCCCGCATGCGGTTCAAATTGCCGAGTCCCGCCGCACCTGTTGTACTATTGGACGTTTTTGTCCAACGTAACCGGTCACGCATGCTCGATTTCTTTCGCAACCATCAGCGCTTGATGATGCTTATGCTCGTCCTGGTCATCGTGCCGGGGCTGGGCGTTCTTGGTATTCAAGGCTTCCGCGGCTTTTTCGATGAAAGTGCGAACGTCGCGAGCGTCAACGGGCACAAAATTACCCGGGCCGAATTCGATAGCGCCATGCGCCAGCAGCTCGACCAGGCGCGTCAGTATCTCGGCGCGCAATTCGATGCCAAGGTGCTCGACACCCCGGCGCGCCGCCAAGACTTGCTCGATAACCTGATCCAACAGCGCGCGCTGGCCGACGAAACCCAGCGCGAATATCTGACCGCATCGGACGACGCCGTGCGCCGCGCGTTGCTGGCCGATCCGGTGATCGCCTCGCTGCGTAAGCCCGACGGTTCGATCGATATCGAACGCTATACGCAACTGCTCGCGATGCAGGGCATGACGCCCGACCAATACCAAGAGCGCGTGCGCTACGGGTTGGCGATGGAGCAGATTCCGCAAAGCATCGAGGCGACGGCCTTCACGCCGAAGTCGCTGGCCGAACGCATCGCGCAACTGGCCGAGGCGCAGCGCACGGTGCAAGGGCTCGTCTTGCATGCGAGCGATTACGCGTCGAAGGTTCAGCCGACCGACGCACAACTCGCGGCCTACTACACGGCGCACAGCGCGGATTTCGCCACACCCGCCACGGCCACGATCGACTACTTGGTGTTGTCGCCGGCCACGCTGGCCGCGCTCGCCACGCCGAGCGATGCCGATGCGAAGAAGTACTACGACGAGAACATCGCGCACTACACGACGCCGCGCGAAGTGCGCGTGAGCCAGATTCTGATCGCGTCGCCGAAGTCGGCCAGCCCGGCGGACGATGCGAAGGCTAAAGCGAAAGCCGAAGCGGTGCTGGCCGACGTCAAGGCGCATCCTGACCAATTCGCTGAGATTGCGCAGAAGGAATCGCAAGATCCCGGTTCGGCGGCCAAGGGCGGCGATCTGGGCTGGTCGACGAACGGCGTGTTGACGGGCGAGAAGACGTTCGATGCGGCGGCGATTGCGCTGAACAAGGGCGACGTAAGCGCGCTCGTGCATTCGTCGTTCGGCTATCACATCATCAAGGCGACGGACGTCAAAGCCGCTGCCACCAAGCCGTTCGACGAGGTCAAGGATGCGATCGTCAAGGACTTGAAAACGCAACTCGCGACGAAGGCGTTTAGCGACGACTCCGACGGCTTCACCTCCACCGTCTACGAACAGGCGAAGAGCCTGAAACCGGCGGCCGACAAGTACAAGTTGACGATCCAAACGGCAACCGTCACGCCGAAGCCGAACGCCGCGCTGCCCCCGACGAGCCCGCTCAACAACCCGAAATTCCTGGCGGCCGTGTTCGGCGACGATTCGGTCAAGAACCACAACAACACGCAGGCGATCGACGTCGGCAGCAGCACGCTGATCGCGGCGCACGTGACCGACTACAAGCCGGCGGCGACGCCGCCGCTGGCGTCGATCAAAGACGCCGTGCGTGCGAAGTACGTGGCCGAACAAGCGGCCGAGCTTGCCCGCAAGGACGGACAAGCC
>NZ_JBQCIV010000129.1:0-21146 GCF_051953405.1 Trinickia sp. | reverse complement strand
CCACGGTCTTCGTCTCGACAACAAGGCATCGCTGCTTTATGGCGCCCGAACCTACTTCATCAACGGTGAAGAATCGGCCCTTCCCCGCAGTCGCAAATGGCTCTGCGAATTGGCCGACGCTCGACGAATGGAGGGGAAACGCTTTGTAACACTCTCGACCGATGGGTCGGTGACAGGCCTGCTGTACGAGTGGTATCGTGCCGGCTGGGTACGAGTCGGCGCATTCCCATGAAGCTGGCCGCCCAACCTATCGATTACGGTTAAATTCTGTATGAGAAAGGCAACGTATTGACCCTGCTTTGTCGACGGTCGATACGAAAGTGCATATAATTTCCGCCCAAGCCGTGGGGAAGATTCACGCTCTGAAGTGCATCCCACCAGCGGCCTAGGTTGGTGTTGGAGCACATTACCGGTATTATTTCGCGCTGTTGCTTACCTTTAACCATAAAAGGACGTGATCATGAAGAAATCCCTCCTCGTAGCATCCCTGTTGGCAGCTGTTGCACTCGCTGCGTGCAACAAGAGCAGCGACCAAAACGCTGCCGCTCCGGCTAGCGACGCTGCCGCCGCTTCGGCTCCGGCTGCTGCTGCTTCGGATTCGGGCGCTGCTGCTTCGGGCGCTGCCGCTGCTGCGAGCGACGCCACGGCTGCTGCGAGCGACGCTGGTGCTGCCGCTTCGAGCGCTGCTGCTGCTTCGGACGCTGCTGCGTCGGGTGCTGCTGCCGCTTCGGGCGCAAGCCAGTAAGCCTCTGCCTGCAACGAGGCAACAAAAAACCGGCCTTGAGCCGGTTTTTTGTTGCCCGTACGAATCGCGAGAAAGGCTATTTCCGTTTGCCTCGCTGCGCCGCCGAGCGGCAGATCGCTGTGCGCGATCGAACACACGACGGGTCGCCCTAGCTCACCCCCCACTCCCACCGCATCGCAACCAGTCGAATCCCCGCTCCTGCGTGGCGACCACGACGTCCTCGGCGGCCGCGCCTAGCACGCCAGCCAGCGCCCCTTGCGCAAGCTCCGGCAAATTGTTCTGTTGGCTCAAATGCGCAGCCACGACATGCGAGAGCCGCGTCCGATCCAACGCTTGCAGAATTCCCGCCGCCGCATCGTTGCTCAAATGCCCATGACTGCCGCCGATGCGCGCCTTCAACGACTGCGGATACCGGCTCGTCGCCAGCATGCGCGCGTCGTGATTGCATTCGAGCACGAGGGCATCGCAACCGCTTAGCATGGCCGTGATATGCGGCGTAGAGGTGCCGACATCCGTTAGGACGCCTAAACGGCGTGCGCCGTCGGAGAAAACGAATTGGAGCGGCTCGCGCGCGTCGTGGGGCACCGTATAGGGCAACACCTGGAGATCGCCGATCGCGGCCGTCTCGTCGCCCCAGAGCACGTGCAAATCGACGTCGGCACTATCGGCCCCCACGGCCTTCGCCGTCCCCCAGCTCATATAGAGCGGCAACGACCACTTGCGCGCAAGCGTCAAGGCGCTGCCGATGTGGTCGCTGTGTTCGTGGGTGATAAGAACGGCATCGAGCGCGTCGATGCCGCATTGGAGGCGGGCCAACCGGCGTTCCAGCTCTTTGGCGGAGAACCCGCAATCGAGCAGCACCCGGGTCGTGGTCTGGCCGCTCGTGGCCTCGACGACGAGGGCGTTGCCCTCGCTACCGCTGCCGAGGCTAGCGAAACGCATGAGTGAAGATCAGTTCAGTTGCGCGTGCAGCAGCGAAATGAGGTTCTTGGCTTCGGACGAAGTATCCGCCTGCCCGCTTGCATCGACAACGGATACTTCGGTGCCCGTGCCCTTCGCTTGAACGTTGACGAGGAACTCCTTGCCGCTCTTTTGCTTGGGCGCGCTATAGAACAGCTTGCCGAACAACCCGTCGCGCTTGAGTTCTTGTGTCGAATCGGCGTAGCGAACGTAGTAGATGCCCTTTTCGCGATCGCGATTATCGACCGTAAAATTCGTGCGATCGAGCGCGAGCCCGACGCGCAACCACGCGACGTCGAACCGATCGGCCAGATCCAGCGTCGTCGCGCCGCCGCTCATATCGATCGTGGCCGGCGCCGACGCTGGCCGCGCATCGGCGAGCAGTTGCTTCGACTGGGCTTCGGTCAGACCGAATTGCTCCATCAGCTTCGACAAGAACACGGCTTCGAGCACCGGGTTACGCGGACGCTCGATCCACCGCGACGAAGACTTGTCCTGCCCCGTCAACATCTCTTCGAGCGCGCTGTGCGTGATCGAAATGTCGGTGGTGCCGTTGGCCCCGCGCTCGACGAGCGTACGGAAGCTGTCGCGCGTACCCGACGAGTAAGCGAAATCGATCACGTGGCCGATCGTGCGCCGGAACCAATCGTCGGGAATGTTCGCGCGGTTCTCGGCCCAATCGGTCGTCATGATCCCCGTTGCCGGCGCATCGGTCTTCAGCACGAAGCCGTTCGCTTTCCAAAACTCCTCGAGCTGCGGCCATAGCTGATCGGGCGCGCGCCCATCGACCACGAGCCAGCGGCGATCGCCGTCGCGTTCGACGTGCATGCCGAGCGGATCTTGCGCGGTCGGGACGCCCTCGCTCGAATTACCGGCTGACGTGACATTGCGCGACGGCGCGCCGCCGAGCGCGGCACTGACGGGCGGTGCCGTGTACTGCGGCTGCACCTTGGCCGCCTCGAGATCGCTCGGCACCTTCAGCGGGGGCGCCGACCCGGTCGATTTGTAATCGACGCGATCGGTGGCAAACCAATCGTTGAGCGTATCGCACCCCGCGAGCGTGGAAACGGCGAGGACGAGCGCTAAAGCGCGGATGGCAGGGAAAGAGAAAGCGGAACGTTTCATGAGGTCCTTCGTGATGCGCAACACATGCCTACGACGGCGCCGAGCGCGCGACTACGACGCTATACCGACGCCGATGAATGCAATGAATCCGAAAAGGCGACGCCGCTGCCTGCCGGCTCGTTTTAACCGAGCAGACCGGCTTCGACCAATGCACCGCGCACCACCTCGTGGCAGCGTGCATCGAGCGGCGTCAGCGGCAGCCGGATGCCGCCCTTGATACGCCCCATTTGCTCGAGCGCCCATTTCACCGGGATCGGATTCGCTTCGATGAACAGGTTCTTGTGCACCGACAGCAGCTTGAAGTGAATGTCGCGCGCGGTTTTCGCGTCGCCTGCGATCGCCGCCTTGCACAGCTCGCTCATCGCACGCGGCGCGACGTTCGCCGTCACCGAGATGTTACCGTGCCCGCCGAGCAGCATGAGTGCGATGGCGGTCGGGTCGTCCCCGCTGAAAATCGAGAAACCGGCGGGTGCGCCTTTGATCAGGTGCGCCGCACGCTCCAGGTTGCCCGTCGCTTCCTTGATGCCGATGATGCCCGGCACTTGCGCGAGCCGCAGCGCGGTTTCGGTTGCCATATCGGCGACCGTTCGGCCCGGCACGTTGTACAGAATGACGGGGAGATCGACCGATTCCGCGATCTTCGCGAAATGGCGATAGATGCCCTCTTGCGTCGGCTTGTTGTAGTAAGGGACGACTTGCAGCGTGGCGTCGGCACCGATGGCCTTCGCCTGTTTCGTCAATTCGATGGCTTCGACCGTCGAATTGCCGCCCGCGCCCGCGATGACGGGAATGCGCCCCGCCGTGTGCTCCACGGCTGTCTTGATCATGAGGACGTGCTCTTCGACCGCTAACGTGGCCGATTCGCCGCTCGTTCCGACGACACAAAGCGCGTCGGTCCCCTCCTCGATATGCCAATCGATCAGCTTGCGAAACGCCGGCAGATCGAGCCCGCCGTCTTCCAGCATCGGTGTGACGATCGCCGGAATGCTGCCGCCAATGCGCAGGCCGCCTTGGGTACCGCTGGATGTGCCGTTAGCCATGAAACGCCATGAATTCAAACGTGAAAACGCGATTGTAGCGGATTAACCGGCCAAATCGTAACGAGCGAGCGTCGCGACGGCCGAACCGCTCTCTCGCAGCGCTTCGCTCCGGTAGAACGGCGCAAATTCGCTGCAAGAAAGCGGGCCGGGCAAGCGACCAGTACTGTCCTTACGAATACGACAAGCCCATCGCCTCGCGCACGTCGCGCATCGTCTCCGTCGCGAACTTGCGCGCCTTGTCGCAGCCGTCGGCCACGATCGCGCGCAGCAACGACGGATCGTCCATGTATTTCTGGGCGCGCTCGAGCATCGGCTGCTGTTCGCGCAAAATGCCTTCGATCACGGGCTGTTTGCACTCGAGGCAGCCGATCCCCGCGGAACGGCACCCTTGTTGCACCCACTGGTGCGTCGTTTCGTCGGAGTAGACCTGGTGCAGTTGCCAGACCGGGCACTTGTCCGGATCGCCGGGGTCGGTGCGGCGCACCCGCGCGGGATCGGTCGGCATCGTGCGAACCTTCTTCGTGATCGTCTCCGCGTCTTCGCGCAAGCCGATCGTATTGCCGTACGACTTCGACATCTTTTGCCCGTCGAGGCCCGGCATGCGCGACGCCTTGGTCAGCAACACTTGCGGCTCGACGAGGATGATCTTGCGCGAGCCCTCGAGATAGCCGAACAGCCGCTCGCGGTCGTTCATCGACAAGCTCTGCGACTCTTGCAGCATCGCGCGCGCTTGCTCGAGCGCTTCGTCGTCGCCGTCTTGCTGGTAGGCGTTGCGCAGTTCGTGATAGAGCTTCGCCCGCTTGCCGCCGAGTTTTTTCGCCGCTTCGAGCGCCTTTTCCTCGAAGCCCGGCTCGCGCCCGTAGAGATAATTGAACCGGCGCGCGATCTCGCGCGTCATTTCGACGTGCGGTACTTGGTCTTCGCCGACGGGCACCAGCGATCCGCGGTAGAGCAAAATATCGGCCGCCATCAACACCGGATAGCCCAGGAAGCCGTACGTCGACAAATCCTTGTCCTTGAGCTTCTCGATCTGCTCCTTGTAGGTCGGCACCCGCTCGAGCCAGCCGAGCGGCGCGCTCATGCCTAGCAGCAACGCGAGTTCGGCATGCTCCGGTACGCGGCTTTGGATGAACAGGGTGGCCTGCGCCGGATCGATACCCGAGGCGAGCCAGTCGATCAACACCTCCCAGACATTCTTTTCGATCACCTCGGGCGTCTCGTAGTGCGTTGTCAGCGCGTGCCAATCGACAACGCAAAAGAAGCACGGATATTCCGACTGGAGCCGAACCCAGTTCTTGAGCACACCGTGGTAGTGGCCGAGGTGAAGCGACCCTGTCGGGCGCATGCCGGAGAAGATGCGGTCTGGAAACATGGTGTCAGTTCAGGAGCGAAGCAAGAGGAGTCAGGAGGATCGTCACGGCATCGTAGCCGACCGAAATAAGCGGGCCTAGCCACACTTTCGTCAGAAGGCCCGTCATCACGAGCACCATGACGATGAAAAAACCGTAAGGCTCCAAACGGGCGAGCGAAATCGCCTGTCGCGGAGGCAACAGCGCCGTCAATACGCGACCGCCGTCGAGCGGCGGCAACGGGAACAGGTTCAGCACGCAGAGCACGAGATTGACGCCGACACCCGCGCTCGCCATGCGCGTGAAGAACGGTTCATCGATGCCGAGCGCCGGGAGCATGATGCTGACGACACCCCAAAGCAGCGCTTGCACGAAGTTGCATAGCGGGCCGGCCAACGCCACCCAAAACGTCCCCCAGCGCGGATTGCGCAGGTTCCGAAACGCCACGGGAACGGGCTTCGCGTAGCCGAACAAAAAGGAGCCGCCCGTGACGAAATAGAGCAGCAACGGGATGGCGATCGTGCCGAGCGGATCGATGTGGCGCATCGGATTGAACGATACGCGCCCCATCATGTAGGCCGTGTTGTCGCCGAGCAGGCGCGCCACATAGCCGTGCGCCGCCTCGTGTAGCGTGATGGCGAAAATCACGGGCAGCGCATAAACGACGATCGTCTGGATTAAAGAGGGATTCATGGAAGTATTGTAACAAGCACCCGGGCTCGGCCCCGCCCGCGCGGGGGTTCCGTTCGCTATGCCGAGAGCCCGAACGGTTCCAGCGCCCCACGCCCGGCGCGCACGAGCACAGGCTCCTCGCTCGTCAGGTCGATGACCGTCGACGGTTCCCGCGGGCAAGCGCCGCCGTCGATCACTAAATCGATTTCTTTTTCGAGACGCGAACGGATTTCTTCCGGATCGTTTAACGGCTCGTCTTCGGAGGGGAGAATCAGCGTCGTGGCGATCAACGGCTCGCCCAGTGCTTCTAGCAGCGCGAGCGTGATCGCATGGTCGGGAACGCGCAATCCGATCGTCTTACGCGACGGATGCGACAGGCGCCGCGGCACTTCTTTCGTCGCCAGCAAAATGAAAACGTACGGCCCCGGCGTGACGGACTTGATCAGGCGAAACTGCCGATTGTCGACCATCGCGAACGTGGCGAGTTCCGACAAGTCGCGCACGAGCAGCGACAAATGCTGCCGCTCGTCGAGCCCGCGAATGCGGCGCAGACGCGTCACGGCGTTTTTGTCGTCGAGCCGGCAAGCGAGGGCGTAGCTCGAATCGGTGGGCAAGGCGATCACGCCGCCGTCCTTGACGATCTGGATCGCTTGCGCGATCAGGCGAGGCTGCGGATTGTCAGGATGAATCCGGAAAAATTGGGACATGAGAGCGATCGATGAGCCGGCGGAAACGGCGACGCCCCGGTACGGGCCTCGCATGATGCCGCGGACGATGGGGCTGGCCGCGAACCGGATGAAGCGAAAGCGCCGAGCCTACAGCCAGCGCTCCCAGACGGGCGTGAGATCGGACGGCAACGGCGGCAGCTTGCCGAGTTCGGTGCGCCCTTCCGACGGCGCATGGAAGTCCGACCCGCGCGACGCCTCGAAACCGAAACGGCGAGCGACGTCGGCATATTCGCGGTATTGGTCGGGCGTGTGGCTGCCCGTCACCACTTCGATGGCCTTCCCGCCTAACTCCAAAAATTGGCCGAACAACGTATCGAATTCCAGGGGCGTGTATTTGTAGCGGCCAGGATGCGCAATGACCGCAACCCCACCCGCGGCGCCGATCCATTGCACCGCCTCCTCGAGCGAGGCCCACCGGTGCGGCACGTAGCCTGGCTTGCCTTCGCCGAGATACCGTTCGAAGACGTCGGGCGTCGATTGCGCATAGCCCTTCTCCACCAGGAACCGGGCAAAGTGCGTGCGCGAGATGAGATCGGGGTTCGACACATAGCGCAGCGCGCCCTCGTAAGCCCCTTCGATGCCGAGCGCGGCGAGCGCATCGGCCATTGCTTGGGCACGCGCGGTCCGACCGCTGCGCGTGGCGAGCAGCCCCGCAACGAGCGCCGGGCACGCCGTGTCGATCCCGAGCCCGACGACGTGCACCGTGCGCGACGCCCATGTCACCGAGATTTCCACCCCCGTGACGTACCCCATGCCGAGCGATTCGGCCTCGCTGCGAGCCTGCGCCTGCCCGGCCACTTCGTCGTGATCGGTCAGCGCCCACAGGCTTACGCCGCCCGCGTGCGCGCGGCGCGCGACCTCAAAGGGCGCGAGCTGGCCGTCGGAGACGTTCGAATGACAATGGAGGTCGGCGTTCATGCTTTGGAGATCGAGTGATCGTCCTATTTTACCCGCAACGGACAAATTCGGCCGGTCATCCGCTCGTCGCGAAACGCCTCGCGGCGCGTCTTCGCAAGCCGTCTCGCCGCGGGCGCCGAACGCTGGGCGTCCGGCGCGGAGTTCACGCGCAAAACGCTTCGATCAGTGCCGCGATCTGCTCGGGTTGGTCGTGGTGAACCATGTGGCCGGCATCCTCGATGAGCTTCTCGCGCCAATCGGGAAACGCCTGAAAACGCGCTTTGTATTCGTCGAGCGGAATCTCGCCGGCCAGCATCGCCAAGGTGGGAGACCCCACCGCTTCCACGTGCAAAACCTTGGCCGCGACGTTCGACCACACCGCCATCACCTCGTCGAGACGGTAGAGCAGCGGCCCATGATGTTTGTGCGCCGGGTCGGCCAGCAACATGTAGCGGCCATCATCCGAGCGCTTGGCCCAATGGCGCGCCAGAAAGCGTGCACGCTCGGGCGCGAGCCGGGGATTCGTCTTGATCAGGCGAGCGGCGACATCGTCGAGCGTCGCGTAGGTCTTGAGCTGCGCCGGTTCGCGAATGTCGTCGAGCCACGTTGCAAGGCGCCGCGGCCAATCGCTCGGGCGCGCCGGCGCGAGCCCGAACCCTTCCAGATCGACGACGCGCCGGACCCGCTCCGGCCGCGCCCCCGCATACAGGCACACGACGTTCGCCCCCATGCTGTGCCCCACGAGATTGACCTGCCCTGTCGGCGCGTAGCGATCGAGCAACGCCTCGAGATCGGACAGGTACTCGTGAAACCAGTAATGCCCGCCGCCCCGTTCGGCCACCGGCCAGTCGGAGAGCCCGAACCCGCGCGCATCGGGGGCGATCACCTGCCAATCGCCGCCGAGCGCATCGACCACGAATTGAAACGATGCGGAAACGTCCATCCAGCCATGCAGCATGAACAGCGTGGGCGCGTCGGGGTTGCCCCAGCGCCGAACGTGCAGCTTGACGCCACGCACGGTCACGAAATCGGATTGCGGAGTGTTCATAGTCTATCGACGAGCGCGACAAAAAAAGAATGGTCGTTCGATTATATCGGGCTCTCGAAAGTTTCGCTGCGGTGCCCGGGCGCCGCGAGGTAAACGAACGCTTGCAGCAATGCACCGAGAGCCGGCTATGCCCGGCTTCCCCGCGGCGCGGGTCCGATCATCCGACGCTTTGCCGGGTCAGCGCTCGCGCGGCTTCGCAGTGTCGGGTTCGTTTGCCGCCGTGGACGCCTGGGCCGCCAATGCCGTCAGTTCCGCCTCGTCGAACCCCGCCTCGCGTCTGGCGTCGAAGTTGAACGGCCCGCGCAATCGCGGCGCCCGATATTGCTCGGCCAGACGCGCATACGTCTCGTGCGGCTCCGATCCCCGCGCGTGGCAAAGAGACCGAAACCATCGGTTGCCGATGCGCACGTGGCCGATCTCGTCGCGCAGAATCACATCGAGTATCGCGGCCGAAGCCGCATCGCCCGCTTGCATGAGACGCGCGCGAATCGGCGGCGACGCATCGAGCCCGCGCGCCTCTAGCGTGCGCGGCACGAGCGCCATGCGTGCCAATACGTCGTCGCGCGTGCGCGCACACATGTCCCACAGCCCGTCGTGAGCCGGGAAATCGCCGTAGGTATGGCCGAATTCGACCAGGCGCGCTTGCAGCAGCCCGAAATGATGCGCTTCTTCTACCGCCACGCGCAGCCAGTCGGCGTAGAACGCCTCCGGCATACCCGCGAACCGCCATACGGCGTCGAGCGCCAGGTTGATCGCATTGAATTCGATATGCGCGATCGCATGGAGCAAAACGGCGCGGCCCTCTTCGGTCTGCATGCCGCGGTGGCGCAACGCACGGGGCTCGACGAGTTCCGGCCTAGCGGGACGACCGGGCACGAGCGCCGATTCCTCGATGCGCTCCTCCGGGCGACATACCGCATCGCCTGCCTCGTAGCGGTCGCGCAACGTACCGACCGCGGCAACCTTCGCGCCCGGCTCCCGTTCGCATAGCGCCGCGAGCGCCAAGCGGCGCATGCTGGGCGCCGGGTCGTCGGTCGAAAAAGGGTGGGATGCGAGACGGTTCATCGATAGGGACACTTCGCAAGTAGCGGGACGCGGGACGGCGGCGGCATATCGGCGCGGGAGCGCCCCGCCACCGCACATGGGCGGACCGTTTACAATATGCGATTCGACACCGCGCGTGCCCGCGCTTTCATGCCGCGGCATTGTACCGGCCGCGCGCCGCTCGCCAAAGGAGACATTGTGCCGATCTACAAGCTGGGAGAACACGCTCCCACGATTCACGAAAGCGTCTTCGTGGCCGATACCGCCACCATCGTCGGCAAGGTCACGCTCGAAGAAAACGCCAGCGTCTGGTTCGGTGCGGCCATTCGTGGCGACAACGAGCCGATCGCGATCGGCGAGGGCAGCAACGTGCAAGAAGGCGCCGTGCTCCACACCGATCCGGGCCGCCCGCTTTCGATCGGCAAAGACGTGACGGTCGGACACCAGGCGATGCTGCACGGCTGCACGATCGGCGACGGCTCGCTCGTGGGGATTCAAGCGGTGATCTTGAACGGTGCGGTCATCGGCCGCCACTGCCTGGTGGGCGCGGGCAGCGTCGTCACCGAAAACAAAACGTTCCCCGACCGCTCGCTAATTTTGGGTGCACCGGCTCGCGTGGCTCGGGAACTGACGGACGAGGAAGTGAAAGGCCTCGAACAGAGTGCCAAAAACTATGTCGACCGCCGCGACTTGTTCAAGGCACAGCTCGTGCGGATCGGCTAAAGCGCGGTGTTCGGGATGCCGCTTCGCCGCCGGGAATGCCGGCGGCATCGTTGATTGAAGGAAAAGTTGTGGACGACCAGTTGCAAAAATTCATGTTCGCCGCCGCGCCGGTGCGGGGCGAGATCGTTTCCCTGCGAAACACGTGGCAGGAAGTGCTCACGCGCCGACAGTACCCCACTGCGGTGCGCGATATCCTCGGCGAAATGATGGCCGCCTGCGCCTTGTTGTCCGCGAACCTAAAATTCGACGGCACGATGATCATGCAAATTTTCGGTGACGGTCCGATCAAAATGCTCGTCGTGCAGTGCAGCTCCGAATTGACGATGCGCGCAACGGCGAAGATGTCGAGCGAATACGACGAAACGCTGAACGGCGATCTTTCGTTCGTCGAGCTGCTCAACGCGAGCGGTCACGGGCGCTGCGTCATCACGCTCGATCCGAACAACAAGCTGCCCGGCCAGCAGCCCTATCAGGGCATCGTGCCGCTCAACGGCGTAGACGGCCCGCTGCAGTCGATCGCGCAAGTGCTCGAACACTACATGCATCATTCGGAACAGCTCGATACGCGGCTATGGCTTGCCGCCAATACCGAGCGCGCCGTCGGCATGCTGCTGCAGAAATTGCCCGGCGACGGCGGCATCGTGCCGCATGCCGGCGAACACGACGCCGATACCTGGGAGCGCGTCTGCGTGCTCGGCGGCACGCTCTCGCAGGACGAACTGCTCAAAGAGGAACCGCAGACAGTCTTCAGGCGTCTATTTTGGCAAGAGAACGTGCAGCACTTCGCGCCGGCGCTCACGCGCTTCGAATGCAGCTGCACGCGCGAGCGCGTCGGTTCGATGCTGAAGATGCTCGGGCGCGAGGAAGTGGAGAGCGTCCTGGTCGAGCAAGGCCAAGTGGAAATCCATTGCGAGTACTGCAACCAACGCTACGAGTTCGACCCGGTCGATATCGCCCAGCTATTCGCAGCCAGCGAAGTGGCGGCCGGTGTCGCGCCGGTGCAGTCGCAACGGCACTGAGCGGCGCACGGGTCGGCTGCTCGTGGCACGGCCGCTCGCGCGCGTCGCTCGTCGAGACATTCGGAGTTCGCCACCCATGAACGCATTGCCCCGCCCCCTTCGCCCCCTCCGCCCCCTTTGCGCCGTTAGGCCGCATCCATTCGCACGTGCGCCCCGGCGCATCGCGGCCCTCGTTATTTGCGCAAGCGCGATTGCCGCACTGTCCGGATGCGTCGTCGGCCCGCCCCCGCCGCCGTCAGGCGTGATACTGAGCCGTCTCGCGCCCGGTCAACCAGGCGCCGGCGAGAGCGCACATCGGCTGAGCCCGGAAGAGCAAAAGCGCTATGCCGAGATCGATAAGCAGGTCATTCGCGAACAAAACGATGCGATCGCCGCCGGCGCGTGGGCGCGATACTACGCGCCCTACTATGACTCGCCGGCCGTCAGCTTCGGCGGATATTACGGCGGATGGAACAGCGGTTGGGGTGTGGGGTATTACAGTCCCGGCTACTATCCGGGCTGGTGGTGGTAAGCACGCGGGCGCGGCGTTTCGTCCGCCGCATCTCGCGTATCGCGCGTCGCGAAGGATCAACCCGCGCTGCGATGCTTGGGCGCAGCCGCGTGTTTAGCCTTCTCGGCGGCGCGCTTTTTTTCCGCGCGCTTCGGCTTTTCGCGTGAAACCGGGTTCGGTACGACGCTTACGGGTGCGGCCGAGACTTCTCCGCGCGTGGACGTGTTGCTCGGCACGAGCGTGACAGGTGCATTGGAAGTCGCGTTCGGCGATACGAACTGCACGAACACTTCCCCGTTCTTGACCATCCCCATCTCGTAGCGCGCCCGCTCTTCCACCGCGGACGTGCCGTTCTGCAAGTCTTGCACTTCGCCCTCGATGCGCTCGTTGCGCAATTTTTCGTCGGCGTTCTTTTGCTGTTGCGCGGCTAATTCGCCACGCAGTTCGTGAACGCTCAGCCACCCGCCATGGCCCCACCAGAGCGGATACTGAATCAGCGCGAGCAAGGCGAGGAGGACGACGGTGACGAGGCGCATTCAAAAGGCCGCAGATTCAAAATCGCCCCGTGCGCCCCCAAAGGCATAGCCTTGGGGGTGAAGCACGGGGCGGCACGCTAAACGAACGAGTGAGGCGACGGACGCGTCAACGCAGATTGTAGAACGTCGACTTGCCGGGGTAGCTGGCGATGTCGCCGAGATCTTCCTCGATACGCAGCAATTGGTTGTACTTCGAGATGCGATCGCTGCGCGAGAGCGAACCCGTCTTGATCTGGCCGGCGTTCAGGCCCACGGCGATGTCGGCGATGGTCGAGTCTTCCGTCTCGCCCGAGCGGTGCGAGATGACAGCCGTGTAGCCCGCACGCTTCGCCATTTCGATCGCGGCGAACGTTTCGGTCAACGTGCCGATCTGGTTGATCTTGATCAGGATCGAGTTCGCGATGCCCTTTTCGATGCCTTCCTTCAGGATACGCGTGTTCGTCACGAACAGATCGTCGCCGACGAGTTGGATCTTCTTGCCGAGCTTATCCGTCAGCAGCTTCCAGCCGTCCCAGTCGCTCTCGTGCATCCCGTCTTCGATCGAGACGATCGGGAATTTATCGGCGAGCGTTGCCAGGTAATCGGTGAACTCGGCCGACGACAACTGCAGCCCTTCACCGGCCAGTTGGTATTTGCCGTCGTGATAGAACTCGCTGGCCGCGCAGTCGAGCGCGAGCAAGACGTCTTCGCCTGCGCGGTAGCCGGCCTTCTCGATGGCTTGCAAGATGGCCGAGAGGCATTCGGCGTTGCTGCCGAAGTTCGGCGCGAAACCGCCTTCGTCGCCCACCGCCGTGCTCATGCCGCGATCGGACAGGATCTTCTTCAGCGCGTGGAACACTTCGGCGCCGCAGCGCAGCGCTTCGCGGAAGGTGGGCTGGCTGACCGGGACGATCATGAACTCTTGGATGTCCAGGCTGTTGTTCGCGTGCGCGCCGCCGTTGACGATGTTCATCATCGGCACGGGCAGTTGCATCGCACCCGAGCCGCCGAAGTAACGGTACAGGGGCAGGCCCGCTTCCTCGGCGGCCGCCTTGGCGACAGCCATCGAAACGGCCAGCATCGCGTTCGCGCCGAGGCGCGACTTGTTGTCGGTGCCGTCGAGTTCGAGCAGCGTCTTGTCGAGGAACGCTTGCTCCGATGCGTCGAGGCCCATGATTGCCTCGGAAATCTCGGTGTTGATATGTTCGACCGCCTTGAGCACGCCCTTGCCGTTGTAGCGGCCGGCTTCCCCGTCACGCAGCTCGATGGCCTCGCGCGAGCCCGTCGACGCGCCTGACGGCACCGCCGCACGACCCATCGTGCCCGATTCGAGCAGCACATCGCATTCGACGGTCGGGTTGCCTCGGGAATCCAAAATTTCGCGGCCGATGATATCTACGATTGCACTCATGATTTCCTCTAGAAAAGACGATGAATTTCTCGTTTTGACGGGTGCAGTCAGTTGAAATCGCGCTCGATGAACGGAGTGCGTTTCACGACGGTATCCAATGCGACCAGCGTCTCCAGCAAGTCGCCCATGCGACGCAGCGGAACGGCATTCGGGCCGTCCGACAACGCGCACGCGGGATCGGGGTGCGTCTCCATGAACAAGCCCGCAACGCCCACGGCCACGGCCGCGCGCGACAGCACCGGGACGAATTCGCGCTGCCCGCCCGAACTCGTGCCCTGCCCGCCCGGCAGTTGCACGGAGTGCGTGGCGTCGAAGACGACAGGTGCGCCCGTCTCGCGCATGATGGCAAGCGAGCGCATGTCGGAGACGAGGTTGTTGTAGCCGAACGATACGCCGCGCTCGCATGCGAGGAAGCGGTCTTCCGACAAACCCGCTTCGCGCGCGGCGTCACGCGCCTTGTCGATGACGTTCTTCATGTCGTGCGGCGCGAGAAACTGGCCCTTCTTGATGTTGACGGGCTTGCCCGAGCGCGCGCAGGCATGAATGAAATCGGTTTGACGGCACAAAAACGCCGGGGTCTGCAAGACGTCGACGACCGATGCAACCTGTTCGATCTCGTCGATGCCGTGGACGTCGGTGAGCACCGGCACGCCCAACTGCCGCTTCACTTCGGACAGGATGCGCAAGCCTTCGTCCCTGCCGAGGCCTCTGAACGACTTGCCCGAGCTGCGGTTGGCCTTGTCGTACGACGACTTATAAATGAACGGGATGCCGAGCTTGGCGCAAATCTCTTTGAGCCGGCCCGCCGTATCGATCGTCATTTGCTCCGATTCGACGACGCAGGTGCCCGCGATCAGGAAAAACGGCCGATCGAGACCGACTTCGAAGTCGCACAGCTTCATGCCTTCTCCTTGCGCGCTTCGTGACACGCCAAGGCCGCTTCGACGAACGACTTGAACAGCGGGTGGCCGTCGCGCGGCGTCGACGTGAACTCGGGGTGGAACTGCACGCCGACGAACCACGGATGCAGGCTGCGCGGCAGCTCCATCATCTCGGGCAAATCTTCGCTCGGCGTACGCGCGCTGATGATAAGGCCGCCGGCCTCGAGCTGCGGCACGTAGCGGTTATTGACTTCATAACGGTGACGATGGCGCTCGTTCACATCCTTGCCGTAAATTTCCTCGGCGAGCGTGCCGGCCTTGACCGGGCAACGCTGCGAACCCAGGCGCATCGTGCCGCCGAGATCGGAATCGTCCGAGCGCTTCTCGACCCGCCCTTCGCGGTCGTACCACTCGGTAATCAGCGCGACGACGCGATGCGCCGTGGCGGTATCGAATTCCGTGCTGTTCGCGCCTTGCAGGCCGACGACGTCGCGGGCGAACTCGATCACGGCCAGCTGCATGCCGAGACAGATGCCGAGATACGGCACCTTCGCTTCGCGCGCATAGCGGATCGCGGCAATCTTGCCTTCCGTGCCGCGACGGCCGAAACCGCCCGGTACCAGCACGGCGTCGAGATGCTTGAGGCTTTCGACACCCTCGGCTTCGATCTGTTCCGAATCGATGTACTCGATGTTGACCTTCGTCGACGTATGCACCGAGGCATGGCGCAGCGCTTCGATCAGCGATTTGTACGATTCCGTCAGATCGACGTATTTGCCGACCATGCCGATCGTGACTTCATGCTTGGGGTGTTCGAGCTTGTCGACGATCTCCGACCACATCGACAAATCGGCCGGATTCGGCTGAAGCTTCAGTTCGTCGCAGATGATGCTATCGAGCCCTTGGTCGTGCAGCATCTGCGGAATCTTATAGATGCTGTCGGCGTCCCACACCGAAATGACGGCTTCCTCGGGCACGTTCGAGAACATCGAGATCTTCTTGCACTCGTCGTCCGGAATGCGGCGATCGGCACGGCACAGCAGCACGTGCGGCAAGATCCCGATCTCGCGCAGTTTCTGCACGCTGTGCTGGGTCGGCTTCGTCTTCAGTTCGCCGGCCGTGGCGATGAACGGCACGAGCGTCAGATGGACGAAGCACGCGCTGTTGCGGCCGAGACGCAAGCTCATTTGCCGCGCCGCCTCGAGGAACGGCAGCGATTCGATATCGCCGACCGTGCCGCCGATTTCGACGATCGCCACGTCGGGCTCGCCGCACGTGGCCGACGCCGCGCCGCGCTCGATGAATGCCTGGATTTCGTTCGTGATGTGCGGGATCACCTGCACCGTCTTGCCGAGGTAATCGCCACGACGCTCCTTGCGAATCACCGATTCGTAGATCTGCCCAGTCGTGAAGTTGTTCGCGCGGCGCATCTTCGTGCTGATGAACCGTTCGTAGTGACCGAGGTCGAGATCCGTCTCTGCGCCGTCTTCGGTCACGAACACTTCCCCGTGTTGAAACGGGCTCATCGTGCCGGGGTCGACGTTGATGTAGGGATCGAGCTTGAGGAGGGTGACTTTCAGACCGCGCGATTCGAGAATCGCGGCGAGAGAAGCGGCGGCAATGCCCTTGCCGAGGGACGACACTACGCCGCCGGTGACGAAAACATATTTGGTCATCGCTGGATGCTCGCGGGAAAAACGGATTATACCTTAGGGTTGGCCCGAACCCCAGCCCCCAGCCCGCTACCACCACCGCTACCGTGCGTCGCGCAACGTCCTCAACATCCCTTGCAGGGCCCGCGCCGTCTCGATCGGCCGCTCCATCGGGAACAGATGGCTCCCTTGCATCCACTCGACGCGGCCGTGGGCCGCGCGTTGCGTCGCCTCGAGGCCTACTTGCCGGATTTCCTTCGAGTGCGTGCCGGCGATGAAGCCGAGCGGCACCGGTGCGCCGTGCGCGAGCCGCGGGCCCAGGGTGCGTGGCAACGTGCGATAGATCCGGTATTCGATCTCGCGGTTGAAGGCGAGCGTGCGTTTGCCGTCCGGCGCGTTTTGCGGAATGCCGAAATCGATGTAATCGGACAAAACGCGCTCATCCCAACGCGCGAACGCGCTCTTGGCATGGAAGTGGCGCCAGGCCTCTTCGCGGCTCGCCCATTGCGTGCGGCGCTTGCGCGTGGCCGCGGCGGGGGAAAGCCGCTCGTCGAGCCCCGTCCATTGCGTGAAGCGCAAGACGTTCGCGCGCCAGCCGGCGATCACGGGCGAGTCGAGCATCACGACCCCGCGCACCCAGTGCGGGTGCTTGAGCGCCGCCATGAGCGACAAGTAGCCGCCCAGCGAGTGGCCCACGAGCCACACGGGGCGCTCGTACCGCTGGCCGATATCGGCCAGCAATTCGTCGACGAGATGCGGCCAATCGCTCGTGACGGGATAGCGGGGATCGTGGCCGATGCGCTCGATGTAGCGAAGCTCGTAATCATCGGAAAGTTCGGCGAACAGCGTGCGGTAAATCGACGCCGGAAAACCGTTCGCATGCGAAAAGTGGATGATGTCTTTCAAGCGCCGCTGCCTCCAAGTTCGTTTGCCCTTATCGATCCATCCAGTAGCGAGTGTGCGTTTCTCGATAGCGCTCGAGCGCGAGCCGGCCGTCGATCGTGGCCACTCGGATCGCGCCGTCGCGGTCCGTCCGGGCGAGCGTGATGCCGCGCGCTTCGAAGCGAGCCCATACCTGCGGATGGGGATGGCGAAAGCGATTGCGATAGCCTACCTGAAATATGGCCACGCGCGGATCGACCGAGTCGAGGAAAGGCTCGGTGGACGATGTCTTGCTTCCATGATGCGCGACGAGCAGCACGTCGGCGCGCAAGGCCTCGGGCGCGCGGCTCACGAGCGTTCGTTCCGCCGGTGCCCCGATATCGCCCGTCAGCAAAGCGCTCATGCCACGCGCGCTGACCTTCAACACGCACGATTGCGCGTTCGACTGCCGCGGCAACCGTCCCGGATCGGGCCACAGCACCTCGAAATCGACGCCGTCCCAGCGCCAGCGCTGCCCCGCCGCGCAACGCAAGCGCTCGCCCCCGCTTGCGCGCGACGCATCCCAGACGCGGTGAACGGGCGGCAAGCCGCCGAGCACCTGGCCGACATCGGATGCCTCGAGCACCGCGGGCACACCGCCCGCGTGATCCGCATCGCCGTGGCTCACGACCAAGGTATCGAGCCGCGCCACGCCGTTTGCCCGCAGAAACGGGACGACGATCCGCTCGCCGGCATTCGTCGATTCGGCGCCCGGGCCCGCATCGAACAAGAGCGCGCGACGACGCGTTTCGATGAGGATCGACGCGCCCTGCCCGATGTCGAGCGCGGTGAGCCGGAAAGCGCCCTCCTCGATGCCGGGCGGCGGCGGTGCGATCAGCGGCAGCCACGCGAGCGGTGCCGCGAAACGCAACGGCCAACCGCGCGGCATCAGGCACAGCGCAACGCCAGCGAGCGCCGAGGCGAGCGCCCACAACGACGGCTGCGCGGGATAACGATCGGCCCAAGCCGATTGCGCCAGCGCGTCGAGCAGGCTCATGAGCGGCGCCAGCAAACCATGCGCGAGTTCATAAGCGAGCCCATCGAGCGGCGCCGGCAAAGCGAGCGCGACGAGCACCACCGGCACGACGAGCACGCTGATCCAAGGCACCGCGATGGCGTTCGCGAGCGGGCCGACAAGCGAGACTTGCGAGAACCAGAAGGCGGTGAGCGGCGCCAAGCCGATCGTCACGGCCCACTGGGCGCGAATTGCATCCGCGCATCGCCCGTATGCGGCGGCGAGACGTCGGCGCCATACGACGCGAGCAGTTCCGCGCGATGGCGCGAGCGGTGCCTGCCAGCCTGGGTCGCTCGTGCGCGCCGCCTCGATTGGGTCGAGCATGCCCTCCGTCTCTTCGCGTGCGCGAAGCCGTCCTCGCATGGCAAACGCGATGAACCCGACGGCCCCGAACGACAGCCAAAATCCGGCCGCGGTCGGCGCCCAGGGATCGACGACAAGCACGAGCGCCGCGGCCCAAGCAAGGACGAGCGAGAACGCGACGCGATGGCCGAGCACGTAGGCCACGCTGACCGCCACGAGCATCCACAAAGCGCGCTGGGCCGGGACGTTGAACCCCGCGAGCGCGGCATAGGCGGCCGCGCTCGCCACGCCGGCCACCGCCGCGACGATCGGGGCGGGTACCACGAGCGGCCATTCGCGGGCGCCGACACGCGCGAGCATCGCGCCGAATCCGCACGAGCGGCGCCACAACGCAGCGGCGAGCGTTGCGCAGAGCCCCGCGACGAAGCCGATATGCAGCCCCGACACGGCGACGAGATGACTGGTGCCGGTCCGGCGCAGCACGAGCCGGTCGGCATCGGCGATGCCCTCCTGCGCGCCGATGGCGAGCGCCGTCACGATGCCGCGATGCGCGGCGTCGGCCAGCGCCTGCGAGACGCGTGCGCGTAAAGCGAAGCGCGCACGATCGATCGCCGTCCCGAACCCGCCGCCTCGGCCGGGCAACCGCTTCGTCTGAGCGGCAGCGACGACGTAGCCGGTCGCCCGCACGCCCCGTGCAAGCAACGCCGCTTCGGCATTGTGCCCACCGAAGTTCGCGTAACCATGAGGGCGCTTGAGCCGCACCGCGAAACGCCAGCGATCGCCGGGCTTTAGCGGCGGCACGTCATGGGCGCCGCGACCGTTCCATGCGAGCTGGATGATCGACGGGAAACGCTCGATGCCGGTGCGGCGTCGAACGTCGTCGACATCGACGGCAAACATGAATCGTGCGCTTGCCCCATCTTGGGCGGGCAGACCTCGAACGTAGCCGGATAGTGCGAGTTCTCGCGATTCCCATGCGCCGGGCAGCGCTTGCGCCAATCGTACTTGCGCCCGCACGGCCGCATAGGTGTGGCCCATGATCAGCGCGGCGACGAACCACGCCGCAGGCGCGACGAGGGCCCGCGACGAAGCCAACCCTCGTTCGTGCAGACGCGAGCGGGGCGCAAGGAAGGACGCCGACGCCGCGCGCGTTCGCTCCCGCACGAGCACAGCACACGCGGCTGCGAACAGCGCCCCGAGCGCACCCCACTCCCCCGCGCCCGGCAATGCCGCGCGTTGCTGCAGCGCCGCGATGCCCAGCGCGAAGCCGATCAGCATCGTCCGCACTCGCCCTCCTTCGATCAGCGCGCCGATAGGCGAATCCGGCCTCGACCTTCGGCTGCAGGATCGTGCCCGCGTGTCGGAACGAGCCTGCGTTGCCACGAGAACAGCCCCGGAAACAGGGAACGGCGCTAACGATTGCCGATTATCCGCAAGCGAGCGCGAGACGGGGCAGCGCGGCGTGAGCGTTGGCCATTGTGCCTACCGCGAGTTCGTCGATGCCGATGCCCCGCAATTCGGCGATGACAGCACCGATGCGCGGTACTTGATCGGGTGCGTTGCGTTGCTTGTAGAGCCAGGCGGGAGGAATGTCGGGGGCGTCGGTTTCCACGACGAGCGCCGCGAGCGGCAGTTCGGCGGCGAGCCGCCTAATCTGACGGGAGCGCTCGAACGTTACGTTGCCGCCGAATCCGAGGCGCACGCCTTGGTCGATGAACGCCTGCGCCTGCTGAAAGCTGCCGTTGAAGGCGTGGGCGATGCCACGTTTGACGCCGTAACGGCGCAAGCCCTTGAGAACGAGGTCTTGCGACTTGCGCACGTGGCAGATCACGGGCAAGTCGAACTCGCGAGCGAGCGCGAGTTGTGCGTCGTAGAAATGGCGTTGGCGCGTGTCGTCGAGATCCGGCACGAAGTAGTCGAGTCCGATTTCGCCGATCCCGACGAACCGAGGATCGTCGAGACTCGCTTCGATCTCGCGGCGCAGCGCCTCGAGATCCGCCTCGCCCGCGTCACGGGTGAACAGCGGGTGGATGCCGAGCGCATAGACGCCGCCCGCGATGCGATGCGCCAGCGCACGCACGGTCGAGAAGTTTCCGCGCCCCACGGCCGGGATCACGATGCGCCCCACCCCGCAAGCTTGTGCGGCCAATGCGACCGTTTCGCGATCGCCGTCGAACTCGCCTGCGTCCAGATGACAGTGCGTATCGATCCACATAGCGACGCTCCGTGAGGCCGTTTTGCCCGTTTTACCCTTTTTGCGCTAGACGGGAACGGACGGTTCTTCGTGCAGCACGCCGTCGCGCAGACGCAAAATACGATCGCAACGGCCCGCCAAGTCGACATCGTGCGTGACGATGACGAAGCTCGTTTCGAGCGTGGCGGACAATTCGAGCATGAGATTGAAGACGTTGTCCGCCGTTGCGCCGTCGAGATTGCCGGTCGGCTCGTCGGCCAGCACGCAGGCCGGCTTGGACACCAGCGCGCGTGCGATCGCGACACGCTGACGCTCCCCGCCCGAGAGTTCGCCGGGACGATGCTTCGCACGGTGAGCCAGGCCCACGCGTTCGAGCATGGCCAGCGCTTCGCGCCGTGCGTCCTCGGGCGCGAG
>NZ_JBQCIV010000128.1:0-6625 GCF_051953405.1 Trinickia sp. | reverse complement strand
GCATAGCCGAGCGCGCCGACGGCGACCGCCGCCAGCATGAATAGATCGCCCGCTTGGAACGCACCGCCGCCCGCGTGCAGGGCATAGGCGACGACGAGGGCGCTGCCGACGGCCGCGCTTGCCCAAAACGCCGGCGACGGCCGCTCGCGCGAAAGCCATGCCGCGTAGATCGCGACGAACAGCGGCTGCAGGCCGTTGACGAGCGCGCCGTGCGAGGCCGGTACCGTTTTCATCGCCCAGGCCGAAAACACCGGGAAGGCGACGATGACGCCCAGCGCGGTCACGGCCAGGCCCTTGAGTTGGGCCCGGTTGGGCACACGCTCGCGGCGCCAGGCCAAGAGCGCCGCGGCCGGGACGGCGGCGGCGAGCGCGCGGCCCAAGCCGTTGAGCACCGGGTTCAGTTCCTGTACTACCACGTGCGTCATCGGCAGCGTCAAGCTGAAGATGATTACGCCGACGAGGCCGAGCAGCATGCCTCGTGTTTCACGCGATTTCGTCATCGAAAATCTCCTGGAAATTCAGTGGGGCCGCAAACGGGCGGTTACGCAAGCGTGCGCACGCCGGCCGGCGTTTCGATTTCGGCCGTCAGGGAGGCGACGCCGTCGGCGGCGCTCTCGAGTTCGATGAGAGGGGCGGCGCCCAGCCATTCGAGCTGGGCGCGGACCGTTTCGGCGCGCGGGTGCCGCGCTTTCAGCGCTTTGAGCGCCAGACCCGTCGCCGGCAGCCGGCCGCCCGGATGCTCGGTATCCCATTGAATCAAGGTGGGCACGATACCGTCGCCGGCGCCCTCCCAGGCGGGGAAGGCACCGTCCTCGGGCACCGTCAGTCGCCAGGTCAGGTCGCCGCGCGTCATCGGAATGACGCGTGGAATCCGTTGCGGGTACTGTGCCTGCCAGCGGCCGAGATCCTTGGGGCGCGGCACCCGGGCCGCCCAGTGCGCCAGGAACGGGCCGCGCTCGAGCCGTGCTTGCATCGCCGGGTCGTCGAGCGCGTACCAGCGGGGGCGGCGGCCCGCCGTCGCATCGGCGCGTTCGCGCTCGGCTTGCGGATCGATCGCGATGACTTCCAGGTAGGCGCCGCCCCATAAGCCGAGGAGCCGGTTGTGCGTCCCCATGGCGGCATGGGCACCGCCGCCGGTGGGCTCGACGCCGAGCGTGTCGGCGACGAAGCGCGCACCGTCTTCGAGGGTACGGGCGGCAACGACGAGGTGGTCAAGTTCGAGTGCGGAGGCGATTTTCATTGGAATGACGACGGTTGCAGGGATCGCGGCGCCTGGCGAAGGCTCCAAGCAGCGGCAGCGCGCCCGGCGGATTGAAATCAGCAATCACTTTAATCGGCGCGGCCAGCACAGTAACGGTACAATCGGCACGATACTTCTCGGTACAGTTCGCCGCCGCTATGTCTACCGCTCTGGATCAAATTCCCGCTCCGCACGGCGCGTCGCCGCTCACGCTTGTCGAGCAGCTGGTGCAATGGGCGCGGCGCCGGATCGAGGAACGCGTGTTCCGGCCGGGCATGCGCATGCCGTCGATCCGCAAGCTCGCACAGGATAAAGGCGTTTCGCGCTTCACCGTCGTCGAAGCCTACGAGCGGCTGGTCGCGCAGGGCTATCTGGATTCGCGCCGCGGCTCGGGATTTTATGTTCGAGAGCGCGCCGCCGCCGCGCCCGGGGAGCGCGGCGCGGGCGGTGCGGTCCAGCAAAACGGCGCGTCGCCGGGCGCGGCGCAGCGCCCGATCGATGTCGTCTGGCTCGTGCGCAATACGTTGCACGCGGGGGCATCCGACAAAGGGCCCGGTCTCGGGTATTTGCCCAGCGCTTGGCTCGACGGCGAACTCGTTGCGTCGGCCCTGCGCGCGCTGGCGCGGCAAAGTGGCGGCCAATGGCTCGGTACCGGTACCGCGCAAGGGTTTTTGCCGCTGCGGCAGCAATTGCAGACACGCTTGGAAGAATGGGAAATCGGTGCCGCGCCCGACCAGATCGTCCTGACCTCGGGCATCACACAGGCGATCGATCTGATCGCGCGGCTGTACGTGCAGCCGGGCGATGCCGTGATCGTCGGCGATCCCGCCTGGTTCCAGATGTTCGGCCGGTTCGCCGCGCAAGGCGCGCGGCTGGTGGGAATGCCCTATACGCCGGCGGGACCCGATCTCGACGCGCTCGAGGAACGGGTCAAGACGTGGCGACCGAAGATGCTTGTCATCAACTCGGTGTTGCAGAACCCGACGGGCACCTCGTTATCGCCTGCCCAGGCCTTTCGGATCTTGCGTTTGGCGGAGGAGTACGATTTCGTCGTGGTCGAAGACGACATCTATGGCGACCTGTGCCCGCCGAGCCACGCCGTTACACGGCTCGCGACGCTCGATCAACTGAAGCGGGTGATTTATCTCGGCAGCTTCTCGAAGACGCTGACGGCGAATCTGCGGGTCGGGTTCGTCGCTTGCGCCCCCGAGCTGGCCCAGGCGATCGCCGATCAAAAGGTGCTGATCGGCATGACCACGCCCGAACTCAACGAACGGCTGATCTACAAGATTCTGACGGAGGGGCATTATCGCCGGTACGTGGAGCGCTTGCGTGGGCGACTCGACGCGGTGCGCGAGCCCTGCGCGCGCATGCTGGAGCGAGCGGGATTTTCCTTGTTCAACATGCCGGCCGCGGGCATGTTCCTATGGGCCGACGCGGGCGTCGATGCCGATGCATTCGCGGCGGCGGGGCAAGAGGCGGGATTTTTGCTCGCACCGGGCAGCTTGTTCTCGCCCCAGCAATCGCCGACCACCTGGATGCGTTTCAACATCGCCAACTGCGGCGATCGCGCGCTGCCCGGCTTTCTGGCCGGTTACATCGAGGCGCAGCACCGTGTTGCGCGGCCCTTGAAAGGCGCGCCGCCCGCCCCCATTTGAGGGAGCACTGCGCGCTGCGCCGCCTTGCTCGGGCCGCGGGGCCGCGGGCGGCGCCGGCAAGCCGTCGTTTTCCGTCATCTACGAACCGTAACCGTACGCAAAGGAACTTGAGACCATGGCACAAGAAACCATGAGCTTTCAGGCAGAAGTGAAGCAGCTTCTGCAGTTGATGATCCATTCGCTCTACAGCAACAAGGAAATTTTTCTGCGCGAGCTGATTTCGAACGCCTCCGATGCCGCGGACAAGCTGCGCTTCGAAGCGATCGCCAAGAGCGAACTGTACGAGAACGATCCGAATTTGCGGATCCGCGTCGCGTTCGATAAAGAAGCGCGCACGATCACGATCGACGACAACGGTATCGGCATGAGCCGCGACGAAACCGTCTCGCACCTCGGCACGATCGCTCGCTCGGGCACCAAGGAATTCTTTTCGCAACTGTCGGGCGATCAGCAAAAGGACGCGGCGCTGATCGGCCAATTCGGCGTGGGCTTTTACTCGGGCTTCATCGTCGCCGACAAAATCACCGTCGAGACCCGCCGTGCCGGCTTGCCGGCCTCCGAAGGCGTGCGCTGGATCAGCGCCGGCGAGGGCGATTTCTCGGTCGAGCCGATCGAGCGCGCTCAACGCGGCACGACCATCACGCTGCATTTGCGTGCCGAAGAGGACGAACTCCTGTCCTCGTATCGGCTCAAGTCGATCATCCGCAAGTACTCGGATCACGTCGCATTGCCGATCCTCATGAAGAAAGAGGAGTGGGACGCCGAGAAGGGCGAGATGATCGTCAAGGACGAGGACGAAACCGTCAATCAAGCTAGCGCGCTTTGGACTCGCCCCAAGAACGAGATCGAAGACGAGCAGTACAAGCAGTTCTATCACCATCTGGCTCACGACGAACAGGACCCGCTGGCCTGGACGCACAACCGCGTCGAAGGCCGCAGCGAGTACACGCAGTTGCTTTACGTGCCCGCGCATGCGCCGTTCGATCTGTGGAATCGCGATCATCGCAGCGGCCTGAAGCTCTACGTCAAGCGCGTGTTCATCATGGACGACGCCGAGCAGTTGTTGCCGCCGTATCTGCGCTTCGTGAAGGGCGTGGTCGATTCGGCCGATCTGCCGCTGAACGTCTCGCGCGAGATCTTGCAAGAAAGCCGCGACGTTAAAGCGATTCGCGAGGGCGTGACCAAGCGCGTGCTGTCGATGCTCGAGGAAATGGCGAACGCCGAAACGGAGGAAGGCAAGGCCAAGTACGCGACGTTCTGGAAGGAATTCGGCCAGGCGTTCAAGGAAGGGCTCGGCGAGGATTTCACGAATCGCGAGCGGATCGGTAAGCTCGTGCGTTTCGCTTCGACGCATACCGACTCGGCCGAGCAGACGGTTTCGCTGGCCGATTACGTGGCGCGGATGAAGCCCGAGCAGACCAAGATCTACTACGTGACGGCCGATACGTGGCAAGCGGCCAAGAACAGCCCGCATCTCGAAGTGTTCCGCAAGAAGGGGATCGAAGTGCTGCTGTTGACCGACCGCGTCGACGAGTGGGCCCTGGCGTATTTCACCGAGTTCGACGGCAAGCCGCTCGCGAGCGTGGCGCGCGGCGATTTGGATCTGAACGCGTTCGACGACGAAGAGAAGAAGGCGCACGAGGCGATCGGCGAGACGATGAAGCCGCTCGTCGAGAAGATGAAGGACGTGCTGAAGGACAAGGCGAAAGACGTGCGTTTGACGTTCCGCCTGACCGATTCGCCCTCGTGTCTCGTGGCCGACGACGGCGAGATGACGGGGTATCTGCAGCGCATGCTGAAGGCGGCAGGGCAAAAGACGCCGGAGTTCCATCCGATCCTCGAAATCAATCCCGAGCATGCGCTCGTGAAAGCGCTTTCGCCCGAGCATGGCGATTTCGCCGATTGGTGCAACCTGCTGTTCGACCAAGCCGTATTGGCCGAGGGCGGCACGCTCGACGATCCCGCCAGCTTCGTGAAGCGCACGAACGCGCTGCTGCTCGCTCGGTAATGCGCGCCGCGCGTCTACGTTACGACGCCAAGAGCCGTGCCTGGCGCGCGGCTCAAAAGCCTGCCACGACGTTCGATCAGAAAGACTGGCTCACGCGCGGCGGTTCGCTGACGGCGCATCTGCGGGCGCTGGGCAGCGTGCGCGTGCGGGTGACGCGCGAGGCTGTCGATCGCGCGTGGGCCGATGAATGCGCTGCGCTGCGCATTGCGCCGCGTACGCGCGTGTGGGTGCGGGAAGTGGTGTTGGAGGTGGACGGCGTGCCGTTCGTTGCCGCCCACAGTATTGCGCCGCTCGGTGCGAGCCGTAGCGTGTGGCACGCGATGCGGCGGCTGTCGACGCGGCCGCTCGCCGAACTGCTTTATGCCGACAGCACGGTTGCGCGGTCGGTGCTCGTCAGCACGCGGCTTGCGCCGCGGCATCCGCTCGCGGCGCTCGCTCGGCGCGAGGTGGCGGGACGTGCGCCGCATGCGCTGCTTGCGCGGCGTTCGGTTTTCGTTCGGCACGGGGCGCCGCTCATGGTGACCGAATGCATGTTGCCCGCGTTGTGGGTGCATCTCGATGCGCGGCGCGCGCACGTCGTGCGAAACAGCAGCGGCTCCGGCTCGCCTCATCTTCCGCACGATCGGGGCGGGCGTCCGGCGCGGCCCGACCATGCGGGGCATGCGTCGAATCGGGCGAGCGCTCGAGCACCTTCCTCATCGTGACGTTCAAGCATTCGTTTGCGCCCGTCGTGAACGAGCAAACTCGCGTACTCGTGTTGGGCAGTTTGCCCGGCGAGGCGTCGCTTGCGCAAAGCCAGTATTACGCGCATCCGCAAAACCGGTTTTGGCATTTGGTGGGGGATGTGATTGGGGTGGCGCTGCCTCGCATGGAATACGAGGCGCGGCTGCAAGCGCTGCTCGATCATCGGGTGGGGCTGTGGGATGTGATTGCGAAGGCCAAGCGCGAGGGGAGCCTCGATAGTCGGATTCGCGATCATGCGACGAACGATTTGGCTGCGCTGGTGGCTGCGTTGCCGAATCTTGTTGCTGTTGCGTTTAACGGCGGTACGGCCGCGAAAATCGGAATGCAGCTCTTGGCCGAAAGCCGCATGTCGCTTGATCTCATCAAACTGCCGTCGAGCAGTCCTGCTTATGCGGCCGTGCCTTATGCCGAGAAGTTGAGGGCTTGGGAAGTGTTGCGGAAGTGGCTGTTGTGATGGTCTGCTAAGCAGCCAACCGATAGGGCATTCTGGACCCAGCGTACGGATCTTCGAGATATCCGTTATTCATCAAAAGCGATTCGACGGTTCGCTCGCTAACACCGAAGCGCGCTGCCGCATCCTCGAGCGCAGATTCGGAAAAGTCGCCATTCAAAAAGCCGACTAGCGACTCGATCGGGCAGAGAAATTCGGCCGCGAATGCGCGCTGGTATTTCTGCCGGGAAGTCGCCAAATCCGTAGAGGCTAACCAATTATTTGGACTAGTCGGTTCCCGGAGATAATCACCAAGCAAACGCGCAAACTCGAACCTTTTTGCGATTGGATGGCGTTTTCGGGACACGAAGTTGAGACCTTGCTGACCTATCCGCATAGCAACCGTTGCGTGAAGTTTGGGGGGGGGGGACCAAGACTCAAACTGACATTCGGTGAGACCCAGCAGATGCGAGAGCGCCTTAACGACGATAGGATCTTCAGCGTTTGAGAAAAGGGCACGCCACTGCTGGGCGGCAACGACCCCA
>NZ_JBQCIV010000127.1:0-62295 GCF_051953405.1 Trinickia sp. | reverse complement strand
GCCACGCGCCCGATTCCGATTCCTGGTGGAACACGATCAAGAACGCGATCAAGCAGGCGGACGAGGATTTCAACGTCGAGACGGACTACCGCAACCCGCCGAACGGCGATTTGTCGGACATGGCGCGGCTCATCGAGCAGGCGGCGGCGCACAACTATGACGGCGTCGCCACAACGGTCGCCGATTTCGACGTACTGAAGAGTTCGATCAAGAAAATCACGGACAAGAAGATCCCGCTCGTGACGATCAATTCCGGCACGCTCGAACAAAGCAAGCAGCTCGGCGCGATCATGCACATCGGCCAGCCCGAATATGTCGCGGGCCACGCAGCCGGCGAAAAAGCGAAGGCGGCCGGCATCAAGTCATTCTTGTGCGTGAATCACTATGCGACGAATCCGGCGTCGTTCGAACGTTGCCGCGGCTTCGCCGAAGCGCTGGGCGTCGATTTCAAATCCTCGACGCTCGATGCCGGCCAGGATCCGAACGGCGTGAAGTCGAAGGTTCAAGCCTATTTGCGCAATCATCCGAACACGGGCGCCGTGCTCGCACTCGGGCCGCTGTCGGCCGATCCGACCATTCGCGCGCTGAAAGACATGGGCCTCGCGGGCAAGATGTGGTTCGCCACGTTCGACTTCGACAACGACATCGCCGCGGCAATCAAGGACGGCACGATCCAATTCGCGATCGATCAGCAGCCCTATCTGCAAGGCTATTTGGCCGTCGCCGTGCTCGCGATCGTGAAGCACGATCACACAACGGATCCCCTGAAGATCGAAAAGGCGCTGCAAGCCAATCCGAAATTCCAGCAGCGTCTGCAAACGTACGGGCTCCAACCCGTCTATCAGCCCGACACGATCCTGTCCGGTCCGGGCTTCATTACCAAGGCCAACGTCGACAAAGTCGTGAAATACGCGGGGCAGTACCGCTGATGCTCGCGAGCACCTCGCGCGCTTAGCACGCAGCGGCCTTTGCAATCCAGCCATTTTGCCTGACAGCGCGGTTCGAGCCGGCCTTTCCCGATAGACCGTTCGAACCGCGCGACCGAAGGAGAGTTTCGATGGGCGTCGCCGATCACTTCCACGCCAATTTGCGCAAACACGAGCAGCCCAATCAGCCCGGGGCAGGCGCCTCGCTCGATGAGCGCGTGCGCCGCGAATCGCGGTTCAAGCATTTCCTTTCTCGCCCCGAGTTCGCCTCGCTCGCGGGCACCGTCATGGTGTTCCTCGTCTTCGCGATCGGCGCCGGCCACTCCGGCATGTTCAATCTCGACGGCATCATGAACTGGTCGCAAGTCGCGGCCTACCTGGGCCTCATTTCCATCGGCGCCTGTCTGCTCATGATCGCCGGGGAGTTCGATCTGTCGATCGGTTCGATGATCGGCTTCGCGGGCATGATGGTTGCGCTGCCGACGATGTATTTTCACTGGCCCATCGAACTTTCGATCGTCTTCGCGTTCGTCGGCTCGATGCTGCTCGGTGCGCTCAACGGCTACCTCGTCATGCGCACGAAGCTGCCCTCTTTCATCGTCACGCTTGCCTTCATGTTTATCCTGCGCGGCTTGACGCTGGCCCTCTCGGTCATGTTCGCCGATCGCACGATCATCTCGGGCGTGGGCGACGTCGCCGCCCAAAGCGCGCTCGCCCATGCCTTGTTCCAAGGCGTGGCGTTCCATGGCCTGTTCCGCTGGCTCGGCCACATCGGCCTCGTGAAGCTGCTCGATTCGGGCGAACCGCTCGTACCGGGCGTGCCGAAAGTCGTCGTCTGGTGGATCGCGCTGGCCGTCGTCTGTGCGTTCACTCTCGCCAAGACGCGCTTCGGCAATTGGATCTTCGCCGTGGGCGGCGACGCCAACGCAGCCAAGAATGTCGGCGTGCCGGTGCGGCGCGTGAAGATCCGCCTGTTCGTGCTCACCGCGTTCTGCGCTTGCCTGTTTGCCGTGCTGCAAGTGTGCGACATCGGCTCGGCCGCCGCCGACCGCGGGCTGCAAAAGGAATTCGAAGCGATCATCGCGGCCGTCATCGGCGGCACGCTGCTCACGGGCGGTTATGGCTCGGTGGTCGGCGCCTGCTTCGGTTCGCTCATCTTCGGCGTCGTGCAGATCGGCATTACCTACACGAGTATCGATTCCGACTGGTTCCGCGTCTTCCTCGGCCTCATGCTGCTGTTCGCGGTGCTCTTCAACCACTACGTGCGCAGCCGTGTCGCGCAATCGCGTTGAGCGACGGAGGAAACGATGACGACCATCACCCCCACCCAAGATCAGGGCGCCGACTACATCCTCGCGCTGGAAAACGTCAGCCGCTACTTCGGTACCGTGATCGCCCTCAAAGACGTCACGCTGCGGCTGCGGCGCGGCGAGGTGCATTGCCTGCTCGGCGATAACGGTGCCGGCAAATCGACGCTGATCAAAACGCTCGCCGGTGTGCATCAGCCGAGCGAAGGCCAGTACCTCGTCGACGGCCAACCGGTACTTTTCAATTCGCCGAAGGACGCGCTCGATCTCGGCATCGCCACCGTCTATCAGGATCTGGCGCTCGTGCCGCTGCTGTCGGTCGCGCGCAACTTCTTCATGGGACGCGAGCCGAGCAAAAAGCTGTTCGGTCTGATCGACGTCCTCGACGTCGAGACGGCGGCCACGACGGCCCGCGAAAAGCTCGCGGAAATGGGCATTCAAGTGCGCGATCCGCATCAGCCGATCGGCACCATGTCGGGCGGCGAGCGCCAGTGCCTGGCGATCGCCCGCGCGATTCATTTCGGCGCGCGCGTGCTGATCCTCGACGAGCCGACGGCCGCGCTCGGCGTCAAGCAAAGCTTCAACGTGCTCAAGCTCATTCACAAGGCTCGCGAACGCGGCATCTCCGTCATCTTCATTACGCACAACGTGCACCACGCCTACCCGATCGGCGATTCGTTCACGCTCCTCAATCGCGGCCGCTCGATGGGGACGTTCACGAAGGACACGATCAGTAAGGAAGCCGTACTCGACATGATGGCCGGCGGCGCGGAAATGCAAAAGATGATCGCCGAACTCGACGGCGCCACGATCTAACGCGCTTCACGACGCCCACCCAGGACTAGGATTTCTTTCATGGCTGCCTCTCCTACCTCGACCCCGACCGCCGGCCGCTTCGCGCCTGGCCGCACGCGCGACATCATTTGCCTCGGCCGCCTCGCCGTCGATCTTTACGCCCAGCAGATCGGCGCCCGCTTGGAAGACGTGTCGAGCTTCGCCAAGTATCTCGGCGGCTCGTCGGCCAACATCGCGTTCGGATGCGCGCGTCTCGGCCTGGCTTCGGCCATGCTCTCGCGCGTCGGCAACGATCACATGGGCCGCTTTCTCACCGAGACGCTCGAGCGCGAAGGCTGCGACACGAGCCACGCGCGCATCGACGCGGATCGGCTCACCGCGCTCGTGCTGCTCGGCATCAAGGATCGCGATACGTTCCCGCTCATTTTCCATCGCGAGAACTGCGCCGACATGGCGATCGACGAAAACGACTTCGACGAAAGCTTCATCGCATCGAGCAAGGCCCTGCTCATCACCGGGACGCATTTTTCGACGGAACGCGTGAACCGTGCCAGCCGGCGCGCCCTCGAATACGCGCGCCGCAATCAAGTCCGCACCGTGCTCGACATCGACTATCGGCCGGTACTGTGGGGCCTGACGGGCAAGGCCGATGGCGAAACGCGGTTCATCGCCGACGAAAGCGTCACCGCGCATCTGCAGCGCATCTTGCCGCTGTTCGATCTCGTCATCGGCACCGAGGAGGAGTTTCGTATTGCCGGCGGCAAGCATGAACTGATCGACGCGCTCGCCATGGTGCGCGCCGTCACGCCGGCCACGCTCGTCGTCAAGCGCGGCCCGCTCGGCTGCACGATCATCGAAGGGAAGGTGCCGGCCTCGATCGACGATGCGCCCACCGAACACGGCATGGAAGTCGACGTGCTGAACGTGCTCGGCGCCGGCGATGCGTTCGCCTCCGGTTTCCTTTCCGAATGGCTGCGCGATGCGCCGCTTGCGCGCTGCGCTCAAACGGCGAACCTATGCGGCGCGCTCGTGGTCTCGCGCCACGGCTGTGCCCCCGCCATGCCGACGCCGGCCGAACTCGACTATCTGCGCGACGCGCTCGCGCGCGATCCCGTCAAAATGCGGCGGCCCGATCTCGACACCCAGCTTGCGCGGCTGCATCGCGTGAGCGTCAAACGGCCCGTGCACGACGAAGTGCTCGGCTTCGCGTTCGATCACCGCAATCAATTCTTCGAACTCGTGCAGCAAACGGGTGCAAGCGAGACGCGGATTCCAGCGCTCAAGCAGTTGTTCGTCGAGGCGGTTGCGCAGACCGAGCAGGCGCTTTCGCTGCAGGGGCGCATCGGCGTGCTCATCGACGATCGCTACGGCCAAGACGCCCTGAATGCGGCGACGGGACGCGGCTGGTGGGTCGGCCGGCCAGTCGAACTGCCGGGCTCGCTGCCGCTCGTGTTTCAGCACGGCCGCTCGGTCGGCACCGCGCTCGTCGCGTGGCCGCAGGAGCATGTCGTCAAATGTCTCGTGCAATATCACCCGGACGCACCGATCGAAGAACGCGTGGAACAGGAAGCGCAGTTACGTGCGCTCTACGACGCCGTGCAGGCGAGCGGGCACGCGTTGCTGCTCGAAGTGATCCCGCCTAAGCGCGATACCCTGCCCTCGGCGCCCGATACCGTGTTTCGCGCGCTCAAGCGGCTCTATAACCTCGGCATCCAGCCCGAGTGGTGGAAGCTCGCGCCGCTTGCCGCCGAGCAATGGGCCGCGGTCGATGCGCTCATCGCCGAGCGCGATCCGTATTGTCGGGGCGTCGTGTTGCTCGGCTTATCGGCCGGCGTCGATGTGCTCAGCGAGGGCTTTCGCGCGGCGGCCGTCTCTCGCACGTGCAAAGGCTTCACCGTCGGCCGGACCATCTTTCATGAGCCGAGCCGCGCTTGGCTGGCCGGCGAAATCGACGATGCGACGCTCGTCGCACGGGTGCGTGCGACGTTCGAGACGTTGATCCGCGCCTGGCGCGAAGCGCGCGCCGAAACCGGCACCGTCGCGCCGCAAACGGCCACGCGGCAGGAGGCAGCGTGATGAACGCGAGACACGCGGAAACGACGGCCAACGAAGCAGCCCATGATGCAGGCCGCAAGTCGGCATCGGCATCGGCATCGGCATCGGCATCGGCATCGGGATCGACATCGACAATCCGGCTGACCGCTGCGCAAGCGCTCGTGCGCTATTTGGCCGCGCAGCGGGTCGTGGCTGAAGACGGCGTATCCACCGTGCCCCTGTTCGGTGGGGTATTCGCCATCTTCGGCCACGGCAATGTCGCGGGCCTGGGCGAAGCGCTCTATCGGCATCGCGACGAGTTGCCCACCTACCGGGCCCATAACGAGCAGGCGATGGCGCACAGCGCGATCGCTTATGCGAAGGCCCACTTCCGGCGCCGCATGATGGCGGTGACGACGTCGATCGGCCCCGGTGCGACTAACCTCGTGACCGCCGCGGCGCTCGCGCACGTCAATCGATTGCCGGTCCTGCTGTTGCCTGGGGACATCTTCGTCTCGCGCGCCCCCGATCCGGTTCTCCAGCAAGTCGAAGACTTCCAGGACGGCGGCGTGTCCGCCAACGATACGCTCAAACCGGTATCGCGCTACTTCGATCGCATCGTCCACCCCGCGCAGTTGCTGAGCGCGTTGCCGCGCGCGATCCGTGTGCTGACCGACGCGGCGCAGGCCGGCCCGGTTACGCTTGCGCTGCCGCAGGACGTGCAAGCGATGGCTTACGATTATCCGTGCGCGTTTTTCGCGCCGCGCGTGATCCGCTTTCATGCGCCGACGCCCAGCGAAGACGAACTCGAAGCCGCGCTCGACGCGCTACGCCAAGCGTCGCGGCCGATGATCGTCGCGGGCGGCGGTGTCCTGTACAGCCGTGGCGGCACCGACGCACTGCGCGCGTTCGCGCAACGGCACGGCGTCCCCGTCGGCGAAACGCAAGCCGGCAAGGGTGCGCTCGCCTGGGACGACCCGCTCAACGCGGGCGCGATCGGCGTCACGGGCTCGAGCGCAGCGAACGCGCTTGCGCACGAGGCCGACTGTGTCATCGCGGTCGGCACACGCCTGCAAGACTTCACGACCGGCTCGAACACCTTGTTCGCGGGCGCGCATGTCGTCGGCATCAACGCCAATGCGCTCGACGCCCTCAAGCACGGCGCGATCACCGTTCTCGCCGATGCCGGTGCGGCCCTCGGCGCGCTCGGCGAACGTCTCGGCGAGTGGCGGGCGAACGCTGGCTGGAGCGAACGCGCCCGCACGCTATGCACCGCTTGGCGCGACACGGTCGCGGCACGCACGAATGCGACGCCGCAACCGGGCACCCTGCCGTATGACGCCGACGTCATCGGCGCCGTGCAGCGTTCGAGCGCACATTCGACGCAAGACGACATCGCCGTCTGCGCGGCAGGCACGCTGCCGGCCGAGCTGCACAAGCTCTGGCGCGCGGGGCGGCCCGGCGGCTATCACGTCGAGTATGGCTATTCGTGCATGGGATACGAGATCGCGGGCGGCCTCGGCGCCAAACTCGCACGGCCGGAACGCGAAGTCATCGTGTTCGTCGGCGACGGCAGCTACTTGATGATGAACAGCGAGATCGCGACTTCCGTCATGCTCGGTGCCAAGCTCATCGTCGTCGTGCTCGACAACCGCGGTTACGGCTGCATCAATCGTCTTCAGCAAGCCTGCGGCGGTGCTCCGTTCAACAACCTGCTGGACGACTGCCTGCAAGGGCCGCTCGGCGCGCCGCGCATCGATTTCGCCGCGCACGCCCGCTCGCTCGGGGCACTGGCCGAACACGCAGCCGATATCGGCGAATTCGAAACAGCGCTCGTTCGTGCGCGCGCGGCCGATCGCACCTCCGTCATCGTCATCGATACGGACCCGGCCCGCACCACGGACGATGGCGGCTGGTGGTGGGAAGTGGCCGTGCCCGAAGTGTCCACACGCGAGGCGGTGCGCCATGCGCGGGCCGTTTATGAGGCGCGGCTCGCCGAGCGCGACGGCCAAACGGTGGACAAGCAGGGGCAAGCCGACCGATAGGAATTGAACGTCGACATCGACATCGACATCGACATCGACATCGACATCGACATCGACATCGACATCGACATCGACATCGACATCGACATCGCTTTCATCATGCGAACAAAGGAACCAGCATGACCGATTTTCAAGTGCGTATCGGCGTCAATCCGCTCTCGTGGATGAACGACGACCTCCCCTCCCTCGGCGGGGAAACGCCGCTGTCCGTCGCGCTGACCGAAGGCCGCGCGATCGGCTACGAAGGATTCGAACTCGGCAACAAATTCCCGCGCGAGCCCGCCGCGCTGAAGGCGCTGCTCGCACCATACGATCTGGCACTCGTCTCCGGCTGGTATTCGGGACGGCTGGCCGAGCGCAGCGCGGAAGAGGAAATCGAAGCCGTCGGCCCCCACCTCGAGCTGCTCGCCAAAAACGGGGCGAACGTCATGGTCTACGGCGAAGTCGCGGATACGATCCAAGGCTCGCCGGTACCGCTTTATCAGCGTCCCCGCTTCTTCACCGAGGCCCAATGGGATGCGTACGCGCAGCGCCTCGATCGCTTCGCCCAATACACGCGCTCGCACGGCGTGCGCGTGGCCTACCACCACCATATGGGCGCGTACGTCGAGACGCCGGCCGACGTCGAGAACCTGATGAAACGCACGAGCGATGCCGTGGGCCTGCTGCTCGACACGGGCCATATCACGTTCGCCGGCGGCGATCCGCTCGCGATGCTCGACGCTTACGCATCGCGCATCTGCCACGTGCATTGCAAGGACGTGCGGCCGGAAGTCATCAAACTCGCACGCAATCGCGATTGGAGCTTTCTCGAGTCCGTTATCAACGGGGCATTCACGGTGCCCGGCGACGGCGCCGTCGATTTCGCCGCCGTCATCGCGGGCCTGAAACGGCACGGTTATCGCGGCTGGCTCGTCGTCGAAGCCGAACAAGATCCGGCCGTTGCACCGAGCTTCGAATATGCGCAGCTCGGCTATCGGACGTTGCGTTCGCTCGTGGATGCCGCGATCGCCCCCGCCAAGGAGCCCGCATGAGCCTGCTCGTCAAAGCCCAGCGCGAGGGCATGACCATCGCGCGCGTGACGCCGGAGACGGCCGCATGGCGCTATGTCGGCTTCGCCGCCTATCGCCTCGCGCGAGAGGAGGTGCTGTATGTCCATGAAGACGCGCGCGAGTCTTGTATCGTCGTGCTGTCGGGTGCGGTCACGATCGAGGTGGACGGAACGCGCTACACGAGCCTCGGCGCACGCGACAGCGTCTTCGAAGACGCCGCCCCGTATGCCCTCTACCTACCGCCGAAGGTGCAAGCCACCGTGCGGGCGGAGCGCGATGCCGAACTCGGCGTGGCCAGCGCGCCGGCGCAAGGCCGCTATCCGACTCGCCTCATCGAACCGTCGCAGATGAAGCGCTCGGTGCGCGGCAAGGGCCACAATACGCGGTACGTCTGCGATATTCTCCCGCAGACCGAACCGGCCGAATCGCTGCTCGTCGTCGAGGTACGTACGCCGAGCGGCCATTCGTCGAGCTATCCGCCGCACAAGCACGACGCCGATAACATTCCGCTCGAAAGCGCACTCGAAGAGACGTATTACCATCGGCTCGATCCGCCGCAAGGCTTCGCGTTCCAACGCGTGTACACCGATTCGCGCGACATCGACGAATCGCTGGCGGTCGAGGACCACGACGTCGTCATGGTGCCGCGCGGCTATCACCCGGTGGTCGTCCCTTACGGCTACGAGTCGTATTACTTGAACGTGATGGCGGGCCCGCAGCGAGTGTGGCATTTCAAGAACGATCCGGCGCACGATTGGATCGCGAAGCGCGACGCCGGTTAAACACCTGACGGGCGGCCGGGCTCGCCGGCGCTTCGGCCGTCGCCACCGCCCAGTGCGATCCATTCGTCGACGGTCGCGGCATCGAGCGCATCGGCCGCACCGTCGTAGACGATCCGCCCATGTCCCATCACCGCCACGCGGTCGGCCACCGCATGCGCGAGCGTCAAGCGTTGTTCGATCAGCAAGACGGCTCCGCCCTGCGCCCGCAAGCCCACCAAACATTGACGAACCGCGTCGACGGCCGCGGGCGCCAGCCCCTCGGTCGGTTCGTCGACGATGAGCAAGCTCGGCTCGCCAATCAATGCGCGCGCCAACACGAGCATCTGCTGCTCGCCGCCCGACAGTGCCCCTGCACGGGTCGCGCGGCGCTCGGCAAGCATGGGGAACCGGGCAAAGGTATCCGCAAGCCTCGCGCTCGCCGGGCCAGCCGCCCCCGGTTTGATGCCGAGCCGCAAGTTGTCCTCGACCGAAAGCGTCGGAAACACCTCGCGCTGCTCGGCGACATAGCCGATACCCAGCCGCGCGATTTCGAAGGGGGGCCGCGCACTCAGATCCTGGCCCGCGAACCGGATCGAACCGGTCCGGCGCACCAATCCGACGAGCGCCTTCGCGAGCGTCGAGCGCCCCGATCCGTTGCGCCCGCACAGCAACACGATCTCGCCGGCATCGACACGCAAATCCACGCCGTGCAGCACCTGCGCGTCGCCGTACCATGCGCACAGCGAGCGGACATCGAGCAGTGCCGTCATGGTTGCTCCTCGGCGGGCGGTAGGCCGAGGTAGGCCTCGCGAACGCGCGCGTCGGCACGGATGTCGGCCGGCCTTCCCGTTGCAACGATACGGCCTTGCACCAGCACCGAAACGCGATCGGCGAGGGCTTGCACGGCATCCATGTCGTGCTCGATGACGAGCACCGTCTTGCCCACGCTCGCGCGTTGCAGCCAAGCGATCACGCGCGCCGCTTCGTCTCGGTTCATGCCGGCCGTGGGCTCGTCGAGCAACAACGTGCGTGCGCCGCTGGCCCAGGCGATGCCGAGATCGAGCCTGCGTTGCGCGCCGTATTCGAGTGCGCCCGCCGGCGTATCCGCTACCCGCTCGAGATCCAAATCGACGAGCACTTCCCAGGCACGCGCATCGATCTCGCCCGAGCGGCGCAACCAGCGCGTCCCTATGGCAAGCCGCGAGATGGCGCCCGGTCGCGCTCGTCTCGCCATTTCGCCGCACCAGAGCGCGCAGCGCACGTTCTCCCATACCGTCTGGCGAGCGAACAGCCGGGTCGTTTGAAAGCTTCGGCCGAGCCCCGCGCGTGCAAGCAGGTCGGGACGATGCCCGGTCACGTCGGCACCGTCGAGCCATACCCGCCCCGCATCGGGTCTAAGCGTTCCGCCAATGACGTTGAACAGCGTCGACTTACCGGCGCCGTTAGGCCCGATCAGCGCATGCCGCTCGCCGGCCGTGACGGAGAGTGCGACGCCGTTCAGGACGTGCGTGGCACCAAAGCGCCGCGCGATACCGTCGAGCCGCACTGCGATCGGTGCCGTCATCGTTGCCTCTTCTTGGCCGAGCAGCGCAAGCAGGCGCGCATGGCGGCGTAAGCCGCTGCACCGATTGCAGCGAGGCCGACAAGCATCGACCATGTCGCGCCTGCGCCGAGGTCGAATGTCAGCGACCCGATCCGCCAAACACCGCCCGCATCGGCCGCAAAGCGGCGCGCATAAAGCGATTCGACGGCGATGACGAGCGCGCCGATCCACGCCGCTACCGCGAGCGTGCCGAGCGCATAGGCGAATGCCAGCGCGCCCCCGCCGTATCGCCGCGTGCGCTGCGCATGCCGAGCCCACCAGCCGCCGATGCCCTCGGGTAAGCACAAGACGGTGCCGACGAAACACAGGCCCAAATACACGGGCCAAGCGCGCGTGACGCTCGCCAACGCGACGCTGAGCACCGTCAATACGAGCGCCCCGACCACCGGCCCGAAGAACGTCGACGATCCGCCGATGACCGTCGCGATCAACACCGCGCCCGAGCGTGTCATCGCCACGCTTTCCGACGACGCCAATTCGACGTCGATGAGCGTGAGCGTGCCCGCGATACCGGCAAAGAACGCCGCCAGCACGAACATCGCGAGACGAATCCGTCGCGGATCGATGCCGAGCGCTGCAACGCGCAGCGCATTGTCGCGCACGGCATTGGCCATCCGCGCGAGCGGCGTACGCGTCAACGCGAACATGGCGAGAACCGACAGCACCGCCCAACTTGCGATCAGTGCATAGGCCCCGCGCTCGGGGCCGAACGCCATGCCGCCCCACGTCGGGGCGCTGCCTCGATCGATCGCGACACCGGCCGCCCCGCCGAATCCTTCGGGTAACGTCCACGCGGCGGCGGCCACCAACTCGCCGATACCGAGCGTAATCATGGCGAAGGCCGTACCTGAGCGCCGCGTCGCAATCGATCCGAAGAGCAAGCCGAATCCGGCGCCGGCCGCGCCGCCCACGAGCGGCAACCAAGGCAACGCGATGCCCCCGCGGTTGACGAGATGCGCTGCGACGAATGCGCCGAGACCGGCGAAGGCGGCATGCCCGAACGAAAGCAGCCCGGTTTCGCCGAGCAGCAAGTTGTACGAGAGCGCGAACACCATCATCGCGGCCGCCTGCGCGAAGTAGGCAAGAAGCCAACTCTCGCGCACGACGACGAGCGGCAGCGCGAGCAACGCGGCCAAGGCCACCCACGGTGCGGCTCGCATCGTCGATCGATGGCGTGAGGGTATCGGCACTGGCTCAGACATCGTCTTCGCGCTTTCCGAACAGCCCGCGCGGACGGCAGGCCAACATCACGACGAGCAGCATATAGGGCAATAACGGCGCGACTTGTGCAATCGAGAGCGCGGCCCATACGGGCGGCAATCCGATCCCGGTGGCTTGCGCGAGCGTCCCGAGCGATGCCGAGCTGCCGACCGCCCAGGTCTGCACGCACCCGATCAGCAGCGAGGCGGCAAATGCCCCGCCGAGCGAGCCTAGGCCGCCCACGATGACGACGACGAAGACAATGGAGCCGACCGCCTCGGCCATGCCGGGCTCCACGACGGCGAGCGGTGCGCCGATCACGCCAGCCAACGCCGCGAGCCCCGTGCCCACGGCGAACACCAGCGTGCCGATGCGTGCGACATCGTGCCCGAGCGCTTGCGTGGCGCTCGGGTGCGTCAGCGCCGCGCGCAACACGAGACCCGTACGGGAGCTGCGCAAGAGCACGTACAAGCCGGCCAGCGTCGCGACGGAAACCGCCATCATGAACGCGCGATAACGCGAAAACGTGGCGTCGCCGAGCGCGAGCAGCGGGCCGTCGAGCACAGCGGGCAACGCGATCGACACACTGCCGAGGCCCCACACGAGCTTCACGAGTTCGGCAAGCAAATAGGCGAGACCGAACGTCAGTAGTAGTTCGTGCAACGGCCCATTAGCACGCGCCCGGCGTAGCAGCACACGTTCGATCGCGGCCCCCGCCAGGCCGACCGCGATCGGCGCGAAAACCAGCGCAAAGCCGAACCCGAGGTGAGCCGCAACGGTGTATCCGAGGTAAGCGCCGAGCATGTAAAAGCTCGCATGCGCGAAGTTCAGCACACCGAGCATGCTGAAGATGAGCGTCAGCCCAGCCGAGAGCATGAACAGCAGCAGCCCGTAGCTGAGGCCGCTAAGCGTGGCGACGGCGAAGGCCAGCACCTTAGGTGCGCTCCTTCATCGTAAGCGTAGCGATCGGCAGGGGTTGGCCAAGCGCCTGCCTGTTCGGTGGGCACGCAGCATGCCCTGCAACGCAACGCGCGCTGTTCTTCATGGATCCCTCTTTGCGGTCGATCGAGAACGCGATCATACCCAGACAGTGAACCGAGTTCCAACCGGACGGGCGCTCACAGTCAGCCGCCAATCGTGCGCCAGTGCGATTTCGCTGCATATGGCCAGCCCGAGCCCGGCACCGTCGTGCTCCGCGTCGGGCGCCCGCCAGAATCGAGTAAATAGGAACGGCAGATGCGCCTCGGGTATGCCCGGCCCTTCGTCGCACACCGCAATCGCCCCATCGTCCAAGGTCACTAGCACGATGCCGTCGGCCGGCGACACGTTGATCGCGTTTTCGACGATGTTCTTCAGGAGGATGAACAGCGCCCCTTTATCCGCCCGAATCCGGGCCATCGCGCCGCTGTCCTCGATCGACAACCGAACTTGCATCGCATCGGCCTTGCGCGTCAGGTACGCGACGACGTCGTGCGCGAGCTCGGCGGCATTCACCTCGACAAAATCGAAATTCTGTACCTCGCTGACTTCGGCAAGGTGCAGTAGCTGCCGGACCTGTCGCGACATCAAGTCGATTTCGCGGAACAACCTGTCCTTACCCTCGATGTCGGGTTCCAGCTCGATTTGTCCGCGGATCAGCGTGAGCGGCGTTTGCAGTTCGTGCGCGGCCGCCGCAAGAAAGTGCTGCTGAACGGCGAAGCCCTTCTCCAAGCGCGCGAGCGCCTCGTTGAACGCGTCGATCAACGGCTTGATTTCGCTCGGCACACCGCGAGTCGACAGGCGTGTCTTCAGGTTGCGCGGCGTAATGCGGGCAGCCTCGCGCGACACCGCTCGCAACGGCCGGAGCACATGGTAGAGGGTCAGCGGGAGCACCAAGCCGAACAAGACGATCGCAACCAGAAGGACCGTTTTGACCATAGCGGGAATCGGCTCGACCTTCAATTCGATTTGCGTTTGGACCAGGCGCGCACTGGTGGCCGTCTGAACATAGAACGAGGATCGGCCGCGCGGCACACGCTGCGTCGCAATGAAAAACGGCCGTCCATCGATAGCCCGGCGAACGATCTTGCCGGCCGCTTCCGAGAGGCCGACGTTCGTCAGCCACGGCCCGTCTCTTTGTGCGCCCGACGACGCCAGAACGATGCGCCCGCGACTATCGAGTACGCGATATTGGAGTTCGTTGGGCACGACCTCAAACAGCCACGCTCGCCGCGTGGGCAACTGAACCGAAACCGGTTCGTCGGCCTCGTTGAAACGAATCCCTTCCACGATGTCCCGCACGCTCTCGAACTGCTCGTGCTGGCCAAGCGTCTGCTCGGGGTAGCGATCGAACGCGTACACGAGCACCCCGGCAAGCGCGATGAGACTGGCGGCGAGCGCGACCACGGTGGTCACCCATAGCCGCGCCGACAAGCTTCTAATCGAGTGATCGAACATTAGGCCCTCGCGTGCGCGCGAATCGGGTGCCCCGCCGCTCGGGATTTCGCCCGCATCACGCTGAAGCCTCCTCGAGGGCAAAACCCACGCCGCGCACATTGGCCACGCGCACCCGCGTATCGAGCACCGCGAGCTTCTTTCGCAAACGATGGACGGTGACTTCCAGCGCATTGGGCGTGACGGCTTCGCTCAGACCCCATGCGGCATGCTCGAGCGCGCCATGGCGGACCACCTTTCCCGCCGCCCGGACAAGGCAAAGCATGATCTGCAATTCGGCAGGGGCCAGCACGACCGACAAAGTCCCGCAGCGCATCTCCCGGTGCTTGGGATCGACGATCACATCGGCGAACGACTCCACGAGCGCAGCCAGCGCCGCCGGGCGCCGCATCAGCGTCCGCACCCGAGCCACCAGTTCGCTCATCGCAAACGGTTTGGTGACGTAATCGTCCGCACCGCTTTCCAGGCCGTCCACGCGATCGTGCAACGCATCGCGAGCCGTCAGCATCAAACACGGCGCCGTTCGCCCGGCCGCACGCAGCGCCCGCAGAAAAGCCAGACCGTCGCCATCGGGCAGCCCGCGATCGACGATCAACACGGCGTAATAGGCGCGGCGCAAGCCATAATCCGCTTCCGAAATGCTCCGAAACAGGTCGGATTCGATGCCCACCGCGGCGAGCGCTCGAGCCACCATATCGGCCAGACGCGCATGATCTTCGACGATTGCAACTCGCGACATAAGGGCGATGGTCACTTGAACCGATAGAGGTACCCGACCTTCACTTCGGGAATGAACCGCTTACCGACGAGCGGACTGTCCGCGATACCGCCGCCGAGGTGCGACACGCCGACGTCGAGAATCAGGCTTTGCCGGGGAGCCAGCGAGTAATCCACACTCGCGCCCACGGACGCGTTCCAGGTCGCTTTTCCTGCATACGCCGGCCGGCCCGCTCGCGCTTGCGAAGGTAGCACGCCGTAATAATAATCGACGTACTTGGCGCTCAGCCAATCGAGGCCCGCGTGCGGACTGAGCGAAACCTTTCCGAAATCGAACGATTTGCGCCAATCCAAATTGGCCCGCGTTCCCTTGTTTCCACCGACGAGGTAGTCGGCGGAAAGCGTGCCGAACGCGCTGCGCCAATCCAACGCGGGACCGTACCAAAATACGTTGCCGTTCCGGTCTTGCATGCCGTTCAAGATCGGAGCGTCGGATGGCTTATAGCCATCGCCAAATGAAAACTTGCCGCGCAGCGCAAGACTCACGCCGTAAGCGTTGCCGACCTTGACGTCGATCGTCGTGCCGAACACGTGCACCCATTTATCGTCGAACAAGACGAGCGGAAGCGGCGCCACCTTCGCGCCGTCTCCCTTATAGGGAGACTGGGCGACGCCGACGCCCGCCCCGAGTCCCCAGCGAGTCACGTTCGTGGCATGGCTCAAGACGGTGAAGCCCGGCGTGGAGGCATCGGGCTCGCCGGCGTCCCCTTCCGCCCGCGCCATCCCGGTACAGAGCGCGAACAAGGCCACCGGCACGAGCAAGCGGCGCACAGGCAAGGCAAATTCTTTCAATTTTTCTTCCCGAAGGTCGTTGGACACGGGCGACTGTATTGCGGCCCGACTTACCCGGTACTTACCGGCCCAACGACCTGCGAGAAGCTTGTGCAAGACAATGCGATGTCCCGGGATGACATCGCGCCCCTGTCACTGCCCTGCTTTTTCGACGAACTCGAACGGCAAGCCTTTTCGGCGCATCCAATCGCCTAGCGCTTGTCCGGTGCCCGAGCGCCACGGCCGCAGCTTCGCGGGCTCGACCAGGCGATATTCGAGCAACTCGGGCGAGAGTTCGACGCTGCCTTCGGCCAACACGTGATACGCGATGATGAGTTCGTTCTTGCGGATAAATTCGTACACGCCGACAAGCTCGGTCTCCCGCACCTGCAACGACGTTTCCTCGAGCACCTCGCGGGCGATCCCTGCCTCGGGCGTCTCGCCGTTTTCCAGAAAACCCGTGATCAAGGCGAATACGCCTTCGGCCCACGCGGCGTTGCGCGCAAGCAAGATCTTGCCTTCGTACTCGACAATGGCGGCAACGACGGGCACCGGATTGTTCCAATGCACATAGCCGCATGCGTCGTCGGGGCACGCGCGACGCAGACGGCCGCCGTCCCCCTCGGTGTCGCGCCGCTCGACGAGGGCGCTCGCGCAATGCGGGCAGAATCGATAGTCGCTCATAGAGATGGAAGAGGCCGCGGCAATTGGGAACGCGCATTCTAGCGGCTTTGACCCGTTGGGACGATGAAGCCGCCATCGGGCCGGACGCGCCGGCAAAGACACTCAGCGCGACTTCGCGGCCAGCAGCGCCAAGCCCGCCGCGCCGAGCATCAAGATGCCGGCCGCCAGCCAGAGCGCCGGGGAGAACGAACCCGTGTGGGCCGCGATCGGCGCGGCCACGAGGGGGCCGGCGATCTGCCCGATGCCGTAGGCCGCCGTCGCGTAGCCCATCAATCCGGCCGCGTTCTCTCCATGCAAGCGCCGCGCCTCCCGCATCGCGAACAACGTAATCGCCGTGAACGGCAAGCCGATCAAGACGCTACCGATCGCGAAACCCATCGCCGTCGGCCATACGATCCCGAGCCCTATCCCAACCGCCTCCACGACATAGCAGACCGAGAGCAAGATCCGGTTGTCCCAGCGAGCCGGCAGTCGGGCGGCAAAAAGGGCCCCCGGGATCAAGGCCGCTCCGAACATCGGCCAAAACAAATCCGGCCAACGCGATCCCGGCAACGCGTGCCGAGCGATGACCGGCAAAAACGTGGCCGTGATGATGTAGCCGAAGCCGGGCATGCCGTAGAGCACAACGAGCCAGAGGCTTTGCATCCGACGCCTGCGCAAGTGCGTCGGCGAGGCGCCGCCAGCGGCCGGCGGTGGGGAACTCGCCGCCGGTGCGCAACGTTCCGCGCGGGCCGGCCCACTTTCGCGCGCGCGCGGGCCGGCCCGATCCGACGTCGACAACCACGTGGATGCCGATGACGGCGCGAGCGTGCCCCACACCGCGGCTGCCGCCACCGCGCACAATCCGCCGAAGAGGAGCCAGCCTGCGTTGGCGCCAAGATGCGCCGTTGCGCCAACGATGAGCCCCGTCGCCACAATGCCGATCCCGGGCCCCGTATAAATCACGCCGCTCCAAGCGGGCGCCCCGAGCCTCGCCAAGCGCGCGAGCCCCCATTGCGACGCGAATACGAAGGTCCAGGCGCTGACGACACCCGCCGCGAACCGGATCGCCATCCAAACCGGAAAACTGTCGATGATGCCCATGGCGAGCGTGAGCACAGCCGTCGCCACGAGTCCGGCGCGCACGATCGTCGCGTGTTCGGCCTGCAAGAATGCGCAGGTCGTTGCACCGACGAAATAGCCCGCGTAATTGGCCGAGGCGAGCCAACCGCCCGAGCGCAGATCGAGCGCACCGCTGTGCAGCATGAGCGGCAAAAGCGGCGTGAAGGCGAACCGCCCGATACCGAGCGCTGCCGCAAGCGCGACCATGCAGGCGAGCGCCACCCGCCCGGCGTTTGCCGTCCGGCTAGGCGAGCGTCGTGTGGCCTCGCCTATCGAATCGAAATCAGCCATGAATGCTTCCCGCAACCTTCGGACAAAAACCGACAACGAACCGGCAACTCTGTGCCGGTGAGCCTGTGTCGAGCATGCGGCGCGCCGCCTCGGGGCCGACTAACGCCTAACGCCTAACGCCTAACGACGATGCGCCGTTTTAGAAGCGTAGCGCCGTGCGTGCATCACGAAAAATGAATAATATTGATGCTATCCATCACTGGGAGAGAACCATGGATTTGGCCGCGCTCACCATCTTTCGTGCCGTCGTGCGAGAAAACGGCGTGACGCGCGCCGCCGCGAAGCTCAACCGCGTTCAGTCGAACGTGACCATGCGCATCAAGCAGCTCGAAGAGCAGCTGGGCGCGCCGTTGTTCGTCCGCGAGGGACGGCGGCTCGTGCTGACACCAGCGGGACGCACGCTACTGCCCTACGCTGAGCGGCTGCTCGCGCTGGCCGACGAAGCGCGCCACGCATTGCGTGATGATCGGCCGCGGGGCAGACTCGCGTTGGGCGCGATGGAAAGTACGGCAGCGAGCCGCTTGCCGCGCGTGCTGGCCGCCTATCACCAGCGCTGGCCCGAGGTCGAACTCGAGCTTGCCACCGGCACGACGGGCTGCTTGATCGACCGTGTGCGCGAATTCGAGATCGACGCGGCGCTGATCGCGACGCCGCCGGACGCGGCCACGCTGACCGACGACGTCGAGTCCCTCCGCGTTTTCGACGAGGAGTTAGTGATGGTGACCCCGCGCGGCCATCGCGCGATTCAGGCGGCGAACGACATCGCACTGTCTACGCTCGTTGCGTTCGAGCGCGGTTGCGCCTATCGCAGCTATGTGGAGCGATGGTATGCCGAGCATGGCCTGCGGCCCGCGCGCACGCTCGAACTCGGCTCGTACCACGCTATCGTCGCCTGCGTGGCGGCCGGTGCCGGTGTGGCCGTGGCGCCGCGCTCGGTGCTCGACGTGCTGCCCGGCGGCGCGAGGGAGGTGGCAATCCATCCGCTCGGGCCGCTCGGCGCCGTACCGACGCTGCTGATTTGGCGTCGGGGCCACGATTCGGCCGCGCTGCACGCATTGCGCGACGCGCTGCTGGCCGACGCACAAGCGGCAACCGCGGCGCGCGAACCGAACGATCAGGATAGCGGCGCTGGGGCCCGAGACGCCGCGGTCGTATCGAAGTAACCGGCGAGCGCCCCGCGAAAGCGACGCTCGATCGGGCGGCGTCAGGGTGCGCCTTCGCGAGCGGCAATCGCCGCGCGCGTGCCTATCAGCCGGCCAGCTTCTTGAACGTTTCGAGCACGGCCTCGCCCTTGAACGGCTTGACGATCCAACCCTTCACGCCGGCTGCCTTGCCGCGCTCTTTCATGGCAGGGCTGCTTTCGGTCGTCAGCATGACGATGTTGACCGAACTCATCGCGAGTTCGCCGCGAATCTTCTCGGCCATCGTCAGGCCATCCATGTTGGGCATGTTGACGTCGCTGACGACCAACCGCACCCCCGGGTTCGACTTCATCTTGGCGAGCCCATCCTTGCCGTCGACGGCCGTATCGACATCCAGACCGTGCTTGCGCAGGAAACCGGCCACTTCGTCGCGTACGGTGCTCGAATCGTCTACCACTAGAATCTTTGCCATCTGTCGTCTCTCGAATTGACGTTGATCGAAAACATTAGAAGAGTTCGAGTTCGCCAGCGCTTTCCTCTACATCGGCGGCTTGCGCGACGAAATCGAGCGATCGTTGCGCGCACACGCATAGCGTCGCGCGCAGACGGACCGCCGTTTCGATCGCAATGTCGTAAGCGGCGACGTACTGCGGATCGAGTTCATCGAGATAGCCGATGCTGTCGCTCGATAACGCGTACGGCGTCGACATGCCGAGATCGGGAAAATGCTCGACGAGCTGTTGATTGATCGCGCCGCAGCACAAGTTTCCGATCTCCATCGCGCACTCGCGCAACGAACGATCCGCGCCTTGGCCTGCGTAATAGGCCCGCGTGGCATCATCGTCGGCAAACTGCAACAGCAGCACGATACGAAAATCGATCGAGGCGATCGTCAGCACGATCATGTCGCCGCTCGGGCCTATGTCGTTCGGGCCCGGCTGCGCCGCCTGCACGATCTCGCAGGCGTGCCCCGCATCGACCGTCAAACGCGTGCGAGCCGCGTGAAAGAAAATGCGCTCGAGACTACCCTGTGCCGCGTGAGTAATCACGTCGCCCGCCGCTCGAGTTTCGATTCGAACTGGGCCGCCAGCGCTTCGACGCTCGCGAGCGCCGCCGTGATCATCTTTCCGCCCGCTTGAATGTCTTGGAACGTGGCTGTGGTCACCAGGTCGTTGCGGTCGAGGCTATCGCGGTAGCTCTTCGACAATTCCTGCGAACGCGTGGCGAGCGCGCGCACTTCGCCCGCCACGATCGAAAAGCCGCGCCCCGCCGCGCCGGCGCGCGCGGCTTCGATCGAGGCATTGAGCGACACCATCAATACGTGATTGACGATGCGCGCAAGCTCGTGATTCTTGTTGTGCATGTCCTGGTTTTGCGCCATGAGCGAGATCATCTGCTCGTGCCAGCGCTCGAACGTCGCGGAGAACTGCTTGAGCCGCGCGGCCTGCTCTTCGATTTTTTTCGCGTGCGCGAGCAAATCGTCGCGACGTGCCTGTGCCGAATCGAGGGCGGCGCGCGCCTCTCGAAGGCGTTCCGATTCGCCGGCCAGTGTCTGTGCCAAACGCTCGTTCTCACCGGCCAGCTCCGCTGCGCGCGTTTCTTGCGCGGTCAGGGCGGCCGTGGTGCGCGCGCTCGCTTCATCGTGCGCGACGCTCAAACGGGCCATCGCTTCGTCTTGCGCTCGCGCAGTTTTCGCGCTTGCACGCTTAGCGCCCATCCACGCGCCCAGTGCCATCGATCCCGCAACGGCGATCGCAATCGCCGCCCCCATCCCATTCGTTAGAACCACAGCTTTCCCCGACTCGAACTGCTAGAACGACTTAAAGCCTTTTCCTTGCGCACGCCACACGCGGCTCGTCACGCCAGCGCGTCGTCGCGCGCCGCTTTCGACTCTTGGCCGATCGGCGCGCCGAGACTATCGACGACCCACGACTCGGGCAGATGCACGATCGTTTGGAAACGTCGGAAATCGGCCCCGCGCCGATCGTCGGTGAAGCGCAATTCGATGCGACCGTGTTCGCGCTCCAGCATTTCCCTCACCGCGTCCATGCCCACGCCGCGCCCCGACACTTCCGTGACCGCCTTGGCCGTCGAGAACCCAACTCGGAAAATAAACGCCGCCACCGTTTCGTCGTCGATCGCCTCGCTCGGTGCGATCCAGCCCCGCTCCGCCGCGATCGCACGAATGCGTGCCAGCGCGAGGCCGCGGCCGTCGTCGCTGAGCGTCAATTGCAACGCGCCCGCATCGACGCCCACTTCAAGTTCGATCGTTCCCGCTTCGCCCTTGCCGGCCGCCGCGCGCTCGTCGGCCGGCTCGATGCCGTGGTCGACACAGTTGCGCAGCAGATGCGTAAAGACGTCGCGCAACGCGCTGCTCGCATGCCGGCGCAGGCGGTAGCCGTTGTCGTCGATCGTGATCGTCGGCGCCTGCTTGCCGAGTTCCTTGGCAAGCGAAGGCAACGATTCGAGCGGCCCGGACAGCGCTTCGCCGAAGCTTTCCGTATCGAGCAGGCGCAGCGTCCGGCGCACCGCTTCGCGCATTGCAACGAGCCCCGCCAAATCGCTGTCGCGCACCGATTCGACGAGCGTCAAGCTCTCGTCGATATGCGACCGATCCACGACCATATAACGGCCGCCCTGCCCCCGATGCGCGAGCCCACCGGGACCCTTGCGGCCGAGATTGACCTCGTTGATCGTCGCGTAATGCTCCACGGCCTGCTTCACGCGCGCCAGCTCGGCGATCGACGCTTCGCGATCCCACCCTTCGCCCGCGCCGAGACGCCGCATTTCGTCGTAGCGCTGCTCGGCCTCGTGCACGATGCTCGTCAAGTGCCGCAGACCGTAGGTGCGCGCATTGCCCTTGATCGTGTGCATGTTGCGGAACAGCTCGGCGACGGCCGATTCGTCGGCGTGCTCGTGTTGACCGATGATGCGCTCGTTCTCGTGAATGAAGCCCTTCGCGCTCTCGACGAATTGATGGAACTTCTCCTGGCTAACGGACAAGATCTCGCCGATCATCTCGAGTTGGCGCTTTTGCTCCGTCGATTCGGCCGTGAGGCGTCGCAGTTCGGTCACGTCGCGCACGCACAGCATGAGGCGCATGACCGTATCGGTCTCGTCGGTGATCGCCGACCAGCTCAAATCGAGCGTCTTGGTGCGGCCGTCCGGCATCGTCTTCACGACTTCGTTGACGAGCAGGTGTTCGTTGAACGAGAAGTTGACGGCGTCCTCGCCGATGCAGGCATGAATCGCCGCTTCGACTTGCGCCCGCGTATCGGCATCGAGGCTCGTCTCGCCGAATACGAGCGACATGACGTCGCGTCCCGCGATGTCTTCCGATTCGAAGATGGCCTCGAGGAAGGCCGAATATTCGCCGTGCACGAGCCCGTTGTCGACGACGGTCAAGATGCCCTGCTGCATGTTCTGCAGCATCGCTTGAATATCGGCGGTCTTTTGTTTCAGCTGCATCGAGCTTTGCTCGATCTTCTCGATCATGTCGTTGAACGCGACGATCGAGCGGCCGATTTCGTCCATGCGCGCGACAGGCACGCGCCGCGTGAAGTCTTGGTTCGACGCGATTTCGCTCATCTCCGATTGCATTCGCGTGAGCGGCCGCGTGATCTGGCGATAGAGCAGCACGCCGATCACGGTCAGCAGCAAGATGGCCGCGGCGGTCGCGCCGCCGATTGCGGTCGTCGTCGTGGCGAGCATGCCGTTCAGCGCGCCGATGGCACCGTCCTTCTGACGGGTCTTCTCGATCCGCATCGTCTCGACGATCCCTTCGAGTTCGTTGCGGTACTCGCCTACATCGGCGAACAAGAATGCTTGCGCGAGCGCGTCCTTGCCGGACGCCTTCATCTGTTCGGTTTGATCGATGGCCGCGAAATAATTGGCCACGCTCTCGCGCGCCTGCGCGACGAGGCCTTTTTGCGCATGGCTGGCGGCAGCGTTCGCCTGCACCTCGAGCGCCGCGCGCAGGGCCGCCTCTTTGGTTTTCAATTGCTCTCGCGCCTGCGACACCATGTTCGCATCCGGCGCGTAGACGAGGGTCATCGTGGCGAGCTGAACGTCCTTGACTTCCGAAACGAGATCGGCCGAAGCGAGCGCGCTCGGTACGACGCCTTGCGTGACTTGGCGCACTTGCGCGGCGCTGCGGCGCGCTTGATAGGTCGCATAGCCGCCGATCGCCGCGAGCGCGACGAACATGAGCAGCACCAACAATGTGATGCGATGACGAATCGTCATGTGTAACCCCGATGCGTGGTGTGCCGCGCGTACCGTCGTCGCGCGAAACGTTCGTTTTTAGTGAATCTTTACTTCGTTATGGCGAAATTATCGGGGCGGGCCGATGACGACTTGATGACGAAGGAACGGGGGGGGGAGCCGCAACGGCCTGCGAGCCAGCGGGGGCGCGCAAGACGCAAAAAAGGCTGCCTGAGGTTCGGAAACCGAACATCAGGCAGCCTTCGTTCGAAAATTGCAGCGAGGAGGAACGCGAGAAAGGAGCGAGCAATTCGTATCGCGCGCGAACGGCCGGGACGAACCCCTATGCTTGCTCGACGCTCGCGCGCATCGGATGGATGTTTAAAGCTGCGCTTGCACCCACGCCTTCACGCCGGCCAGCGCACCCGGCAGTTTCTCGGGCTCGGTCCCGCCTGCTTGGGCCATATCGGGGCGGCCGCCGCCCTTGCCGCCCACTTGCTGGGCGACGAAGTTGACGAGTTCGCCTGCCTTCACCTTCTTGCTCGCATCGGCCGTGACGCCGGCGATGAGGCTGACCTTGCCGCCATCGACGGCAGCCAGCACGATGGCCGCGTGCTTGAGCTTGTCCTTGAGCTTGTCGACAGTCTCGCGCAACGTCTTGGCATCGGCGCCTTCGAGCGTAGCGGCGAGCACTTGGACGCCCGATACATCGACGGCCTGCGCCGCGAGTTCGTCGCCCTGGCTGGAGGCGAGCTTCGACTTCAGCGCCGCCAATTCCTTCTCGAGCGACTTGACCTGCTCCTGCACTTGCGCGACGCGCTGCGTGAGTTCCGAAGGCTGCGCCTTCAGCGCGGCCGCCACGGCATTGACGCGGCTTTCGAGCCCCTGCACGTAGCGCATGGCGTTATCGCCCGTGATGGCCTCGACGCGGCGGATACCGGCCGCGACGCCCGTTTCGGCGACGATCTTGAACAGCCCGATATCGCCCGTGCGATGCACGTGCGTACCGCCGCACAATTCGCGCGAGAAGCCGAGATCCATCACGCGCACCTCGTCGCCGTACTTCTCGCCGAACAGCGCCATCGCGCCGCCCTTCACGGCCTCGTCGTACGGCATGACACGCACGATGCCCGGCGCGTTGGCCAGCACTTCGGCGTTGACGATTTCTTCGACCCGCCGCACTTGCTCATCCGTCATCGGCGCGTTGTGCGCGAAGTCGAAGCGCGTTTTTTCGTCGTCGACGAGCGAGCCTTTCTGCTGCACGTGGCCGCCGAGCACTTCGCGCAGCGCCTTATGCATCAAGTGCGTTGCCGAGTGGTTGCGGGCGGTGCGGGCGCGGCGCACGGCGTCGATTTCCGCTTTGACGACGTCGCCCACCTTCAGCGTGCCCTGCTCGAGCGTGCCGTGATGGCCGATCACGTCGGCCTGCACTTTCAGCGTATCGGCCACGGCGAAGCGCACGCTCGCGTTCGCGAGCACGCCGGTATCGCCCACCTGGCCGCCCGATTCCGCGTAGAACGGCGTGTGGTCGAGCACGACGACGGCATCTTGCCCATGCTGAACCGCTTCGACAGCCGTACCCTCGACATACAGCGCAACGATCTTCGCGTCGTCGAAGATCGCTTCCTCGTAACCGTGGAAGGTCGTTTTCGCGCCCGAGTATTCGAGCCCTTGCGCCGCCTTGAATTTGCCGGCCGCACGCGCTTGCTCGCGCTGACGCGACATCGCCTCGTCGAATGCCGGCTCGTCCACCGTCATCTCGCGCTCGCGGCAAACGTCCGCCGTCAAATCGAGCGGGAAGCCGTACGTGTCGTGCAGCTTGAACGCCAGCTCGCCCGACAAAATCTTGCCGCCCTTCGCATCGAGTTCGGCCAGCGCCGCGTCGAGAATCGACATGCCGTGTTCGATCGTTTCGAAAAAGCGCTCTTCTTCCTGACGCAGCACGTCGGTGACGCGCGCTTGCGCATCGGCCAGTTCGGGATACGCCGCGCCCATCTGCGCAACGAGATCGGCCACGAGCTTGTGGAAGAACGAATGCTTGCAGCCGAGCTTGTAACCGTGGCGAATCGCGCGGCGCACGATCCGGCGCAACACGTAGCCGCGGCCTTCGTTGCCCGGGATCACGCCGTCGACGATCAGGAACGAGCAGGCGCGGATGTGATCGGCGATCACCTTCAGCGAATTGTTCGCGAGGTCGCTCACGCCGGTTTCACGGCCCGCGGCCGCGATCAGCGCCTGGAACAGATCGATTTCGTAGTTGCTGTGCACGTGCTGCAGCACGGCCGCGATCCGCTCGAGCCCCATGCCCGTATCGACGCAGGGCTTGGGCAGCGGCGTCATGTTGCCTTGGGCGTCGCGGTTGAACTGCATGAACACGAGATTCCAGATCTCGATGTAGCGATCGCCGTCTTCCTCGGGCGATCCCGGGGGGCCGCCCCAGACATCGGGGCCGTGATCGTAGAAAATCTCCGAACATGGGCCGCACGGACCGGTATCGGCCATCTGCCAGAAGTTGTCCGACGCGTAGCGCGCGCCTTTGTTGTCGCCGATCCGGATGATCCGCTCGGTGGGCACGCCCACTTCCTTGGCCCAAATGTCGTAGGCTTCGTCGTCTTCCTGATAGACGGTCACCCAGAGCTTGTCCTTCGGCAGACGGTAAGCCGTGGTGAGCAGCTCCCACGCATAGTGGATCGCGTCGCGCTTGAAGTAGTCGCCGAACGAGAAATTGCCGAGCATCTCGAAGAACGTATGGTGCCGGGCCGTGTAGCCCACGTTCTCGAGATCGTTGTGCTTGCCGCCGGCGCGCACGCTGCGCTGAGCCGTCGTGGCGCGCGAGTAGGGACGCGACTCGGCGCCGAGGAACACGTCTTTGAACTGCACCATTCCCGAATTGGTGAAGAGCAGCGTCGGGTCGTTGCCGGGCACAAGGCTGGACGAGCGAACGATCGTATGGCCCTTCGATTCGAAGAACTTAAGGAATTTCTCGCGGATTTCGGCGGCTTTCATAGAAAACTGAGGGGCGACGGTCTCGACTGGAAACCGGCCGCGCCTTCAGGCTCATGGCGCCGGGCCGTTTTCCCCTAAACGGCTCATTATACGGAAATGTCGGACGCACACCCTAGGGTGCGCCACGCGCGGCGACGCAGGTTCGCGCCGGCCCGCGAAGCCGGCCCGAAACCTGCCGCGGTCAAACCATTCGCCTAACGGCGCGAATGGCGAACAGCAACACCACCGCGCCGATGACGGCGACGATGATCGAGCCGATGAATCCGCTGCCGATATTGATGTGCAACATCGAGGCTAGCCATCCGCCCACGAACGCGCCCACGATGCCGACCAGGATGTCGACGATCAAGCCGAAACCGCCCCCCTTCGTAATCAGCCCAGCGAGCCAGCCCGCAATAGCGCCGATGATCAACCAGCCGATGAGACCATGTTCCATAGTGCTTTCTCCGAGGTATCCGAGTTTTTCTTTGTAGCCCGCCGCCGAACGCTCGCGCGGCGAGCGGGACCGGTGTCGACGGTGCTGCGCACCAGTCTAGCGGGTACGGCCCCGTTTCGGACGTCTTGCAACGCATGGTGACAATTGTTTGCTTCCTTCGCCGTGAATACTGGGACTTCCGGGTAACATCGTCCCGGCGCCCGATGCTGGCCGCCCGGCCGGCTAACGACTGCAGACAACTCGAGGAGATATCCAACGCATGGGAGCGCTCAGCCATATCCGCGTGCTCGATTTGACCCGCGTGCTCGCGGGCCCGTGGTGCGCGCAAACGCTCGCCGATCTCGGCGCCGACGTCATCAAAATCGAGCGTCCGGGCGCGGGCGACGACACGCGCCATTGGGGCCCGCCGTACCTGAGCACGCCCGACGGCGCGCAAACGCAAGAAGCGGCCTATTACCTGTGCGCGAACCGCAACAAACGCTCGGTCACCGTCGACATCGCCACGCCCGAGGGTCAAACGATCGTGCGCGAACTCGCCCGCACGAGCGACGTCGTGCTCGAGAACTACAAGGTGGGCCAACTGAAGAAGTACGGGCTCGATTACGAATCGCTCAAGGCGCTCAAGCCCGATCTCGTGTACTGCTCGGTCACGGGTTTCGGACAGACCGGGCCGCTGGCCGAACGCGCCGGTTACGACTTCATCGTGCAAGGCATGGGCGGTTTCATGAGCGTGACGGGCGAACGCGATGCCTTACCCGGCGGTGGTCCGCAAAAGGCGGGCGTCGCGATCGCCGATCTGATGACGGGCATGTACGCAACCGTGGCGGTACTCGCCGCGCTGGCCCACCGCGATCGCACCGGCGAAGGCCAAGCCATCGACATGGCGCTGCTCGACGTGCAGGTCGCCATGCTGGCCAACGTCACGTCCAACTACCTCGTAGGCGGCAAGGCGCCGCAGCGCTGGGGCAACGCCCACCAGAACATCGTGCCGTATCAGGCGTTCCAGACGAGCGACAGCTGGATCATCGTCGCGGTGGGCAACGACGGACAATTCCGCAAGTTCGCCGAAGTGGGCGGTCGGCCGGAACTCGCCGACGACGAGCGCTTCGCGACGAACCCCGAACGCGTGCGGCACCGCGAGGTGCTCGTGCCGATCGTCGCGGACATGATCAAGACGCGCAGCAAGGCAAAGTGGATCGAGGCGTTGGAGGCGGCGGGCGTGCCGTGCGGCCCGATCAACGACCTCGCGGAAGTCTTCGACGATGCCCAGGTGCGCGCGCGCGGCATGCGCGTGGAGGTCGCGCACCCGAGCGGGGCAACGGCGCCCCTGGTACGCAATCCGATCCGGATGAGCGCCACGCCGCCCGAGGTGCGCAGCGCGCCGCCCACGCTTGGCGAACATACGGAAGCGGTGTTACGCGAGGTGCTCGGCTACGACGCGGCCGCCATTGCCGCGTTGCGCGGGAAATCGGTCATTTGAGCGGGCCGACGCCCGCCTCGCCCTAAAGGTCCCTGAAAGCCCTATAGGTCCTGAAAGCCCTGAAGCCCCAAAGCCCTAAAGCCATCGAAAGCGCTAAAAGCCCCAACAGCCCCACAAGCTATAAAGGCCGCTTAAACGCGAAGGTTTGCCGCGCAACCGCTCAAGCGACGAGGGAGGCGAGAAGCTGCCGCCCCTGCTCCCAATCCCCCAGGCCGCTGTCCGCGTTGATATGACCGCGCGGCCCGATCTCGATCAAGCGGCTGCCCCATGCGCGCGCGCAGCGCTCGGCAAACGCCAGCGTGCCGTAGGGATCGTCGCTGCTCGCGACGACGATCGAGGGAAACGGAAGCGGTTCATGCACCACCGTCTCGAAGCCGAGCGCATCGCGCGGAAACCCCGGGCCGTCCGGATCGGGCGGCGCGACGAGCAGCGCCCCGGCGATCTTGTCGATCTGTGCGGGGCGCGCGCCACGCAGCGCCCACTGGACAACGGTCAGACAGCCGAGGCTGTGCGCCGCGAAGCGAAGCGGCCCGCGCGGCTCGGCGGCGACAGCCGCATCGAGCGTGTCGCACCACGCCGCGCGCACGGGATGATCCCAGTCGGGCATCGCAACGCGCACGCACGAGGGGTCGAGCGCTTCCCATCGCGTTTGCCAATGGCCGGGGCCCGAGTTGGCATAGCCGGGCAGCACGTAAGTTTTCGTTCGATTCATGGGGGGGGTGTCGCATGCGAGGCGCGATTACGCAGGTGAGCAAACGTTTCGAAATTTCGCGCCTAGTATAAGCGCTCGATCAGCGCTCCACAGAGCGCGAATGGCACGCCGCACCAAGCGCCCGCGCAAGCCCCATCGATGCCGTCGCGGGCCAGGCGGCGCGTGCTTTAGGTAGAATGACCGGATTGCCGCGGGTATCCCCGCGTAATTTCCGCCGATTTTCGACCCTCGCATGAACAACGAACGCAACGACGCCGCGACGGCAGTGCCGTCCAATTTCATTCGAAACATCATCGATGAGGACAACCGTACGGGCAAATGGGCCGGCCGCGTCGAAACGCGCTTCCCGCCCGAGCCGAACGGCTATCTGCACATCGGCCATGCGAAGAGCATTTGCCTGAACTTCGGCGTCGCACGCGATTACGGCGGCATCTGCCACCTGCGCTTCGACGACACGAACCCCGAAAAAGAAAGCATGGAGTACGCCGATTCGATCGTCGACGCCGTGCGCTGGCTCGGCTTCGATTGGGAGAAGGACGGCGCCTCGCACCAGTACTTCGCGAGCGACTACTACGCCAAGCTCTACGAATACGCCGAGCTGTTGATCGAGCGCGGCAAGGCCTACGTGGATAGCCAAAGCGCCGACGACATGCGCACGAATCGCGGTTCGCTCACCGAGCCGGGCAAGAACTCGCCCTATCGCGACCGCACGCCCGAAGAAAACCTCGAGCTGTTCCGCCGCATGAAGGCGGGCGCGTTCCAGGAAGGCGAACACGTCCTGCGCGCGAAAATCGACATGGCCTCGCCGAACATGACCATGCGCGACCCGGTGCTCTATCGCATCCGCTTCGCCCATCACTACCGCACGGGCGACACCTGGTGCGTCTACCCGATGTACGACTACGCGCACTGTATTTCGGACGCGATCGAAAACATCACGCATTCGCTGTGCACGCTCGAATTCGAAGATCACCGCCCGCTCTACGATTGGGTGCTGAACGAGCTGGCCGAGGCCGGCGTCTTTACGCGGCCGCTCCCGCAGCAGATCGAATTCTCGCGGCTGAACCTCACCTACGCGATCACGAGCAAGCGCAAGCTCTTGCAACTCGTCACGGAAGGCCACGTCGAAGGCTGGGACGATCCGCGCATGCCGACGATCGTCGGCGTCCGCCGGCGCGGCTTCACGCCCGAAGGAATCCGGCTGTTTTGCGATCGCATCGGCGTGACGAAGGTCGATTCGTGGATCGACATGAGCGTGTTCGAAGGCGCGCTGCGCGACGATCTCGACGAAAAGGCCCCGCGCACCGTGGCCGTGCTCGACCCGCTCAAGCTCATCATCGACAACTTCCCGGCCGACCTGTCCGAACCTTGCACGGCCCCCGTTCACCCGCACCACCCCGAGCGCGGGCAACGCCAATTTCCGATCACGCGCGAACTGTGGATCGAGCGCGAAGATTTCGCCGAAACGCCGCCGAAGGGCTATTTCCGGCTGTTCCCCGGCAATAAGGTGCGCCTGCGCTACGGCTATGTGATCGAATGCACGGGTGCGGAAAAAGACGAGCACGGCAATATCGTCGCGGTCCATTGCAACTACTTCCCCGACAGCAAATCGGGCACGGACGGCGCGAACAACTACAAGGTGAAGGGCAACATTCACTGGGTCAGCGCGGCGAACGCCGTGCCGGCCGAAGTGCGGCTCTACGATCGCCTGTTCAAGGAAGCGCAGCCCGACGCGGGCGGACGCAACTTCCTGGAAGCGCTCAATCCCGATTCGAAGCGCGTTGTGCAGGCGTATTTGGAGCCGGGCGCGCAACTGCTTCAACCCGAGGATCGTTGCCAGTTCGAGCGCCACGGTTACTTCGTCGCCGATCGCTACGATTTCCAGCCGGGCAAGCCCGTGTTCAACCGCATCGTCGGGTTGCGCGATAGCTGGGGTAAGTAACGTCGCTGCCACGTCCATCGCGCCGCGCATCGTATCAAGGCCCCTCGCGCGTTTCGCTTGGGGCCTTTGCTTTTCGCTACAGCGTTCGGTTCAACTCGGCTAGCGACAGCGTCGTTTCGAACAGGCGCGCGAGGCTGCGGCTCGCGTAGCGCCACACGTCGGACGGAGCGACCCACAAAAACGCATCCATCTCGGGGATCGGGGTACCGTCTCTGCGGCTCGGAAACATCGACGTGCATTCGCACCGGGCGGGGTCGACTTCGCCTTCGTCTACGCGCACCGCGAATAGATGCAGGTCCTTGTCTCGCCGATAAGCGAATCGGCCGAGTTCCACGAGCCGTTCGGGCATCAGCACGATACCGGTTTCCTCGCGCAATTCGCGCAGCGCACTATCGATCGGCGCTTCGCCCTCGTCGCCCTGCCCTTTCGGAATATCCCAATGAGACGTATCCGTCGCGTGCGCGAGCAAGACGTGTCCGCGGCGATCGAGCAGGATCACGCCGCATGAAACGGTGCGCTCGCTCATGAGCGCGGCCCCAGGCTCGCGCAGCCCGTTGGGCCGTCTTCGGTGGCTTCGAATCGCACGCTCGGTTCTCCCTTTCGCTTCGTTTTTCGGATGATACCGGGCGAGCGACGCTTACCATGCAAAAACGCCGCGGCGCAATCGCTGGGATCGCGGCGCGGCGTCGTGAGGGTGCCTCGTTTAGGGGACGTACAGCTCCGAGGTATTCGTGTAGGTGTTGCTGTTTCCGTTGTTGTCCAATCCCCCGGAGACGAGGACGTGACCGTCTTGGAGCGTGGAGATCCCGCCTCCGGCGCGAACGATGCTCATCGATGATGTCGGCGTATCGACCGATGGGGGCGTCGCACTGGGATCGAAGGTATACACCTCGGCGGTCTTGATACCTTGCGCGCCCAAACTGCCTGCCGTGCCCCCGGCGACCAGAATTTGCGTCGCGCTCAGCGGTGCGACGAGCGCTCCGGCCCGCTGCCCGGCGAGCGCCGCGAGGCTGCTCCAAGCGTTGCTTTGAGCGTCGTACAAATCGACGTTGTTCAGAGCGACGCCGTTCAACCCGCCCAGGACCAATGCGTAGTTGCCGCCCATCGTAATGGCGCCGTAGTCCGAACGCGCCGCGCCAGCCATCGTCTGGTTCGACCAGGTCGACGTTGCGGGATCGGAGGAAACTTGCGCACGGTTCACTGCCACCGACATGTTGTTCGTGCCCCCGGGAATAACGGTCAGCGCACCGCCTTGCAACGATAGCGGGGACACACCGCGCACGGCCAGAAGGAGCGGATTTGTGGCGGGACCCCACGTGCCGGACTGGACATCGTAGATCTCCACACTGCGGGTGGGCTGCGGACTGCCGCTCGTGCCCCCGGCCACGACGACGTTACCGTCCGCCAGCAGCGCCAGCCCCGTCCCGACGTGCAGGTTATTCATCGACCCCGTGGCTTGCCAGATGCCGGAGGTGCCAGCCGGACCGTTCGGATCGTTCGGGTCGAAAATCTCCGCCGAATCCAGTGCGCCGGTCGCCCCGGCACCGCCCGCGACGAGCACCTTGCCGCTCGGCAACAATAGGCTCATCGCGTACTCGCGACCGGTGACCATCGAACCCGCCGGGGTCCATTCGCCGGTGTTGGGATCGTAGAGTTCGGCGCTCGAAAGCGGAACCCCATTGCCACTGCCGTCGTCGCCACCCGCCACGAGCACGCGGCCGTCGAGCAACGTCACCTGGGTCGCACCGTACCGCTTGGTTTGCATGGGCCCCGCCGTCGGTACCCAGGTACCCGGCGGCACGACCTGCAGCGTGACCGGGGTCGTCACATTGCCGCTGCCGTCCGCCCCCACGCCCGTCACCGTATACGTCGTCGAAGGACTGGTGGCCGTCGGCACGCCGGAAATGTCGCCCGTCGTCGGGTCGAGCTGCAGGCCCGTGGGCAGTGTCGGCGAGACAGAGTAACTGACGATGTTACCGCCGTCGTGATGCGCGTCGTTGCTGGCAATCGCCTCTCCCACGGCATACACCGCCCAAGACCGGTCGTACCGGAAATTGCTGGGCGGAGTCGGCGGTACCGCGACAGGCTCGATGCCAATCGTCAATTTCTCTATCGCCGAGCCGGCGTCGTTCGAGCCGGTCACGGTCACGACGTAGTGCTGTACCGCGTCGCCGGCGATCGGGACCGGCGCGCCGCTGATGACGCCCGTCGTTTCAGACAGCACGAGCCCCGCCGGCAACGCGCCGTCAGCGTGATAGTGCGTCACCGCCCCGCCGATGGGGTGAGGCGCATTCGGCGTAATCGGTATTCTGGACGGGTAGTTGGGCGATTGCTGATCGTAGTTGAGACTAACCGGCGGCTGTTGCATCGAGGTCACCGTCATCGTCAACACCGCCGTGGTCTTTCCAACCGCATTCGAACCCGTGACCGTGTAGATGGTCTGAGGGCTCTCGCTCGTCGGCGTGCCCGAGATGACCCCCGAGTTCGCATCCAGCGCGAGGCCGGCCGGCAGCGCCGGCGCGACGCTGTAGTGATCGATCGACGCCCCCGTGTTGCTAGGGCTATTCGGCGCAATGGTCTGGCCCACCTTGTAGCTGACGACGGACTGCTCGTACTGCAATCCGCCCGGTTCGCCCCCGGAACCCGAACCGCTCCCGGACGATCCCCCCCCGCCGTGACAGCCGGCCAGAGCAACAGCCGCCCCTATCGCCAACCAAAACGCAAATCTTCGAAACATGATTTTTCCTCGCGAAGCACTGCTTTCCTATCTCAGAACATCCGATATGGTCGGCAATTGGCCCATCGTGCGCGACGCGATAATTCTCAATTTGCGTCGATCGGGCAGCCCGATCGCCTTTCACGCACGAACGAGCACCCGCCGCGTGAGTGGCATCCCACGCGGCAATGCACTGGCATCGCACTGATAGTTAGGGTTCGCGATCGAACGCGACCCATTCGGACGGCAAATCGGGCAGAGTCGTCACGAAGTGCTTGTTGAGCAACACCTGGGAAAACCGCTTCGCTCCCACGAGCGACGAAACCTCGTACTGCGCCTCGAAGCGGCCGGGCGTGCCCCCCAGCGAGGCTGCGTAGCCGCGCAGTTCGGCCTCGTCGATAATGAGAACGAAACCGTTCTGAACATCTTTGGGGACGACGCCGCGCATCATTTGATAAAAACCGTATTTCTTGAAGTCGCTGTTTTGATAAAACCCTTCGAGATAAATCCGAAGCGTCACGTCATCCCCGGGAGCGATCGATGCATACGCGGGGATACGCAACGCCAAACCGCCCGCGATGACCGAATCGTTAATGATCGTCACGCCGCCGGCCTCGAAGCGCGGCGGCGCCAACGTGCCGCCGGGCATCGGCTGAGGGATGTGCGCCTTGCCTGTTACGGGGAACCTCGAGAGCACCGAATCCGTGCCGTTGCCGTAAATGCCGCTCTGGATATAGCCGATTCGATTCGGCTTGCCGGGGACGAAGTATTCGCTCGGAACCTGCACGAGCCCAGGCTTCGATACGGTGCCGATGTAGACGGTCGCGACGAAGGCATCGTTGAGCCAGATCGCCGCGTCGCAGGTGACGCCGACCTCCGGCGAAACCGTCACCGGGACGGTATCGGGGAATTGGTCGAGATCCAGGACCCCAGTGGGGGTCAACGGCAGCCCCGCCCTGGCCCCTGAGCCGCTGCCGAGATCGACGGCGGAAAACACCGCGTGGGTCGGATACTCCTCGGCATTGACGGCCGGCGCGACACCCATGATCTGAGGCGCGGCGTTGGCGAACTTGATGGTCGTTCGGCCGAACGCATTGGTATCGACGGGGAAGCCGCGCTCGTACGCGGGAAGGTCCTTCCAGTGCAACCGTTGCAGCCCCTGTGCGCCGAGCACCTCGTAAGCAACCGACGCCGCGTTGGGATGCATGCGCCATGCCATGCGCAACCCGCGCACAGGCCGGCTTCGATCGTCGAGCACCGTGGCGGTGGCGGTGACGAATTCTTCATTCTCTGGGATGGGACCGTCCGTCCACGGATGAGCGGAATCTCTAACGAAGCTGCAAAAGACGCGCACCTCGGCGGATTCGAACAGTTCGGCGACATGGTAGGCCGTCTCGTCCAGCCTCCCGCCCGGCGGTTCGTACCACGCCGACACCGTCAACAAACTCGGCATCAGTGCGCCGCGATCGATATAGATACGGTTGGCCGCAATGCCGTCCGCGCCTGTGCTCGTCGGATTGGCCTTCTCCAAGCGCACGCCTTGCGTGCCCGGCGGGATGCGCCAATGGATCGGCTGCTTGGCGAGCGGTTTGCCGTCGGCACTCGTCAGCTTCACCTTGAGGACGTTCCAGCCTGCGTCGATCAGCAAAGGGGTGTAGGGCAGCCGCTCGACGAATTGGAGGCGATAGGACTCGGGCGAGCCGCTATGCGCAGCGGCGTCCGATTGCGTGCCGGTGGGGGGAGTATCGTCGGCAACCGGCCTCAAAGGGTTAGGGATCTCGAAAGCCGGCGACGGCCACTGAAAGCCCTCCCCGTCGAACGGTGTCACGACCAGCTTGTAGAGTACGCCCGGCTCGAACGTATAGGGCCAGCCCGCCGTGCGCGCCAACCCATCGTCCACAGCAAACGTGTGCTGCCCCGCGCCGTCTTTCTTCTCGTAACTGATCGTGAGTGCGAAGCTCTTGGGTGCCACTGGGGAGGTCGTCTCCCACTGCGCGCTGACATAGCCCTCTTCGTGGTACCGCGCACTCAACACCTTCGTGGTTGATCGGGTCATGATCGTCGCCCTCAATTCACCGTCGATTGCTGGGAGTGCTTGCCTGCCGCGGGCTCGCGCGAGCGCAGCCAGTTCTCGTAATCGATGCGCTCGCCGCCTGCGATTTCGCGCTTGGGCAAGGCCGCGCCGGCTGCCTCGGCTGCGGCCACGAGACGGCCCTGCATCGCATTGTCGCCGACGAGGATGCCGTTGGCATAGAAAGCGGAATCGGCCCGGCTCGAGGCATCGACCGGCTCAAGCGTCAAATTGAAGACTTGGCGCGCAGTAGGAGAACGCTTGCGTTCGACTTTGGAAACGGTCGCTGCGGCGGATGCACCCGCCAAGTAAACCCGGTCCCCGGCCTTCACATCCTTGGCGGGCACGAACGTCATGCGGCCGCTCGAATTCGTCTCGGCCCGGGATGCGATGGCAATCGGATGCATCGGGGTAACGGCGAGCACGGGTTTGCTCGCATCGACCGTCAATTCGACGAAATCGCTGTCGGTACCCTTTGTGGTTTTGACCACGTTGAAAATGGTCCCGCTTTCGCCGACGACCTGGTCGCCGGCCTTAACGTCTTCGATCGATGTTTCGGCCCCGTTCTTCATCGCGACCTTCGCCCCTTTTTCGATACAACCGAATTGCATGACGAGCGGCGGAAGGAACACGATGTTGGGTAGGGGCGGAAGTGCCGGGTCTACGGTGATGAAGGCGGCCGTCACCTTGTAGATGGGCTGGCCCGATTTGTTCAGCGTCTTCGTCTGTAAATCGAGCACGAAATCCCATTGCTCGTTGTTGCCGACGAGGTGGTAGCACAGGTCTCCGAAATCCGCTGCCTGCTTATTGTTGATTTCCCCGTGAATGCCACGCCCCCAGTTGAACTCGAGCGTGTAGTCGTCTTGCCGCACGAGATGGCTCGCCACCTTCTCGCCTTCGAGCTTGAGCAAGCACGCTCCCCCGTAGTTCTTCGGCACGACCGCCATGTAACCGATCGGGTTGGGCCCCGAAGGATCCGATACGAACGGCGCAAGCGGATCGTTATAGTCCACGTTGCCATTTACCACGACTTTGACGCGCGCGACTTCATTGCCCCCGGACATCATCGGCCCGTAATCGCAATCGTTATAGTTCCCCCCGAAGTTCTCGCGATTCAGGCAAATCACGATGTCGCTGTCCGGCTTCCCTTTCAGATTGCGCGGGTCGTTCAGTTGCATGCTCTTCGGCATGAAGTGCTCCAATCCCGAGTCTGAAATCAGGCAGGGCAAACGCGCCCCGCTCGCGGTTCTAAAAAAGAACGACGCGACCACCGCGATGGGTCCCCTCGTCGCATTGGTGCCCCACGGGGTGTGCACGATGTTGAAACGCGGATCGAACGCCCGATGATCGCTCCCCACGTACTCTTCCGCCTCCGCCCATGTCAGTCGATTGTCGAACGAGGCATCGTAGACGTCCAACGTATCGAGCACGAAGTTAGGCGTGTCGGCAGGGTGGCCCTTTGCCGTTGCCATGACAAGCGAATCGAGCGCCTCGGCCTTCACTTCGGAGAAGTCGGCGTTGGCGGTCGCGGCCAAGATGTCGCGGAAGTTCTGCGGGCCTTCGCCCGTCTCCGGCAAAGCGCACTGCTTCTCGGCTTTCCGATAGTCCTCGCTCGCGAGCGCCTTGAACCCTTCGAACAGATACGGCCGGGTCTTTTCGGTGATGCCATGTCTCGCCAATAAAGCAAAGTACGCTGCTTTCGCCCTCGGGTCCGACAGGTCGACCGCCCCCCGTCCTTGGCTCCCGACACTGCGCACCAAGTACTCCAGATTCGACTGCTCCGGCTTGCTCAACCGTTGCGACGGCATAGTCGAAGCAAGCACGCTATACGAGGTCAAAGCCAACCAGACCGATAACGCAAACACTGTCAGTGAGCGAAACATGGCGTCTCCACGAAGGGCGGTCAGATCGAATGAACCGGCGTCATAATGGTCCATCCCTTTTCAAGGAACAGCGAGTACTTCTTACCTAACTCGCGCTGCTGCGGATCTTCGAAATCGCTGCCCGCCTCGGATCTCTCCTCGAGCGTCGTGCTCACCAGGTAGTAGTCCATCATCAACCTGCTCTCTACGCCGGTGGACGAAGTGGTGAATCCCCACAACAACGTGGCATCGACGTTCACCACCATCTTTCCGGCCTGTGTCTTGAACGACTGAGGAACGGTTTGCACGTTGTCGATCACGGTGCTCGCGTTCGAGCTGTACCCATTCGCATAAACCGTGAGATAGCCGTCGATCCCCGGCGACACCCCACTATTCGTGAAGTCGATCTCGACCGGCAACGTGCCGGATTCGAGCACCGACGAATTGACGACGATGACGCCGGATACGGTCGGCATCGGCAACGTCCGCTTGCCCACTTGCAGATCGGGCTTGTTGACGACCGTACCGGTGGTGCTGAACTTCAAGAGATTGCTACGGGTGTAGGTCGCGTCGTCGTCGAGCGATTGAACCATGTAGTACAACGACGCCTTACCGTTCGGCTCGGAGTCGTCGATCGTCTTTTGCATAAACCATCGTTTCGGCAGCTCGTAGCCGACCGTCGTGAACTGTTGCATCGTCAAATCGAACGGCGCGGCAGGATTGCCGTTGACGACTAGCGCCACCTTCTTATCGGGCGACACACCAGCCGGGATCGAGGCGAGCCGCACGAACGTCGTGGCCGGACCGTCCAGATTGAGCGTGGACGAGAACGACAGACGCGGCGGCGGCAGCCCCCCACCGGCGACTTGATCGTCGGTCACGACCAACGTAAACAAGCGCGATTCGTTGAAGCCGCTCACCTGAATCTTGATGTCGAAGATGCCTGTATTCAGTGCGGTGAACTCGGCCTTTGCGATGCCGTAACCCGGCGTGTTCAGCACATTGCTCGTCGTGTAATCGTAGTAGAAGACCTCCGACCCGTTGATCTGCCCCACTTGGGTAACATCGGTTCCGGTCGCGTCTAGAAAGCGCGCGTTGCCGCTGTCGCAGCTCGCTCGGACCGTCGCCCCGCCGATGGCATCGCCGACCCCGTTGACGATGTGCAGTTGGACCGCGAGCGGCGCCGGTCCGAGCACGGCGAAATCGGGCGTTCCCGGCTCGACGGTCACGAACGCATCGCGCACGATATAGTCGTAGCCCACCTCCCCGCCGGGGATTGCAAGACTGTTATATTTCGTCGCAACGGTGCGGGTGACGTCCGGCTGCGCGGTCGTCCCACTCGGATACGCATATCGCACCCGGAACTTCCCGACACCGTTCGAATCGAGGGTGACTTGCGAAGCTGACACTCCGTTTATCCTAAAGTTAGGATCCGGCTGTTCGTTGTTCGGCGGCGCTTGCACTAACTGGATCGTCTTCGTCGCCTTGTCGGGAATCGTGACCGTAATCAACTTGGCCACGGTCACGGGAATTTCGGCACCCGCGGCCGGATTAAACACCGGCGTATCATCCCCCACCTTCACATCGCGTTCGTCAGCCATTTTATTCTCTCAATTTGAGAAAAACGATAATCGACAATCTGTCATGCACGATTCGAAAATCATGCACGCAAATTCCCTGCGACACGCGCAAACGACATCCAACCGTCGCAGCCGTCATCGCAACGAGCGAGAAATATCAAATAAGATCAACAGAAGCGCCAAGGTGCGATCGGCGATCGAATCCAGTCACGCGCACCCGCACATCGATAAACCGAACCGCCAATGCCATCGAATAATAGGACACGCCATTAGTCGAACTCAAGACTCGACAGTCGGCGCAAAGCGATTTAATTGATTTTCCTATACGTGCAATCCATTCGATCTCACGATTTGAGCGTTCATCGACTATTGCAGCATGGCGCTCGATTCCTAAAGAATGTTTGAGGATCGGATTGGATCGCCCCGATCGCGCGCCACGGATCGGTCAAGGATGGCGCAGCTCGCCGATCGCAGACTCGATCGCCGACCTCAGCTCGAGCAGCGAGCCCGACGGCGCTCCCCCCGCCTCGAGCGCCTGTTCGAACCGCGTGGCCGCGTTCCACACCTGCGTGAGGCCGAACCATGCCGCCGCCCCGGCAATCGAATGGGCGACGTCGCGTGCCTGCTCGCGCTGCGCGTCCAACGACAAGCCGAGCAACGTATCGCGCTCGGCGGCGAGCGTGCGACACAGTTGGGGCCACAGTGCGTCCTGCTGCGCGACAGGGCTGCGCGTGCTGTTGGTCGGTGCCGACACGCCTGCCGGTATCGTTCGCACATCGTACCGCTCGAGCAAGGCGCGCAGTCGATCGAGCGACAACGGCTTCACCAGGACCTCGTCGGCGCCGGCTGCCAGACAAGCTGCGCGCTGGCGTGGCGTCGTATCGGCCGTCAACGCAATCAGCACCGTCCGATGCGCGCGGTTCCGCTCGCGCTCGCGCAGGCGCGCGATGAGTTCGGCGCCGTCTAAGACCGGCATCGCGCAATCGGTGATGATCATGGCGTAGTCGTTACGGTCGCAGGCGCTCAGTGCGTCGGCGCCATTGTCCGCGAGGTCGCAATCGACGATCTGCAACCGCGCCAGTTGACGCCTTAGGACTTCGCGGTTGAGCGGCCGATCCTCGACCAGTAAGAGCCGGGGTGTCTGGACCGCGCCTGCCCCGTCCGCCCCGGCGGGATCCACGCCCGTTCTCCCCTCGCTCGGGCGCGGCCCGATGGCGTTTCGATCGATGGGTAAGCTCAGCGCGATCGTGATCGTTGTCCCGTCTCCGAGCTTGCTTTCCAGTGCGATCGTGCCGCCCATTTGCTCGATCAAACGCTTGCAGATCGCCAATCCCAATCCGGTCCCGCCATAACGGCTCGCGCCCGTGCCGCGGGCCTGCGCGAACGGCGAAAACAAGCGCGCCTGATCGTCCGTGCCGATCCCGATACCGGTATCGATCACCCGTATCGCCAACACTTGCCGATCGAACGCGTCCTCGGCGACGTCGACAAACAGCGAAACCGCGCCCTCGTCCGTGAACTTCACCGCGTTGCCCAACACATTGAGCAACACTTGACCGAGCCGGCGCGCGTCGCCCACATGATGCGAGGCCACCGCCGCCGAAAGTTCGGTACGCAGGGTCAGCCCCTTGCGCTCGATTTCGGGGCCCACGAGGGCCACCGCATGTCCCACGATGTCCTCGAGCCGCATCGACGCGTGCTCGAGCACGAGTTCGCCGTGCTCGCTCTTCGCGAAGTCCAAAATATCGTTGAGGATCAGCAGCAAGGATTCGGCGGCACTGCTCGCCATGCTCACCAGGTTCCGATCGTCGGGCAGCAAGCCGTCGTGGTCGAGCAGTTGCAAGATACCCGCGATGCCGCTCATGGGTAGACGAATCTCGTGGCTAACGGTCGCAATCAACAATTCGCGGGCGCGCGCTTGCTCCTCGGCTTCGTGCTTGGCCACCATGAGTGCCGCCTGCGCCTCTTTCGCTTCGGTCACGTCGTGCAGATAGCCGCTCCATTGCGTCCCGCCGTCGTCGTTCGGCCGCGGCGCGGCTTCGACGTGAAACCACGCGGGCGGCAATTCATTTCGATGCAACACGAACTCGGTCCGCACCGGCTCTTTCGACTGGGCGGAACGCAGGAACAGGCGCGTCAGCCGAAGCCGTTGGCGCGGATCGAGCACGCGCACGAAACGGCTGAACGCATCGGCTGGGCTGCCGGAGTGGGCTTGGACGAGTTCATCGGCGCGCTGGTTGGCGAATAGCAACTCGAACGAGAGGCGCCGCTCGCGCTTCAAACTCAACTGAAAGACAACCGACGGCAGCGTTCGAGTCAATTCGACGAGGCGCCGTTTCAGCGCGAGTTCGCGGCGCTCCATGCGCCGCAAATCGGATACGTCGACGAACGCGTAGAGGACCGCGGGGCGGTCTTGTTCGATCGTGCAGGGCCGCGCCCAATAGACGGCTTCGTGAACCTCGGCGTCGGGCCCGCGGTAGCGGATCTCGCCCCGCGCCGGATGGCCGGTTTCGATCACCGTGCGCGTCACCTGCGCGAGTGTGTGCCCGTTCATATCGCGCGCCCGAGCGGAGGGCGGAATCGTCTTGCCGATGAGATCCGCAGCCCGTACGCCGACAGCCTGTTCGTAGGCGGGATTGACGGCCATCACGCGCTCATGGCCATCCTTGACGCAAACGGGGACAGGGATCGTGTCCATCAACAGTGTCTTGAAGCGCGTTTCCGACAGCAGTTCCCGCTCCGTGCGGCGGCGTTGACGCACCTCGTCGCGCAAACGCGTCATGTTGAGCCACAGGACAGCGAGAAACAGCAGCGTCAGCGTACCGACGGGTGCGAGCACGAGCCATAAGGTGCGCGGCGCGACACCGAAGGTGAAGCGCGTCGACAACCAGCTGTTTTGAATGTACTCGCGTTGCGTTTCGGGAACGGCCGCCAGCACGCGATCGACGAGCGGCAACAAGGGGGCGAGCCGTGGCGCGAGAGCGAACGACAACTGCTGCACGCGATCGGCCGGCGCCGCGACGCGCAAGATGCCCGCATAGCGCTCCCGGACGATCCGGTCGACCACGCCGAGGTTGCCGACGTACGCGAACGCCTGCCCTTGCGCGACCGCCTTGAGCCCGTCCTCGGCCGAACCGACGGTAACCGCATGCACCTTCGGCAAGGCTTCGAGCCTCGCGCGGGTCGTTTGCAGATCGCCCACGAGCGCCACCTCGGCGCCTTCGAGATCGTCGAGCCCCGCGATGAACGGCGCGGTCTCCCGCGTCACGATCACGAGCGGGTACTGGACATACGGCGTGGACAAAGAAAAACCTTGCGCCAGGCCGTCGAAGGCCGACGCCGCCACGACGACATCGATACGGCCGGCGTTGGCCATCCGTATGGTATCGGCCCAGGAGTTCGTGGGCACCAGCACGAAGCGAAGATGCAGCGCGTCTCTCAAGAAACCGAGGTAATCGGCCGAAATGCCGTCGGCGCGCCCCTGCGCATCGACAAAGGCGATGGGCGCCCATCTAGGATCGACGCCCACGCGCAACGGCGGCAGCGACGCGAGATACGATTGCTCGGCAGGCGAGAGCGGGACGCGGGAATGCCATGCCAGGGTGGGCGGCGCGCCGTTGTGGTCCTCGCTAGGGCAAGCGCACAGCGCGGCCGCCAAGACCGCGCAAGCGACTAGACGCCCGACACGAGAGGCGGCCCTCACGACGAACAGCGATCATGCGCTTGCCAGTACTCGAACAGTTCCTGGCTCGTCGATAGTCCGAGCTTGCGCTGCGCCCGCATCTTGTGCGCGCTGACGGTCTTGACGCTGCGGTTCAGCCGCCGAGCGATTTGGCCGGCCGTCAGTTTCTCGTGTGCGAAGAGCCGAACGACATCGACTTCGGCCGCTGTCAGCGTCGCTTCCTTGCCGATGCGCGCGCCGACCAGATTCACGCGCGCCAACAGCGCTTCTACCCCGGGGCTCACGTAGGTCCGCCCTTGCGCTGCCGCGACGAGCGCACTGTGCAGTTCGTTGATGCCCCCGCTTTTTTCGACGATGGCCTGAACGCCTTTCGAGATCAACTTGTTCAGGATCGCGGCGTTGCGCATCGCCGTCACGACGATGATGGGCACCTCCGGCCGCATGCGTTGCAAGCGGACGATGAGCGGAATGCCGTCGCGCGTGCGCGCGCCCGGCATCGACAAGTCGGTCACGATGGCATCGTAGTCTCGCTGTTTGACGGCGGCGATCAGTTCGTCCGAATTCGCCGCTTCGGCCACGACGTGCGCGATGTGCGCCGATTCGACGGCTAAACGAATGCCGTGACGGACGATGCCGTGGTCTTCGGCCAGTAAGATCTGCAAGGGTTTATTCACGACGCTTCCATGCCTTTATCGGGTGCCGACGCGCTCCGGCGCAGCCGCGTCGGCTGACGCGGCCACGGCGACCGATCATGTCCGGCGCACGCCGTCTTCATGGATGATGGGATCCACGCACACGCTCGCGGCAAACCGGGCGAGACCGCTGCCTCGTCGCTCATTGAGAATTCTAGTCACGACCGACCAGAATCAAATTCTAGGGACGCCATGCGGATCGGCAGCTGAGAAAAATCTCGAATACTGGGTACGGCACGCGATAAGCGGCGCGATATCGGAACCCGGTCGACGCCTAAGCTTTCGCATTCGCCGGCGCGACTTCCGCGACGGACGCGCGGTTGCCGTCGCGCGCGTCGTTCACGCCGTGCGCAGCCGATGCAGGCATCGGCCCGAGCGAGGCCATGAGCGCGTCGAAGGCGAGCACCCATTCGCCCTCATCGCCCACGAGCCGGCAGCATCCGGGCGCTAATGTCTCGTCGATTTCGGCCGGCCAAGGGGAACCGATATCGTTGCGGCGGTAGATCGCTTCGTCGGCGGGACATAGGAGAAGCCGCGCCGCAGGCGTCGGCCCCGCCGCCTCGCGCAATTGCTCGCAAACGATGCGCAGCCGCTCCCCAGCCGGCAACCGTGCGCCGACGTGCGCCAGCGCCGCAGCAAGTACGCGATCGAGCGTCGCCTCCAATTGAGCCGTCAGCGACGCTTGCGTCGATCGATACGCCTGATCGAGTGCAATCGCGCGTTCGGCGAACTCGCGTTCCATTTGCGCATGGCGCGCACGCCATGCGGCGATCGAATGTCGTTTGCGCAGCTTCGCGGTGTCGCGCGCCGCTTTGACGATGGAGACGGCCGTGCGTCGCGCACGATCGACGATCGCCTCGGCATCGCGCAGTCGTGCGACTTCTTCGCGTCGCCAAACGAGCTTACCGTCGAACGCATGCGGGCCTTCGTCCATTGAGATACGCCGTGCCGTAAAGCTCATTGCCTACCTCGGGAGGCGGCTTGCGCCGCCGCATGACGCACGACGGCGCAGCACAGCGACAAACAGCGGCCTACGTGGATCCGGTCGACGATCAGCGTCGGCGCACGCAGTGACGCCTGCGGCTCCTGCTCGTGCGCACGCCCATCCGCCGCCATCAGCATCGCGAACCGTGCATCGGCATGCGGCCAGTCCGAGCGCGCCATGGCGCGCAAGACAGATACGCCGCAAGCATACGTCGATGAAGTTTCGCCGCATTGCGCCTGAGATCGAGTTTGCGCGCGCAGGCAATTGACGTCGCGGTACCTCAACGCGAAGGCTAGCCATGGATCGATCGGTGCACGGCATGCGTGCGGCACCGACACGCCGGCTCGCAGCGATCCGAGATGCCCGAGTACCGAGGCCATATCTCGCAAGACCGCCGGCGAAGCGCCGATCACCGTCAGCCATCGGGAGTCGGCCGGCGGATGCCATCGCCGCCGCAAGCCAAAGCAATCCGCCCAACCACCGTAGATCAGCCGCTCGGCAAATCGATCGAGCTCGCGCGGCGGTGCCCCATACTCGGCATGCCACGCCCGTGACGCCCATCGCCATGGCTCGGTCCAAAATGCGGGAATATCGTCAGCCGGCCGTTGTGCCATCGGCTCCCCCATGCGCTTCTTCCCTCGGTTTTCGGCGCCTCGATAGGCGCAGTATTCGATCCGCGAAATAGCCGGCCGCGGCCGCACCACCCACGAGCAGGAGCGTTCTCAGCGTCTCGTACGAACGTGGAGTGGCCCCGGAGCCGACCGGTAGCGGCTGCACCGGCGGTTCGGCCAGCAGCATGACGGCGACATGCCGGTCGTCCTGCGCGGCGAGCCCCGGCACGCCATTCTTGACGAGACGGGCGATGCCGGGCACCAACGACGACAGATCGACGTCGGCGCGATGCTTGAGGAGCACCGACGCCGATGCCGGCGCAAGCGGCGCCCCAGGCGCGGGACGCTCCGGCGGCACCACCGAAACGCGGGCGCCTACTACCCCATCGATCTCCATCAGCGTGCCTTCGAGTTCGCGTTCGATCGCATGCGTGATTCGCGCACGCGCCTCGAGCGGCGTAGGTGCGATGCCCCGCTCGCCCAACGCCTCGTCGACGCTCGGACGCGCCGCGCGCAACAAGCCCGCTTCGCGCAGCGCGCTCATGGCGCGCGGCAACTCCGACTCCGCGACCGACAGCATGACGCCCGACTTCTCGCGCTTGCGTTCGACGAGGACCCCACGGCCGGCAAGCGCCGCCTCGATCTCGCTCGCTTGCCTGGCATCGGGAGCCAACTGAAGCTCGACACGTCGCTCGCATGCAGACAGCGCCAAAACCGCAGCCATCGACGAAACGCCGAGCTTCGCGATACGCCATGCCGTTGCACCGACTTCGACCTTCATGCCGACGCGATCACGCCGCCGCAACCAACTGCCGGAGTGCGCCCGCCGTTACTCCGACAAGCTTGGCGCCCCACATGATGGACAGGTTGTAAGACGCCATCGCGCGCGCCTGGCGATGCATCGACACCGCCAACGTCGGCGCATCGACGCCCGCAGCCCATGCGCCGGCCAACTCGGCAGACAGCGTCTGTGCCTGCACACGGTAACGCCCGACTTCGTCGAGGCGGCTCGCCAGCGCACCGAGCGCCGATCCGGGCCCGCTCCCAGGCGCCGCGGTGCGAGGCAGCGAAGCGAAAGACAACGCGTGGCCGGCGTCGACGGCCGCCAGGGCCGCCGCGAACGAATCGCCCACGCTTGCCGCGCCTGCTTGGCGCGCCGCCGCCCATGGTGCCGCCGTGTGCTCGGCGGCCGTGCTTGCAAGCGGGCCGCTCATGGACGCAACTGCTGGCCGATCGTGCGCAGCGCATTAATGAGTTCCGTCTTCGCGTGTCCCTCCATATAACCGAGTGCCTGCTCGGCGTCGAGCTTGCGCTTCTCTAGCGCGAATGCGACGCCGGTGTAGGCTGCCCACTCCCCCACGTGCTTTTGGCCGGCCGCACGTGCGGCGAAGGCCTCCGATATTTCGAACATGTTTCAAGACCTCTCGATTCGAGGTGCGGCGCTGGCGCGCCGCACCTGCCTCCCTATACCGACACGTTAAAAGTGAATACCCTGTGCCGCCTTAATGCCGGCGTTCTGCGCCTTCGCTCCGGAATCGAGATGACCGCTCGCGATACTGTTGGCCGTGTCGACCATCATCTTTTGGATGTTGGCCTCGGTCTGCATTTCCATCGCCTTCAACTGCATCGCTTCCTGCCGTTTCAGGATACGGTCCATCTGATTCGAACCTACGCTGCTCGGTAAGCCCGCCGCACCGTCCGCCTTCGCGTCGGACGACCCGGATAGGGCCGAGACGACGGACGTGGCGAGCGTAGCGAGAGCACCCACCGCATTAATCGCGGGAACTATGGCTGCTATGGTCATGATTGCGGCTCCTTGGCTGAGGTTCGAACTGCGACTCTTCCGGGGATCGATCCGCCGCACGCCGGAATTGCGAGCTTAGTAACGGGCGGGCGCGGAACGGTTCCATCCCCTACCGGCGGTGCAGTGCGGTATGCGCAGGAAGGCGGCTCGGGGGTTACATCGTCCGATTTTTCGCTTCCGATACCCCAGCGTCGAGCGGGACGCGAATCATGTGCGGATCGCCATGCCAAGAGTCACTCGATCCGACGATGATCACGACGCTCTCGAATCCCGCCTCGCCGCCCGCCGCGGTGGATCAGTCCATCCAATTCGACGACTGGTACCGCGCCCATGCGTGCGCCATCTACCGTTTCATCGCGCGGCGCGTGCGCAGCGCGGAAGATGCGGCCGACATTCTTCAATCCACCTACCTGGGCGCCTGGGAAAACCGCGCGTCGTATCGGGGCACGGCCCAGCCGAAAACCTGGTTGACGGCGATCGCGCTGAACGTGCTGCGCAATCACGTCAACCGGATGTCCGATTACCGTTTCGTGATCGAGCCGATCGACGATCACGAAAACGAACTCATCGATACGCGGGCACCCGACCGATGCGTCTCGGTCAAGCAAACGTTCTCGCACTTTCTCGAGTTCGCACAAACGCTCCCGCCCGAACAGCAGCGCATGCTCGAGCTGCTGTTCATCGATAACGTCAGCTATGTCGACGTCGCCGCCACGCTCGGCATTCCCGTCGGCACCGTTCGTTCGCGCTTGTCGCGCTTGCGTTCGAGGCTGGACAGGTACTTCGAACGGTTCGGCGGCCCTTGAATTTCGCGCTTCGGGTTCGCCCTGTTCGCCCTGTTCGCCCTGTTCGCCCGCTTCGCCCGGATGGGACTACCGCCGGTCGCAGCCTCGGTCCGTGCAACGCGTCTCGCGCCGGCCTCGTTCAATCGTCGATCCATCCGAATTTCCGCCATGAAGCTCGAATCTTCCGAAACCCAATTGCTCGATGCATTGCGGCATGCCGAACGAATCCGGCAAACGATGTCCGCCGACCAACCCGCCGAGTGGCGCGACTATGTGGATGCACTACGCGGCGTATCGCTGGCCAATTGGAGCGCCACCACGGATCTTCAAATGAAGTTCGGACTGTTGCGCACGGTCATCAACGAAATTCGATGATCGGCATGTTCGAGCGCGCCTGGTTGAATCTGTCGCTGCTGGTCGCGTTGTCGTCGATCGCGCTGCCGAGCAACGCCTCTGGCGCCGTGGATGCAGGCGCCAGCCTCGCGGCGCCGTATGCCTCCGAGGCAACCCAGCAAACCGTCGTCGAGATCCTCGGTCGATTCGCCGCCGATCACGGCCTTGGCATGCAAACGAATCCCGGCGCCGAGAGCGCTTGGCAAACAGCCAAGCTCGACGGGTGGGTACGCGCACCGAGCGGCCGCGCCTTTCTCGAGCAGCTCGCCCAAGCGCACCACTTTTCGTGGTTCATCGCCGAACGCACGCTGTATCTGAGCGGCGCGCGCGACGCCGCCGTCGAGCGAATCGCGCTCGGCGGCGCCCGTGCGGACAGCGCCCGAGCGGCCCTCGAATCGGTCGGGCTTTACGACCCGCGCTTCGGCTGGGGCGAACTGTCGGGCCAAGATGCCGTGCTCGTGGGCGGGCCACGCGCCTATCGTGCACTCGTGCGCCGCTTCCTTGCCGCCGATACACGGTCGAGCGACGGCCAGGCCGATCCTGGGCCGATGATCTTTCCGCTGCGATTCGCGCAAGCGACGGACAGCCCGCCGTCGGCCGCCGGGACCGACGCTGTCGCGCGTCCCGGTGTCGCGGCGCTCTTGCGCCAACTCCTCGTGCGTGAAGTTCCGGCTGCACAACCCGCGTTCGTTCTGCCGGCGCAGGCCGACTTTCCGCCGTTGCCCGCCGCCACGCCGCCGCTCGCCCAATGGATCGGATTGCCCGCCGCATCGTCCACGCGCTCGCCGCTCGCGCCTCGCTCGCGTGCGCCGAACGGTTCGCCATGGGATGAGGCTCGGATCGACATCGTCGCCGACGAGCGAACGAACGCCGTCATCGTATGGGCCGACCGGCGCTGGCAAAGTCGAATTCAGCCGCTCGTCGAAGCGCTGGATCGACCGTCCTCGCTCGTCGCCATGGACGTGCTCGTGATCGAGGCCGACATCGCCACGGTGACAGCGCTCGACGCGGCAACCGAAAGCGCGCGCGGGGAGCGGACGGCGCATCGTTCGGCATTCGACGAACTCATCGACGATGCGGTCGCGGCGCACCGCGTTCGCCTGCTCAATCGCCAAACGCTCGTCGGCCGCATGAACGCGCATACGACCCTTGCGATCGGCGGCGAGGCGGTGCACACGGGCGGCGAATCGGACCAGGCCGGCGCCGAGCCGCTCAACGGCCGCAGCGGCAATCGGGGCGATCGCCTCGACCTCGCCGCGCGGATCGTGCCATCGGATCGTGCGGCCGCGACATCGATCGCCGTGGACGTCGATTTGCTCATGGCACAACCCACGGGTCTGCCGGGGCAACCGTGGGCCAATACCAGCAGCGTGAAATTGGACACCGCGATCACCGTCGAAAGCGGTGCGCCCCCGCGTTTGATCGCCAGCTACCCCGTTGCAACGGCGCGCGCACAGCAACGTGCCATTTTCCTCAGCGCCAAAGCGTTATAGGACGCATCAAGCCCGTCACCATGCTCGAACTCCGTATCCTCACCGGCCTGCATCGCGGAGCCGCGTTGCCGCTCGAAGGCGACGCGATCCGCTTGGGAAGCGCGGCGGAAAACGACATCGTCCTGCTCGATCCCGGCATGCCCGGTGTCGCCTGTGCCATCTTTCTTTCCGAGCAATCGGGCTGGCGATACCGCACGTACGCCTCGGTCCGTTCGGACGGCAAGGCGTTCGACGATGTCGGCGCAACCGGCGGCACTGCGCTCGTCCCCGGTGCTCGCTGGTTCGCCGGCCCCGTCTTGATCGGCTGCGATGAGGAGGGCTCGCCCTGGCCCGCCGGCCAACCGCAAGCCGGCATCGTTCATGGCGAGCGACGCGGCAGGCGGCCCGCCCCGTTCAAGCCGGCGCTATGCATCGCTTTCGTCGCGGCCATCGGCGCGATCGGCCTCGCCACCGGATGGGTGTTAAGGAGCCCCTCCGTTCGCACAGACGTTTCGGATACGACCGTATCCGATGCATCGACTGCATCGAACGTGTCGAACATGTCGAAGGCATCGACTTTATCGTCCGCATCGGCAACATCGCCCACACCCGCTACGACGATCAACCCCGTGCGCGTGGTGAGCGCCACCGTCTATCCCAGCCAAGCGGTTCGCCCGCCGCCGTTCGAGATACGCAGCGCGAGTACAGGGCCTTACGGCTTCGTCGTCACCCGCGACAATCAGGTGCTCATGCCGGGCAGCCGCTTGGGCGCATTTACGCTGGTTCGGATCGAACCGGGGCGCGCGGTGTTCGCCGGGCCGCATGCGGCGGAGTCGACATGGTAGCCAGTACGCCCGACGCCATGAATCCGCCCATGAGCGCCGATCTCTCCCTGCGGCTGGCGCAGTGGACACGCCGCGCAAACAACCGCCTCGTTTGCGCGCAAGCTGTGCGCTGCTATGGGCGCGTGGAGCAAGTCAGCGCGACGCTCGTGGTCGCGCGCCTGCCGCGTTGCGCCGTGGGCGACCTGTGCGAGCTGGCGCCGCGCGATCGAGTCGCCCCTCCCGTTCTTGCCGAGGTGATCGGTTTCGAGATGAACCGTGCTTGGCTCGCGCCGCTGGGCCCGACCGACGGCATCGGAGCGAACGCGCTGGCACGTACGCTCGGCGTGCCGCACAGCGTAAGGGTCGGCCCGCACCTGCTGGGCGAACGGCTCGATGGCTTCGGCCGCCCCACGCGCGAAGGCGCGACGGCATCCGATACAGGCTTCACGACGGTACGGGTACTCGCGGCCGCACCTTGCGCCACCACGCGGCCGCTCATCGATCGGCGCATCGCGACAGGTGTGCGCGCGGTCGATGCGCTGCTGACCCTCGCGCGCGGGCAGCGCGTCGGATTGTTTGCCGGTCCGGGGTGCGGCAAGACCACCTTGCTCGGCGCGCTGGCGCGCGGGATCGATGCCGACGCGATCGTCCTCGCGCTGGTCGGCGAGCGCGGGCGCGAATTGAACGAGTTTCTCGCCCGCGAACTCGGTCCCGTCCTCGCGCAACGCACCGTCGTCGTGTGCGCGACATCCGATGCCTCCCCCATGGAGCGAGCCCGCGCGGCATTCACGGCGACGGCGATCGCCGAGGGCTTGTGCCACGGCGGCAAGCATGTCCTGCTGCTCGTCGATTCATTGACACGCTTCGCGCGCGCGCAACGCGAAATCGGGCTCGCGTCGAACGAGCCGCCGGGCCGGCTGGGGTACCCGCCTTCCGTCTACGCCGCATTGCCGCGCTTGATCGAACGCGCAGGCAATCGTGCCGACGGGGCAATCACGGCCGTCTATACGGTCTTAACCGAATCGGAACATGCCGACCCCATCGCCGACGAGGCAAGATCATTGCTCGATGCACACATCGTCCTTTCGCGCAAGCTCGCCGAGCGCGCCCACTTCCCCGCGATCGACGTGACCGCGAGCCTGAGCCGGCTCATGCCCGTCGTAGCCGACGATTCGCATCGACGAGACGCCGACCGCGCTCGCTCGCTGCTGGCCCGCCACGAAGCACTGGAATGGCTCGTTTCGCTTGGCGAATACGCGCCCGGCCAGGACGCGGGAGCCGACGAAGCCATGGCGCGCCATGCACCGCTCACGGCGCTATTGCGCCAAGACCTTCGCTTACCCGCACCTTGGGAGAACACGCTTGAACAACTTCATGCCGCCGTCCATGGCGAATGAATCGCCAAGACCGATTGCCGACGAAGCGCCACCATCGAGCGTGCCGCCCGCGTGGCGGATACTCGCGGCGGTGTCGGACGCTCGCCGAAAACGTGCGGCCTATGCGCTCGCGCAAACTAAGCAAGCCCTGCGGCATGCGAACGCGCGGCAGGCACAGGCCGAAACCGAAGCGGCGCGGCTGCAAGCGCTGGCGATCGCGTTCGAACGCGAATGGCATTGCAAAGAGCGGCAACGCGAGGCGAACGGTATCGAGATCCGCCACGCGCGAGCGGCGCAGGGCCAACGCCAAGCGCTTGCCGATCGCCAAATGGATCTCGTTCGCACGTGCGAGCAAGACAGCGTTCGAGCGCGTCGCCTGCTCGATCAGGCGCGAGAACGACACGCCGGGCTGGCACGAAAGCACGAAAAAATGCTCTCGTTCAGGCTGCGCATCGCCAAAGGGGGTGACGCATGATCGAGATTCATCGAAACCTTTCCGCCCCCGCACCAACGCGCCTGCAAATCGCCCCCGCACTATGGCATTGGACGGCTGGCGAACCGATGGCAACGAGCGATGCCCGTTCGAACAACGGGTGGCGTCAGCCTCGGCGATCCCCGTGCGTCGAGCCTATCCTCATTGAAACGGCGATCCGGCGAGGCAACGTCCCGGCCGGCACGACCTACCGGGCGACGCTGACGCTCCATGACCTCGGCCGTATCGATCTCACCGTGATGCATCGGCCGCGCCATATCGCCGTTCGGTTGCGATGCGAGTGCGCCGCGAGCTACGCCTGGCTGGTTTCCCACAGCGCACAGCTCGAATGGCGCCTGACATCCGTTTTGCGCCATCCGTCGAAGGTCGACGTCGCCTATGCCGGATAACAGGACGCCCGACGAAGGACGCGGCACGCGCACTCCGAGCGGGGCGATTCGCCTGCGGCGCATCGACGCCATCGCGAAAGCGAGGCACCGTCTCACCCGGGTCCACCGCGCGCATTGCCCGTTGACGGGGGCTGGCGAGGCCGACCTTCTCGTCCGCGAGGACATGCACCCGGTGGACAGCGGCGCTCAAGGGCTGCCGTTATCGACGCGCTTCGGCCCCGCAATCGCCTACGACTATGCCGCGCTGCTGCTAGCGTGCACCGGCATCGATCTGACGCACCCGAGAAAGCCGCCCGCTCACGTCGCACTCGCGCGATACGGGTTCGCCGCGCTCGCGCCCGCCTTGCAGAGCGCACTCGGCGAACCGACCGTGAGCGAAACGGCGGCCCCCTCGCCGGATAGCGGAGCGACGTTCCCCGTCAACTTACTGTTGCGCTTGCCGTCGATGCGCCTGACGATGCGATGGCTCATGACGGCTGCGGGCTTGCACGCGCTGCTGGACAGCGATCCGTGGCACCCGGTCGCCACGCCGCCCCCCCTATCCCTGCCGCCGTGGCTCAGTTCGCTCGACGCCGCCATCGGCGGCGACATCGGCGAATCGAGCGTGCCGCTCGCCGAATGCGACCGCCTTGCACCCGGCGACATCGTTCTGATCGCCAAAAGCGCATTCGACGTCGCAGGCCGCGCCGTCGTGCGCGTCGGCTCGTGCGGGCTGCACGTGCGCTGGCTAGCCACCCATCGCTGTTTCGAAGTCGAAAACATGACGCATATTCCTGACTCCCCTAGTGACGCCGCCTGCCCCTCGAATCCGGCAACCGCCCTCTCGACAGTCGATCAGGGCGACATCCCGGTGCGCCTGTCGTTTTCGCTCGGTACCTTACGGGCAACCGTCGGCGATATAGCCGCATTGCGCCCAGGCTCGCTCCTCGAATTGAAGCGCGGCATGCCGCCCGAAGTCACGATCGAAGCGAACGGAATGACGCTCGGCAGCGGCGAACTCGTCGATCTGGACGGTCGGCTCGCCGTCGAGATCATGCATTGGCCGCACCCTCGCACGCCGAGCCCCACGTCATGATCCTCGATCAAAATCCGTTGGCCTTGCTCGCGCTGCTCGGCCTGCTGTCGCTATTGCCGCTGGTTGCCATCGCCACCACGTCGTACCTGAAGCTGTCGGTCGTCCTCGTATTGGTTCGCAATGCGCTCGGGGTCCAGCAAGCGCCCACGACCCTCGCGTTGAATGCGATTGCCCTCGTCGGCACGATGTTCATCATGGCGCCCACGCTGTCGGCGTGCATGGCGCAAGCCAGTCAAGTCGCGCACGCGCCGCCTGGGGGCGCACCGGGGGCAACGCAAATCGAAACCGCGCTCGCGGTGGTCGCACCGTTGAAGCAGTTCGTGATGCGCAACGGCCGCGCCGAGGAGCGCGCCCGTTTTCTCGAGATGGCGAAACGTACGTGGCCGGCAGCGGCACACGACGCGGCGCGCGCCGACGATTGGAGCATCGCCGTGCCCGCCTTCGTCGTATCGGAGTTGCAGTCCGCGTTCGAGATCGGCTTGCTGCTGTTCATCCCGTTCGTCGCGGTCGATCTCCTCGTGTCGAACGTCCTGCTCGCCATGGGCATGCAAATGGTGCCGCCGATGATCGTCGCGCTCCCGATCAAGCTCTTGCTGTTCGTGCTCGCAGACGGTTGGGGCAAGCTCCTGCACGCGCTTGTCTTGTCCTACCAGGGATGACGCCATGCCCGAATCCTTGGTCTTGCTTCAGCACGCACTGCTCTTCGCCTTCAAAGTGTCGGTCGTACTCTCGCTCGCCGCGGCCTGTGCAGCCATTGCGATCTCGCTTGTCCTGTCCGTCTTTCAAATTCAGGATCAAACGCTGCCGTTCGCCGTCAAGCTCGTGGTGGTCGGCGCCGCGATTGCACTCACCGCGCAGTCGATCGGCGCGGAACTGATGCGTGTCATCCATCACGCGTTCGAACTCGCGAGCGTGCCTCGCACATAAACGGCCGCCGTGACCGATCCGCTCGAATCCGCCCTGCCGTTCGCGGCCGCATTGGCACTGTGCGGCATGCGCTGGCTTCCCACGATCCTGCTCGTGCCGATCTTCGCGGGCCAGGCGTTGAGGGGCATCGCGCGGGCCGTCGTGACGCTCGCGCTTGCCTTGCCCACCGCGCCCGGCGTAGCAGCGGCATTCGCGCACACACCGCTCGCGCTCGGCCAATGGTTAGCCCTCGGCGCCAAGGAAGCCATACTGGGCACCGTCCTCGCCGGCCTCATCGCCGTGCCGTTCTGGGCGCTAGAAGCGGCCGGCACGTATCTCGACTATCAGCGCGGCGGCAATCCTCAAGCGCTTGACCCGGCGATGTCGGTGGAGACGTCGGTTCTCGCCATCGTGCTACAGCAAGCGTTGATGGTTTTCCTCATTCATAGCGGCGCCTTGTATGCGCTCTTCGACATCGTCGCGGCAAGCCACGCCTTGTGGCCAGTGCTGGCCCCCCTCCCCCCGCTCGGACCGCACGCCTGGGCGCCCTTCGGGACGCTGCTCGGCGCCACCGCGCGATTCGCGCTGACACTCGCCGCGCCTTACCTCCTAGCCCTCGCTGCCATCGAGGCCGGCTTCGCGTTGCTCTCTCGCGTCAATCCCAAGTTTCCGGCGTACGTGGCCGCATTACCGTTCAAGAGCGTGCTTCTGACACTACTCGTCGCGCTGACGCTGCCCCGCCTGCTGGCGGCAGGCGGTGACCTCGTGGCCCAGCACAGCGCGGAAGTGGGCCGCACGCTGCGAGAGGCCGCGGCGGCCGATCTGCCCCGCCGCCCTCCCCCTACCGATGCTTCGCCCGAGCTTGCGGCGCCGCCCGATCCGATACGATGAGCGATAAGCCGCTGGCGCCGACCGCCAAGCGCCTGCGCGACGCCCGCGCGCAAGGCGATGTCGCGCGCAGCGACGTCTTTGCCGGCTTCGTCGCCGCCGTGCTGGCGACGGAGGCCGCATTTGCGCTTGTCGATATGGGCATCGACCGGTGGCTCGCGCTACAAGCGCAAACCATCGCATACTTGGCGCACGCCCATCGCATCGACGCGTGTCTACGCCTGCTTCCGTCGTGGATCGTGTCTCTCGCCGTGCTAGTCGGCACGTTCGCGATCATCGCCGTCATCGCCGCAACGTTCAGCGCATGGGCTTGCGGCGGATTGTCCGTCTCGCCCAAGGCGATCGAACCGTCGTTCAAACGCCTAAATGCTGTCCGGCACTTGAGGACGCTCTTCGGCGCCAAGAATCTCACGGCCGTGGTCCTGGCCCTGACAAGCGCGGCGATCGTCGCTACGGTCGCCTATTGCCTCTTGCTGGAGCGGCTCCCGCTCGTCGATGCCCTCGTCGAGTGGCAATCGCTCTCGTTCGATCTGCGCGTGGGCATCGCCAGCCTGCATGGCTTCGTGCGCGCGCTGTTGGCGGCACTGTTCGTTCCGGCCGTATTGTCGATTGCGATCGCGCGACGTCGGCATCGCCGCGCGCTGCGCATGAGCCACCGCGAACTCAAGGACGAACTGAAGCAAACGACGGGCGACCAGACGATGCGGGCCCGTCAGCGCGCTTCATTCGCCGAAGCCCTGTTCGCCGTACCGCCCGTCGGCCGCGCCGGCAAAAGGCGCGCGCTCATCACGAACCCGGAACATATCGCGGTCCTACTGGATTTCGACGCCGACGACTCCGCGCCTCCGCTCGTCGTCGCCAAAGCCATAGACGACGAAGCGATGCGGATGACGAACGATGCATTGCTCGACCGGGTTGTGGTCTTTCGCTTCCGAAGGCTTGCACGCCACCTCTACCGCCACGGCGAATTGCAGGCCGGGATTCCGGCCGATTCCTACCGCGCGGTCGCCATCGTCTACCGCATCGTCGAAGAGATCGAAGCGCTCGCCGAGCGCCCCAACCTACCGATCGAAATCGACGACGTCGCCTTCGATTCGTCATGAGCCGCACCGTTTCGGCCGGCGCACGATGGGGCGCTCGGCCTCGCGGCGCTACGGCGCCGAATGCGCGGCGGTGTCCATCGATAGGCTACCGAGGACCTGCACGCGCTGCGTCGGTCCAACCTCGGCATACGAGAGGACGTGCGTCTCGAACAATTCGTCCGCGAGCCATTGGCGCAATGGGCGGCGCAACGCCTGCGTCGTCAACACGACCGCCGAGGCGAGCACCCCCGGCCTCGTCGCGGCCAGCGCGCGGATTTGCGCGATCAGCGCTTGCGCGAGGTCATGGTCGATCGTTAGCACCGGGCCTAGCGGCGTCGGCTGAAGCGCGTCGGTCAGATGCGTTTCCAGCGCGCGCTCGATCAGGCACGCATGGAGCACACCGCCATGGGAAAACTCGTCGCAAATTTGCGCCCCCAAGGCCATACGCACGTGTTCGGCCAGCACCGCCGTGTCTTTTTCGCGCGGCGCCCAAACCACGAGCGCCTCGGCAAGCTCTCTGACGTTGCGCAACGAGACCCGCTCGACAATCAGCAACTTCATGACTTCCGCGAAGCGCGACAGCGTCAGCGCTTGCGCCAGCTCTTTCGCCGTGGCCGGCAGCTCGCGCTGCAGCCAATTGAATACCAATTGGGCCTCGTGTATCCCGACGAACCGGGCTGCATGCCGATGCAGCAACCGCCGCAACAGCGCCGAAAAATAGCCTATGGCATCCAGCGCGTGACGATCCTCGCCGTCCATCCGCGGCACCAGGGACGGCTCGATCCAGACAGCACCGTCGATCAACGGAAACGATTGCGTCACACCGTGCTTGCGCAGGACGGCTTCCATGTCTTCGCCGAACGGCACGCAGATGCGATCCCATTGAAAATCCCCCGACGCCACCACGACTTCGTGTATTGCCACCTCGTACCGATCGGCGTCGAGCCGCTCAACGCGATCCACGTCGATGACGGGCACGGTCATGCCGTAGCGCAACACGATCTCGTTTCGTACGCGCCGGATCGCGCGTAGCAGTGCCGCTTCGCGTTCGGCGGCGAGCGCCGCCGGCGCATCGTGCGGACGTGACGACACCGAAACGACGATCGGCCGGATCGGAACGATTTGGCGCACGTCGATATCGTCGGGCACGACGCCGCGATCGCGTGGCGTTGCCGGCGATGGTGCGGGGGCGCTCGCTTGTGCGTCGCGCCGCCGCCCCGCCAAGCCGATCGCGAACATCGCAGCGGACAGCAATGCGAAAACGGGCCACGGCATGCCGGGCACCGTCGCGAACACGAGCATCACGACGGCCGCCATCAACCAAGCCGCCGGCGCGGCAATCAACTGACGAGCAATTTGCCCGCCCACCGTCGCGCCCGAGGCACCCGATGCGCTCGAATCGTCGCCGCCTCGCGTGATCAGCACGGCCGCCGCAATCGCGATCAGCAGCGCCGGGATCTGCGCAATCAGCGCATTGCCGATCGTCAGGATCGAATAGCGCTGCAGCGCCTCGTCGAACGAGAGCCCGCGCCCGGCCATGCCGATGCCGATACCGGCGATCAGGTTGACCGCCACGATCGCCAGGCCCGCGATCGCATCGCCTTTGACGAAGCGCATCGCCCCGTCCATCGCGCCATGCATCCGGCTCTCCCGGGCCAGCGCTTCGCGCAGGGTTTGCGCCGTTTCGGGACGCGTGAAGCCCGCGCGCAGGTCGGCATCGATCGCCATTTGGCGCCCTGGAATGGCGTCGAGCGTGAAGCGCGCGGCCACCTCCGCCACGCGCTCGGCGCCTTTCGTCACCACGAGAAACTGGACGATGGCGATGATCGAAAACACGATCAAGCCGACCGCAAGATCGTCGCCTGCAACGAAGCGGCCGAAGGTGTCGACGATACCGCCGGCATCGGCATGCAGCAAAATGGAGCGGCTCGTGCCGACTTCGATGCCGAGACGAAACAGCGTCGTGAGCAGCAGCACGACGGGAAAGCTCGAAAACGAAACGGCACTCGGCAGATAGAGCGCAAGAGCGATCAACAGCACGGCCGCGCCGATATTGAAGGCGATCAGCGCATCGATAACGAAGGTGGGCAGCGGCAAGATCATCATCGCCATGACGAGAGCGATCAAGATTGCCGCAACCGCGTCGCCGCGCGCGCCGATTCGGGCAATCCAGCGCATGGGGCGGCTGCTCCACGCTTCACGCAGCCGCCGCACCGGCGTGGATACCGCCGCCTGCGAAAGACCCTTCATACACCCCAGCCGAAAACGAAAGAGTGGGTTGAGTAACGAACGGCTCGGCAATGGTTCCTTATACGCCCGTGCGAACCGCTTTTACGACGCTTTTTTCGATGTTTGCACGACGTCGAGCCGACATTAAAAACCCGCAGGGCAGCGAAACGCATGCAAGGCGGGCAGCGAAAACGGATTCGCCACGCTAGATGCGGCCAGATCGAGAGCGACGCTTTGTCCGCCGAGACTGTAGGTTAAGACGAAGCGGTCGGCCGCGAGCGCGCTCAGCCGGCCGTCGTCGAGCAGACGAAACAGCGACCACGCGCCGTGTGCCTCGAACCCGTGGCGACCGTCCGCACTCGCAGGCGAATAATCGATCCGGGCCACCGCGTCCCCCGTGCGATCGGGCCAGTCGAACGGCGTCGCGCGCGCCGGATCGTGGGCGTAATCGAGCGTTTGCCCGCCCGCGGTCAAGACGAAGCGCGTCAAGGCCGCATCCATGGTGCGCGGGGTCAGCGCGAAACGCACGTGCATCGTCTTGCCGTCCCCGCCGAAGAACGCCTCGCGAATGCTCGCTGCCCGCTCGAATTGGCGCAGCGCGGCAATCGACATCCCCGGCGGGGCAACGCCCGGGCGCCAAACCCACGGTACCGCGGCGGTGTCGACGTACGGCTTCAGATACGTCTGAAAGAACGTGTCGAACAGGCCTCCCGATGCGAACAGCCGCGTGAAATCGGCGGGCGTCACGTCGTCGACGCCGGTCGGGACGATCGGATAGCGCCCATCGATCGCGGCATGACAGAATCCGTCCACTTCGGCACGCCACCGCTCGTCGATGCGTGCGCGCTGTGCGGACTGCGCTGTCGTCGTGCCTTCCTCGGCCAGCGAGCCGAGCATGTCGTCGAGCGGCGGCGGCATGACGGCCGCATGCTGGGCGAGCTGTTGGAGGGCGTCGTCGGGCGGCGCCGGCAAGCCGCTCGCATGCGCCACACCGGCCGCCCGCAAATACACGGCCACTTCCTTCAGTTGCGCTTGGACCCGATCGAGCGCGCTTGCTCCGCCCCCGCCTTCGCTTCGAACTAGACGATGCAAGGCATCGAAATGTCGATCGACGAACGCCGCCGTCTCCGGGCGGATCGAAACGTTCGCCGAGGGGGTCCCGCTGCGTGTGTCGAACCACTTGCGGACTGTGCGCCCCATGATCGCGAAGGTGTCCGACGTACCGCGAGCCGGCGTGGCCGCGCCATCCGCACTCGACAGGGTCGTCTCCTTGGCCGCTCGCAACAAAAACGCGCGCAGCGGCGACTCCTGGCCAGCCAGCAACGCGACGAGCGCCGCGCCATCGTCCGCGCGAGGCAGCGGCCGTAACGCGACGTCCTCGATCAGGGCGTCCCACGCCTGCACGTAGCCGCTGAAATAGAGACGGTCGACGTCGTCGGCTAACGCGCGTGGTGTGCCTGTGTTGGCCTGCGTCCGACCGAGAACCCAGTCTTCGCGTTGCGCTTGGGCGAGCGCGGCATCGCGTAGCACCACGTAACGGCGCAAGCCTGCCAGGGTATACGCCCCCGGCACGCCGTCGCTAAGCCGTGCCCCGCTCTTGCGGTAAAACGCCAGCGCCGCCGTGGGTCCTGCCATATCGGCGACCGAAAGCGGTTCGGGCGTGGACGCCCTCAGTTGTGCCATCACCGAGTCGAACACGCGCTGCGCACCCGGTTGTTCGCTCAGCCGGCCGCGCACGTCGGCGATCAGCTTCGGGTCGAGCGCAATATCCGCTAGGAACGACGTGGGATCGGCCCATGCGGCGCAATGCGCGAGCCACGCCGCCTTTTCGGATGAAGACAGGCCCGCTTGGGACGCGTCGCCGGCGATCCACGCCAGAACGGTCGCCTCGTCGTAATGCGCCCGCTCGCCGAGCATCGAATAGGCACGCAGCGTCTCGTATTGCGTCGATGGCGACGCGTTCGCATCGCGCAACGATTGCGTCATGCGCGCAACCACGTACGGCTGCACCGTTTCGCGCAGTATCTCCCGATAGGTCGCCCGGCAGGCGGCCTCCAGGTGCACCTCACGGACCAGTTCGAGCCCGACCAACCAGGACCCGCCCGGTTCTTGCCAAGCACGCCCGCAAGGCAAGCCATGCACGCGATCGAGCAACGCGAGCATCGCGCGCGGCGAGCGCAGGTCGACACCGGATCGCGCCTCGCGCACGAGTGCAACGGCTGCGGGCCCCGTGGCGGCGACGGCGGCGCTGCCACGCCGGTAAGCTGTCACGAGGCCGACTGCCGCGCACGCCACCAGCATCGCGCACGCTGCGGCGCCCAGGCGAGCGAGGACGACGCGCCGATGCGGCAGCGCATCGCGCGAGCGAGCGAGACCGCGCTCCCGAAACACCACTTCCCGAAAAAATCCCTCGACGAAGCAACCGCGCTCGCCGCCGGATGCTTGCGAAAGCGGTGAGCCCGGCGCGTGCGGCTCGACCGAGGACGCTTTGCCCGTCACGGCGGAAAAATGCATGCTACGCAGCAACGGGGTCTCCGATCGCTCGGGCGATGCAATGAACGCGTCGTTCAATAGGCGCCCCAGCGGAGCCGTCAATTGCATCAACACGCCGGGAAACCGAAACGTCCTCGCGGCCCGCCACGCGTCCGAGCGCACCGGCATGCGCGCGATCACTTGCGCTTGCGCTTCGCGGGCCAACGTGTCGAACGCGTGGGTCAAATGCGTGCTCCACGTGTCCTCGCGCGTCCCGCGCTCGAGCGGAACGACTGCACCGAGCGGCCCCGCGCAGACCGCGTCGGTCGATCCGGCGAGAAACGTGTCGAAGCCCGTCAATCGGTCGCATTGCGTGACGACGACATAGACAGGAACGCGCCGCTTCCAGAGCCGATACGATTCGTCGATGCAATCGCGCAGCGCTTCGCCGTGCCGGGCGAGCCACGCTTCATCGCGCTCCATGAGCCGCCGTGCCGCCACGGCGACGACGATCCCGTTGGCGGCACAACGACGCCGCACGCATCGCATGCGGTGGATCAGCGCCCGCCATTTGTCTTCGTGCACCGGCTCGCCCACCGGCGCCTCGAACAGTACCGCTTCCTTTCCGAACCATCCGACGACGGACGCCTCGTCGGATCCTTCGCCCGCACTCGACTCGCTGTCGTCGTAGCGTCGGCACAACACGCGCAGCATCGTCGATTTCCCCGCGCCCGGCTCGCCGATGACGAGATACCACGGAAGCCGGTGAACGCTATGCCGCCCGAAGCGCCACGCGGGCCCGCCCGATCGCGTCCAGCGCAGCGCCGCCGCGACGAGACCGTTCACGCGATTGCGCAGCCGGCTGGCGGACGCGGACGCGGACGGGTACGGGGACGCGGACTCGGGCGCCGCGCTCTGTTCGCGCGCACGGTCGTCGGCGCCACCCTTCTCTTCGTCGCCGGTATGCCGCACGATGCGAATATCGCGCAACACCGGGATAAGCCGCCTGATCGCCAGCCAGAGCAGCACCGCGAACACCCAGACGCCGATCAACCCAAGGCGCGCCGAAACAGCCGCGAACGGTCGTTGCTCGTCGAACCCCAGATGCGGCGCCTTGAACCAAATGACGGCCGCCACCGCGCCAATGAGCGCCAGGACACCGGCGTTGCGCACGCTTAGACATTTTTTTAGGAGCCCTAACATATAT
>NZ_JBQCIV010000126.1:0-18984 GCF_051953405.1 Trinickia sp. | reverse complement strand
GATCGGCGCTTTGCGCAACGAGCTTGCCGAAGCGAAAGCTTCGGCCGATGCGCAGACGGCGAGCGTCGATGCGCAAGCTGCGGCGCGAGAGGAATTGGTGCAGCTCACTTCGAAGCTTGAAGCGCTGCAACAGCCGAGCCCCATGGTGCCGCTGCAGGTGGATGGGCATGTTGTTGCCGCGATCGTAGCCGCGTGGACGGGTATTCCGCTCGGCCGCATGGTCAAAGACGAGATCGGCACCGTGCTGGGCTTGAAGGATCTGCTCGCCGAGCGCGTGATCGGTCAGGACCATGCGCTCGATGCCATCGCGCAACGCGTGCGCACGGCCAGCGCGAATCTAGAGGATCCGAATAAGCCGCGCGGCGTGTTCCTGTTCGTCGGGCCGTCCGGCGTCGGCAAGACCGAAACGGCGCTCGCGCTGGCGGATATCCTTTACGGCGGCGAACGCAAGCTCGTGACGATCAACATGAGCGAGTATCAGGAAGCACACAGCGTGTCGGGCCTGAAGGGCTCGCCGCCGGGATACGTCGGTTACGGCGAAGGCGGCGTGCTGACCGAAGCCGTGCGTCGCAATCCGTATTCGGTGGTACTGCTCGACGAAATCGAAAAAGCGCACCCCGACGTCTTGGAAATGTTCTTCCAAGTGTTCGACAAAGGCACGCTCGACGACGCGGAAGGCCGCGAGATCGATTTCCGCCATGCGCTGATCATCCTCACATCGAACGTGGGTTCGTCTGCCGTGATGCAGGCGTGCTTGAACCAGGAAGCGCAGGCGCTGCCCGACGCCGATGCCTTGGCCGAGCTGCTGCGCCCGCAGTTGTACAAAGCGTTCAAGCCCGCGTTTCTCGGACGCGTCAAAGTGGTGCCGTACTACCCGATTTCCGACGACGTCCTCGTTCAGATCATCGAACTGAAGCTCGAACGGATTCGCGCGCGCGTGGCCGAGAATCACCGCGCTGCCTTCACGTGGGACGAATCGCTCGTCGACGCGGTGCTCGCGCGCTGCACGGAAGTCGATTCGGGCGCCCGCAACGTCGACCATATTCTCAACGGCACGCTATTGCCCGAACTCGCGCAGCACGTGCTCGGCCGCATCGCCCAGGGCGAGCGCATCGAGCACATCGCTGTGCGCGCGCTCGAATCGGGCGAATTCGAATACAAGGTAAGTTGATATGCCCATCGATCTCGCACCGCTCATCGCACCGCTCGAGGGGGCTTCCCCGTGCGGCGAAGACCTGCTGTTCTCGACCGATTTCGACGCGATCCAACACGCTCGGAAATTCGACGACCCTTCGCTCGATCAGGGCGAGTGGGTGACTGAAATCAAGGAAGCCGATAGGGGCTTCGTGATCGAACGCTGCACGCTGTTGCTGAAGACGCAAACTAAGGATTTGCGCTTGGCTGCTTGGCTGACCGAAGCGTTGGCGATGAAGCAGGGCGTGGGGGGCCTCTCGCAGGGGTACACGCTGCTGGCGGGGCTTGCCGAGCGCTATTGGGATACCGTGCACCCGTTGCCCGAAGGGGACGACACCGAATATCGCCTCGGCAATGTGAGCTGGCTCGTGGGCCGCACGTCGCAGTTGCTGCGCGAGGTGCCGCTCACGCAATCGTCGTCGGGGGAATTCAGCGGCCTCGATTGGGAGGTGGCGGGCAGTGTCGCGCAAGCGATGCGACGCGATCCCGAGCGAGCCGACGAGATCGCGCGCGGCAAGCCGTCGCTCGAGCAGATCGAGGCGGCCAAGCGCGGGACGCCGCCTGCGTTCTACAAGACGTTGATTACGGATCTCAAGGCATTCCAGGCGTCGATGATCGCGCTGGAGCAGGCGCTCGATGCGCGTGCGGGAAATGCCGCGCCGAGTTTTCGGCAGGCGAAGGAGGCGTACGAGGTGGTGTACGGGCTCGCCGAACGCTTTGCGCGCGATGTCGGGGCGAAGCTGGACCCGACGCCCGCGCCGCCGCAACCCGATGCGGGCCCGAGCGGGCGCGCCGAACCTAGCTTCAAGACGGCTCCCACTCTCGAGACTTCGATGGCCAACAACACTGCTGCGCTTAACGTGGTGCGCCCCGTGGGCGCGATTCAAAGCCGTGCCGACGCGGTGGCGCAACTGCGCGCCGTCGCGCGATTTCTGCGCACGACCGAGCCGCATAGTCCGGCTGCGTATCTTGCCGATAAAGCGGCGGAATGGGCCGATATGCCGCTGCACGAGTGGCTGAGCGCCGTGGTGAAAGATGACGGGTCGCTGGCGCATATTCGCGAGTTGCTGGGGGTGAAGCCGGACGAGGCGAGTTGAACGGCATGCGGTGTCGGCGTGGCATAACCGGAGCTTGACCTAGCGATGTCGATCGATGAAGGGCAAGTGCGGGATGCGTGGGATCGAAACGCGTCGCTCTGGGCGGAGCGCGTGCGCTCCGGCGTCGATCTTTATCGAACGGTCTTCAACGATCCGAGTTTTCTCGCCGAGTTGCCGGATTTGGTCGGGTGCGAGGTGATCGATCTTGGGTGCGGCGAGGGGGCGACGACACGGCTTATCGCGCGTCGCGGCGCGCGCGTCACGGGCATCGATCTCTCCTCGAGAATGATCGAATTGGCTCGGGGTGAAGAAGCGCGCGAGCCGCTCGGAATCGACTATCGGGTTGCATCCTACGGGGCATGTACGCTTTTTCCGAGCGAGCGCTTCGATGGGGCCGTCTCTACGATGGCGCTAATGGATAGTGCGGATTTTTCGGCTGCCGCACGCGAAGCGTTTCGACTCCTCAAGCCCGGTTCGCTGTTCGCCTTCAGTGTGCTGCACCCGTGTTTCGTCACGCCGGGTATTCGATGGCTGAAGAACGAGCAAGACGAGGAATCGGAACTCGTCGTGAGCCGGTATTTCGATGAAGATCCTTTCGTCGAGTCGCGACGTTTCGCAAAGGATGCCGCCGCGGGACGCGCGCAGCACTTCGACATTCCGCGCTTTCCGCGCCGTCTCGAAACCTATGTAAATGGGCTCGTCGAGGCGGGCTTCGTTATCGAGCGGATAGTCGAGCCGCGGCCGACCGCGGAGATGGTCGTCGCGCACCCTTGGCTTGGGCGGTGGCGCGAGCATGCTGCGATTTTTCTATATGTGTTCGCGAGAAAGCCGGCTGGCGGACGCCACCGCGGTGACTGACGCGCTTCGCGAGAAAGACGGCTGAATCCCCGGATATGACGCAGAACGATCATATGCTCGCATTAGAAAACCATTATTCAGGCGATGAGAGTTGGGCCGCACTCGAAGAACTTGGCCTCAGGAAGCATAGGGAGGTTCCTACGGTCCTGAGCCTTTCAAGGGTGCTCTACGAAGATCTGGGCTTGGCTTGCGTGATATATGAAGTGATCGGCAGTGGTGCGTTTGCGTGGCTCGACCACAAGCTTCCGGTTCTCGATCATATTAGACCGCTGGATTGTGTTGGCGATCCGATATTGATTAAACGGTTGAGAGAAGCATTGATGCGTTTTCCGTGACGCAAAGTCGCCACGGACTCTGACCACCGATTAGCTTGCAGGAGGGGCGTCATGCGATGATCGAGCGACATATTCTTTTGAGAGACCTGCCGGGTAGGCCGCGGCTTGTTCTGGATAAAACGACAGGTACGCTCCGTTCTGTTGACGGGGAGGTGGTGCCGCTCAGGGGGTGCGCCCTCCGAGTGGAGGGCACAATATTCTGTCTATATGCTGAGGGTGGCACGCTCATGCTCCAACTGGGCGTGCGAAGATGGCCGCTTGATGGCTCGGTTCCGGTAAATTACACGCATGATTTCTCCAAAAAATCTACGACGTTTTCTATCGGAGATTATTCTGTCGAGTATGAGGCGTGGTGGGCTTGGGATCCGACATACAACAAATTTGCACCGGAGAGGGATGAAGACGAAGATCCTCTTGCGTATGTCTATGCGCTGCTAATGGATAGCCAGCGTCGGGGCGAGCTTGTTAAGCGTTGGAACGCCTGACGGGATGTGCCGGTCAACCAGGAGGGCAATCGATGGCGTTGCTGTTGCTGAGACACTTCGATCGCGCGAGCGATGTCATGGAGTACTCGACGGATCACGGTGTGAGCGGGGTTTTCGCGGGTAAAGCGGGGGTTGCTCTCGATCGAGGGTTCTTCACCGAGCAGGGCTCGCACTACTATGGCGTGTTCGCAACGGAAACAGGACCCGTAGCCTTCATGAACGGCGCACAGTGGCCGCTCACGAGATCCGGGGCATCGTCCGCATTGTCGCCGTTGCCGGATGGACGAACGCGGTTCGTGCTATGCATCGAGGGCGTGCCCGCATACGCAGTGACCTACACACGGACGATCGACATCGTCGACAATTGGTCGGAAGACGAAACGATTGGCGAATTTTTTTCGTGGCTGCATGGAAACTTAACAAGCGATCCGACCGGTAGCTTTTTCCGCTATTACTGCCTTTTTGCGTGAGTGCCGACCAAAACGAATTGTTCAGGGGTGACGATCTACGTCGGCGGTCATGGGTATTGATCTAAAAGTGAAATGATGAAAAGATTAATTGAATTAATTATTATATTTATGTTGAGTGTGGCGATTTCGGCGCCTGTATATGCGCAGCACAAATTTTTGATGACGGGCGCCGCTCAATACGAAAAATCATCGGAGGCTCACGTCCTGCCATTTCCTGTCAATCCGGTTACCTCGGCGGTGCTGACGTTTGATGGAAATGTGTTCAACTTTCACTATGCTGGCGGTAGATGTAGCGTCCAGGTTGAAAGGAGGATGAAGTTTTATTTCGATCCGATGCTTGCGCATGCTTTCCGTTCGTCAGATGATTTTGGGCGTTTTATTCTGGACAAGTTTCATCGAAACTATAAGGTGCTGCGCGAAACGTATCTGCTTGGAGAGCCCAATGTTCCTCTATGTTCGGGGTTGCGGGAGGCCATGATTTATGGATCTGATGACGAATTTTTGGTCGTGAGTGGGTCTTGGTTTTATGTGTTCCAACGTCAGGCCAATGATCTCGCAAATGCGGAAAATAGCTTCGATTGCGATAAGGCCAGAACGAGCGTCGAGCATATCATTTGCAGTAATCATGACCTGATTGAACTTGATGCTGCAGTAAATCGCGGGTTTGTGGCCATGCAGATCGTTAATTCGAAGGAGATATCATATCAAGATCCGGTTAGGATGGACCAAATAAATTGGGTTAGGAATGTCAGAAACGGATGCGCGAGTGCTTCTTGCCTATTGAACGCCTATCGCTCACGCATTCTTGTCATTAAAGGAAAAATATCGAGCGCTTATCCGTCCTATCCGGACAAGGAGCCCGACCAAGAGGGTGACTGATTGCGTGCCGATCTGAAAACCATGCTTGGCAGAACGCGAACGGGGCTGGGCGGTACGCCCGCCATTGGCCACCGTAGGTACGACAACACTCATCGAGCCGAACACGTACGATGCGCAAATTTTTACCGATCCTCGGTTTGGCCTGTTGGTTGGCCGCATGCGGACCTACGGTCGCACAAGGCCGACAGGATTCAACGATCGCGTCACCAGCCACCCTCTGGCAAGCCATCGATGCACTAACGCACCCACTTCCGTTCTCGAAGGCCAACGTTGAGCGATTGCTTTCCGTTCGCCTATCGGAGACGGAGGAAGGCGGAAACGACGCATTCCAGATCTTCAAGAGCGATCCCGTCACGCTGCCAGACGGCGTCGTGATCGAAAACGTCGATCTGCGAATTAGGCGCGTAGGGCCGGATCAAGGTTTCCTTGTACTCGATACCGGCGGTCGCTGCATCAAGATTGACGATGTGCGTACGCACTACGAGAGTCTAAGCATTACCGATAGGCCACGAGGCCGCTCGCTCGACGAGGTCACCTCATATACCGCATCGCTGCCGTGGGGCCGGCTATCCTTCGGCTTCAAGGAGCGCAATCGACAATGTCTTGCCTCCGTGGCATTCGATCCTCGGGAAGACGAAACCCAAGTCGACAGCGAGTAATGTCCCTATCGAAGGAAAAGAACCCAAGGGGCATCAATAAAGGCGAGCGGTTTGCCCGCGAGGACATCTACGTCGACTACCCGTTCGAGGACGTGATGTTCAGATGGGACCACCTAGAGCGCAGAATCTATCGCAAGTTCTACGGCCAGGCGGAGACCGGCTCGATTCCGCACGACAATCGCCTATTCAACGAAGCGCTATGCTTCGGCGATGAAATCTCGCGGGAAGCCTACCTCGCCGGCAAGCGGCACTCGGGCATGCGTAACACGTGAGCGCGCGATTCGGATAGTCATCCGCACCGCATCGCGCTCGCGCCTTTACTGCCCAATCCGAAACTCGATCCGCCGATTCCTCGCCCGCCCGGCGTCCGTATCGTTCGAAGCAATCGGCTGATCCGGCCCAACGCCCATCGTCGCCATCGAACGCGGCGCGACGCCCTTCGTCACGAGATAGCCCTTCACCGCATCCGCGCGCGCCTGGCTCAACGCGATATTCGACGCGCGGCTACCGGAATTGTCGGTATGCCCAATGATTTCCACCGTCTTGCCAGGAATTTTCACGAGCACGGCCGCCATCTGATCGAGGATCGCCCGGCCTTCCGGTGCCAACGTTGCGCTGCCCGTTTCGAATTCGATCGTGCGGTTCGCGAGCGTCGAATCGAGCATGCCTTGCTCCGACGCGCTCACGCGCAATCCGTTGTGAATCGTATACGTCGGGTTCAGCGCGTTCGCCATATCGCTCGTCACCTGCTGACGCAGCGCTTCGTTCGACACCTCGCCCTTCACGTCGATCTGCGTGCCGTTGATCTTGAGCTGTCCCTTGCTGATCTGCTTCAGTTGCGGCCCGAGCAGCTTTTGGACGTTCGCGCTCCAGTTCGGCGGCGTCGCCACCCCGCCCACTTCGATTTGATCGACGACGTTGCCGGCGCCGTACGTATCGCGCAGCCGCGCGAGCACAGCACTGTGCGTGGCTTCGTCAGGCACCTTCCCGCTCACCACCACCTGCCCCGGGGCTGCATCGGCCGGCGCGGGCATATGCGTGGCCGTGTTCGCCGTGCCCGAAGGATCGGCTGCGGCGATCTGCACCGGTGCGGGAAGCGGCGCGCTCTGCACGCGCGCCCCGCCGTTGTAGACGGGCGTCACGGTGGCGGGGGCATCGTCGGCTAACGCAGCGAGCGAAGCGAACGAGCCCGCTACGGCGAGCGCCAACGCGCAAGCGCGCCACACGGCACGGCGCGAAGGCGCGGCGGTCGAGTTCGTCGAGCCAGTCGAGCCCGAATCCGAATGCCAATACAAACCGGAAGGAGACATACCCATCATCGCCTCACGCCCCGACGAACGCTTCGCGGAACGTATCGATAGCGATACGCAGCGACAATTGCGGCTGATCGAGATAGCTGACGAGCTTGCTGATTCCATGTTCGTTCTGAGCGTGGTCGTCGATCCACTCGGGATCGTCGATGTCGATGTTGTGCGTCGCATAGGCCTGCGGATCGATGACGCTATGCAGCGTCTTCGCCGATGCGCCGTTGAAGCCGATCACGAGACGCTCGCGTTCGGCGATCGTCCCGAGGAAGATGGCGATTTCGAAATCGGCCTGCGCGAGAAACGGTGCGATCAATTCGAGCCAGAACGTCGCGACGAGGCTGCGGTAGAACGTGTCGTTCGGCAGCGGCAGCGTGAGCCCGCGCTCGAGATTCGGCGCATGGCTTTGCATGACGGGCTTGAGCAACGAGCCGAGCGCGAGCATCGCACCGCGCAGCCGCACCGGGTGGCCGCTCGCGAGCAGCATCTGCTCGAGGCCGGCGAGCGTTTGATGCTCGACGAAATCGGAAAACGTACCTTCGTGCGAGGTGGAAACACCGACGTCGATCGGCACTTGCGTATCGCCGAGCGCCTGCAATGCGGCCCCGGGCTCCTCGCAATCGTATAGCGTGCGCATTTGCGTTGCGGCGCGCGACCATAGCCGCGCGAAGGCGAGCGGGCTGCGCGCGAGGAAGGCGAGAGGGCGCTCCACTTCGAGCGCCGTCGCCGCGAGCAGCGGGAAGCGGCGCGAGGAGTTGTCGCGGCTCGACATCATATGGCCGGCGATCGCGAGCCGGCTTTGCGAGCCGAGGAACGCGAAATGCATCGGCTTGGCGTTGTCGTAGACGATCTTCCAACGCGGGTCTTCGGCGAGCAGCTCCGTGGCTTGCGCAACCCAGCGGTCGAGCGTTTGCGTGAGCTGCGGGTTATGCGTGCTTTTGACGAAGTCCCCGCGCGAAGGAATCTTGCCGAAGTAGGCGAGTTGCGCCTGCACGGATTGCGTCATTGCGCGGCTCCTGTTCCTGGGTTCGAGACCGCCGCGTTGGCGGCCGAGGGGGAGGGGGCGCCCGGCTGCGCGGCCGGCGCCGACAAGGCAGGCGTCGCCGCCGTGCCGGACGCTGCCGGTGCCGAGCCGATGATCGCGGCCGCAGCCGTGCGCGCCGCTGCCGCGTCGGCAACCGATTCGGGCAAACGAACGCCCGCGAGGCTCGCTTGCTGCGGCGCGTTTCCGCCGCCGCCGCTCGACGGCTGCGACGTGCTGATGATCTTCATGCTCAGCGCCACCGTCACGCTGCCTTGCGTCCACGACAACGCGAACGTGCCGTCGGGGTTGCGCGTGCGCTTGGCCGAATTGATCAGTTTTTCCAGCCCGTAGCGGCCCGGTTCGTTCACGAGTTCGATCGTGCGTCCGTCGAACGACGTGGCCGTGAGCGTCGCGCCCGGCGAGCCCTGCGGATTCGGCCAGACGAAGTTCGTCCACTGCGGCGGCGTATTGCGGTAGCGCAACTGCTGACCGTCGATCGAGATCGTGTACTCGGTCGTGCCTTGGCCCGGCTGCGGCAGGATCTGGAACACGGTCTGCGGTTCCGTCGCTGCGCCGCTGCCGCCGCCTGCTGCCGCGCCCGAGAGCGGGGCCACCCAACGCGCGAAGCCATTCGTGAACTCGGGCGAGAGCGCGATGCCCATGCCGCCCCACGTGCGCGGCGAGAGCGTGTCGCCGCGCCGCACGGCCAGCGGGCCGAGCGTCGTGCCGACGAACTTCGAGATCGCGCCGTCCGGGCCGAACACCTGCGCGATTTCGCTCGCGCCGGCTTCGACCTTGGCATTGCTCGCGAACGGATACTTGTTCGCCAAGGCGTTCTGGAACGTGTCGTAGACCTGGGCGTTCCACACCTTGTTGACCTCGTTGCTGGCCGGCTCGATCACCACCGCGAACGCCTGCATGAGCGGCCGCACGAGCAGCGGGCGTAGTGCCTTGCGTTGATCGTCGGTGAGCCCTGTCAGCATTTGTTCGTCGACGAACTTCAGCGAATCGGCCAGTTCGGAGCCGTTGCCATCGAGCGTCTGCTGCATGAGTTCGCGCGCGCCCGGGCCCGGGTCGCCTTGGTTCTTCAAGATGTTGAACCGCGTGCGGACCTTCGAGAGCGTGTCCATGTAGCCGTTCAACAGCGACGCATTGTCTTGCTTCGCGACGATGCGCGCGAGCCCGCTGAACGCGATGCCGACCGGCCCGGCGCTCGTGGCGCCGTCCAGGTTCGCATCGATGTCGATGCCGGCGTTCTGCGCGGCTTGCTGCTTCGACGAGAACATGCGCTTGAACCAGCCCGTCACGCCGTTCTGCGCTTTTTGCAGCGGCGTGGAGGCGAGCGCCGGGTTATCCCAAGACGTTTGGTCGTAAGCGGTTTCCAAGATCTTGCGGACCGGCGAGTCTTGCGGATCGCCGAGCCGGTTCATCGCGTCCACCGCCTGCCCGAACGTGCCGAAATCGCTGATGGCGATGCCTTGCATAAAGCGTTGCCAATGCTGGGCGTACTCGGTCTTGTACATGCCGACGAGGGCTTTTTGAATCTGCTCGGGGCTGCCTTCGAGCGTGAGATCGTCCTGCGACGATGTACCCAGCACCCAATCCTTCGCTTGCAACTCCTTCGTGGCCGCGTCGCGGATCGCGGACTTCACGTAGCCGAACCAGGCTTCGCGCGTGAAGGTGCCCGGGATCGCATAGCTGCCGCCCACGAGGTTCGCGTTGCTTTGGCCGACGATGCGCGCGACCGTCATCGGCGCATAGCGCGTCGACGCACGGGCCTTGATTTCTTCGTACACGCGCTGGCGGGCCGGCATGCCGCGCACGACGTGACGCAAGCTCTCGCGGGTTTGGTCGATGAGCGAGAGGTTGGCGTCGATCATCGGCCAATCGTCGTCGGACACGCGTGCGAGATAGAAGGTGATCATGCGCTCGGCGCTGCGGATCATCTCGTCGCGGGACATGTTGCCGCGATTGGTCTCGAGCCAGCCGCGCCAGAAGCGGGCGAGCTGATCGGTCAGATGAGCCGCTTCGACGTGGCGCTTGTCGGAGAGCATGAGGTAGGTCTTCAGCGCGTTATAGGCATCTTCGACGTTGGTCGGCGATGCGTCGCTGTACAGGCTCCCTTGAGCGGTGGCATTGGCGATGGGGCCGGTGCCGGTATTGCCGCTGCTCGTGCTGCCGCTACGCGCCGATACGGGGATCGCGCCCGATTCGGGCGGGTGCGTGAGCGGGGCGAGCTGATCCGGATGCGCGTTCACTTCGCGCAGGAAAGAGACGAGGTTCTGCGAAACCGGATCGAGCATCAGCTGCTTGACGCCGCGGTAATACTCCGCCAGCAGGCGTTGCTCCATCCGGTCGCCTTGATAAAGCCCAAGCGAGACCGAGAGCGGCCGATTGCGCTTGAACTGCTCGAGCTGCTCGATCCGATCCTCGAGAATGTCCATCGCTTGCAAGCGCGATTGCAGATCGTTGCGGTTGCTCTGCAGCCGCACGATGTTGTCGAGATCGGCCTGCACGTTCGATGCGAGCTGTTGATTGCCGATCGTGGACCACGTCCAGCCGCCGAGCGCGAGTGCCAGTACTGCCACGAATGCGAAGAACGTGCCGTAGCGCAGACGCGTTTTCGCGGGGCTCGCGAACTGGCGCACGGTTTGGCGGTCGGCAAAGATAACCTTCGAAAACAGATCGCGCAGGAAAAAGCCGTTCTGGGACGAAGCGGCCCGCGGCTTGGGCAGGCCGTCGACGGCGAGGCCGAAGCGCTGGCCGATGCGTTCCGCAGCCGCGCTGTTCGTTTCGCCCTCTTGCAAGGCGCTCGTAAAGTAAAAGCCGCGCAAAATCGGCTTGTACTGGAATGGGTTGCTCTCGAACAGCGTCGCGAGGAACACGCGCAACGCGGGTTTGATCGCCAGAAACTCGAGCGGGAAACTCAGTTGCCCCGGCGAGAGCATGGTGCCGCGGTTGATCGACATCTGCGCGATGCTGATCTCTTTCAAGCCTTCGTAGAGTTCTTCGAACCGCTCGTCGAAGACCGAGACGATGTCGCGCTTCTCGTCGCGCGTGTAGGGCAGCGTGGCGCCCCAGACGCGGTCGTACTCGTGGCGCTCGCCGCCGCTGAAGAATTCCGAGAAACCCGTGATCAGGTCGGCCTTCGTGAACATGACGTAGACGGGCGCGAACACTTCCAGCTTCTCGGTCAGCTCCTGCACGCGCTGACGCAAGCTGCGCGCAAGGTTGATCGTGGCATCGGGGCGGCTGCTGGTGAGTTCGGCGATGCTGGCCGTCACGATGATGCCGTTGATCGGTGCCTTCGGGCGGTGGCGCTTGAGCAGGCTCAGAAAGCCGAGCCACTCGCTGCGATCTTCCTCGTGTACGGAATAGCGGCCGGCCGTGTCGAGCAAAATGCCTTCGGTCGTGAAGAACCAGTCGCAGTTCCGCGTGCCGCCGATGCCATGCACGATCGCGTCGCTCTTTTCTGCGAACGGAAACTGCAGCCCCGAGTTCAGCACCGCGCTGCTCTTGCCGGCCGCGGGATTGCCGATGACGATGTACCACGGCAGCTCGTACAGCGCGGCGCCGCCGGACACTTGACCGATCTTCGACGTTTTGATCGTGCGCACCGCTTCGGTCAGCCGCGTCCGCAGCACGTCGAGATCCGCTTGCTTGGCGCCGCTCGGCTGCGGCACCTTACCGGTTTCGGCCTGCTGCTCGAGCATGCCGCCGAGCTTGGCCGACGCGCGCCGAGCGGCGATACGCCTCACGAGCCAAACGAGCAGCATCAGAACGATGATGGCGCCCAGCGCAAGCGTGGGCCATATCAAGGGGAGGTCGAACCAGAGAGCGGCGCCGAACAGGAGCGCCGCGATGACGACCACCCCGAGGACGGTCATCGTGCGTTTGCTGGTCAGCGCATTGAGGAAGCGTTGCATAAGGCTTTAACTTGGCGGTCTAAGTCTTGACGAATGGCCCGGTGCCGGGCATTGCGTTTGGGGGCGCGGCGATCGATCGTCGTCTATTGCCCGGCGTTTGGATCGACCGGTTTGCTACGTCCGAGGACGAATCCGGGCTTGTGATATTCGACGTGTCCGAAATCCATCAATTTCCATCGTCCACCCCATACCAAGCCGACTTGCTCGGCCGTTTGCCCATACAACTGATAGCCTCGCATGGCGTAAGGATCTTTCTCGGAAATGACCACCTTGCCGTCGCGCAAAAAGGCGTTGTCGGCGGCAAGGCCGTATTGGTGATAGCTCTGATATGCGGCCGCATTGGTCACGCCCCCCAGCTGCGCGAGCCGGTTTTGTCGATCCGGGCTCCGATAACCTTCCAATAGCACCAAGTCATACCCGTACTGCTCGTGCATGATCTTGTACACGAGCAATAGCCGGGTTCTGAAATCGGCATCCAGCAAATTCCAATCGCGGCTGGCGTCACGCAATGCGGGACGAACCTGTTCGACTTCTTTGGTCTCGAAGACCTCGGGCGGCAACGGCGGCGGTGGAACGAGCTGCTCGCCATTGAGCAATGCGGCGATTTTCTCGTCCGGCACGCGGCTGTCGCCATCGAACTGAAACAATTGGCGGCCGCGCAATGCAATTGCGATCAATGGAGGCGCCGCAAGGATACCTGCCGTTATCAAAATCAGCAAGCGCTTGCGAATCAGTACTTTTTTCGTGTCAATCAGCGTGCCATGAGAAATTCTTACTGATTTATCGATCCCGGTACGGAGATGGGAGAGGCCGCGCGTAGTCCGGCGCAGCATGCGGCGCTGTAATGAGACCGCGGTCGCGATGACGGCGGCCCGTGCGGCGGGCAATAGGAACAATGCCGCGATGGTGACGGCAACAGCAAAATAGGCAGCGAGTGCAACGGCAATCAAGATGGGCCCCGGGCGGGAAATAAATTGTATTTTGGAATGCTTGCTCTTAGAATCTGGCCTGCTTGCCAAGGGAGGCCGGATTCGTATTATCACGGCGAATTAAACAACGATTCAACGAGATACTGAATGAGTGCACCGGAAACCACTTCGAAAGGGCGGCCGAGCCTACTTTCCGAGACGGCTCCGGGTACGCCAGACGCGAGTTCGCGCATTCTCGCGAGCCTCGAAGGGCGTGTGTCCGCGCAACAACTTCCGCGTCGGCGATCGAAGAAACCGTTGGGCATCGCGGCGTTGGTCGCCGCGGTGGGCATCGGTGCGTTCGGCGCGTGGCAATGGCAGCGCGCGCAAGATGCCGGGCGTCCGCTTGCCGCTGTGGCCAACAACGCCGACAAAGCGCACGGCGCGGCTGGTGCGAGCGCGGCGGTCGTGTCGAACGCAAGCGGTGCGGCGGCCTTGCCGCACGCCGCGCAAGACGGACAGGGTGGGGCGTCGGCGTCGAAGGCGGCCGTGATCGTGGCCGACACGACGGTTGCATCGGCGAGCGCATCGGCGCTAAGCGCCACCGGAACGGATCCGCTTTCTCGTGCACTCGCGAACGGCGCGTCGTCGGCCGAGAAGTCCGCCGCGCCGGCCGGCGCATCGGCAATGGCTATCGCTGGCAAGACGGTTGTCGTCACGAAGCCCGCCGCGCACAGCGAGCGCGAGAACGCGAAGAGCCGTCGCGCGGAAAAGCTCGCCGCCGAGCGTGCGAACAAGCATCGCCCGGCCGTCAAGCACGATCCCGATGTCGATCTATTGGCGGTGCTCGTCGCACGCACGAAGCCCTACGATGCCCATGCGCCGCAGCCGGCGAGCGGCGCGAAGCGTGCGGCACCAAAAGCGCACCCGGTCGACGTGGCCGCGCAAATCAAGCAGTGCGATAAGTCGAACTTCTTTCAGGCGCAACTGTGCCGCTGGCGCGTCTGCTCCGATTACTGGGGCAAGGATCCGGCTTGCCCGAGCGCGCATGCGTCGCCGCAGACCTCGCGCTAACGCGCGGTGCGACTAGTCGGTCGCGAGCGCGCAGCCGCCGTTGCCATGGGCAACCGTTCGGGGATCCGATCGATGACGACAACTTGCCGCGCGCCGATCGGCAAGGCGCATCGCACGGCCATTTGCCCGACCGGTCCCGCGCCCCAGATCGCCATCATATTGGTCAGGGCAACGTCGCATTGAGCGACGGCTTGCCATCCCGTCGGCACGACGTCGCCGAGAAACAGCACCTGCTCGCCCGCTAATCCCTGCGGCACCTTCCGATCTTCCTTGTCATGGCGGCGGTACGCCCGCGCGAAGCCATCGAGCGCGTCCGCGGCGTGGGGTTTCGAGGAACGCGGGTCACGACAGCAACGAGCGTTCCCATGCAGCGGCGTGACGCGGCACGCGCGTTGCGGCAGTGCGGCAGACCGGAAGGCCGGCGCGGCGAGCGCGACCTTCGGGCAGCACTGACCACTTATCGACATGAAGGACGTTCACCATGGCACGCAAAACATTGGAAGACCTGTTCATCCATTCGCTCTCGGATATCTACAGCGCCGAGAAGCAATTGACGAAGGCACTCGGCAAGCTCGCGCGGGCCGCGACGAACGAGCAGCTTTCGCAGGCGTTCGAGACGCACTTGCAGGAAACGCACGGACAGATCGAGCGTATCGATCAGGTCGTCCAAAAGTGCGACATCCGGCTGAAACGAATGAAGTGCGCGGCGATGGAAGGGTTGATCGAAGAGGGCGAGGAATTGATCGACGAAATCGAAAAGGGGCCGGTGCTCGATGCCGGCTTGATCGGCGCGGCACAAAAGGTCGAGCACTACGAGATCGCCTCGTACGGGACGTTGTGCGCACTGGCGAAGCAGCTTGGCCAACAGGACGCCGTCACGCTGCTCAAGGAGACGCTCGAAGAAGAAAAGGCGACCGACAAGAAGCTGACCGAGTTCGCCGAGAAGGTCGGCAATCCGCAGGCACAGAAGCGCTAGTGTTCCAGCCGCTGCATTCCCAATGCGTTTCCTTTCGTTTCTTTTCGGATGGAGTCAAACGATGAGTTCCCCTGCAATCGATTATTCGGGCGCCGCCATGCAAAGCGGTGCGGCTGCGCATGCGGCGTTCGCGTCGATGGCCGATATGGCCAATCAAACGTTCGACGGCTTCGAGCGCGTCACGCGGTTGAACCTTCAAACGATCAAGACAACGTTGGCCGAGCAGCACGGCATTGCGCTCGAAGCGGTCGACTCGCGCTCGATCGCCTGGGTTGTGACGCTTCCGGTTGCCCAGGCGCAAGCTGGGTTCAAGAAGGCGCTCGCGTATTGGCAGCATCTGAACGCGATTGCTACCGAGACGGCCTCCAATAACGCGGGTGCCGGTTGGGAAGGCATCACCGCGTGCGCGAACTGGTTCGCGTCCGCCTACGCCGATACGCGCAGGCAGGCGGCCGGTCCGCTCGTGCTCGCTTCGCCGGACGCCAATTTGCCGACGCCCGTCGATGAGCCCGCGCAAACGAACACAAAAACGAGCCTGAGAAAGCGGTCGGTGGATATCGTCGACGGCTCGGGCAACGTCGTGTCGTCGGTGAAGCAGTAGCGGCTGCAACGGGGCATGTGCCGGCGGCTCTGCGCGGGCCGGAACGTCCGGCGCCGAGACGGACAACCCGTCCATCCCAGCGCCGAGTGGCGGTTGCCGTTATGTGCCCTTGTTTGCGAGCGGAGAGGGTGCGTGTGCAAACGACAGCGGCGACCGGCCCCGGTCGCCGTTTTGTCGATAGGCGCGCGCTGTCGATCCGGGTATGCCCGAGGTGATCCAACTAAAGATGCGATTGCTAGACATCATTCTCTAGACTAATATCCACAACGGTGCACGGTTTTTGACAATTCTTTACATTTGCGGGCGATGTGACGGTTAGCTGCAACGCTCGCCGATTTTTCAAACGCAAAGCGACGCCATCGGAAGCACGCGCACTCACGCATTCGCGCTAACGGGGAATGCATCGGCAATATCGCGGCGCTGCTGACGGCGCAATATTCCATGCAAGACGCTGACTACCGGGGGCGTGACGCGAGCCGTCGTTTCGACTTGGTCATGTCGACCATGGCCGACGGAGTCGGCTAGAAACAAAACGAATGACGAGCGGGGGCCGTTTGCTGTCCATCCCTACCCATGCCGAATTGCTCGAAGCCATCGGGCAACGGCTCGCGTTTGGCGCCGCCGGCGGGCACTCCGTCGAGGCGGGGCTCGCGCCAGCGCCCGTCGGGTTCCCCACGAATGACAGCTACGTCGGCTACTCGGCCACGTTCGAGTTGCCCGCAGGCGTTTTACTTTTGCAGAACGTTTATCACATCGGTTCGCCCGGCGGGGGGCGCGTGGGCAGGGTGCGTTCCCGTCGCGCGGGTGACGGACGATGAATGCGTGCCGTGCGCGGCACGCTTTTTAGGGACATCAAGCGATGAAATTCGCCGCCAGCCTTTCGAAGCTCCTTGCCGCGATGCGCGTGCCCGAAACCCGCACGCACAACGCAGGCGCTGCCGTACCGGCACCGCTTATCGTCGCGCTCGAGCCGCGCATCGTCTACGATGCGTCGGCGGCGTCCATCGGTATCGCCGCCGCGGCGGCCCAGCATCATCAGGCGAGCGCCGAGGCGCCAGCCGCGAGCGCCGCTCGCGATGCCGCGCCGCCGCCTGCCGCGGTATCGAGCTTCGCGGTGCAGACCGGGATGGCGGCCGCCGCTGCACGTTCGGCGGGTACGGCTGCGCAGGTGCGCGCGGTGCACGGTTACACGTCTTCGGTTGCGCAAGCGACGGCCGGCGAAGGGGGCGCGGGCCCGCAAGGCGTCGTCGTCGCGCCGCGCCAGGTCGACATTGTGGCGGGATCGAACTCGAACTCGCGAGACACCTCCGTAGTTCGGGCCGTGCACGGTTATACCGATGCGGTGACCGGCTCGACCGATACGCAGGTCGTCTTCATCAATTCGAACGTCACCGATTACCAGACGCTGATCGCGGGTCTGCCGCAGGGCACGCAATACGTCGTCCTGGATTCGTCGAAGGACGGCCTGGCGCAAATCGAGCAGTACGTGGAGCAGCATCCGGGCGTCAGCGCGATTCACCTCGTCTCGCATGGGGTCGATGGTCAGGTGCAAGTCGGCAGTACTTGGCTCAATCAGGCCGATCTCCCGGCCTATAGCGCGGAGCTCGCGCAGATCGGCGCGGCGATGAAGCCGGGCGGGGATTTCTTGATTTACGGCTGCGACGTCGCTAGCAATGCAGACGGCAAAGCGCTCGTGCAGCAAATTTCGTCGATCTCGGGCTTGAACGTGGCGGCGTCCACCGATGCGACCGGCGTAGCCACCCTGGGCGGCGACTGGACGCTCGAGTACGACGCCGGCGCCGTGCATACAGGCGTTATTTTTTCGGCAGCGTCGGAGCGCAACTACGACCACGTTCTTTCCGCGTACGACGAGACCTACGACGGTTCGGTCGGCTACGATTCGGGCACGACGCCGGTCGCGTCGACGACGCTAGGTCTTTCGACCTTGACCTACACCGGCGATCAAGCGGTCGAGTATCAGGTTGTCAGCGGGTCCTTGCCCAGCAGCGGGTCGGGCGGCGAATTGGTCGTCAACACCCAAGGTTCGCAGATGTCGACCTTGACCCTTCAGCGGCAGGACGGATCGCTGATGGGTATTCAAAGCTTCGACATCGACATCTTCGTGAGCAACGACGTGACGGTCCAAGCACTGGATTCGTCCGGGAACGTCGTGGGAAGCGTTTTGCTCGACCTGACCGCCGGTGCCACCGCTTATACGCCGGGCCACGTTTCGAGTAGCTCGCTATTTCATGTCGATCTGTCGACCAACGCCGCGTTCTCGCAAATCAAGAGCTTGAAATTCGTCGAGACGAGCGGCAACGGTACCTACCTTTCGCCCACGCTCGACAATATCCTTTATGTCGCCCCGTCCTCGCCGCCGACGCTCAACGCCACGGGCGGCTCGAGCGCCTTCGTGGCCGGCGACAACGTCGCGTCCACGCCCGTCGCGGTCGATTCGGGCATCACGCTGTCCGACGGTAATTCGACGACCGCCGTCAGTGCGACGGTGACGATCACGGGCAATCTGCACACGAGTGAAGACGAACTCGCCTTCACGAATACGAGCGCGGTCGTGTACGGCAACATTGCGTCCGCCTACAACGCGAGCACCGGCGTCCTCTCGCTGACGTCGGCCGGCGGTACCGCAACGATCGCGCAATGGCAGGCCGCGATGCGCGCGGTGACCTATACCGATACCATGGTGACGCCGAATACAGGGACGCGTAGCATCAGCTTCGAAGTGACCAGCGACGGCTATACGGCCAGCAATACAACGACTAAGGCCGTGACGGTGGCCGATACCGACCAAACGCCCGTTGTCACGACGGCAAGTCATACAGTGACGTATAGAGCGGGTGCGGCGAGTTCCACGATCGACTCGAGCGTGACCGTTAGCGATTTGGACAATACGGCCCAATCGTCGGGCACGGTATCGATCAGCGGGGGCTTCCATAGCGGCGATGCGCTGAACTTCACGAACGACGGCTCGACGATGGGCAACATCGCGGGCTCGTACAACTCGGCCACGGGCGTGTTGACGCTGACTTCCGCAGGTGCGACGGCGACCGACGCGCAGTGGGCGAGCGCGCTTAAAACCGTATCGTTCTCGAGCACGAGTACGACGCTCGGCAATCGCACGATCTCGTTCGCGACGAGCGACGGCACGAAAACGAGCACGGCGGCGACCGACACCG
>NZ_JBQCIV010000125.1:0-242332 GCF_051953405.1 Trinickia sp. | reverse complement strand
TGGGCGCCGCTGCAGTATCTCGCGGTGACCGGTTTGCGCCGCTATGGCGAGGACGAGCTTGCGCGCACGATCGCGACGCGCTGGATTCGCACCAATGTCGCCGCCTATGTCCGCACGGGCAAACTCGTCGAAAAATATGATGTGAGTGCCGATACGTCGGCCGCCGGTGGTGGCGAGTATCCGCTGCAGGACGGCTTCGGTTGGACCAACGGCGTCGTACGCAAGCTGCTGGAAGACCACGCGGAACACGACGCGCACAACAGTCGGGCCGGGGAACCGCGCAAACGCGGCGCGCGCAAAACGCACGTCGGCAACGAGGGAGGCAAAGCGAACAACGAGCAAGCCGGGGCGGACTGACGCGTGTGCATCGGACCGCCCCGGCGCGGCGAGCGCGATTGCTAAATGTCGATGAGGCGCCGCCGTTTGGCATCAAAGGTGGTCGGCGTCGATCACGGCTTGTGTAAAAGCCTGCGGTGCTTCTTCGGGCAGGTTGTGACCGATGCCGCCCGTGATCAGGCGAAAGCGGTATTTGCCGGCGAATCGCTTGGCATACGCCTGCGGCTGCGGATGCGGGGCGCCGTTGGCATCGCCTTCCAAAGCGATGGTCGGTACCGTGATCGGCGGAAATTGCGCTAGGCGTTGTTCTTCGGCCGCGTATTTCGCTTCGCCCGGGGCGAGATCCAACCGCCACCGATAGTTGTGAACCGTGATCGCCACTTGATCGGGGTTGTCTAAAGCGGCGGCACTGCGTTCGAAGGTGGCCTCGTCGAACTGCCATTTCGGCGAGGCCAACTGCCAAATCAATTTGGCGAAGTCATGGCGGTATTTGTCGTAGCCGATGCGGCCGCGATCGGTGGCGAAGTAATACTGGTACCACCACTGCAACTCGGCGGAAGGCGGCAACGGCGTTTTGCCCGCTTCCTGGCTGCCGATAAGGTAACCGCTCACGGTGACCAGCGCCTTCACGCGCTGCGGCCAGAGCGTGGAGACGATATCGGCTGTCCGTGCGCCCCAGTCGAAGCCGCCGAATACCGCGCGGTCGATGTGCAGTGCATCCATGAAGTCGATGACATCCTGCGCCAGCGCGACGGGTTCGCCGTTGCGGATAGTGCTGTCGGACAGGAAACGGGTGTCGCCGTAACCGCGGGCATAAGGGACGAGCACGCGATAGCCCTTGGCGGCGAGCGCCGGTGCGACTTTTTCGTAGCTGTGAATGTCGTACGGCCATCCATGCAAAAGGATGACGACAGGGCCGTCGGCCGGCCCCATTTCCGCGTAGGCGACATCCAGGACGCCAGCCCGCACGTGCTTGAGCGGCCCCCACGGATCCTGCGATGCGGCGAGCGACGTGGAGGGCTGGGCCGATTCGTCTTCGGCGTGGGCGCTAGGCGCGAGGCAGGCGAGGCTTAGAGCGAACGAGGCGGCGATGGCTAGGCTTGCGCGTTTCATGGTGTTCTCCTGGGATAGATGAGGCGGCCGCCTCGCGGCGAGGCGTCGGCCGGTATGCATAGGAGACCGCGCCGGCGTATCCGCCGTGTGTCGCCATGGGCGCTCGAGCGCATCGCAATGTATCGGCTGCGGCGCGCGATACATTGCGATACACAAAGCAGCTCAGCGCTCAGGGGCATGTCCCGCCGTGCTGGTACAAACAGATACAAAAATCCGGTCGGCCGGATACGTGCGGGATACGTGGCGAGCGTTCAATGGGGCCTAGGCAGCGCACGGGGCGATGCCATCGATTACCGAAGAGGCGCCCGAATACGACGAAGAACGCGATCCGTCGGCGCTGCAGGCGGCCCTGAAGCAATATGGGATCATCTGGCCGGTGGCGGTGGATAATGAGTCCCGCATTTGGAACGCCTACGGAAACCGCTACTGGCCCGCCCTGTACTGGGTCGACCGCAGCGGCCGAGTGGTGTATCGCCACTACGGCGAGGGCGACGACGAGCAGACGGAGGCACGAATCCGCGCGCTGCTCGGCAAGGCGTAGGTAGCAAGGCAAGCAACCATCGTTCAGAACGAGTCATGGAACATATCGACAACATCCTCGTCGTCGACGACGACCGCGACATCCGCACCGGCGTGGTCGACTATCTTCGCAAGAACGGCTTGCGAGCCAGTGCGGCGGTGGACGGCCGCGACATGTTCATGCAGTTGGATACGTCGGCCTTCGATTTGATCGTGCTCGACATCATGATGCCGGGCGACGACGGCCTGATGCTGTGCCGCACCTTGCGCAGCGGCAAGCACAAGGCGGTGCCGGTACTCCTGCTCACCGCGCGCGACGACGAAACCGACCGTATCGTCGGCCTGGAAATGGGTGCCGACGATTATGTCGTCAAGCCGTTCTCGCCGCGCGAATTGCTCGCCCGTATCAAGGCGGTAATTCGTCGAGCACGCATGCTCCCGCCCAATCTGAGAATCACCGAAACCGCCGATACGCTGTCGTTCGGACGCTGGCGGCTCGACACCACGGCACGCCATCTCATCGACGAGGGCGGCACGATCGTGGCGCTGAGCGGTGCGGAATTTCGGCTATTGCGCGTGTTCTTGGATCACCCTCAACGTGTGCTTTCGCGCGATCAACTGCTTAATCTAACGCAAGGAAGAGACGCGGAATCGTTCGATCGATCCATCGATTTGCTGGTGAGTCGCCTGCGTACCCGCCTCGAAGACGATGCCAAGGAACAGGCGTACATCAAGACCGTGCGTAGCGAGGGCTACGTGTTCAGCATGCCTGTCACCTTGCACGGCGCGAGCGCGTGAGCCGCATGAGCAGGACGCTATTGTCGCGCTGGCTGCCCCGCAGCATGGCTTCGCGGGTCTACCTGATCGTCTTCGCGGGATTGATGTTGGCTCAGGGCCTTTCATTCGCGCTGATGTTCTACGAGCGCTATGAAACAGCCACAAACGTGATGTTCGACACGGTCGAGCACGAGGTGGGCACGTCGGTTGCCATGCTCGATCGCTTGCCCGCCGCGGAGCGCCGCGATTGGCTGAGCCGCCTGCAACGCGACAACTACCGTTTCGTGCTCGGCAACGGCGAACCCGGTGCGCCGCTCGCGAACGAGCGCGCGAGGGGACTGGTGGATCGAATCGCCCGTGAAGTAGGCGCGAGCTATCGCGTGCGGGCCGACGTGGATTCGACGCACCAGGGGCGCTATCAAGTGCATTTCACGTTGCACGACGGCACGCCGCTCACGTTGATGGTCACGCCGCGCGGCATCGCGCCGATCGCGCGGTGGTTGCCGATCATGCTGGCGGTGCAGCTCGCCGTGCTGCTCGGCTGCACGTGGCTCGCGGCTCGATTGACGACGCGCCCGCTGACGCGGCTTGCCGAAGCGGCCGAGGCGATGACGCCGACGGCCGACGGCCCACGCATGAGCGAAGCCGGTCCGACGGAGGTCGCGCAAGCCGCAACGGCATTCAATACGATGCAAGAGCGGATCGCTCGCCATCTGAAGGAACGCTTACATATCCTGGCGTCGATATCGCACGATCTGCAAACGCCCATTACCCGAATGCGTCTACGCGCGGAAGGACTACAGGAGGGCGAGACGCGCGAGAAGATTCTCGGCGATCTGCACGACATGGAGCATTTGGTGCGCGAGGGCGTGGCGTATGCGCGCAGCGCGCATGGCGGTGCGGAAGCCCCGGTACGGATGGACGTGGGTGCGTTCCTGGAAAGCCTCGTCTACGACTACCAGGATGTCGGCAAACCCGTCGCGCTCATGGAGTCCGTCGCCGGTGCGGCGATGGTTCGCAGGCAGGCGCTGCGGCGCGTACTGGGCAATTTGGTCGACAATGCAATCAAGTACGCCGGTGCCGCCGAGGTCAGCGCCAAGCACGGCGAGCAAGGCGAACTGCGTATCGCTGTCAGCGATCGTGGGCCCGGTATTCCAGACGATCAATTGGACCTGGTGTTGCAACCGTTTTACCGCTTGGAAGGTTCGCGAAACCGCGATACGGGTGGGGCCGGATTGGGACTGGCCATCGCCGCGCAGTTGACGCGAGCGATCGGTGGCGCGCTGCAGCTTTCGAATCGACCGGGCGGCGGCCTGACGGCGACTGTCGTTTTACCCTAGGGCCTGTTCACGCTAGTGCCAGGCTTGCGCTGGCCACCGGAAGGGCCGAGCGCAAGGCGTGCGACGAAGGCAATACTTGGACGTATTGACGCATGGCAATCGGCCCGCCACCGAAGCGTTTCGCTCGATCGCGGGCCGGCATCGTGACGCGACAACGAGCGCGGCGTCTCGCGCCCGCGCGATTATTTCGCCACGGGCATCGCGAATTCCGCACCCTTTTCGGTGCTTTCCGGCCAGCGCTGCATGATCGACTTCTGCTTCGTATAGAAGCGCACGCCTTCTTCGCCGTACGCATGCATGTCGCCGAATAGGCTGCGCTTCCAGCCGCCGAAGCCGTGCCAGGCCATCGGCACGGGAATCGGCACGTTGATGCCGACCATGCCGACTTCGATCTGGCGGCCGAACTCGCGGGCGACATGGCCGTCGCGCGTGAAGCATGCGACACCGTTGCCGAATTCGTGATCGTTGATCAGTTGCACGGCCTCCGAGAAGTCTTTCACGCGGACGCAAGCCAGCACGGGCCCGAAAATCTCCTCGCGATAGATGCGCATTTCGGGCGTGACGTTGTCGAACAGCGTGCCGCCCGTGAAGAAGCCGCCTTCGTGGCCGGCCACCTTCAAGCCGCGGCCATCCACCACGAGCGTCGCCCCTTCCTCGACGCCCGTCGCGATATACCCCTCGATGCGTTCGAGCGCCTGGCGCGTGACAACGGGCCCCATTTCCGCATCGGCTTCCATCCCGTTCTTGATGACGAGCGCGCGAGCCCGCTCGGCCAGCCGCGGCACGATCTTGTCGGCCACGTCGCCGACGAGCACCGCCACCGAGATCGCCATGCAGCGCTCGCCGGCCGATCCATACCCCGCGCCGATCAATGCGTCCACCGCTTGATCGAGGTCGGCATCGGGCATGACGACCATATGGTTCTTCGCGCCGCCGAGGGCCTGGACGCGCTTGCCGTGCTTGGCACCCGTTTCGTAGATGTAGTTGGCGATCGGCGTCGAACCGACGAAGCTGACGGCCTTCACGTCGCGGTGCGCGAGCAGCGCGTCCACCACCACCTTATCGCCCTGCACGACGTTGAAGACACCATCGGGCAAACCGGCTTCCTTCAGCAACCGCGCCATGAACAGCGAAGCGGAAGGATCGCGTTCGCTAGGCTTGAGGATGAACGTACAGCCGGCGGCCAGCGCCACCGGGAACATCCAGCACGGCACCATGCAGGGGAAGTTGAACGGCGTAATGCCGGCTACCACGCCGAGCGGCTGACGCACCGTCCAGTTGTCCATGCCCGTCGAGACTTGCTCGGTATAGTCGCCTTTCAGCAATTGCGGAATGCCGCAGGCGAACTCGATGACGTCGATGCCGCGGGCCACTTCGCCGCGCGCGTCGGAGATGACTTTTCCGTGCTCGGCCGTGATGATCGCCGCCAATTCCTCCTTGTGACGGTTCATCAATTCCAGGAAGCGCAGCATGACGCGCGCACGGCGAATGGGCGGCGTGTCGCGCCAAGCCGGGAACGCGGCTTTCGCGCTCGCGACGGCGGCATCGACGTCGGCCGCCTCGCCGAGGATCAAGCGGCGCGCGCTTTCGCCCGTGGCGGGGTTGAAGACGGGCTGCGTGCGCTCGCTGGTGCCGCGCTCGATCTTTCCGCCGATGAAATGAACGACGTCGCTCGAATCGGTATAGGGCTGCATTTCGTCTCCTCGTATAGGGATGGCAATGGGGCAACTGGATCAACTGGATCGCTAGGAGCAGTTTACGAAGTGAAGCGGCTCATGCAAAGGCCGTTGCGTTGAATTGATTGTTTTTGCTGGTGAACAATCGAAGATCGCATCGATGAAAGATGACGATGGGCGATGCTATCATCGCCCCGGATGGCTGACATAAACGGCGGGATGGCTCTCTTGGATACGCGAAACGTCGAGGCGCTCTGGACGCATCTGCACTGGCTGAACGTGCTGGCCGAGCAAGGCAGCTACACGGCGGCGGCCTTGCGTCTGGGCGTCAGCAAGGCGGCGATGAGCCAGCGCATCGCCGAACTCGAACGCGTGACCGGCGTTGCGCTGGTGCAGCGCACCACGCGCAGCGTCCATTTCACCGAAGCGGGCAAACGGCTGGTGGAGGAGACGCGCGTCGGCTTCGAGCGCATCGCGGCGAGCTTTGCCGGGGTCCGCGATATGGCCGACGTGGCACGGGGCACCGTGCGGGTTACCGCGCCCGTCGCTTTCACACGCCAGCAACTGGTGCCGCGTCTCGCCGCGTTCGCCCGCGCCAATCCGGATGTCCGCTTGCAATTGGAAGTATCGGACCGGCTCACGTCGATCGCCAACGAGGGCTTCGATTTGGCTATCCGCCATAGCGCCCAGGTGCCCGAAACGCACGTGGCGTGGAAATTGTGCGATACGCGGTCCGTGGTGGTCGCCACGCGCGCGTACTTAAGGGCGCGCGGCACGCCTCGTACGCCGCCCGATCTTGCGCAACACGATTGTCTTTACTATCCGCGTCCGCTTGGCGAGGGGGTATGGTCGTTCGAAAAGCCGGGCAAACGCGCCGAGCAATCGCGTGTAAGCGTCACCGTCACCGGCCCGGTTTCGGCGAATAATAGCGAGGCGTTGCGCGATGCGGCGCTCGAACATCTGGGCATTGCGCTGCTGCCGGATTTCACCGCGCAGGCGGCGCTGCGCTCGGGCAAGCTCGTCGTGTTGCTGCCCGAATGGCGCCCGCTCGGGGCGTTCGCCTCGCAGCTGTACGTGGTGCGTCCCTACGCCCCGCATGTGCCGCGGGCGGTGACCAGTTTCGTCGACTTTCTGAGGACATCCTTCGCCGAGGGTTTTCCCTTCGACTGAAAGCGGATCACCGCATATCGGCTGTCATCGGGTGCCGCCACGGCTGGGCGGCCGTGGCGCGCTTGGTGGCCAGGGGCTTATTGAATGCAGATCAGGTTCAGATCGACCGTCCGGCGAAACACGCTACGGTTCAGCGATGGCACGAACGTGTACTCGTAGTAGGCGTGCGTGGCAATGTGGATCCAGTGACTCAAGACGTTCGGCATGGCTCTGACCTATCGATCTTTCCTCCGAGGCGGCGCACTCGCATTTGCCGCCTACGGAATGGCCGCGTATCGGCCATGAAAGAAGGGTAGTGCCGGTGCAGCTTCCGTTCCATTCTACGAAGGGCTCGGCCCGCTCCTGCCTTGGCATGCCGCGCTCATACCCGCGTATATCCGTATCGGACCCGAGGGGCGGGCGGCTTCAATGTCTCGGCAACGAAATGCGATCGGCCGCGCGCCCGTTCGACAGCATGCACATCAGCGGCACATGGTGCGCCGGTACGCCGAGTTTGCTCGGCAACGCGGCCCATCCGCGTCCGCGCAGGACGGCGATCGACGCGCGTCGCCGGTTGCGGTAGTGCCGGCGGGCATGACCTCGTATAGGGTGAGTCGACATGGGGGCGCCTTTCGAGAAAGGAAGCGGCGAGCGATATCCCCAAGATATAAGAGCGGCGCGCTATGCTCAAATCTACCAACGTGTGCCCGCGATCGGATGTTGGTGTCAATGCATCATCCCTTCGTATAGGGCGACGCCCGATACGTTCGTATAGTGTCTGTCGCGGCCCGGGCATCCTAGACTGGCCATATGAATACGAGCCAGATGTCTTCTTAACTACGCTATAGCGCCCGACTCAGCGAGGCACGCCGCATGGGTACCGGCCGAACCGTTTCGATTGTCGACGATGACGAGGCCGTGCGTTTGGCGGTCGCGAGCCTAGTCCGCTCGTTGGGCTGGCAGGCGGACCTTTTCGCGTCGGCCGAGGCATTCTTTGCGCATGCGCGCCTGGCCGACACGACCTGCCTGATCTCGGACGTGCGGATGCCGGGCATGTCGGGCACGCAGATGCACGATCGGCTTGTGGCGCTGGGCTACACGATACCGACCGTATTCATCACGGCGTTCCCGACGCCCGACCTATGCGAGAAAGTCGGTCAGGACGGCGTGCTCGCCGTGATCGAAAAACCCGTCGAAGCGCAAGCGATGCAACACTGGCTCAACGTTGCGCTGAGCCTGCCGCCGGGTTAGATGCTTTCGGGCTCGATGCCATCGGATCGACGTGCAGCGCTTCGGCCTTGCGCACCAGATCGGCCACCGAACGCGCGCCCATCTTCTTCATCACCTGTCCGCGATGAATTTTGACGGTGATTTCGCTGAGGGTCATTGCCGATGCGATCTGCTTGTTCAACATGCCGGTGATGACGAATCCCATGACTTCGCGTTCGCGCGGCGTCAGCGACGCGTACGCCGCCCTCAGCGCGGCCGTCGAGCGGTCGGCCGCCAGACGCTCGCTGTCGCGCGCCAATGCGTTGGACACCGCATCGAGCATGTCCTGCTCGCGAAACGGTTTGGCGAGGAAATCGACCGCCCCCGCTTTCATCGCTTTTACCGTCATCGCGATATCGCCGTGGCCGGTCATGAAGACGATCGGCATGCGCAAGCCGCTTCTGGCCAATTCGTCTTGGAAGGCCAACCCGCTCTCGCCGCGTAGCCGGACGTCGAGCACGAGGCAACTGGGCGCCTCGATTTTCGGAAACGTCAGAAACGCTTGCGAGGAGTCGAACATCTCGACCTGTAATCCGATCGAACGAAACAAACTGCCGAGCGCAAGCCGCATCCCTTCGTCGTCGTCCAAAATGTAGACGACGGGCCGCTGCGCGCCTGGTGCCGCGCCGGCCGGCTTCTGATCGGAAGTCGAACTCATCCGTTGCTCCTCCCGGTGGGATCGTTGTTTCGTACCGGTTCGTACCGTTTAGTACAGTGTACGCACCGTTTCGTGACAGCGCGCCCCGAATGCGGGCCTTGGCCGCTCGCGTCGGCATGCCGCGCTTTCGTGTGCGACGTTTAATGAGAGGGCCGGATCCCCCTGCTAAAACCGACATTCGCCGAGAAAACAGCTGCGGCATTCCGCGGTCATGGTCGAAATCATTCTACGCCCGACAAATCGGCTCACCCAGGCCCGGCAGCGACGGAAATGCGGGTTGCACCCTGCTCGAGTGCGCCGTCTGCGCTTATCATGACAACGAGTCGCGCGATGGGCCCGCCCGCCGTCAGGGTTATTCCTTCTGACCAGGGGCCGGCAACACGCGCCATGATGGGTGGAATCGTGACTGGCACGACGATGCGAGCGTCATTCGGGGCGGCACGGGAAACAATGACCGACGAACCCCGATCGGGGGCGGCAGGGGTACGCAATGAGGGGTTGGTTTTTGGCGTGGCTGTGGGCGGCCGTGTGCCTGCCTTCGATCGCCTTGGCGCGAGATGCGCAGAACGCGTCGATGGCCGGCGGCGCTCACCTCGTCGCGAGCGCGCTGAATCTGACCGAAGCGAAACGCGTCGTGGCCGCCGCGGAGCAATCCGCCGCGCCGTGGAACGGCCCGCGCAGCGGGCCGCCGGCTCAACGCGGCAAACGCTTGGCGATCGTCGCGGAGGATTTGCGTAACGGCGGTATCGTCGGGGTCATCGACGGCGTATTGGAGGCCGCCAAAGCCATCGGCTGGCGCGTCGAGTTGTTCGACTCCGCGGGGGCGCCCGAATTGCGGACGAAGATGTTGTCCACGGCGCTGGCGTGGCGTCCGGACGGGCTCGTGCTCATCGGCGGCGACGCGCACGCCTTGCTGCCGGCGTTGCGGCCGTTTGCGCAGCGCGGCATCCCGATCGTCGGCTGGCATGTCGCCGCCAAGGCTGGACCCGTGCCGGGCGCCCCCGTGGCGATGAACGTATCGACGGATCCTTTCGAGGTCGCCCGCGTGACCGCACTCGCGGCCATCGTGCAATCGAACGGACATGCGGGCGTCGTCATTTTTACCGACTCCAATTTCCAGGTGGCGCAGGACAAGGCGAACGAAATGGCCGCGGTGATCCGTTCGTGTAGCGGTTGCGTCTTGCTGGGCGTGCGCGATGTCGCGATCTCGCGCAGCGAGGCGCTGATGCCCGGGGTGACACGCGAACTGCTTGCGCAGTACGGCCAGCGTTGGACTTATGCCTTGGCGATCAACGACATCTATTTCGATTACGCCGTGCCGGTGTTGACCCAGGCGGGCGCGTCGAGCGGCGACGTGTCCATGCTTTCCGCGGGAGACGGTAGCGAATCGGCCTTCCTGCGGATTCGGACCGGGACCTTCCAGACCGCCACGGTGGCTGAGCCGCTCAACCTGCAGGGCTGGCAGTTGATCGACGAATTGAATAGGCTATTCGCCGGCGCGCCGGTCACGGGCTATGTATTCCCCGTGCATTTGGTGACGGCCGAGAACATCGCCGCGGACGGCGGCGACCGTTTGCACTACGATCCGGCCAACGGCTATCGCGACATCTATCGTCACATTTGGCAGCGTCCGTGAAATTACTGCTCCCGCAAACGCTCACCGCTCAATTCGCGCTCGTCGCTTCATGCCTGGTCGCGCTCGTCGTTGCGCTGGGCGCGACGACCGTTTATTCGTTGACGGGTTCGGCCTATGTGCTGCGCCAACTGGCCGAAGACCGGTTGGTGCGATTGCAGGACGCGCAGGACCTGGCGCAGCAAACGGTGGCGATCGAACGGATGACGTTGCACTTGTCGAACGACGATACCGCCGAGGCGGTGCGCGCTACCCAGCGGCGCATTATCGATCGTCTATCGTCGTTCGATGGCCTGGTGGACCGCTTGGCCTCGGCGCCTTCCACGCGCAAGGACGTCGGCGTGGATGCGCTGGCCTTGCATCGCTCGAGCCAGCGCTTTCGCAATACCGTCAACGTCGTGGCGCAGGTGCGCGCGAGTGCGTTGAACGAACGATCCGCCCGGGGCGAACGGCCGGCGGCGTTGCCGGATGCGTCGCTCGCCAGCCTCGATCGGGAGATGCGCGGCGAGGCCGACGCACTTGCCGTGGCGGCGCGCCGGCAATCGGATCAGTTCACGCGCGAATATCGCGACGCGGTCCAGCAATTGGCGCGAGACGCGGACCGAACGCGCGCGTGGATCGTGGGCGAAGCGGCGGTGAGCCTGCTGCTCGCTTGGCTGATCGCGCATGTGTTCCTGGGCCGCCATGTCGTTGGCCGGTTACGCAAGGTGAGCCATTTCCTGCGCTATGGCGATTTGCACGACCACGACGCCGGCGTGCCGGTGGCCGGGCGGGACGAGATCGCCGACATGGCCCGGGCCGTCGAACAATTTCTGGAAGACCGGCGCCGGCGCAAGCAGGTCGAGCAGGCGCTCAAGGTGCTCAATATCGAACTGGAAGGGCGTGTGGCACGGCGCACGGCCGAATTGAGCAAGGCGCTGGCGGATCGAGAGGCGGAGATCGTGGAGCGGCAGCATGCCGAAGAGGCCGTGCGCGCCAGCGAGCACTTTCTGAACAGCATCATCGAGAACATCCCGGACACGATCTTTGTCCGCGATGCGGCAACGCTGCGGTTCGTGCGTTTAAACAAAGCGTGCGAGCAACTGCTCGGTTACCGGCGAGACGAAATCATCGGCAAGTCGGTGTACGATCTATTCCCGCCGCAAGAGGCCGTTTTTTTCGCCGCTAAGGATCGCGACGTGCTCGAGTCCCGGCAAATGGTGAACGTGCCCGAAGAGCCCGTCCTCACGCGTTATGGGCAGCGCATTGTCCATACGATGAAGATACCGATCGTCGACGTGCGCGGCGAGCCGCGTTTCTTGCTCGGCATCTCGCGCGATATTACTGAACAAAAGCGCGCGGAAGCGGAGCTTCGCGAAAGCGAGCGGCGCTATCGCGAAGTGCAGACGGCGCTGGCCCACGCGAATCGCGTCGTCACGATGGGGCAGCTCACTGCGTCCATCAGCCATGAAATCAAGCAACCGATCGCCGCGACGGCCACCAACGCGCAGGCCGGCCTGCTGTGGTTGCGGGCGCAGCCGCCCAACTTGGACGAAGTGCGCGACGCGTTCGACCGCATCAACAAGGATATGAAGCGCGCCAGCGAGGTGATGAACCGGATACACGGGCTCGTCAAGAACGCCCCGCCGTCGATGGAAAGATTGCGGATCGACGAAGCGATCGGCGACGTCGTGGGCTTCTTGCACGGCGAGATCGCGAAGCACGGCGTATGCGTACGATTGCGGCTCGCGCAGGATGTGCCGGCGGTCGAAGGCGATCGCGTGGCCTTACAGCAGGTGATGCTCAATCTGATCATGAATGCGGTCGAGGCGATGGGCGCCATGGAGCACGGCCCGAAAGACTTGACCATCGGCACCGGCATCGACGATTCCGGCGCCGTTCTCGTGTCGGTCACCGATTCGGGACCTGGCGTGTCGCCCGATGCGGCGCAGCGGCTTTTCGAACCGTTCTATACGTCGAAGGCCGGCGGCATGGGCATGGGGTTGTCGATCTGCCGCTCGATCGTCGAGGCACATGGCGGACGGTTATGGGCAAGCGCCAATACGCCGCGCGGCGCCGTGTTTCAGTTCGTCGTGCCGGTGGCCGAGGGCAATGGGCAGAGTCCGTCGAGCGATCGAGCCGATGGCCACACCGTGAAGGGGTAAAGAGCCGGTCGCGGCACTTCATCCTTGTGCCGTTCGATGTACGTACAATCGGCGCATCTCGACCACGAATCTCTCCCGAACACGAATGGTAACTCGTTCACACGTTGGCGTTCTCCGACAAATACCCGGCAGCGTGTGGGTGTTGGGCTGTGTCAGTCTCTGCATGGACGTTTCATCCGAAATGATCCATAGCTTGTTGCCGATGTTTCTGATGGCGAGCCTAGGCGCCAGCGCGGCGACGATCGGGGTCATCGAGGGCTTGGCCGAAGCGACGGCCCCTATCGTCAAGATTTTTTCCGGTGCGCTTAGCGATTACCTCGGCCATCGCAAATGGCTCGCGGTGGCGGGCTATGCGATGGGCGCGCTGTCGAAGCCGCTATTCGCGGTTGCGCCCACGATCGGCGTCGTCGTGACGGCGCGCGTGATCGATCGGGTAGGCAAGGGCATACGCGGGGCGCCGCGCGATGCGCTCGTCGCCGATGTCACCCCTTCGCATTTGCGTGGCGCCGCGTTTGGCTTGCGGCAATCGCTCGATACGATCGGTGCGTTTCTGGGGCCGCTACTGGGCGTGATCGTCATGCTGCTGTGGGCCGATAACTTCCGGCTCGCGTTTTGGCTGGCGTTGATTCCGGGGCTGCTTGCGGTGGCGCTGTTGGCGCTGGGTATCCGTGAACCGGCACGCGATGCCGGCGCCAAGCGCACGAATCCGGTCCGCTGGAGCAACTTTAGGCAGATGAGCCGTCACTATTGGTGGGTCGTCGCAATCGGCGCGGTATTTGCCTTGGCGCGTTTCAGCGAAGCGTTTCTCGTGCTTCGGGCAATGGGCAGCGGTGTGCCTATCGCGCTCGTTCCGCTGGTGATGGTTGCGATGAATGTCGTCTACGCCTTGTCGGCATACCCATTCGGCAAGCTGGCCGATGAGGCGAGCCACAATCGAATCCTTCTCGGCGGGCTCGCCGTGTTGATCGCGGCCGATATCGTGTTGGCGCATGCCGTGCATTGGCCCTTCGTCGTGGTGGGCGTGCTGCTGTGGGGGCTGCATATGGGGATGACGCAGGGCCTGCTGGCGGCGATGGTGTCGCATACCGCGCCGGCGCAACTGCGGGGCACAGCATTCGGGTTCTTCAATTTGCTCAGTGGGGTGGTGACGTTGGCGTCGAGCGTTATTGCGGGGGCCCTATGGGATCGCGTCGGCGCGATGGCGACGTTTTATGCGGGGGCCGCGTTTTGCGGGGCGACGATGTTGATTTTGGTGGTGGCGCCCGCGCCGGGTGGGAGGGGGTAGGGAGTGTGGGCGGCTTACAAAACAACACACCCCACGAGCCGTCACCCTACACGAATTACGTTGATCACGTTAAATCACTATTTAACCAGAAGAGTTTTTAATTAATCGACTCGTTGCTTAGTGATTGCGATAGGATGGTTCGACTGTGCATAACGGGTCTGAGATAAATGGAACGGGGTGGGCTTTAGATGTGTCTTCTTAAATTTGGAAACTGTGCGAGAAGATTGGCTCGCTTGACTGCGATATCGGTGCTCCTTTGCAATTCCACAGCATTTTCCCAAGAGATGATTTCGTCGAAGGAAAGCTTGGAGCATGCCCTGGAGGGCGCGGTGACATGTCACTCAGATGCGCTCGGGGCGTTCGCTGGAAGCGAATATGCCGATGTTTCAGGCGAGACGACGCGAGGGATCGAGGTGTTAGGGGGAGCGGTCGTCCGCGATCCAGAGCAGGTCGGTGCGATCATATTTCGCTTGCCACCTGGTACGAGGGTTTTTTGGTTATGAAGCGCGCGAGGCGACGTTCTTTTCAGAGAGTACAATATTGTTTTTCGTAAGTTTGAAGGCTAATTCATCAGGGTTGAATAAATTGAACGCAATTCTAAAATTGCGTCCGATTCGAAGGGGGAATCCGGATGGGTATGGATATTTTGATAAGATTGACGTTGAATATATTAGAAAGTTGAAAAATGGCGGTGAGGATGAGGATTTTCCGTGCACAATTTTTAGTGGCGTGGAAAAGGGCGGTGGGGAGAATAACATTATAGCTGCCTGCCAAAATCTCGCCTGGTAAGGTGCTGTGAACCTGTTTGGCGTGTGTTCCGTTTTGCGGTCGTGGGCTGACCGGCATCACGTGCGCAGTCCTGTGTGAAGTCTATCGGAAGTTGCATCGTTTTTATTCCTCAGTGCGAATATTATAGTGACGTTCGAAATCAAATTTTCCGCCGTTGTGCTGCTTTTGGCGACGATCTTGTCGGCCCCAGCCCACGCGGCGGATCGTTCGGTAGCAATCGGGCCTATCCCCTCAATCGCTGGCGCATCCCCGGCCCTCCTGAAGACACTCCGCGCTTTGCGCCAGCGTCTTGAGTCGGATGCGCAAGACTGTATGGAAAGCGCAAGCGCGATGGAGGGACCGGGAAACTACCGGGGATCGATAAAGAAGGTGTTGGAAACCTCGCGACTGGTCTCGCTGGAGATCTCTGGCGAGACGATGTGCGACGGTGTGCATCCTTCCAGTTTTCGCTATGGAGTTGCGATCGATAAGAAAACGGGAGTGCGGATCAATTTGAGTCGAATTTATAATGTTGCAACTCGGGAGGATAAGCGAATTTTTCTTCGATCTGAACTTGTTGAATCGGTCAGGGAAAGCTATAAACGGCAAAACGCGACCGATGTCTCCTGTCTGGATGATTCGGATTGGGAAACGGGATTGACGAATTTTCCGTTGACCTTTTTACCCGAGCCCGATGGTTCGCTCGTTTTATATTATGCTGCCCCCGATATTTCGGGCGCATGCTTTCCGCCGCTGCATTTGAGTCGACGTGACATTGCGCCCTATCGCAATGCCGTCCGTGCCGGCAAGTACAATCTTCCTTGATGATCGGTTGGAATATGCGGGAGCGACGGTTTGCTTGCAGGGCTTAGATAGGGATGGTGTCGTTCGAGGAGTGGCATGACTACGTTCGGGTCTCACACGGGGCGGCAACGCGGCCGATCAAGGTGGAAACTAATGAATCTGTTGCGGCAAATCTCGTCCTGCTTGATATCTGTTTTCGTCTTTCTGTGTGGTGGGAACGGCTATAGTCAGGAGCCGAGAAAAGTATTTTCCGACGAGCATGTGGCGTTTTCCTATCCGGAGATTCGCTATTCAAATGTGCAATTTGGAGAGGTAACGGAGGACGGTTTCTATACCTACTACTTGAGCGTGAAGGGTTCAGACGCAGTGGATGTCCTGACCGTTTGTCGAGCGAGCCTTAGTCGGTGCGGTCAGGATACTGGCGCGGTCAAGCCGTATTGGTATAGCGGCGAGGGATCGTTGATGCTGTTTAGCGCGACAACGCCGGTCGAGGAAGTCGCGGTCGGGTTTGGCGAAGCGGCATACGAGGCCTTTCCTGGGTGTCCGGCGAGCGACAATGAGGGGCCGTCAGCCTATGGTGGCGATTGCTATGAGTTGGTTGAGGGGAGTCGCAATAAAACGCTGTCCATAACGTATTGGATCGGGGCACAATCGCTTCATCTGTCGAAATCGGAAGCCGTTAGGCGAGCAAGGCTGATTTTAAAGTCGGTTGTGGTGAAGTGAATTCAGTGGGGCTCGCGCCGTCCCCGCTGCCAATGACATCTATTCGCCGATCGGTGCGGCCGGGTTGACGTGCGGGGCACGTACGCGCCCGTTGCGGTAAGGTGTGACTAAAGCGCTCGCTCGCGCAACTGATAATGTGGGGTTTGTTGTTGTGTTGAACCTCGTCTGTACAAGGTGTCTCATGGGCTTCATGTCGGATTCGAGTAGGGTGACGGGGCCCCTTGGTTGGGGGCTGCTCTTGATGTTGTCTTTTAGCTCGTTTGTATATTCGAAGGAGACGATTCCATCGCGGAATGATTTAGGGCATACGCTAGAGCGTGCGGTAATGTGTAATGTGGGCGCTCTCGGAGTTTTCGACGGAAGCGAGTTTTCTGGTGGTCCAGGCGATGCATTGCACCAACTCGAGACGCTGGGTGTCGATGTTTCTATCGGCGGCGAAGACGATGGCGGCGGAATCCGATACCATTTCCCCGATGAAATAGACGTGTTCGGCTATCACGCAGTGAGCGCTCGTTATTTCTCGGAAAGCACTACTTTATTTTTTGTAGTCTTGAAGGTTGACGCGAAGAATTTTTCGGAAATTAACAAGATATTGAAATTGCGTCCGATCGAAAATGGAAATCCGGATGGATATGGGTATGTCGATGGCGTCGATGCCCGGTATGTAAGGAAATTGCGAGAGCCAGGTGTTGATTTTCCGGATACGATTTTTAGTGGACTGAAAAATAGCGGCGGACACAACTACATCGTTGTTGGCTGCCAAAATCTTGCCTGGTAGCGAGGCAATCAACATGAAAGAAAGTCACGTGTGGTTCTTGGCGCCGGTGCTCGCGTGGGTCAGCCTCGGTGTGTGCGCGAAGCCGACGTTGTCGTGCGATGCTGACAAGGGCAGTACCTCGCATTCGCTCGAAATTACCGAGAAGGACAGTGGGGCACCCGATTTCTCCTATCTTTCGAGTACGCCATCGCAAGGCGTTGCGCTGAATTGCATGATCGACTCGTCCCTCGTGAGCGGAGCACCCACGGTGTCCGGCAATACCATTATTTATTCCCTTGCTGGCGGTGACTCCTTGCGTATCACGAAACAATCGCACGGATACCGCCTCGATATGTCGAAGCTGGACGCGGCCAACTATTGCAGCGGCATCGTAGCCAAGCAGGTAATAGTTCTCGCCGGGAAGAAAAAATGCGAGGTTCAATGATCGGCGTCGACGGTCGTTCGCTGCACGGCACTGATAGACTACCGGCGCACTTGCAGGCAGTGGAAAGAAGGCGATTGTCGGCGTCAGCTTCGGCGGTCATTGGGCGGCCAAGCTTGCTCTGCGCGGCGAGGTGGATGGCGCCGTCGATTGGGGCGGTCCGATCGGGGCAACGCAGATGGACGCGAACCATGCATTGCGGCCACCCAATGGCATGACAGGAATCGGTGCCAATGCCGCACGCTTATCCGATATGCCGGACGTGGCCACCACGACGCGTCTGCTGGAGACGATTTTGCCCCGGCGCGTGTCCCGAACATCCTCACGCGCCGGGTGAACGCTTTATCAATCGACCTTACCCAACGCATCCGACAGCGCGCTCACCAAGTCGTCGATTTGCGCCCGTTCGGCGATGAACGGCGGGGCCAACTGAATCGTGTCGCCGCCGAAGCGGACATAAAAACCTTTCTTCCAACACTGCATCGCGATTTGGAAAGGCCGCAGCGCCGGCTCCCCGGGCTTGTGCTCGATCGTAATGCCCGCAGCCAAGCCGCAGTTGCGGATGTCCACAATATGGCGTTGGCCTTTCAGCCCATGCACCGCCGCCTCGAAGTGCGGTGCCAGCTCGCGCACTCGGCCAACGCCGTCTTCCTTCGCTAGCAGATCGAGTGCCGCGACGCCGGCCGCGCAGGCGATGGGATGCGCCGAGTACGTATACCCATGCGGGAACTCGACCAGGTATTCGGGCCCGCCCGCCGCCATGAACGTGTCGTAAATCTCTTTGTTCGCCACAACCGCGCCAAGCGGTTGGGCGCCGTTGGTCACCTGCTTCGCAAAATTCATGATGTCGGGCGTCACGCCGAAGAACGCCGCGCCCGTCATCGCACCCGTACGGCCAAAGCCCGTGATCACTTCATCGAAAATCAGCAAGATGTCGTGCGCCGTACAAATCTCGCGTAGACGTTGCAGATAGCCCTTCGGCGGCACCACCACGCCCGCCGAGCCGGAGAACGGCTCGACAATGACGGCCGCGATGTTCGAGGCGTCATGTAGCGCGATCAAATCCAGCAGCCGGTCCGCCAATTCGGCACCGTGCTCGGGCAAGCCGCGCGAGAACTTGTTTTCCGGCAACTGCGTATGCGGCAGGAAATCGGCATCGATCCCTTGCCCGAACAGCTTGCGGTTCGGGCCGATACCGCCCACCGAAATGCCGCCGAAGTTCACGCCGTGATAACCCTTCTCGCGGCCGATCAGGCGCGTCTTCGTCCCTTTACCTTTGGCTCGCCAATAGGCCCGGGCCATCTTGAGCGAAGTGTCGGCCGATTCCGAACCCGAGCCTGTGAAGAAAACATAGTCCAAACCCGCCGGGGTCAATGCCTTGATCTTGTTGGCCAGCTCGAACGATTTCGGATGCCCGAACTGAAAGGCCGGCGCATAGTCGAGCTGCGCGGCTTGGCGGCTGATCGCCTCGGTGATTTCGGTGCGTCCGTGGCCGAGCCCGCAGCACCACAAGCCCGACAGGCCGTCGAAGATTTTCCTGCCGTCGACGTCCGTGTAGTAGGCCCCTTGGCCCGCGACGACGATCCGCGGATCGGCTTTGAACTGTCGATTCGCGGTAAAAGGCATCCAATGCGCCTCGAGCCACGCAGCATCGGTGCGAACTTCGCCAGCGTCTTGCGCCAGCGCGTTTTTGATCTCGGTCAGATCGGTCATGTGCGGTCGGCGCGATGCGCCCCTCGAAAGTGGTGTGTGTTGCATATTGTCGATCCGCCGATTAGTCTCTTCGATATCGCAATATCAATCTTTACTTTCCAATCCATGCAAGTAAAACAAGCCAAGAGCCGCGCGTTGCTCGGACAGCTCAGCGACATGGATCTGCGGCTCCTGCGCGTGTTCAAGGCGGTGGTGCAATGCGGCGGTATGGCGGCCGCGGAACTCGATTTGAACATCGGCATTTCCACGATCAGCCGCCACGTGAAGGATCTGGAAACGCGCCTCGGGCTCGTGTTGTGTAGGCGCGGGCGGGCAGGGTTTACGCTGACGCCCGAGGGGCAGACGGTGTACGAGGAGACGCTGGTTTTGCTTTCGTCGATCGAGGCATTCCGCAGTCGAATCGACGGCATCCACGACAGGATGGGGGGCGAGCTGCATATCGCTGTATTCGACAAAACCGCCACGAATCCGCGTGCTCGGATCGGCGACGCGATCCGGCAATTCGTCGACGATGCCCCGGACGTCACCTTGAACTTCCACGTCGCCTCTATCAACGAGGTGGAACGCGGCGTGATCGACGGGAGTTATCAAGTCGGGATCATTCCGGCGCATCGTAGCTCAAAAAGCCTCGCCTATACGAACCTGTTCGATGAGCAAATGCTGCTCTATTGCGGCAAGGCGCATCCGCTTTTCGATACGTCGCATAGTCGATTGACGTGGAATGCCATTCGTACGCATGCGTTCGCGGGCCTCGGTTTTCATTCGCCGAATATGGAATTCAGCCACCGCGCGAAGCTGACGCGCCGTGCGACCGCCTTCGATCAAGAAGCGATCGCGACGTTGGTCCTATCGGGGCGGTTTTTAGGTTTTTTACCCGACCACTACGCGGAGAGTTTCGAGCAGAAGGGATTGCTGCGCGCCGTCGCGCCGCAGCGCTTCCATTACGAGTGCCGATATGTGGGACTTACGCGCCGCTCGCCGCGTCCGTCGCGCGCGGCGTTGCTGTTTCAGGCCTGCCTGGAAGCGGCGCATGCGGGATCGGGTTGAGTGCTGGCCGGTTGCCCTAACGTGCCGCTATTTCATCGGTGCGAATGCGGTCCCGCCGGCCCAGATGCATCGACGCACGCGCGAGCCCTAGCCCCAGCGCCGCAACGATGACGGTGACGCCCAATGCTTGTTCGAGGTCGACGAGCGCTAGCGACTCGGGGCTCGCGATGCGGAGCAAAAGCCACTTCGCGAGAAATTGAAATAGCAGAAACAACGCCGTCGCAACCAGGACGATTGCGCCCTCGCGGTACGCGACGGACAAATTCTTGCGAACCGCCATGCCTAGCGAGAGAAAAGGCACGGGCAGCCCAAGCAATACGATAAGCGTTAGCCAGAGCGGACTCCTATTCAAGAAGCAGAACAGCGTTAACGAATAGATGATGAGCGCACCGGTGGCATAGAACACCCCCGCAAAAAAGCCGCGTAGGGAGATCGGGGCCTTTTCCCTGCGCGGAAGGGAAAAATAGAGCCTTGCCGAAGGCGCCAGGAATAGCAGGCTCAATAGGATCGATCCGAACAGCAGGGAGGCGAGATACAGCGGGATCCCTTGCATATTGCGAACCGGGACAGCGACTATCCAACCCGCAAGTGCCCCGATCAGGAGGAGCCAACGAGACCCATTGCGTCCAAGCATCAGGCCAACCGTCGCGATTATCGTGACGATGACCTCAATACGGTAGTACGCCCACTGACCATGGGGCGATAGCCAGGAGCCGAGGTAAAGAGGGGTTCTGCCGACAAGCGGCGTGTCGAACGTCTTGATCATGTTCCAGATCGTCAGGAATTGGATGTATGCGATTCCTGTTACGGCGGCGGGTTTGCGCATGGGTGTCAACGAAGGAAGGAAGTGTCGAAGCCATCTACGGGCAGGGTCTGCCGATCGACTACGGGCCAAGGCCAGGCAGAAACGGCGCGTTTAAACTTAACGCCCGGACGAGTCCCGCCCGCCCTGGCGGTTCGGGCGCCAAATCGACGTCCTCGCCCACTTTCCAACGCTCGGCCGCGGCCTTCGCTTGCATGTACTCTTCGGCGGTCAGGTAAGCCGCATTGCCATCCAAGTTGCTTTCAGCGAACTTGTACCCTCGCGCGGCCGCAATCGATTCCCATGTGTAGCCGAGGCGCTCGTCTTTTTTGATGCCGAGGCCGGTCATGTAGGCCCAGCCCAATCCGAATTGCGCGTGAACATCGCCGGCCATCGCGGCGGGCTTGAGCCATTTGATTGCCGCGGCATAGTCTTTCGGGACGGCGATCCCTTGCTGGTAGATCAGACCGTACACCGATTGCGCATGTGCATCGCCGCTCTGCGCGGCTTGCCGGATCCACTTCAGGCCCTGTTGCGCGTTTGCGGTAACGCCTTCTCCCCTTATCAGGAGTCGGCCCACCGACACTTGCGCACCCGCGTTGCCATGTTCCGCGGCCAACAGGTACCAACTGTAGGCGGTGCTCAGATCCTTTTCGACGCCCGCGCCATGCTCGTAGAGAAATCCGATACCCGCTTCCCCAGCCGGCAGACCGCGTGCAGCCGCGCGTCGATACCACTGCATGGCAGCGGCATAGTCGGGCTTGCCGTCGACGCCTTCGTACAGGAGTGCCGCGAGATCGGCGAAGGCATTAGGTTCGCCTAAATCGGCGGCTTTGCGATAGGCCTGATAGGCCAGCTTCTTATCGACGGGGACGCCCAAGCCGCCGGCATAGCAGTGGCCTAGGTTCGTGAACGCTTGCGCAATGTTGGCTGCGGCCGCCTTGCGAAAATGAAGCACTGCCTGCGCATAGTCGATCTTGACGCCGGGCCCGCCAGTTTGATAGACGGCACCGATACTGTTTTCCGCCAACACGGAGCCAAGCGATTGCGCTTTATCGAAGTATTCAAGCGCTTTCGCCGCGTTGCGCGGCACGCCATTCCCGGCTTGATAAATGGAGCCGAGCAAAAATGCCGCCGAGGCATCCTTATCCGCCGCAAGACTGAGCCAATGGACCGCCGCGGTGATGTCGCGCGGTACGCCGAGGCCACGCATGTACAACATGCCCAAGCTCGTTTGCGCCGTCGGGTTGCCCGCGGCGGCAAGCGATCGATACTGCGCGATCGCCTGCGCGGTCTTGTTTTCTGGGAGCGCGTGTTGCGCGGCGTCGACGTCCGCATGCGCGAGTCCCGCGCCGACGAAGCCGGCAAGCGAAAGCAGGGCGGCGGCGAAACGACGCGAACCCTCGCGGAGATTGCGGTAACCCATAGCGCGGGAGACAGGCACGGTCATTCTTGTTGTCATGAGTGAAGTTAGACGGTCGTCCCTTCGGTCAAAGGGATTTCCGTACGACATCGAAGCCAACGTTTTCGTCGCAGACAAAGGGAATCGATCGCCGCACAGTGACGCGAGCGGTTGCATTCGGCCGGTTTTCAACGCAAAGCGCCGCGAGGCAATCCGCCGTGGGACGCCATTGCCAGAACGTCCAATGCCCGGGCGTATCGTCGAGATCGGCGTCGAACCGCACCCGCACCGGGCCATCGCCGCGCAAATCGAAGCCGAACTGATCGAGCGGCAGCGAAAGCCCCTTGCCGCGCGCCTTGATATAACTCTCCTTCAGCGTCCAGAAATCGAAGAAACGTCGAGGCTGTGCATCTGCCGGCAGCGATCGCAATTGACTCGCCTCGTCCGAGGAGAAGAAGCTATCGGCGATATCGAGCGGTGCTCTGCGGCTCAGGTCTTCGACGTCGATTCCGATATGGCGGTCGCGCGTCACGGCCAGTACGATCACGCGATCGGAATGCGAGATGTTGAAACTCAAGCCCGCGACGCCGGGATGGACGTTGGCGATGACGGGGCGGCCGAAAGACGTCGCGTCGAAGCGCCAATCCACCGGCCGGATCGGAACATAGCGGGACAGCACATAGCGGACGAGCGAGCGCGTTGCCAAGTAGCGGCGCCGGTCCTTGTCGAAGAAGAATTTCGCGTGCTTGTTGCGCTCCTCCTCGGTCAATAACGTATCGAATCGAGCGGCGAGGTCGGTGTCGGCCACTTGCTCGACTAAAGCGACCCAGATATCGACGTCGCCCTGAACGAGCGGCAATTGTTCGAGAATGCGGCAGCCTAATTCCATTAGCACTATGGGTTCGATCGATCGTTATTTGCCCGAGAGGTCAAGCGCCGCACAGCATGCGCAGTCGTGCAAGCCGAGCGGGGCGTTCCACCTGCTCGCCGGCGAGCCAACGCTGGGCCTGCGTGGCTTCCGTGCGGCTGACCGAGACGCCGTTTCCCAACGCCTCGCAGGGCACGAGTGTCGGGGCCTCGTCGCCGACGCAGCACGCTAGCGCGGCGGCCACCGCGGGGCTGGCGGTGCGGCGCGCGCCTTCCTCTACATAGCCGCCTGCCTGTGCGAACGGTGTCAGGGCACCGCTTGCGACGAGGTACAACAGATTCTGCAGGATGTCTCGCCGGTTATGGCCGCCGCTGCCGAGGCGCGCCACGATGTCGCCGATTCGCATCGAGCCGCTTTGCATCAACGTGCGCAAGTCGGCGATGAATTCGGTCTGGAAACTCAGCATGCCGCGCGGTATCGCGACGCGCGTGTCGATCTGCTCGATGTCGGACACGCAGCCGATCGGCAACGCTTCGAGATGGCGCAGCGCTTCGGCTTGCGACTGGCCCGCACGCGCACCGCGCACGAACACGTCGCGGCGAAATCGCCGATTGACGGCGTAGTCCTCAGCCAAATGCCGCAGCCGCGCATTCGGCATGGCTGCGATCGTCTCGGCGGCTTGGCGGTCCATCAGGAGTGCTGGGTGATTGTCCGCTAGCGTCGCACTGCCCGCGTAGCCAAGACCCGCCTCGGCCATTTGATCGATGACATCCACCGAATAATGGATCTCCCACGTGCCGTTCAGATATTCGTGGGCGAGGTAATCGATGGGGCTTTTCGCGAGCGCCGTCAGCGCGTCCGTGACGCTCGGATTGTCGCGAAAGTAGCGAAAGCTCGGATTGCCGAGCGCTTGCATGGCGGCAATCGCGCTGCCCGTGCGCGATTCGATTCCCCCTTGCGCCGCCTGCGCCAATTCGAGCATCAACTTGCGTAGCGGCGCTTCGGCCGACCAGCCCGGCTGGCAGTTGTAGCTCAGGTAGACGAGCCCGTTCTCGGCAAGCCGGCGCGAGATCAATGCCCGAACCACGCGCCGAACGTCGGCGTCTACCCAGCTATAGATGCCGTGCATGACGATGAAGTCGAACGTCGGCAGGTCTTGTTCGAGCAGCGCCTCGAAGCTGGCTTCGTGGAAGACGACGTTGCCGGCCCCGAGCTGGGCCGCGCGTCGCTGGGCCGCTTCGATGTGGGCCGGATTGAAATCGCAGGCGTGAAACTCGGCGTGCGGGAAGGCGGCCGCGTTGACGACGGTCGAATGGGCGAAGCCGCAACCGAGGTCGAGGTAGCGGAACGGCCGGTCCAGCGCCTTCGGCCGAGCGCCGCCCAGTACGCTGGCGTAGTTCAGCCACGCGGGGGACAACTCGCGATGGAAGCGGTCCGGGAACGTGACGTCGCTGAGGTAGCCGGAGGAAGGGGCGGGTGCGTGCATGAGAGGGAGGTTTCCGTTCCGGGCGAGCTTAGCATGGTGCGACAGACGGCAAGCGCGGCGAGGTTTGCCGGGTGGCGCGATGTCGGCAAATCGGGCGCCACGAGCGCGGGTGACAGACGATGATCCGGCAAATTTCCGTACGGGCCTTGACGGACCCGGCAAATTTCCGTACAGTCGCGAATGGGAGGTACAGAATTGTGACTACTACTCGTTTTGAGGCTCGGATCGAAGCGGAGATCCATGCAGTGATTCGGCGTGCCGCTGAAATTCAAGGGCGTACGATGACCGACTTCGTCGTATCGGCCGCCCGTGAAGCCGCGCAACGCGCGATTGCCGATGCCGAGGTCATTCGCTTGTCGCTAGTGGATTCACAGCGCTTTGCCGATGCTATTCTGTCGCCGGCCGAGCCTGTCGATGCGCTTAAGCGAGCACTTACCAATCACGATCGATTGTTGCGCAACGAATGAGTGCGGGACAACTTGTTGTTGCCGCACTCGGTTCTCTCCACGATCGTTCCCGCTTCGATTGTGGGACGCCTGCCCTCGACCGCTACCTCCGCGAAGTTGTTACGCAGGATGTCCGGCGACGCCTGGCCGCATGCTTTGCGATGCTCGACGATAACGTGGTTGTTGGCTACTACACGCTTTCGGCTGCCAGCGTGGCGCTCGCGGACCTCCCCCAGGCAGTGGCGCGCAAGCTGCCGCGGTATCCATCGATCCCTGCGATTCGCATGGGGCGACTAGCGGTCGACGCGAAGTACCGGGGGCGAGGATTAGGGGCCGCATTGCTCGCTAACGCGCTGCAGAGGGCCGCGAAGTCGGAGATTCCCGCGGTTGCCTTAATCGTCGACGCGAAAGATGAATCGGCGGCCGACTTTTATCGGCATTTCGGATTCATGCAATTGCTTGACGATCCGTTGGCGTTGTTTTTGCCGTTGGCATCGATCAAGTAGTCTTCACGCTAACGACCAATCTGCGCCACGGGAAGTCCCGTCGTGCCTCCCGTGGCGAACGCGAGTCAATCCAGCTTGAAGAAGCTCACGGTGGTATGCAGTTCGCGCCCCTGTGCTTTCAGCGACTGCGATGCGGCAGCGATTTCCTCCACCAGCGCGGCATTTTGCTGCGTCGATTGATCCATCGACGAGACCGCCTGATTGATCTCGTCGATCGAACGGCTTTGATCGTGTGCCGAGGCCGAGATGTCGGCAGTGATCGAGGCCACGTTGTCGATCGCGTGCGTCAGTTCCGCAATCGTACGGCCGGCCACATCGACCTGCTGCGCGCCGGCTCTCACGTTCTGCACCGATGCATCCAGCAATACCTTGATTTCCTTGGCGGCATTGGTCGAACGCTGTGCAAGATTGCGGACCTCGGAGGCCACGACGGCAAACCCGCGACCGCTTTCGCCCGCGCGCGCCGATTCGACGGCGGCATTCAACGCCAGAATGTTCGTCTGGAAGGCGATGCCTTCGATCATCGCGACGATACCCTCGATGCGGCCGGACTGCTCGACGGCGGTGCCCATCGTCTTCGCCGCGGTGGAGACGGCTTCGTTGCCGCGGCGCGCGACTTCCACTGCCCCTGCCGCGACGTTGTTGACGTTGGTTGCCTTCGCGGCCGTTTCGCGTACCGTGCTGGCGAGCTGTTCCATCGTTGCCGCGGTTTGTTGAATCGAAGCGGCTTGCTGCTCCGTGCGCGCAGACAGATCGCCGTTGCCCACGGAGACTTCGCTAGCAGCCACCTCGAACTCGCGGCTGCTCGCCATGACCTTGACCAACACGCCATGCAGTTTCTCGACGAAGGCATTGAACTGCGTCGCGAGAAGGCCGACTTCGTCGTGACTGTCCTGCGGCAAGCGTCGAGTCATGTCGCCGTCGCCGCTAGCGATCTCGCGCATGGAGCCGGCCAGGTGGCGCAACGGCGACGTCATGCGACGACCCAGCGCAATCGTGACCGCAAGCGCGATGGCCAATATCAGCAGCCCGCTACCGATCAACATGAGGGTCAGGCGATTGGCGCCCGCCATCATTTCCGCGTTCGGAACCAGTGCGTAGTACTTCCAGCCATTGTGCGGCGACGTGTAGACGTACGCGCGATAGGCTGTACCCTCCATGTCCACCGACGCCAAGCCATCGGGCGCATCGGCAAGTTGCTGATAGCCTCCGCCAAGACTCTTGAGTTCCTTGAACCCATGCGATTTGTCGCGCGGATCGAGTAAAACCTTTCCACTGCTATCGGCCACCATGACGTATCCGGTTTTGCCGAAATGGATGCTGCTCATCGCCTTCGCGAACGCGTCGAGCGTGATATCGGCTTCCACTACGCCGATGATTTCGCCTTGCGGGTTCTTCAATGTCTTGGAGAACGAAATGCACACTCCGCCCTCGCTCGCCGCATTGAGGTAGGGCGCGGGCCGGACCACCTTGTCGGGCGTGGCCATCGCCAACTGGTACCAGGGGCGGACGCGGGGGTCATAGTGGCCGCTCGGAAAGCTTTCGATCGGCCATTGCACGTAGCCGCCCGATTTTGTGCCGACATCGAGGTAACGCAAGCTCGGATGGCTGTCGCCGAACTGTTTGAACGTATTGAAGATCGCCGTTTCGACCGGGCCATGACCGTCCGCAGTCATTTCGCCGTGCGTGAAATAGTTCGTGAGACTGTCGTCTGCCGCCTGCAGCGGCGCGAGTGCCGTGATGTAGTTGAGATTGTCCTCGAAGTCGTGGAAGGTCATGTCCAACGCCTCGTCGGCTTGACTGATCTTGGCGCTGCTCGAGCTTTCGAAGGCGTCGACGGCTTGCTGACGAACATTGATCGAGCCTACCGTCGTCAACATCACGACGGTAATCGCCAGCGAGACACTCGATGCCGCGCTGATCTTAAATGCAATCGATGAGGGAAACTTCATGGTTTGGGAACGCTCGCCGCAGGGTAATCGCAAGCCGGTGGAGGTGAATCGCACCACGCTGCACGGGACAATACATAACGGGTTATCGGCAGATCCAGGCGGCGGTTGAGCGCGCGTTGCCTCGTCCGCGGGTTAACCCGAGACAGCCGATGGAATGAGCGAGGGTGGCAGGACTGCGGCGATCCTGTGGGGGCGGTTAGTTGCGCTCCGTTCGTTGGGGCACGTCGTGACCGAGGCGGCGGATCCGCCCGGTGAAGAGCACGACCGCCGCCACCACGGGGATGATCAAAAGGCCTTCGAGGATATCCGGGTCCAGAGACAGATGGGCCGCGTGGAGCGCCCGCAGCGCCGCACCGGAAAGGTTCAGGACGTAGTAAGAGATGGCGGCCACCGAGAGGCCTTCCACTGCGTGCTGCATGCGCAGCTGCGTCCGCGCGGTGCGATTCATCCCTTCGAGCAGGGCGGTGGTATGTTCTTCTTGTGCCAGATTTACTCGGGTGCGCAAGAGGTCGACGGCCCGCGCCACGCGCGTCGCGGATTGCTGGTGGCGAGTCCAGACCGAGCTGCATGTTTGCATGGCGGGCAACAACCGGCGCTGCATGAATTCCGCGATCGTCGGAAAGCCCTCGATTCGCTCTTCGCGAAGCTCGGCAATGCGGGCGAGCACAAGCTTTTCATAGGCCGCCGATGCGCTGAAGCGCATTTCCAGGCCCGCATGCGCTTCGATTTGGCCGGCAAGCCGAGTCAGTTCGCGGAGCAGATACGCGTCGTCGTGATCGTTGCCCGGTTGTTCCATCCGCCGCATGAAAACGGAAAGCGATGCATCGAGCTTGCCGAGAAACTGGCTGTGACCGCGTGCGTCGGGCAGGGCGAGCAGCGCCATCATCCGGTAAGTCTCGATCTCGAACAGCCGTTGAATGAGCCGGCCGGCTTGTGCCTCGCGAAATCCCAGGTCGAGGACGAGGAAGCGCGCGAAGTGATCTTCGTGTACGAGCCAGTCGCAATAGACTTCGCCTCCCGCGAGCACCTTGGTGCCGACGAGCACAGGCCCGGGCAACCATTCGCCCACGCGTTCGCGGGCTTGCTCTGCTTGTTCGCCGCAGCGCAATTCGGCATGAACGGCGACAAGGACGCTTTCTTTCAGCGAAGCGAGCCACGACTCGGGAAGGTGCCTCATCGCGACGCCGGAGAATAACTCGCCGTGAGGCGCGGTTTGGACAAACGTGAAAGTGGAGAACTCGGTGTGCTTCTCCCACTTCAGTTGCCAGTCGCCCTTGTTCGCCGTGTAGTGATTGTTGTGCGGTGCCGGCGGGGGGAGCCCCATGGCCGCGGTCAATGCCGCCAGCAGGCGGATATGAATCTCTTCGTCACGCTCGGAATAGATCGCGAGATGGCTCAACGAAGCGGGCCCGTCGATGCGAAGAAACGGGCGGGCGTGCAGTTCTTTCGAGAGCGAATCTCTGAGCGGGTGATTGAGGGACGCGAACATGAAATGCATCGATAGCCGGGCGTGACAGTGTAGCGCGGCAAAATGACAAATGGGAATGCGAGACGGCCGCGCGGCGGCCATTGCTCGCGTTCCCAGGCGGCGCGCTCGCGGGCGACGATGCTCGAAGGCCGCGCGCATAGGGGAGAGTCGTGCGGCCATTCGGTTTCGGATGAGCGGCTAACCGGCAACCGGTTCGGTAACGAGATGCTGCAGCTTGTCGCGCACCGCTTTCCAATCGTCGGCGTCGGGCAACGGTGCCTGCCTGCCGACAATGACGGGCCATTGTTTCGACAAAGAAGCATTCAACTCGACGAAGGACTGCTGAGCCTCGGGCAACTCCTCCTGCGAAAAAATGGCGTCGGCCGGACACTCGGGCACACAGACGCCGCAATCGATGCACTCGTCCGGATCGATCACGAGAAAGTTGGGACCTTGGCGAAAACAATCGGTTGGACATACTTCGACGCAATCCGTGTAGCGGCAACGGATACAGCTTTCGGTCACGACATAAGTCATTGAGCCACCTGATTAAGCGAAGGGCAATTAAAGAGGGGGCCGCCGCCGGCAACGGCGGCCATGTCGAACGAAGCGCGTGTCATCCGTTGGATGCGATCGCGAAGCTAGATTCGGTCGGCGTACCGGAGACGTGCCGACCCGAGTGGTCGAAGTGGCGAGCCACCGCGATGCTTGCGATGCCTTCATCTTCGAAGAAGAACTTCTTTTCGCCGAACGCAGGCTTCAGATCGTGCAGCCACGTTGCGGTCGGATCGAACTTCGCGTAGAAGGGCCGGCGCACCCAATCGGGGTTGCGTGCTTGCAGAAACTGAAGGGCGAACACTTTTTCGCCGCCGATCTCGACGATACCGTCGATCACCACTTTGCCGGGGAAGGCGCTCATCGACGGCCCGCGAACCGTGCGAGCCAGCCCGGATACGCGTTGATAGGCTGCCTGGAAAATCTCGTAGGCCTTGGCCAGAGGCAACTGAAAATAATGGCTGGGGCCGGTGTCGCGTTCGACAAATAGGTAATAAGGGATCGCGCCGAGCCGCACGCCCGTCGTCCACAATTCCGCCCATCCCTTGGGATCTTCGTTGATGTGGCGGATCAGCGGTGCTTGCATCCGAAGGGTCGCGCCGGACGAGACGATACGCTTGACCGCGCGTTGCGCGATCGCCGGACGCAGTTCCGCCGGGTGATTGTAGTGACCCATGATTGCGAGATTCTTGCCCGACGCGACCACTTTATCGAACAGGCGCATCAAGTCGTCCGAGTCCTTGTCCGTCACGAAGCGTTGCGGCCAATACGACACCGACTTAGTGCCGATGCGAATGTTTTGGATATGCGATAGCTCGGGCGCCAGCAAGGGCTCGATATATCCGGCGAGCGAGCGCGTGTTCATGATCAGGGGATCGCCGCCGGTGATCAAAACGTCGGTCACTTCATGGTGTTGCTTCAGGTATTCGACTAACTCGTTCGATTCGCGCGCGTCGAACTTCAGGTCGTCCATGCCCACGAATTGCGGCCAGCGGAAACAGAACGTGCAGTAGGCATGACAGGTCTGTCCAGCGCTCGGAAAGAACAGCACCGTTTCTTTGTATTTGTGCTGTAGCCCGTTCACCGGTTGGCCATTCAGAAACGGGACATTGTGCGTCATCTGGCCCGCCGGGTGCGGATTCATGCGCATGCGGATCGCGCGCACGGCTTCTTCGATCGCTGCCTCGTCCTTCTTCTCCAGCACGAGGTCGCGTAGATGGGAATACTCCGTAGGGGAAAGCATGTCCCGATGCGGAAACGTCAGACGATAAATGGGATCGTCGGGAATGTCGGTCCAATCGATCAGTTGGTCCATCACGTATTGATTCGTCCGGAACGGCAAGACCCGAGAGACGACCTGCACCGCTTCGCGCAGTTCGTCCGACAGCAACTGCCATTGCGGAGCCTGGCTGATCGTCTGACGCGTGTAGGGCTTGAACTTTTGGGGAGGCGTGTCGTTGGACATGATGCTCCTTCAATTCGAAAGTAGACGTTGATCTAAAAAATAAGGAGTACGAATGAAATCGTTACAACTCATTTGAGGACTGGCATGTGTCGACCGGGTGCTACGAGATTGCGCGAGAAAACGGGCGGACAGCACCCATCGGCGCGGGCGAGACGAAGCCGCCGGCCTATTACCCGGGCTGGCGATTTCCTGCGATGCGACTTGAACGATCTACCGCGATGTGAAGGACATTGTTGCGATATGGTTTGCCGGGAGCAAACGATATAAACTCGCGACGTTGTGCGTTTGAGGAAGGATCCGTGAGACGAAAGATTCCGAGCATCGAAGCCCTGATCGCATTCGAGGCGGCCGCCCGCCACCTCAGCTTCACCCGCAGTGCAGACGAACTCGCCTTAACGCAAAGCGCCGTCGGGCGACAAGTGGCCATGCTCGAGCAGTATCTGGGGGTCGCGCTTTTCAATCGGATCAAGAAGCGGCTCAGTCTGACGGAGGCTGGCCAGCTTTACGCGAAACAAGTTCGAGACAATCTCGAGCGGATGGAGCGGGCGACATTGGCGGCGATGGCGCATCGGAATGCTGGCGGCATATTGGAATTGGCGGTCATTCCTACATTTGCGACACGATGGCTGATACCGCGGCTTCCTCAGTTTTACGAGGCACATGCGGACATCGTCGTCAACTTGGCGACACGAGCCGAACCATTTTTGTTTACCGACACGCCGTTCGACGCCGCGATTCATTTCGGCGATCCCATCTGGCCGGGCGCCATCGCCAAATATTTGTTTGGGGAGGAGATGACGGCGGTATGCAGTCCGCGGTTGATGAAAGGGCAGACCTGCCTTGCCCCGCGCGAGGTCGCGGATTTTACGTTGTTGCATCAGTCCGCCCGCCCCGATGCCTGGCGGCAATGGCTCGCGCAGGCCGGCGTTCACGACGCCGACGGCATGAAGGGGCAACGCTACGAACTCTTTTCGATGCTCGTGGAGGCGGCGCGTGCGGGATTGGGCATCGCGCTCGTGCCGCGATTTCTCGTCGCCCATGAGTTGGCCACCGGCGAACTGATTTGCCCTTGCGATTTGCTGTTGCGCAGCGAGAAGGGCTACTACCTCGTCTATCCGGAACATAAGCAGAATTCGCCGTGGTTGCAGGCATTCGAAATGTGGTTGTCGTCGGCAGCGAATGCCTATGTGGAGCGCGGCGGCCTGTAGGCCTATAGCGGGCCGCAAGGCCGTGGGCACGAGGCATGCTGGATCGCTTGCGCAAGCGCGCGCGTGCGCCGGGCCGAGGCACGAGACCAGCGGATCGGATGCGCCCGCGGATGAAAGGACAACACGCAACGCGTTCGAGTGAAGCCGACCATTCCATTGCTGGCGGTCAGTTTTTGCGCGGCCGATGTCCAGGCGGGCGCTGGCCCCTTTCTAGGCATCTATCTGCAAGCGCACGGGTGGCACGCCGATACGATAGGCACGATCCTCACGATAGGGGCTATCGTGGGCATGGCGGTGACCGCTCCCGCCGGTGCGCTTGTCGATGCCCTCTACCATCGGCGTGCGGTTGTTGTCGGCGCTAGCGCCATGACGATCGTGGCCGCGGCGCTGATGTGGCTCTCCCATGGATACTGGCCGATCATGGCCGCGCAAATCGCGACGGCCGTTGCGGGCTCGGCAATGGGACCGGCGCTGACGGGATTGACGCTGGGCATGATGGGGCGAAGAAGTTTCGACCGGCAATACGGCCGCAATCAAGTCGCCAACCATGCCGGCAACATTGCGGCGGCAGCGTTATCGGGGGCGGCTGGATGGTGGCTCGGCATGTCCTATGTATTCGTGTTGAGCGCGATCTTCGGTGTGGTGTGCATTGCGTCCGTGCTGCTGATCCCCGCGCGTGCCGTCCATCGACACTATGCTCGCGGCCTCGCGCACGAGGACGAGAAAGATCGATCGGAGGCGCGCGCCCAGAGCGTGCGGGTGTTATTGCAAAATAGGCCGCTGTTATTGCTGGCCATCGCGCTGGCCGCATTCAGCCTCGGCAATTCCGCCATGCTGCCGCTCTACAGTCTAGCGGTCGCTGCAACCCATCGCGGTTTAGCCAGCCAGATCACGGCTGCCAACATCGTCACGTCCCAGATCGTCATGTTGATCGCCGCGATGTTCGCGTGTCGCCTCATTCGTCGCTGGGGTGTCTGGTGGGTCATTTTCGCCACGCTTGCCACGCTGCCGCTACGCGGGTTGACGGCTGCCTGGCTGACCACGCCATGGGGTATCGCGCCAGTGCAGATTTTTGACGGCCTGGGCTCGGGGCTGCAAAGCGTCGCGGTCCCCGCGCTCGTCGTGCATCTATTGCACGGTAGCGGGCGAGTGAATCTCGGTCTGGGCACGCTGCTCGCCATCGAAGGTGCGGGCGGTTGCCTGAGTCCGTTGCTCGGGGGCTGGCTCGCAAACCGCTTTGGATTTTCGGTCGCGTTCCTGGTGCTAGGCGGCCTATCGGTGGTGTCCTTGGCCGTGTGGATCGCGCAAGGCCCGGCCATCCGTCGCGCCTGCGATAGCCGCCGCGACGAACTGGAGCGGATGACCGACGTCGATGCGTCGGCGCTGTTTCAGTGAAGCGCGACACGGCCGAATACGTTTAAATAAAGTTAAATTGTTTACTAAAAGATAGTAAACGGATCAATTTCGCAGCGGCGCTAATTCCATTGATCGAAATAAACTTGCCGGCGATCCGGTTTGCCACGCCGTTTTAAACGTTGCGAGCTATCATCCGCGTGCGCGTTGGCAATGTCCGTTCCGCGAACATTCCGTTATGGGCAGGCGCGAAACCGGCCGGTTGACGCGTAGATCGTTTTCATCCACTTTCACCACGCATTCGTTCAAATAAAATGATCACAGAGCTTGCGACCATCGAGAACTTCAGTGAGTTGGGTTACTTGCTAGCCAACCCGGATGTTGCTCAGGAAGTGTTACGAAATCCTTTGATTACGGGGTTCATCCATTTCTCACAGTTTGGACAGAACGAGAAAAGGTTGCAATTCAAGCCGACCATGTCGGATGTCGAGATAGCACGTGCCTTGTTGGACAACAGCGTTCCCTCGCCCCGAAGGCTGAAAGATGCGCATCAGAACCAGGGGAACCTGTGCGTCGAGCTGGGGAATAAAGAGGGCATGCGCGTACTCGAGATCGGTAGCCGGGAGGTGACCGGCGCGTCGACGCTGCGAGAAAAGCTGACGAAAGCCACGTATGTCGGCTTCGACTACTACCCGGGACGAAACGTCGACGTGGTAGGCGATGCCCATCGCTTGTCGCACTACTTTCGCGAGGACGAGAAGTTCGATCTCATTTATTCGACAGCCGTATTCGAGCACTTGGCCATGCCTTGGGTGGTCGCCTCGGAGATATCGAAACTGTTGAAAGTGGGCGGCACGCTCTTCGTGGAAACGCACTTTTCCTTTTCATCGCACGAGCGCCCCTGGCACTTCTTCCAATTTAGCGACATGGGGCTGCGCGCGCTCTTTTCGCCCGCGCTAGGATTCGAGTGTATCGAAGCGACGATGGCCAATCCCATCGCCGGCAAATTCTCGGCGCTGGCGGATCCGTATCTGCGCGGGCGGTGGGTTCACGGGCTGTATTGCCACAGCCAATATCTGGGCGTGAAACGCCGCGACGTCGAATCGTTCGCATGGGGCGATGTTTCGGTCGACGACGTCGTGGGCGATACGTTTTATCCGACGCCGGTCTAAGCGCACCGGCGCGCGCGGCGCAAGAGCCGAAGCCTACTTGCGCCGCATGGGCCGGCGCACCTTACTCCCACCGCGTCGCATAGCATTCGCGCGACACGGCGCGACCCATGGGGGCCGACGTCACGCAATCGGCACTTTACCTCGATAAGCCGAATGACGGCATAGGCGGCTATGTCGCGATCGAGTATTTGCGCGTCGCAGTTTGACAATTGGGCCTTGGGTGTCGCGGATACAGTGGGTGGTTGTTCGAAGGTGTAAGTAGGGCGTTTAATCAGAAGAACGGATTACGATTTGGAGACTTCGATGAAATTAGATCGTACGAATAAGTTGGTACTCCTAACTAGCGTCTGTGCCGGATGTTTGCTTCCGGGCATCGCCGCGGCGCAGTCGTCCGTCACGTTGTACGGCGTGATCGACGAGGGGATCGACTACGTCAACAACAGCGGCGGCAATCATTTGTGGCGCATGCGCGACGGCACCTACGACGGTATGTACGGCAGCCGCTGGGGCTTGAAAGGGAGCGAGGACCTCGGTGGCGGCCTGAGTGCGATCTTCAAGCTCGAAGCGGGCTTCAGTTTGGAAAACGGACAAATGCGCCAAGGCGGTAGGGAGTTCGGCCGCCAAGCCTTTGTCGGCCTGTCGAAAACGAATCTCGGTACCGTGACCTTCGGACGCCAGTACGACTCCGTTGTCGATTTCGTTCAGCCAGTGACGGCCGTGGGCCAATTCGGCGGGCCGTTCGTGCGCGGCGGCGACATCGACAACACCGATAACTCGTTCCGCGTCGACAACTCGGTCAAGTACGCGAGCCCGTCGTTTGGCGGCTTTACGTTCGGCGGCATGTATTCGTTCACGAATTCGAACGCACCCGGCGTGGGCACGACCGGCATGTGGAGCCTGGGCGCAGCCTATTCTCATGGCGGTTTCAACGCGGGTGCGGCGTATTTCTACGCTAAGAATCCGGCGGCCCGCTTCACCGACGGCGACTTTATCGGCAATACCACCGGCGCGGCGATCGGTGCGAGCGGCCCGTTCAGCTATGTCGGCGCGCCGCATAACGAGCGCATCATGGGCATTGGCGCGGACTATGCCTTCGGCCCGGCAACGGCCGGTGTCGACTACACCAACGCCAAGTTCGACGATGCGAATGGGACGACGAGTTCCGTGACGTTCAGCAATTACGAAGTGTGGGGGCAATACAAGCTGACGCCGGCAGCCACGCTGGGTGCAGCCTACGCCTATACCGACGGCAAGGTGGACTACAACGGCACGAAGCCCAAATACCATCAAGTTTCGTTGATGGGGAGCTACGCGGTGTCCAAGCGTACGTCGTTCTATGCGATGGCCAGCGTCCAGCAGGCCGCGGGGGATGCCAAGCAGGCCGACATCTTCGATTTCTCGATCGGCGATGCGTCCACGACGAAGCGGCAGGCGATGGTTCGGCTGGGTATGTTGCATCAGTTTTAAACGCGTGTAAGAACCGCCCCACCGTTCACCGAACTAAGGCTGACAATAATGTAGACCTTTCGGCACCTACCCATCGCAGGAGGGATAGAGGTTGCATGTGCGAGTGTCATTGCAGTCTTCGCGGTGAGCGGGGGGCGTCTTCAGCGCTCGCCCGAATTGCATTGCCGGTTGCGGAAACATCAACGACTGCCTAAGCTGCACTGCGTGAAGAGTGCGGCGAATTGTCTTGCAGCGCGCATCCGTACCGGCTGTTCACGCGTATATCTCTTCGATGGCCGACCTCGATCACTGGAACCGGTTGTTTCCGCGTGGAAGCCTGCTGGGTGGATGACGTCCCTTCCGGGAAACCGGTGAGGTATGAAGTGTGGCGTCTATTGCGCATCGGTAACGGGAGCGACGCGATGAAGATTTCGCAATCTCGGGAAGCACTTCGCCCGCGCAGGATAGGGCTTGTCCATCCGATGTGGGTTCGTGCCACGCATTGGCTGAATGCGCTCGCGGCCATCGCGATGATGCTTTCAGGGTGGCAGATCTACGACGCGTCGCCGATTTTCCCTCACTTCATGTTCCCGATGTCGATCACGCTTGGCGGCTGGCTCGCCGGCGCGCTGCAATGGCACTTCGCCGCGATGTGGCTGCTGCTCGCCAACGGCATCGTCTATTTGGCTTTAAACGTCGTCACCGGACGCCTGTTCACTCGATTCTTCCCGCTCTCGCCGCGCACGGTTTGGCGCGACCTCGCGAGTGCGCTGACCGGCAAGCTTGCGCATGCCGACCTGTCGCGTTATAACGCCGTGCAGAAGCTCGCCTATCTGGTCGTGATCGTGGACCTCGTCGTGCTCGTGCTTTCCGGACTCGCCATTTGGAAGTCGGTCCAGTTCCCTTTGCTGCGCGGTTTGATGGGCGGCTACGACGACGCCCGTATCGTGCATTTCTGTGCAATGTCGCTTCTTGCGGCGTTTATCGTCGTCCATTTGGTGATGGTCGCGATCGTGCCACGCTCGCTCGTTGCAATGCTGCGGGGCCGATAGCCAGTCCTGCCTATCGACTCATCGAATAGGAGGTCGCCATGCAATTCCCACGCGTCCAGGCCGATTCCGGCGTGCGACCGGCGTCGCTCGATACCGAAGCGATTGCGGCCGATGCGTTTCGCGAGTTGGCGCTCCCCGCACGTCGCGCGTTCGGCAAGCGGCTATTGACGCTCGGCGGCCTGTTGATGCTGACCGGCTGTTCGCTGACCGATGAAAAATCCGTCAATGCGTTCTTGATGAGCGTCTCGCGTATGAACGATCGCGTTCAGGGATGGCTTTTCGACCCGACGCGCCTCGCGCCTACGTACAGCGAGGCCGAACTCACGCGACCGTTTCCGTTCAATGCCTATTACGCCATTGATGACGTGCCCGAAGTCGATGCCGAGGACTATCGGTTGAAACTGAGTGGGCTGATTGCCGGCAAACGCGACTGGACGCTACCGGAACTCTATGCGCTGCCCCATGCGGAGCAGATTACACGGCATATCTGTGTCGAAGGATGGAGTGCGATAGGGCACTGGGGCGGGACACCGTTCGGAGATTTCCTGCGCCGCGTCGGCGCGGATACGAGTGCCAGGTATGTCGGCTTCAAATGTGCGGACGACTACTACGAAAGTATCGATATGCCGACGGCGCTGCATCCGCAGACGCTCCTTGCCTTCGAATACGACGGTAAGACCTTGCCGCCCAAGTACGGCTTTCCTATGAAACTGCGCATTCCAACGAAGCTCGGCTATAAGAATCCGAAACATATTGTGGAAATTTACGTTACCAATACCTACCCTGGCGGTTACTGGAGCGACCAGGGATACAACTGGTTCGGCGGGTCGTGACGCTAGACGGCGGTATGGCGGTCCGCCAAGCGACGGCTGCATCGATCGGCACCCGGTCCGGCTCGGTAGTCTACGCCATCCTTGCGGCACCCAAGACGAGCGGTGCTTTTGCCCAACTCGTCGAAGCAACTTGACCTTCACTGAAGGAGACATCTCATGGGTAAGTTTGCGATCGCGGCACTCGTTGCCGTGCTGAGCTTAGGTATGTCGAGTGCATTCGCACAGCAGGCGAGCGACGCGATGTCGCAAACCGAAATGGCGAGCGGCACGATGGCAAAAGGTCCGATGACGAAGAAGCCAATGAAGCGTTCGCACGCGAAGAAAGGCGGCTCGATGGGTATGAAACACGAGGCTTCCGGTACGATGGGGCAGTGACGTGCCTCATACGGCATAGCGTTATAGCGGGAACGGGCTGATCGGCTGGGCCCAGCCCTTGGCTACGCCGGCTCAAAGCACGTTCAACATCGCGACGGCCGCTTCCTGCAGATGGGGCAGGACCCGTTTCAACGCAGCGTCGCCGCTTTCGTTCTTGATCGGCATGTTCGTGCTCAGCGCGGCAACGACTTCGCCGTGCCGATTTCGGAGCGGCACGGCGATTCCGCGCACGCCGACCTGCAACTGTTGCTCGACCAACGCATACCCGTCGGTGCGTGCCTGTTCGATCTGTTCCCGCAGGCGCGTTTTGCTCGTCAGCGTATGCGGCGTGTACGGCGCGAGGTCCACCCGCTCGAGCCACGCCGAGACCGCATCCTGATCTTGCTTGTGAGCGAGCAGCACGACGCCCGGCGAAATGAGCGGCGCCGGCACTCGGGCTCCCAGCACGAAGCCTGTCGTCATCACGCGCGAGACGCCGTTTCGAGCTATCACGACGAGTTCCCAATCGTCGAGCACGCTGACATAGGCCGATTCGTTGATCGATGCGCTGACCTGCTGCAAGTACGGCTGAACGGTTCGCGGCAACCGCGCCGAATCGAAGTAGGACCAGCCGACGCGCAGCACGCGCGGTGTCAGGCCGAACAGGCGGCCGTCCGTGTAGACATAGCCGAGCGATTCGAGCGTCAGCAGGTAACGGCGCGCGGCGGTGCGCGATAGCCCGGTTCGCTCGGCCGCCTGTGTCGGTGTCATGCGCGCGTGCTCGTTGTCGAAAGCCTCGAGGATTGCGAGTCCCTTTTCGAGCCCCGCGATCCAGTCGCGCTTGTCGAGGGCGGTCTTATTCATGTCGATGGGGTTTCGCCTTCATTGGCATGGGCGGCCTCGCGCGTCATACGGCTCGATCGACGCCGTTCGTTGTGGCCTCATTCGGGTTTGATCCGCGCGCCGACCATCAGCGAAATCAGGCAGCCGATTGCAAGGTAGCCCGCGACGAGATGCCAAGAGCCGCCCGCGAAGCCCGTGAGCGCCACCGCGATGAACGGGGTGAAGCCCCCGCCGACCACACTAGCGAACTGATAGCCGACACCGGCGCCGCTATAGCGATACTCGGCACCGAATAGTTCGGTAAAAAGCGGTTGCTGCACGCTGACGACCATGTCGTGCGCCACGTTGGCGAGCATGACCGCGAAGATGACGATCCACACGGTCGCGCGGGCTTCGAGGGCGACGAAGAACGGCACCGCGCAGGCCAGCCCGACGGTGGCGCCGATGAGATAGATCCGCTTGAGCCCGAAGCGGTCCGCGAGCCAGGCGAAGCAGGGGATGGTGACGCAACTGAGCGCGCCGACGAGCAGCCCGATATTGAGGAACAAGTCGCGCGACATGCCGAGGTTGGTCGTCGAATAGCTCAATGCAAATGCGGTGACGATGTACATCGAAAACAATTCGGCGAGCCGTAATGCGATGATGTACGCGAACGCCTTCGGATGACGGGTGAGCGCTTCGATGACGGGAAGCTTCAACTTGCGATGCTGATGCTCGACCGTCTCCACGAACTCTCTCGACTCGTCCATGCTCGCACGGACCCAGAGGCCGATTCCTACGAGTACGACGCTGAACACGAAAGGCAGCCGCCATCCCCACGAGCGGAAGGCCGCGTCGCCGAGCCAATGGCTGAGCAAAGAGACGAAGCCGGTGGAAAGCACGAGACCGACGCCATAGCCGACCTGAACGCCGCTGCTGTAGAACGCTTTGTTGCCGCGCGGCGCGCTCTCGACTGCCATGAGCGCCGCGCCGCCCCATTCGCCGCCGACGGCGAAGCCTTGTATCGCGCGCATCGCGACGAGCAGGACAGGGGCCCACCAGCCGATCGTGGAAAATGTCGGCAGCAGCCCGATTGCGGCGGTCGATAGACCCATCAGCATCACGGTCAGGACGAGCATCCGCTTGCGCCCCAGCCGGTCTCCATAGTGGCCGAAGACGATGCCCCCGAGCGGGCGGAAAAGAAAGCCGACACCGAACGTCGCGAAGGCGGCAAGCGTGCCCATCGTCGGGCTGACCTTCGGAAAGAAGGCGGTGTTGAAAACGAGCGCGGCAACAATGCCGTAGAGCAGAAAATCGTACCAATCGACGACGGCGCCCACGAAGCTGCCGATGGCCGCTCGTTTGGCCTGGCTCTTAGGCTGGGAATGGGCCGCGGTATCTGCGGTATCGAAACTCGGGGTCATGGGGTGTCTCCTACTGTGTTCTCGTGCTTGAGCGCGATCGTCAACGGAACAACGTCCAGCGCTGCGCATGTGTCATGGGGTGTGTGATCGCAGCATAGGGCTGTCGTTGTCCGCCGCGCAATGCAATTTCCGCATGCGCTGCGCGATTAGCGCGCAAATGTGTGCGCTAATCGCACGGATTTCGGGTTTGCCCGGACGCGTTTCGGTGCGTTCGGATCGCGTCGAATGCAGCGCCGCGGTGTCCCATTTGGTTAAAATTGGCACAACGCTGCCAGGAGGTTTCGCATGTGCCCTGTCGTTTCACCGTCCGACGATGCGTTTGCGTCAACTGCCGATTCGGCCAATCCGCTCGGGCTTGCCGGACTCGAATTCGTCGAATTCGCCACGCGCGCGCCGGAGGATCTCGGCCGTCGGTTCGAGCAGCTCGGCTTCAAGGCGATCGCGAGCCACGTCAGCAAGGCCGTGACGCTGTACCGGCAAGGCGACATGAATTTTCTCGTCAACGCCGAACCCGATTCGTTCGCGGCACGGTATGCGCAAATCTACGGGATGGGGATCTGTGCGCTCGGCATGCGCGTTCAGAACGCCTCGCGCGCGCTCAAGCGTGCGATCGGGCTGGGCGCCTGGCCGTTCGAGGGCGAGCGCGTAGGCGATTTCGAGCTGAAGATCCCGGCCATACAAGGCATTGGCGATTCGCATATCTATTTCGTCGACCGGTGGCGCGGACATGCCGGCTCGCGCGGCGGCGTGGGCGATATCTCCATCTTCGACGTCGATTTCCGACCGATCGATCTGGCGACGGCGCGCGAGGACCTGACGCACGCGGGCATCGGCTTGCGATGCGTCGACCACATGACGCAGACGGTCGGCGCCGGGCGCATGCAGGAGTGGCTCGATTTTTACCGAACCTTGCTGCATTTCCGTGAAATTCACGAGATCGCGCCGGATGGACACATTGCCGGTGACTCCCGAGTGATGGTGTCGCCTTGCGGGCAAGTGTGTATTCCGCTCTACGAGGAAGGGACGGCGCGAACCGAGCAGATGCACGCTTATTTGCCCGATCATCCGGGAGAAGGGGTGCAGCATATCGCGCTCGCGACCGACGATATTTTCGCGTGCGTCGATGCACTCGTCGCCAACGGCGTCGACTTCGTCGAGCCACCGCGTGCCTATTACGATGGGATCGATGCACGCTTGCCCGGTCATGGTGTCGATATCGACGCGCTGTGCGCACGCCGCATCCTGATCGACGGCGAAATCGATGCCGACGGCACGCCCCGCCTATTTTTTCAGACCTTCGTCAAACGCCGGCCCGGCGAGATCTTCTTCGAAGTCGTGCAGCGCAGCGGCCATCGCGGATTCGGCGAGGGCAACCTCGGTGCGCTGGCGAGCGCGCGATCGGGCGCGCTTCGACCGTCTTGACGCTATCGGCGGCCCTCGGCCATGCCGAAAAGCTGAACCACGACGCCGCGCAACCATCGATTGCCGGCCTCGTGGTGATACCGCGCATGCCAGTGTTGTCTGACGGAGAAGCCGTCCACTGGAACCGGACACGGATGGACTGCCAGGCCGTTCGCGGCGGCTAGCATTTCTCCGATATGGCGTGGCAGCGTGGCGATCAGATCGGTGGTCTGGATAATCGTGCCCAGGCCAAGAAAGCCCGGCAATTGGAGGACGACCTCCCGTTCGATGCGCGCGCGCACGAGCGCCTGTTCGAGCAGTTGCGCGCCGGTGCCCGACTCGATCGCCGCATGCCCTTCCGAGCAATACTGCTTCAGCAGGAGCTTCGCGCGAATGCGCGGATGGTGCGCGTTGACGAGGCACACCCAGTCCTGTCGATAGAGCTGCTGCTGATAAATGCCGCCGCTCAGCCAAGGAACATGGCCGATCGCGAGATCCGATTCCCCCGATTCCAGCGCACGTTCCGTATTGCCGTCGATTCCCGCCGCCTCGAGCCGAATGCCCGGCGCTTGCGCGCGCACGTGTGCGAGCAGTCTCGGCAGCAGTGTGATGTGACTCGCGTCGGTCATGCAGATGCGAAAGCGCCGCTGCGCCGTGGCCGGATCGAAAGCCGTTTCCCAGGCGGCGAAGCGCCTCAACGATTCCAGTATTTCCCGACAAGGCCCGATCAGTGCGTCTGCCTGCGGCGTCGGCGCCATGCCCCCGGGCGTGCGGATGAACAGCGGGTCGTGCAAGTACTCGCGCAAGCGCCCGAGCCAAATGCTGACGGTGGGCTGGCTTTGCCCTAGCTGTTCGGCCACGCGCGTCACGCTGCGCGTGTCGTAGAGCAAATCGAAGAGCTGCAGCAGTTTCAGGTCGGGCAAATCCGGCGAAGTCATGGCCGCCTCGAATGGGTGATGCGTGAGGGGATGTATTGCGTGGTGCAATGATGCCATTGCCGTCATTGAATTGCGAGTATGACGCCGATTGCCTATCGTGGGGCCACACTTCAAGGAGAAACCAGTGAAGATTGCGATTCTCGGCGCCGGCGCCCTCGGCTGCGCGATCGGCGCTAGCCTCACGGAAGGCGGCCATGAAACCTGGCTGCTGGACCGCTCGCCCGTTCATGTGGAGACGATGCGTCGCGACGGTTTGCGGGTCGATGACGCCAACGGCTCCCGACGCGTCGCGGTGCGCGCCACGATGGAGGCTAGCGACGTCGGCGTGGCCGACTTGGTGGTCGTGTTGGTCAAGTCCTTTCATACCGATGCGGCGATGCGCGGCGCGCGTACGTTAGTCGGACCCGATACGGCCGTGCTGTCGCTGCAAAACGGACTCGGCCACGAGGACATCCTCGCCGATATCGTCGGCCGCGAACGCGTGCTGGCGGGCAAGACCTACGTGGGCGGCGTGCTGCGCGGGCCGGGGCACATCGAGTCGGGCGTCGCCGGCAAGGCGACGTACATCGGCGAACTCGACGGCCGGCTCACGCCTCGCGTGCAGGCGATTGCCGCAGCGTTCGAGGCCGCCGGCCTCACGACCGCGATCAGCGACAACATCGTGGGCACGATGTGGGACAAGCTGCTCGTGAATGTCGCGACGGGCGCGCTCGCGGGCATCACGCGGTTGACGTACGGTCAACTCTACGACGAGCCGCTGCTGGAAGCGACGGCCCTCGCTGCCGTATCGGAGGCGATCGCCGCGGCGCGGGCGGCTGGCGTCACGTTATCGATGACCGATCCCAAACAAGCCTGGTCGCTCGCGCGAGAGGGCCTGCCTGCCGCGTTCAAGACTTCCATGCTGCAAAGCCTGGAAAAGCGGTCGATCACGGAGGTCGATTTCATCAACGGCTCGGTGGTGCGTTGGGGCGAACGGTTCGGGGTGCCCACGCCCGTCAATGCGACGCTGGTGGCGTGCGTCAAAGGCATCGAACGCGCGATGGCCGACGAACGGATCGCGGAGGCCGCGGCATGAACGGTACCCAAGCCTATCTCGAACACGCCGCGATCTGGGTGAGCGACATTCACTGGCATATCCGCTTCTTCGAACACGTGTTCGGCATGACGATGCGAGAAATCGACGGACCCGTCGACGCGCCTCGCCAATACTGGACCCTCGGCGGTCTGCAGTTCATTCATGCCCCCGAGCACGCAGGCCCGGAAGGGCGCTTGGCTCACCTGGGCGTCATGTGCGAAGACCTGGAAGCGGCCCTGGCGGCGGCCCGATCGTATGGCGTGAGCGAAATGCCGCAGGGACGTAACTGGCTGCGTTTGCCCGATGGTCTCGCGATCGAGCTGATCCAAGCAAAACCGGCGTCCTGCGTGGCCCGCGCACGCGCTATCGACCCGCGCGCGGAGGCATGACGATGGTTACGACGTTCAATGAGAAGTATTGGGACGACGCCCGCGAAGGCGACGAGTGCATGAGCCCCACCTACACCGTGACGAAGGAACGCATCGTCGCCTATGCCGATCTGACGGGCGACCACACGCCCGTGCACGTGGACGAGGCCTATGCCAATGCGAGCCACTTCGGTTGCCTCGTTGCGCACGGGCTGTTCGGACTCTCGATCGCCGACGGGCTCAAGACGCAAAGCGACTATCGCTTCGTGCCGGGGATGTCGCTCGGCTGGACGTGGGACTTCCTGTTGCCGATCAAGGTCGGCGACGTGCTGCACGTCAAGTTTCGTGTCGGTACCATGCGGCCGAGCAACAGTCGGCCCGGTTGGGGCATCGTCGTGCTGCCCTCCGAATTGATCGATCAACACGGCAATGTGGTGCAAAGGGGCGAGCACCGTCTCATGGTGCCGCGCCGGCCGGGAGCGTACTAATGCAAGCGCGTCCTCTCGAAGGCATACGGGTGGTCGACTATAGCCACTTTCTCGCCGGTCCCTACGTCGGGCGCTGCCTCGCGGCACTCGGCGCCGAAGTCATCAAGGTCGAGCGCCCCGGCAGCGGCGACGCCGGACGTCAGCACGCGACGGTGCTCGACGACGAGCAAAGCGGCTATTTTCTGCAGCTCAACATGGGCAAGCGCGGCGTTAGCGTGAACATGAAGGACGCGCGCGGCAGGGCGTTCATGCAGCGGCTGTGCGACTCGGCGGATGTATTCGTCGAGAACTACCGGCCCGGCGCGCTGGACAAGCTGGGATTGGGTTACGCCGAACTCTGCGCACGTAACCCTCGGCTCGTCTACTGCTCGATCTCCGCCTACGGCCACACGGGCCCCGATGCGCATCGCGCCGGCTTCGGCCTCATCGCGGAAGCGAAGAGCGGCATCATGCAGATGGTGGGCACGCCGGGGGAGCCGCCGCCGTTGTTGCGCATTTCGCTCGGCGATATGTACACGGGCATCCACGCGGTGGCCGCGATTAACGCGGCGCTGCTTGGGCGCGAGAAAAGCGGGCGCGGTCAGCATATCGACATGGCGCTGTACGACACGCTGTTTTCGATGCACGAATACGCGGTGCAATGCTATACGCTGCGCGGCGTGCTGCCGGAGCAGACCGGCCACGACATGCCGACATCGACACTGTATGGCGTGTTTCGCGCTGCGAACGGCGATGTCGTGATCGCGGCGCAGGTCGACGATGCATGGAAGCGTCTGGCCGCATTGATCGAAGCGCATGGCGGTCCGGCAGGGTTCGGCGGCGACGCGCGTTTCCACGATAGCGTGGGACGCAATGCGCATCGTCGCGAGATCCTGGCTATCGTGCAGCCGTGGGTCGCCGCGCGCCCGGTGGGCGAGGTGCTGTCGTTGCTCGATGGTATCGACGTGCCGTGCGCTAAGGTGCAGCGCATCGACGAGGTGCTCGACGATCCGCAGATCCAAGCGCGAGGCATGGTGCTCGAGCAGCAGCACCCGCGCTACGGCACGTTGCGTTTGCCCAATTTGCCCTTTCGCTTTTCCGATTGCGACACGACCGTCCGCGATTTTGCACCGGACCTCGGACAACACAACGCCGAGGTCGCGCAATCGCTCGGGTTTTCGGCCGCGGAAATCGAGGCGATGCAAAGGGACGGCGTTCTTTATTCGAAGTGAGACATCATGACTGACCGCTTTGCAGTGATCGGCAATCCGATCGGCCACACCAAGTCGCCCTTGATTCACGGACTCTTCGCCGAAGCGATGCGACAGGCCATCTCCTATGTCGCGATCGAAGGCCCGCTCGAGCCCGAGGACGGCTTCGAGCGCGTCGTACGCCGGTTTGCAGCCGAAGGGGGCAAGGGCCTGAACGTCACGGCGCCTTTCAAGCTCAAGGCCTTTGCGCTGGCCGACGTGCGTAGCGAGCGCGCGGCGTTGGCGGGTGCCGCCAACGCGCTGAAGTTCGAGGGCGGCCGGATCGTTGCCGAGAATTTCGACGGCATCGGACTGCTGCGCGATATCGAAGCGAACCTCGGCGTGCCGCTCGCACGCCGGCGCGTATTGCTGCTCGGGGCGGGCGGCGCGGCGCGCGGCGCGCTGTTGCCGTTTATCGGTGCGGGTCCCGCCGAACTGGTGATCGCAAACCGCGACTTATCCAAAGGCGAGGCGCTCGTGGCGCAGGTCGGTGCGCAAGGCGGGGCGCTGCACGCGTGCGGCTATGGCGAGCTGGCCGCAATGGGCCGTTTCGACGTCGTGGTCAACGCCACCTCGGCGAGCCTCACGGGCGATCTGCCTCCCGTGCCTCCGAGCGTATTCAGTCCCGCTGGAACGGCTTACGAGCTTGCCTATGGCAAGGGGCTCACCCCGTTCTTGCGGCTGGCGCGCAATGCCGGCGTGCATGGCGTGGCCGACGGCGTGGGCATGCTCGTCGAGCAGGCGGCCGAAGCCTTCGAATGGTGGCGCGACGTGCGTCCGCCCACGAGCGCGGTGATCGACCGCTTGGCTGTGCCGCTCGATTGAAGCGTTACTTCTTGAGGAATCGCAGCACCGCATCGACGACCATCTCGCGATGCCTGACACGCAGGCGCGGATGCGAGGGGTCGCGCCCAAACGCGGCGCCGAACGTCGATCGGTTGCTGACGCGATGAAAGCAGAGCGAACTGATCATGAGGTGAAGATCGATCGGGTCGATGTCGTCCCGGAACGCGCCCGACGCCACGCCGCGCGCCAGCAGATCTTCGATCGTGACGATCACGCTCGCGTTGCGGCTGCGGAACGTCTTCATCTGCTCGAGATATTTCGCGCCGTGAATGTTTTCGATCGTGATGAGGCGGATAAAATCGCGATGCCGGTCGTGGTAATCGAACGTGAATTCCACGAGGCGGCGCATGCCTTCCACGGGTTCGAGTTCGCTGACGTGCAGATCTTGTTCGAGCGCGCGGATATCGCCGTAGACCTTATCGAGCACCGCTTCGTATAACCCTTCCTTACTGCCGAAGTAGTAATAGAGCATGCGCTTCGTGGTATTCGTGCGCTCGGCGATGGCGTCGACGCGCGCGCCCGCGAGGCCCATTGCCGAGAATTCGGCCGTCGCTACCTCGAGAATATTGCGCTTGGTCTCTTCCGGATCGTACTTGCGTCGCGCGTCGGCGCCGACGCGACTGCTACCGCCCGCGGCCGCCGGTCTTCCCATGTCGTGTTGCGTTTCCAGAGTGAATGCGCGCGATTCTAGCATGGCGACTTATCGAGACTTTGACGAAAGGGGCCCCGCCGGGCGGCGGGGCCATGGATCGCTTGCCGTTGCGTTACATTGCGTTACAGCTCGATCCGCTTGATATCGCCGACGACAAAGATGTAGGCCGCCGCGCCGATCAGCGCGACCACGCCGATGAACGCGAGCGCCCAGACGAAGGAGCCCGTTGCACTCACGATCAGCCCAATGACGAGCGGCGTGATGATGCCGGCGAGATTGGCCGCGACGTTGAAAATGCCGCCCGTCAATCCCAGCTTGCCGTCCGGGGCGATATCGGAGACGAGCGTCCAGCCGAGCGCGGCCATGCCTTGAGCGAAGAACGCGAGCGACAAAATGGCGATGACGGCGACATTGCTCTGGACGAAGTTCGCGAGCACGATCGTCGACGCCAGCAACAGCCCGGCAATGATCGGCAGTTTGCGCGCGACGTTCGCCGATTTGCCCCGGCGCAGCAGCCAGTCGGAGAATGCGCCGCCGAACAAGACGCCGATCGAGGCCGCGATGAAGGGCATGACGGCGAAGAAGCCGATCTTGAGCCAGCCCATATGACGCTCGGTGGCGAGATACGTCGGAAACCACGTCAAAAAGAACACGAGCGTGGAGTTGCCGGCGAATTGGCCCAGGCAAATGCCCGCGAGCTGGCGATGCTTGAGCAGCCGGCCGATATCGCGCCAATCCACTTTGGCCGGCTTGCCGACGCGCTCGCCCGGGCTGTGCCGCGTGAGGCCGCCGCCGGCTTCGATGTATTCGATTTCGGCGTCGTTAGCGGCGGGATGGTCGAGCGGCTCGCGATAAAAGCGCCACCAAATCAGGCCGAAAATTACACCGGCGGCGCCGACGACGTAGAACAGCGAACGCCATCCGAACGCGCCCATCAACGCAAACAGCAAGGGGCTGAAGAACGCGAGGCCGATGTATTCGCCGACGGTGTAAGTGCCGGTCGCGAACGCGCGCTCCGTCTGCGGAAACCAGGTCGCGACGATCCGGCTATTGGTCGGAAAGCAGGGCGATTCCGTTACGCCGAGCCCGAGCCGGCAAGCGAAGAGGGCGCCTACGCCGGTGACGAGCCCTTGCGCTAGCGTGCAGAGCGACCACAACGTCATCGCCAGGAAATACGTCAGCTTGCTGCCGAATCGATCCAGGAAGACGCCGCCCGGAATTTGTGCAACGACATAGCTCCATGAGAACGCGGAAAAGATCAGTCCCATCAACGCCGCGTCGATCCCGAGTTCCTTCGTCAGTTGAGGCGCCGCAATGCCCAGCACGGTGCGATCGAGGTAGTTGATCATCGTGCCCGCGGCCAATAGACCGAGAACCCGATAGCGGGCACGCGAGCGTCGGACCATGGACGGTTGCGCCGCGTCTTGCAGCGAGGCCGCGCTCAGCGACCGAGGTGAAAGGGGAGGGGCCATGTCGTCGTGTCTCCTGTCGACCTGAATGGTCGTGGTAGTTGAATGAGGCCGGGCGATTGCTGCCGCTATTGGCTAGCGGGCGAGCAACGCTTGCAGATGCGCGAACATCCGTGCGGCGTCCGGCTCGACGCCCGCGAAGAGGCGAAATGCGTCGACCGCTTGGTACACCGCCATGCCGCCGCCTGTCAGCGTGCGACATCCGATCCGTTCGGCGGCCTCGATGAGTGCCGTGCGAATCGGGAAATAAACCACGTCGGCCACCCAGAGCGCGCGATGCAGGAATTGAGCGGGCAACGGCATGCCTGGAAGCTTTGCCATGCCGGTCGGCGTTGCGTGGATGAGGCCGGTAGCATCGCGTAGGGCGGTTTCCAATGAGCCACCCGAATCCACCGCGGCAGCGGGGAATCGAGCCTGCAACTCCGCGGCGAGCGAGGCGGCGCGCGCTTCGTCCACGTCGAACAGCGTCAAACGGGCGGCACCCATGGTCAGGGCGGCGTGGGCAACCGCGGCACCGGCACCGCCGGCGCCGAGCTGCACCACCCGCGCGAGCGATGCACCGGGCAATCCATGCTCGAACGAGCGCTTGAAGCCGGACCAGTCGGTGTTGTGGCCGATTCGTTTGCCGCCCTCGAAGCGAACCGTATTGACCGCCCCCAACGCGCGCGCGTCATCCGATAGTTCGTCGAGCAGGGGGATCACCGTTTGTTTGCACGGATAGGTGATATTCAGGCCGTCGAAGCCCATGCGTTCGGCGGCCGTCAGCAGATCGGGCAAGGCGCTCGGGGAGAGGTCCAATGCCTCGAGATCGATACGCCGATAGACGTAAGCGAGCCCCTGTTGCCGCCCTTCTTCTTCATGCATCGCGGGACTGAGCGAGCCCTTGATGCCCGAGCCAATCAAGCCGACGAGGATAGAGCGCGTGCTCCGTTGCGTTGCCGCGCTCATTGCCCGGCCTCCCGCTTGCGCGCCTCGTTCGCCTTCAGCACCTCGGCCATCCGTTCCAGCGCCAGCACATAGCCTTGCGTCCCGCAGCCGACGATGATCGCTTCCGCAATCGGAGAAACGTACGAGTGGTGCCGGAAGGCTTCGCGCTTGTGCACGTTCGAAATGTGAACCTCGATCACGGGCTTATCGATCGCCTTCAACGCGTCGGCCAGCGCAACCGACGTATGGGTGTAGGCGGCGGGATTGATGACGATGCCGTGCACGCGCTCGCGCGCCTCGTGCAGCCAATCGATCAACTGATGTTCGGCATTGGACTGCCGAAAGTCGATGGCGAGACCGAGCCGTTCGCCGGCTTGCCGGCAGCGCTCGGCAACATCGGCCAGCGTCTCGCTGCCATAGATGGCCGGCTCTCGTGTGCCGAGCAGGTTGAGATTCGGTCCGTTGAGGACCAGCACCGAAGCGAATGTCATGGCAATGACTCCATTGCATTGTTAAGGGAACGCTGTACGAAGGACCCGTGCGGTGTTCCGAATGAAACGAAGTGTGCCGCCGGCCGGGTCATAAGTCATTCTGGGGTTTTCGCTAATTTGTACCAACTAGTTAGTTCACGTAAAGTGCGCCGTATTCGTGCCGGCATCCGCCGCATCGTCCGTGCGCCTGTATTCGTCCGATCAACGGGCGGGGAAGCGGCGCCTGGAACTTCGTTTGTTTGTTCATTCGCACCGAGCACAGCGCTCTACACCGCCCATGCAGAACCGACCTGTCTCTCCCGCCGACGCACCGCTGCAGCGGTCGATCGCGACTGTCTCGATCAGCGGCACGCTGGCCGAGAAGCTGCGCGCCATTCGCACCGCCGGGTTCGGATGCGTCGAGATCTTCGAGAACGATCTGCTTTACTACGACGGCACGCCGGCCGATGTCCGTCGGATGTGCGACGATCTCGGGCTGAAAATCGTGCTGTATCAGCCGTTTCGCGACTTCGAAGGCGTCGACGCGCAACGCCTGAATCGCAACGTCGAGCGTCTCAAGCGCAAGTTCGACGTGATGCATGCGCTCGGCACGGACCGCTTGCTCGTGTGCAGCAGCGCATCGAGCGATACGATTTGCAACGACGCGTTGATCGCGGATCAACTCTCGGTATTGGCGCACGAAGCGCAGGCAGCGGGTGTGACGGCTTGCTACGAGGCGCTGGCATGGGGACGACACGTCAAGACGTACGGTCACGCATGGCGACTCGTCGATGCCGTCGATCATCCGAACCTCACGCTGGCGCTCGATAGCTTCCACACGCTCTCGCTCGTCGATTCGCCGGTGCACATCGAGTCGATACCCGGCGAACGGATCGGATTCGTGCAGATTGCGGATGCGCCGCGCATCCAAATGGACGTGATCGAATGGAGCCGCCACTACCGATGCTTTCCGGGGCAGGGCGATTTCGCCCTAGCTGAGTTCACCGCCCACGTGATCAAGAGCGGGTACCGCGGGCCGCTCTCGCTCGAGGTGTTCAACGATGGCTTCCGCGGTGCGCCGCCGGCGGCGACGGCGGCCGATGGCTACCGCTCGTTGCTGTTGCTGGAGGCCCATACGCGGGCCTTGTTAGGGGGCGAGACCGCTGCCGATACCGCTACCGATACGGAGACATTGCCGCTTTATGCGCCGCCTCCGGTGACGGAGCATCTCTCGACGCAATTTTTGGAATTCGCCGTCGATCCGCTCTCGCGCGGCCATCTTGTCGATTGGCTCGAAAAGTTGCGCTTTAGGCGCGCGGGGCGGCACCGGTCGAAGGATGTCGCGCTATACCAGCACGGCGCGGCGGCGATCGTGCTGAACGCCGAGCCCGATTCGTTCGCCAGCGCGTTCTTTGAGCAACACGGGCTCTCGCTTTGCGCATCGGCGTTTCGTCTCGACGATGCGGAGCAGGCGCTCGAGCGCGCCGCCGGTTTCGGCTATGCACCGTTTGCCGAGCGCATTGGCCCGCGAGAACGCGTCGTACCTGCCGTGCGTTCCCCCGACGGCAGTATTAACTACTTAGTGAATGAAACGTCGGGCCAGCCGACCCTGTTCGAAGCGGATTTCATATTGACCGATGTCGATGGGCCGAGCGAAGTCGGACCGTTAACCGGCATCGATCACGTGTGCTTGGCCTTGCCGATGGGCGCGCTCGATAGTTGGACCTTGTTCTTGAAGGCCGTGTTCGGGATGGATGCGCAGCCGACCGTTACCGTGCCGGATCCATACGGGCTGGTGCGTTCGCGCGCGTTCAGTCACCCGGGCGGTTCACTGCGCATTGTGCTCAACGCGTCGGCGGACGGGCATACGGCGGTGGCCGAGGCGGTGCATGTATACGGCGGAACGGGGCTGAACCATGTCGCGTTCGGCACGGACGATATCTTCCGTGCGGTGTCCGAGTTGAAGGCGGCGGGTTTGCCGCTGTTGCACATTCCGCGCAACTACTACGACGATCTCGAAGCCCGCTACGGGCTAGCTGAAGCGTTCCTCGCGAAGTTGCGCGCGCACGATCTGCTTTATGACCGAGACGAGCGCGGTGGCGAGTTTATCCACGCGTACACCGAGACGCTCGATCAACGGTTCTTTCTCGAAATCGTAGAGCGGCGCGGGGGATACGACGGCTATGGCGCACCGAACGCCGCGGTGCGCTTGGCCGCTCAGGCACGCCAGCGTCAAGGCAGCGGGGTGACCTAGTTCCCCCTATCCGCTATCGCTATGCCATCGCGCAACTCGTACGCGCCGCTGGGCCCGGCGCATTCCTTCGCTTTATCACAAAGACCGCGGGCACCACTCGCGGCGATGACCCTTGGAGATTGGAGAAAGACGCATGATGAATACTTCCGGCACTCAAATCGGCCGCACGACGATCGCGGTGGCTGTCGCGGCAGCGGCGCTCTCGTGGACGCCCGCCTTCGCACAGAGCAGCGTGACGCTATACGGCGCCGTGGATGACGCGTTGACGTACGTCAACAACCAGAAAGGCCACTCGAACGTTTATCTGCGGCAAGGCAACTTGTATGCATCGAAGTTCGGGCTGCAAGGCAAGGAAGACCTCGGCGGCGGAACGCTCGCGATTTTCGATCTCCAGAACGGCTTCGACTTGAATACCGGCGCGCTTTCGTCCTCGGGCCTCATGTTCAATCGGCAAGCCTACGTCGGGCTTCAAAACGCTCGCGTCGGGACGTTGACGGCGGGACGCCAATACACCCCGTACTACATGTTCGTCGGCCCGCTCACCGGCAGCTCCTGGCTCACCGGCGCAACCGGTGCGCATCCCGGCGATATCGACGGGCTCGACACGACGGTGCGGATCAACAACTCGCTCGTCTATACCTCGCCAAGCTGGGGCGGCCTGCAAGCGAGCGCCATGTATGCATTCGGCGGCATTGCCGGCAGTACGGGGCTCGGGCAAACCTACAGCGGTGCCCTGCGTTATTTGAATGGCCCGATCACCCTCGCACTTGGATACTTGCGCATGGACAATGCGCAGCGTACGACCGGTTTCGATCCGTCGTCGACGGGCAGCTTCGGCGTGTCGGCACTGAATACGGGCTACGCTTCGGCGAACGCGGTGCAGCACATTGCGGCTGCCGGCAACTACACGCTCGGCAATCTCGTTTTAGGGCTGTCGTATTCGAACGTCGAATATCAGGCGGGCGGACATTCCCTGTTCCACTCGACCGCCGTGTTCAATACCTACGCCGCGCTCGCGTCCTATCGCTTCACGCCCGCATTCGACGTCGGCGCTGGCGTGGCGTACACCGCGGCATCGAAGGCCAATGGGATTAGCAGTGCGGCGCGCTACGCACAATATTCGTTGAAGGAGGCATATCACTTGTCCAAGCGCACGACGCTGTATGCGCTGCAGGCCTATCAGCACGCAAGCGGGCAGACGCTCGGCAGCGCTGGGGCCGGCAATATCGTCGACGCGGCGCCGTCGGTCGGCGATTCGCAAAACGGCACGCCGTCGTCCACGCATGCGCAGTTCGTCGGCATGTTCGGTATCGCGACGTTGTTCTGACGATCGATTAAGCGGCTCGGTTTTCGCGCATCGGAACGAAGGTTTCGATGCGCGAAACCGGCGTTTAGCGCTTTAAACCGTGCCGTCCTCTTCGCGGAAAATCCGCTCGGCAAGATGGAACGCGGAATTGGCGGCCGGCACGCCGCAATAGATCGCGCTCTGCATGAGCACCTCCTTGATTTCGTCGCGCGTCACGCCGTTGTTCTTCGCCGCGCGCAGATGCAATGCCAATTCTTCCGAGCGATTGAGCGCCACCATCATCGCAATCGTCAATAAGCTTCGCGTATGGCGCGGCAACGCTTCGCGCGTCCAAATCTCGCCCCACGCATAGCGCGTGATCAGATCCTGGAACTCGCTCGTCAAATCGGTGCGGTTGGCCAGCGCACGGTCCACATGGGCATCGCCGAGCACGGCGCGCCGCACTTGCATACCTGCTTCGTAACGCTCTTCGTCTTTCATGGATAGGATTCTCGGATCGATTCGAAAACGGGAGATCACGCACGCGCCGCACGATACCGTTCGAGGACGGCATCGACGAACCGGCATGCCTGTCCGCTGTAATTGGCGGGATCGAGCAGGGCGTCGAGTTGCCGCTCGTCGAGCACGCGCATGACATCGGGGATATCGGCGAGCACCTGGCGCAGAGGCCGGCCGCTATCGACCGCTTCGCGCGCCGCGTGTTCGACGAGTTCGTGCGCCCGCAAACGCCCCAGCGATCCGCCCAGTGCGAGCATGACGGCCTCGCCCAAAATCAGGCCCTGCGTGAGGTCGAGGTTGGCCGATAAGCGCGCGGCATCGATCTCGAGACCCTCCACGATCTCCGTGATGCTCGCGAGCGCGCCGGCCGTGAGGCGAGCAATGTCGGGCAGCGTTTCCCACTCGGCTTGCCAGCCGCCCAGGGCGCGTTCGTGTTCTTGCACCATGGCACTGAGCATCGTCGCAACAAGGGGCGGCACGCGCGCCGCGGCCGTCAGGACCGCCGCGCAGCCCACGGGATTGCGCTTGTGCGGCATGGTCGACGATCCGCCCTTACCCGACGCAGACGGCTCGCTCAACTCGCCGACTTCGGTTTGCATTTGAAGCGAAATGTCGCGCGCGATTTTTCCCAGCGTGCCCGTCAGCAGGCCGAGCACGCTGGCGGCTTCGGCGATGCGGTCGCGTTGCGTATGCCACGGCACGCTCGGCAACGGCAACGATAGCGCCTCGGCCAGCGCTTGCGCGACGCGCTGCGCCGCATCGCCCAGGCTCGCTAATGTGCCGGCCGCGCCGCCGAACTGCAGGGCAAGCGCGCGCGCTCGCAACTGACCGAGCCGCTCGCGGTGCCTTTCCATCGCATCGAGCCATTGCGCGAACTTCAAGCCCAATGTGATCGGCAAGGCCTGCTGCAGCCAAGTGCGACCGACCATCGGCGTCTCGCGGTATCGCATAGCTTGCTGCGCGAGTGCGGCGCATAGCGCATCGACACCCGCTTGAATCAAATCGAGCGCGTCGCGCAGTTGGAGCACCGAGCCGCTATCGATGATGTCTTGACTCGTCGCGCCCCAATGCACGTATTTCGCCGCTTCGGCCGATTGCGCGCCGACGCACGCCGTCAATTGCTTGACGAGCGGGATGGCGAGATTGCCGGCCCGCGCGGCACCTTCCGTCAGCGCGCCAGCATCGATTCGATCGGCGTGGCACGCCGCGACGATCGGCGCGACGGCGTCGACTGGAATGACGCCGGCTTGCGCGAGCGCGCGGGCGAGCGCGGCTTCGACATCGAGCATGCGCTGCACGGTCGCTTTCGGCGCAAACACTGCGAGCATCGCCGCGGTCGAGGTCAGTCTGTCGTTGAGTCGTCCTTCGTACGCGAACATGGGAGCGGATTGAAACAAGCAAAGGGAGCGTGTGAGGGGGCGGGCGATCGATTCCCGCGCAAGATCGGGCTCCGTTCGATCCGTATCGTTGTGCGATTATCGAACATTCTTATCGATATCGAACGAATTTCTCGATCCTATGCTTCGGCGTGACCGGGGTCAAGCCTACGCGCTATACCTACGCATAGTACCGGCGCGTTGTATCGAGGCGGGACGCCGTCACCGCTTGCCTTTGCCTGATGGGGCGGAACGCTTGGGCGATGTCTTCGTCTGGGGCTGGCCTTTTGGCGCGCCTGCACGAGTCAGTTCGCGCAGAATGTCGGCCAATGCTTCCACGGCTTCCGACGGTTTTCCTGCGCTGCGGCGCAAGAGGCCGACGGGTTCCTCGGCATTGGGAAGCGCAAGCGGCAGCCTCGCCAATTCGCCGCGCATGAGGTCGTCGCGCGCCGCGAATGCCGGTGTGATCCAGATCGCGTCCGAGCGTCGCGCTAGCAAGCGTGCGACGGAGACGGACAGCGTTTCCGTGCAATTGGCCGGGACATGCAACGCATGGGCGTCGAAGAACGCGTCGATATGGACCCTCGGGACGGTGCCGGCGGGCGCCACGACGAGCGGAAACTCGAGCACCGCTTGCGGCGACGCCCGGCGAGCCGCGAGCAGCGGGTGCCGTGGGCGGACGGCCATGACGAGCGGCTCCGCATACAGCAATTCGAAGGATAGCCCCTGCATCGTCGCGGGCTCGGTCATTCGTCCGACGACGCAATCGAGCTGCCCCGCCTTCAGCGCGGAGAGCAGCGGTTGATTCGTTGCGGTATGAAGGCGCACGCCCGTTTGCGGATGAAGCTCGCGAAGGCGCACGAGTGCGTCGGGCAAGACGCCGCTCGCAACGGTCGGCAGTGCGCCCACCGTCAGAATGCGCACGGGCGGCGCCGCGGGGCCCTGCAGCGCCGCGGCGGCCGATTCCATCGCTTGGGCAACGCCAACGGCGTAGCGAAGGAAGTGCTCGCCGGCGGGTGTCAAGCGCGCGCCGTGTCTGCCGCGTTCGACGAGCCGCACGTGCGCAAGCGATTCGAGTTCGTTCAACGTCTTCGATACGGCCGGCTGAGTCAAATTCAGTCGCTCGGCGGCCCGCCCGAGATTGCGCTCGCGAGCGATCGCGAGAAAGCAACTGACATGACGAAAGCTGATTTTGGTTTCCATTACTACAGGTTATGGATCGGCGGAACAGAAGTCAATTTACGCGCGCGGGCTGGGGCAATACAGTGGGCGTCGAGCATAGCCGGCCACGCTAAGCGCAAATCCCGCGAGCTTGGCCGCATCCACCCATTCAGAGGAAGAGGAGAGCGACGATGTCGGATCCACAACCGGCCGCTTTAGGCGGCACCTATGGCGATTTCGCCCAACGCGATACGGCCTCGCATCCCGCGGCCTATACGCCGGGCTACAAAACGAGCGTGCTGCGCTCCCCGCGCAACGCGCTGATTTCGACGCTGAACACGTTATCGGAGCGGACGGGTCCCGTCTTTCGCGCCGACGAGCTGGGGCCGCTCGACAACGACCTCATCTTGAACTTTGCGAAGGACGGCTTGCCGATCGGCGAACGCATCGTCGTGCACGGTTATGTGCGCGACGAATTCGGCCGCCCGGTTCGGAACGCGCTGGTCGAAGTCTGGCAGGCGAACGCCGGTGGCCGCTATCGGCATCGCAACGACAAATACATTGCGCCGATCGATCCGAACTTCGGCGGCTGCGGGCGCATGCTGACCGACGAGAACGGCTATTACGTCTATCGGACGATCAAGCCGGGCCCCTATCCGTGGCGCAACCGCATCAACGACTGGCGCCCGTCGCATATTCACTACTCGCTGAGCGGCGACGGCTGGGCGCAGCGCTTGATCACGCAGATGTACTTCGAAGGCGATCCGTTGATCGCGCAATGCCCCATCATCAAGACGCTCCCGAGCGAAGAACAGGTACGCGGGCTGATCGCGCTGTGCGACACCGGTAACAACATCGCGCTCGATAGCCGTTGCTATCGCTTCGACATCACGTTGCGAGGCCGGCGGATGACGTACTTCGAGCCTTCTAAGCAAGGCGCCCAAGGAGCCCAACGATGAATCGTCCACTCTTTCCCGCAGTGCCCGCTTTTGGGCCGGTTCGTTTTCCCGAAACAGCGTCGCAGACGGGCGGCCCCTATGTCCATATCGGACTTGCGCCGCAGCAGGCCGGTTTCGACATCTTCGAAAACACGTTCGGCGACGTACTGGCGACGCCCGAGACGCGAGGCGAGCGCATCGCGATCGAGGGCCGCGTGTTCGACGGCTCGGGCACGCTTGCACGCGACGTGCTCGTCGAACTATGGCAAGCCAACGCGGACGGCCGGTACGCGCATCCAGGCGATGACCGCGCGTTGCCTCTCGATCCGTCCTTTCGCGGATGGGGACGGGCCGGCGCGGATTTCGAAACCGGCGTATTCCGTTTCGACACGATCAAGCCCGGCCGCGTGCCCGGGCCGGCCGGCGCGCTGCAAGCCCCTCATGTCTGTCTTCTCCTATTCGCACGCGGCATCAACGTCGGCCTTCATACGAGGCTTTATTTCAGCGACGAAGCCGAATCGAACCGCAGCGATCCCGTCCTGACGGGCATCGAATGGGAAGTGCGGCGCAGCACGTTGATTGCGCAACGCGGCGAGCGCGATGGCACCGCCGTGTATTCGCTCGATATTCGGCTGCAAGACACGCCGGACGGGGGCCGAGAGACTGTGTTCTTCGACATCTGAGGCCGTCTCGGACGAAGATGGTGTGCTCGATAATCGCACAGTATTTCGATAATCGGCGTTGACTGCGATGGAGCGGACCTCTACATTGGTCGTCAACCCGATGCCGGAGGCGCTTCCCGCAGGCGCAAACACCGATGATTGATAAGACTTTTTCCTCGCTCGAAGCCGCCGTTGCCGATATCGCCGACGGTGCCACCGTCATGATCGGCGGCTTCGGTTCGGCCGGCCAACCGGCCGAACTCATCGACGCGCTCATCGCCCAGGGCGCGCGCGAACTCACGATCGTGAACAACAACGCGGGCAACGGCGAAGTGGGCCTCGCCGCGCTGCTCAAGGCACGGCGTGTGCGCAAGATCATTTGCTCGTTCCCGCGCCAAGCCGATTCGCAAATCTTCGATGCCCTGTTCCGCGCCGGCGAGATCGAACTCGAACTCGTTCCGCAGGGCAATCTTGCGTTGCGCATTCAAGCAGCCGGTGCCGGCTTGGGTGCGGTGTTCACGCCGACCGGCTACGGCACGCGTTTGGCCGAAGGCAAGGAAACGCGCGTAATCGACGGCAAGCCCTATGTGCTCGAATATCCGATTAAGGCCGAATTCGCGTTGATCAAAGCGCATCGCGGCGATCGCTGGGGCAATCTCGTCTACCGCAAGGCGGCGCGTAACTTCGGCCCGATCATGGCGATGGCCGCGACAACGACGATCGCGCAAGTCTCGGAGATCGTCCCGCTCGGTTCGCTCGATCCCGAAACGATCGTCACGCCGGGGATTTTTACGCAACGCGTCGTGGCCGTCCCGCAAGCGGGCGCACTCGCCCATGCCGCATGAGGAGCTTGCGATGAACAAATGGACCCGCGATCAAATCGCCCAACGCGTTGCTCGGGACATCCCGGAAGGCGCCTACGTGAACCTCGGTATCGGCTTGCCGACGAAGGTCGCCAATTACTTGCCGGCCGAGCGCGAAGTGTTTCTGCATAGCGAGAACGGCCTGTTGGGCATGGGCCCGGCACCCGCCCCTGGCGAGGAAGACGCCGAACTCATCAACGCGGGCAAGGAGCCTGTGACGCTGCTCGAAGGCGGGGCGTTCTTCCATCACGGCGATTCGTTCGCGATGATGCGCGGCGGCCATCTCGACATCTGCGTGCTCGGGGCTTTCCAGGTATCGAGCACGGGCGATTTGGCCAATTGGCACACGGGTGCGGCGGACGCGATTCCGGCCGTGGGCGGAGCGATGGATTTGGCGATCGGCGCCAAGCAGGTGTTCGTCATGATGGATCATCTGACGAAGTCCGGCGAATGCAAGCTCGTGCCAGCGTGTACGTATCCGCTGACGGGGATCGGCTGCGTCGATCGCATCTATACGGATTTGGCGGTGATCGATGTGACGGAAGCCGGCCTAGTCGTCACCGATATGGCTGAAGGGCTCACATTCGAAGCGTTGCAGGAAGTGACGCCGGTGCCGCTCTTGCGGTCGTAAGCGACAAGCGCATCGATAGAAACGCGATGCAAAGGCGGCTCGGATGTCGAGCGATTCCGCATCGTTTCGCACCCTTCGTACCCTTCGCATTTCAGTTCATTGGAGACGGCCAGCATGCAACAGGCGCAAGGTATCGCCTATACGGTCGCGGGCCCGGATGGCGCACCCGCTCTCGTCCTTTCGAATTCGCTCGGCACGACGATCGAGATGTGGTCGCCTCAACTCGACGCGTTATCGAAGCACTTTCGGGTCGTTCGTTACGACACGCGCGGGCATGGCGCTTCGATTGCCCCGGCGGGCGAATACACGCTCGATACGCTGGGGCGCGACGTGCTTGCCGTGCTCGACGCGCTAAACATCGAACGCGCGCATGTTTGCGGCATTTCGATGGGCGGGTTGACAGGGCAGTGGCTCGGCGTCCATGCCTCGGACCGCATCGATAAGTTGATCGTCGCCAATACCGCGGCGCGCATCGGAACGTTGCAAGGGTGGCGCGATCGGGCGGCGCTCGTGCGCGAGCGCGGCATGGACGAGGTGGCGAGCGGGGCGGCGGGGCGTTGGTTCACGCCGGCGTTCGTGCAGCGGCAGCCCGAGGTCGTGCAGCGCATGACGGATCGATTGCGAGCAACACCGAGCCAAGGATATGCCGGGTGTTGCGATGCCTTGTCGGTAGCGGATCTGCGTGACGAGATCGCGAAGATAACCGCGCCGATGCTCGTGATCGCAGGGGCGAGCGATCCGGTGACGACGCTCGACGATGCGCGCTTCATCGTCGAGCGCGTGCCGGGCGCACGAATGGCGACGCTGGAAGCCTCGCACCTGTCCAACATCGAGGCGGCGCAAGCGTTCGACTCGACCGTCCTCGCGTTTCTGATGGAATCAGACGGCCAGTAGCGCGAGTTCCTGCGCCCCCTCGCGCAATACGGGAAGAATCCGGCTCTCCATTTCCGCGATCGATATGCGCGCCGCTTGCACACCGACGTTGAGCGCGGCGCTGACCTGGCGACCGGTGCCGATAATGGGAACGGCAATCGAGCGCAGGCCGATTTCCAGTTCTTGATCGACGAGTGCATAGCCGTTGGCGCGCACGGATTCGAGCGTGCTGCGCAAGCCCTCGCGCGAGACGATCGTGCGGGGCGTGTATTGAATGAGTTTCGTGCGATCGAGATAGGCGTCGAGCGCTTCGTCGCTGAAGTGGGCCAGCAGCACGCGACCCATCGACGTGCAATAGGCGGGCAAGCGGCTGCCGATATGCAGGTCGATCGACATGATGCGCGAGGTGGATGCGCGCGCGATGTAGAGGATTTCGTCGCCGTCGAGAATGGCCACCGAACTCGATTCGTTGAGCGTGGTGCTGATATGGCGCAGAACGGGTTGTGCCGCGTGCGCGAGCGGCGTCGTAGCGAGGTAGGCGTGGCCGAGCTTGAGTACGCGGGGACGCAGCGAGAACAGACGATTGTCTTCCTCGGTCACGAAACCCAGCTTAGTCAAGGTATAGAGGCAGCGTCTCACCGCGGCGCGAGGAATGCCGGTGCGCTGGCTGATCTGAGAGGTGGTCAAGACGCGACGCTCTTGCGAGAACGCTTGCAGGACAGCCAGGCCGCGTTCGAGCGAGGTCATGAAATTCGGATCGCCGGCCGATGTCGATGTCGATGCCGCTTCCGATGCCGACCGCGCTTCAGAGGGCGAAGGCTCGATCGCTTCCGACGGCTCGACGCTGTCCGCGTGCGATGGCAGTTCGTCGCGGCGGCTCGTTCGTTTCATGGACATTCCTTGAAGTGTGCGGGTGTTGCGAGACCCATCGTGCTTTGGCGCGGTGTTGCCGGCCGCTGCCGTGGGATGTCGGTGCTGTGCTGCGTGTGCTGCGTATTGTAGTTCGATAACCGCACCAAATTCTGTTAATCGCACTCGGACGAACGGGCATCGATCCGATCGCGAGTCGAAGTCTCATTAGCCAAGGAGTTGCAATGGAAAACGCTTTTATTTGCGATGCGATCCGGACGCCGATTGGCCGCTACGGCGGCGCGCTGGCGCCGGTGCGCGCCGACGATCTCGCTGCCGTGCCGCTCAAGGCGCTGATCGCGCGTAATCAGGACGTCGATTGGGGGGCGGTCGACGACGTGCTCTTCGGCTGCGCCAATCAGGCCGGCGAAGACAATCGCAATGTCGCACGCATGGCAACCCTGCTGGCTGGCTTGCCGGAAGGTGTGCCGGGAAGTACGGTCAATCGCCTTTGCGGCTCGGGGCTCGATGCGCTCGGCCTGGCTGCGCGCGCGCTCAAGAGTGGCGAAACGCAATTGATGATTGCGGGCGGCGTCGAGAGCATGAGCCGGGCGCCGTTCGTGATGGGTAAGGCGGAGAGTGCATTTTCGCGGGCGGCGAAGATCGAAGACACGACGATCGGTTGGCGATTCGTCAATCCGGCGATGCGCACGATGTACGGCGTCGATTCGATGCCCGAAACCGCGGAAAACGTCGCCTTCGAATTCGGCATCGGTCGCGAAGATCAGGACGCATTCGCGCTGCGCAGCCAGCAGCGGGCGGCAGCGGCACAGGCAAGCGGCCGCTTCGACGAAGAGATCGTTCCCGTCACGATCGCGCAGAAGAAGGGCGATCCGGTCGTGGTGGCGAAGGATGAGCATCCGCGTGCGACGACGATCGAGGCGCTGGCCAAACTCAAGGGCGTGGTGCGCCCCGACGGCACGGTGACGGCCGGCAACGCGTCGGGCGTGAACGACGGCGCGTGTGCGCTTTTGCTGGCCAATGAAAAAACGGCTGCGCGGTTCGGGTTGACGCCTCGTGCGCGCGTGGTGGCGATGGCAACGGCCGGTGTCGCGCCGCGAATCATGGGCGTAGGGCCGATCGATGCGGTACGCAAAGTGTTGAGCGTAGCGCGGCTCACGCTGGACCAAATGGATGTGATCGAGCTGAACGAAGCGTTCGCCGCGCAAGCGTTGGCCGTTGCGCGAGCGCTCGATCTCGCCGATACCGACGAGCGGCTGAACCCGAACGGCGGCGCGATTGCGCTGGGTCACCCGCTCGGGGCATCGGGGGCGCGTCTTGCCACGACCGCGATGTATCAACTTGCCCGGACTGGGGGGCGCTACGCGCTGTGCACGATGTGCATCGGCGTGGGGCAGGGGATCGCGGTGGTTCTCGAGCGGGTTTAGGCTCGCGGGCACCATCGCCCGATGGCGGCGCACGTCGATTCCCCCGGCCTGCGCGCGCCTCGAACCGCCGGCCACCTGCCCGACGGACAGCGTTTTCATCGTCGAAGCGGCGTATTCGTCGAATTTTTGCAAAATGTGACGATACATCCTTGTTTTTATCAATGTAAGAGACAAAAAACAACATTTTTTTGTTGTAACATGCTCTCCACGAACTAGGAGAGTGCAGTGATCCACTGCTTGACCATTGAAAACTTCATGTCGATTCGCGAGCGGCAGGTGATCGATCTGACGATCGGCGCAGCGGTCAACGACAATCCCGAGCGTTATGCAGAGACTTGGAGCGGCTCGGGCAAGCGCGTTCCGAAGGTCATCGCGCTGTTTGGTCCGAACGCCGCGGGTAAGTCGACCGTGCTGCGCGCAATACAACACGTCACGTGGTTCATCAACGACAGCTTTCAATTCGGCGCCAGCGCTTCGCTTCCCTTCGAGCCGTTTTGGGGGGGGGAGCATGTTGCCGCGCCGACTACCTTGGCCGTCGAGTTTGCCGGTCATGAGCGCATTTTTCCGGCGCTAGGGCAAAACCGGAGCGCTTTTGTTACCGACACTCGCTGCCGCTACGCATACGAACTGCAAATTCAACTGAAGGAAGGTCGACGAACGGTGCTTAACGAAGCACTGTATGCGTGGCCGTCGTTTGCGAAACGCCGCATTCGTCTGTTCGAGCGAAATGGTGCTGGCGATGTGACTGCGTCGACAGAGTTCGGGATGTCGAAGCATAAGGCTGTCTTGAAGCAGATTTTGCGCGACAATGCGAGCGTGATATCGACGCTTGCGCAACTCGATCATGAGCCGTCGAAGCTGATTCAACAGATGGCGCGACAGATTTCGTCAAACATTTTTGTCGAAAAATCCGCGTTCAATGAACCGGCTATGCTGCAATTTTACCAATCGAATCCTGACATTCTGGCCTCGGTAAACAAGGATCTGGCGAACGTCGACCTCGGTATTCGCTCGATGTCCATCGGGACGGGAAGCCAAGGTCTTGTCGCATCTTTTCAGCACGAGGGCCTCTCGCGCGATGTCCCGTTAGTACTAGAGAGTCACGGCACCCGTCAGTTCCTGTACATATACCCTCACTTGGCTTATGTGCTGAAAAACGGAGGTATTGCCGTGATCGATGAGATGGATCTGGCAATTCATCCATTGATATTGCCGGAGATTTTGCGATGGTTTTATTCGGAGACGCGCAATGCTCGAAATGCTCAGCTCTGGATGACGTGTCAGAACGCGTCGTTGCTGGAAGAGTTGTCTAAAGAGGAAATTTATTTTTGCGAGAAAGACGCGAGCGGAGCGACCGAAATCTATGGATTGAAAGACATTCAAGGGGTGAGGCGGGTCGATAACTACTATCGAAAATACATGGGCGGCGCATTCGGCGCGGTTCCGATGATCGGATAAGACAACGTGCCAAAAAGCATACGACAACGACGCCGTGTATTCGTCGGTTGCGAAGGCGAGAGCGAACGCAGCTACGTCGCGCTGCTGCAGCAATTGTTGGGCCGACAACCTGCGCATCAACTCGTTGCGGATGTGCTGAACGGCGGGGATCATTTGGCGAATATCGAATCGGCTCAGAAGGCGCTGAGGCGACAGGCCATGCAAGGGCGCGATAAATTCGTCGGAAAGTATGTGCTTCTCGACAGCGATCAACGAGGTAGGAACTTGCAACGCGACGCCGATTGCGATCGGCTCGCCGGAAAGCTAGGGCTACGCCTGATTTGGCAGGATCCCTGTCACGAAGCTTTGTTGCTACGCCACTTGGAGGAATGCACCTTTCGAAGGCCGCCAACGTCGGCAGAAAGCGAGAACCAACTGCGAGCGGCTTGGCCCGGGTACGAAAAGAATTCGGGCAGAGAGAGGTTGGGCGCGAAGATCGACATCGTCGCATTGAGTCGTGTTTGCCGGGTCGAGCCCGCGCTCGAGCATTTGCTGGTGCTGATCGGCCTCGCGAGTCCTGATCGCTAGCTGGCGCCGTTCGGGACATCGCAACGTTGTGGGAAGTCAGCGTCGACGTGTCGAATCCCATAAGCATTCCACCGGTGGGCACTACGCGCTGTGCACGATGTGCATCGGCGTGGGGCAGGGGATCGCGGTGGTTCTCGAGCGGGTTTGAGCGCGCTACCGCGTGATAGGTAGGCGGATGTCGATTGCCATCCGCCTATGCGTGCAGCGCATCGCGCAGCCGCTCCATTGGCGCCCTTACTGAAGGAACAAGATGCCGTGCGGCGACGTCATACCCGTCGCGATCGGCGTCATATTGCCGGTGGTGGCGTCGTCCTGAAGCACGGTCCCTTGACCGGAGCTGTACATCGAGCCGGACGTGAAGCCGGACGCGGCCGTGATCTTATAGATCAACCCCGCACCCGTATCGGTGACGAGCATGGATTGGCTCGACGCCGGCGCCCAACGCGTATCGTCCACCGGCCACGGATTCGTGTAGAGCGTGAGGAACAGTTCCTTGACCGATTGGTTCGCGGCGCCGGGGTTGCTCACGAACACGAGTTCGGAATCGGCCTGGCTATCGAGCACCAGATTCCCGGCCGAATCGATCGCCATCGAGTCGGGGTCCTGCAACCCGCCCGGATTGTTCGTCGACCCGTTCGGTACGAGCGGATTGCCGAGCATGGCATTGCCCGACGCATCGACGGTCACGCCCGCGGCGCTCGGATTGATCACGTGCGCGGTTGCATTGCCCATCATCACCGGCGTCAGATGATACGTCGAGCTGCCGGCATTGAGCGTCAATGTGTAGATCGCGGGCTTGTCGAAAAGATTGGTCGTCGTGTTGAGCGACGGATTCGAGGCCGACGCGAAGACTTGGCCGCCGATCATCTGCATGTCGTCGAGGCCGCCCCCGTGCGCCGGCGCGGCATCGGCCGTGTATGTCGTCGTCGTGCCTGCGTTCGTGTCGATCACGACGAGCGTGGGGCTGGAGTCCTCATTGGACATGGCCCAGATCGTATGGCTGTCGAAAGCCATCAAGCCGTCGTTGTGGCCCGGGACGGTGTATGTCTTCAACACGTTACCGCTCAAATCGTACTGCACGATCTGGTTGGTGCCGCTTGCCGCATTCGTGCTCGAGACAGCGCCGTTAGGTTGGACAGCGTCGCCGTAGGCGACGAACACGGTCGAGTTCGACCCGGTCCCGAGTTGGACGATCGAATCGGGCTTCGTGTAGCAACTCGGCGAGGTCGCATCGCATGCGGGCGGAGTCGACGATTTGCCGGGGGCCTGGGCGAATACCGAGACGATGTAGCCGGACGTCGTCTGTACGCTCGACGGTACGGCGATGGATGCATGCGTTGGCGTGGTAATGACGCTGGAGTCGCTTCCGCCTCCGCAAGCGGCGAGCGCTGAGCAAAGTGCGACGGCAAGCAGGGTCTTCTGACGTTTCATCGTTTTGTCCTCGGTGCTAGGTGCCGGCAGTATTCAAAGCACCGGTGACAAGTCGATGAATTTGTTTCGTCAGATTCGACCGCGTACCGAACCGCAACACTCGATTGGAATCATTTTGCGGGCGGTGACTCTTTTAAGCATGCCTTAAGCATTTCCGAGGTAAGCCGTCGACGGACGTTGTGCCGCAGGTTGTCCATAAGCATTTCTTAAGCCATCGGCGACGACACTTGGCCGGATATCTCGGATGCGGCAAGGGTTTTCGATCGAGCCGTTAGCCAATGACGACTGAATCTAACAAATAGATAACGTCTCGGTCAAACTCTACACTTTACGCAAGATTGCGGAAAGTAATTAGAAAGGCGGGCGGCATGAAATGAAGAATCGATTCCTACCCATTCTCGGCGCAGCGGCCAGTGCGCTAGCCATCGCAGGGTGTGCCTCGTATCGCCCGCTACCGCTAGCGGAGCACGCGCAATTGGCCGATCGCATCGACGATATCGTGCATACGGTGCCTCCCGCGGCACCCGGGGCGAAGGCGGTCGTCATCGATGTCGGCCAGCCCTTGAGCGTCGATCGGGTTGGCCTGCTCGCCATCCTCAACGATCCCGAGCTGCGGACAGAACGCGGCGAGTTCGATCTCGCACGCGCGGATGTGACCCAAAGCGCGACGCTGCCTAATCCGTCCGTCAGCCTAAGCTATGCCGCGTTGCTAGGCGGGCCCGGCACCACGGGCGCGTTCACCGCATCGCTGGCGCAAGACGTCGCATCGCTCGTGACCTATCGGAGCCGCGTCTCGGCCGCGCGCGCGCATGTGTCCGAGGTGAATGCCAACCTGCTTTGGAACGAGTGGCAGGTCGCGCAGAAGGCTCGTCTTTTGGCCGTCGATCTCTATTGGGGCGAACGTTCGATCCAAAGCAGCGAGGCCGCCCTCCAATCGATATCGAAAGAGGCGGCGGACGTGAGCCGCGCCGTGGAAGCGGGCAGCATGAGCCTATCCGATTTCAGTCCGATCGCGGCTTCGAAGGCATCGGCCGAACATACGCTCGCCTCGATGCGTCTCGACCAACTCAAGAATTGGCAAGATCTCGACGCGCTGCTGGGAATGAAACCCGGGATTCAGTTTGCGATTGCTGCGCCTGACCTTCCCGAGGTACCCACAGATCTCGATGCACAAATTGCGAGCGTTCCGGCGAGGCGCCCGGACCTCGTGGCACTGCAGCTCGGTTATCGCTCGGCCGACGAAAGCGTGCGCGCCGCGATTCTCGGGCAGTTCCCGGCATTCGTCCTGGGCGGCACCTACGGATCGGATACGTCCGACGTCCGGTCGGCTGGCCCAACGGCGACGTTCGATTTGCCCATCTTCAATCGCAATCAGGGCGAAGTGGCCAAGACCCGTGCCACACGGCGCTTGCTTCACGAGCAATACCAAGCTCGACTAGACGACGCCGTCTCCAGCATCCTCGCGCTCGCCGCGCGCAGCCGCGTTATCGCCGGCGAATTAGCACAGGCTCGTCGGAGCGCCGCGACAACCGAGTCGCAGGCGCAAGCGGCGCGAACCGCCTTCGCGCGAAGCGATCTCGATCAGCGTGCGCTGACGGATTTCGAATCGACAGCGTTGGATCGGCGTCTCGACGTATTCAGTCTCGAGCGGGGACTCGACGAGGCGCGCATCGCTCTTGCTTTGGAGCTGGGCTCGGGACTCCCGTCCACACGCATCGCTCCGCTCGACCCCGTGAGGTAACACATGAAAAATCGATGGATTCTGGGTGCCGTCGCGCTGACGGTATGGTCGAGCTATGCTGCCGCCGCGTCCGATGCCGGCACGCCGAGCGTGCTCGTCACACAAACGGCGTTGCGGCAGGGCAGCTTGCCGCGCACGATCGAGGCGTATGGGGTCGTTCAGGCTTCCGCAGCCGGGAGCCGAACCGTCATGGCGGAGACCTCCGCAACGGTGCAGGCGCTATATGTTCGAGACGGCCAAGAAGTGAACGCGGGTGCGCCGTTGATGCAACTCGTGCCGAGCCCGCAAACGACGGCCGCGTACGTGCAGGCGCAATCGGCATTGCGGGTGGCACAGCAACTGGCGACACGCACGCAGCAGATGTTCTCGCAACATCTGGCGACCGCTCAGCAATTGGCGGACGCGCAAAAGGCCGAATCCGACGCGCAGTCGAATCTGGCCGCGCTCAAAGCGCAAGGCGCGGGCGGCGTACAAGTCGTACGAGCGCCCTTCCGCGCGATCGTATTGCATGTGTCGGCATCGCAAGGAACGATTGTGTCCGCGGGTACGCCGCTGCTCGATCTCGCCAGCCCCGAGAAAGCGATTCTGAAAGTGGGCGCTGTCCCGGCCCAAGCCATGCTGGTCGGCAACGGCAACGCCGCCAGCGTGAGAGCCGTCGGCGGGGACCAGGGCTGGCCAGCCACGGTCGTGCAGCGCGGCTCGATGGTCGATCCCGCCACGGGTCTGGTTCCGATAGAAATCGCGTTGCCGCCCGGCCGGTTTCTGCCCGGCGAGGCAGCCGATGCCACGATCACCGTCGGCCAAACTCAGGGCTATGTCGTCCCGCACGCCGCCATTCTCGTCGACGATCACGGCAGCACGTACGTCGTGCAGGACGACGGCCTGAAGGCGCGTAAGGTCGCGGTCAGTATCGCCGGTTCGCATCAAGACCAGGACGTGATTCGCGGCACCGAATTGAATCCTGCCCAGCCGCTCGTGCTGTCCGGCAATTATCAGCTCGACGACGGCATGAGCATGCGCGTCGAGCCGCAGGACAAGAAGGGGGCGCAATGACGTTCGCAGGATGGCTTCATCGTCATCGCCTCCCCGTGCTGGCGGTGGCGTTCGTGTTGACGCTGGCCGGTCTTTACGCTGCGATCAGCTTGCCTGTCGGCCTGTTTCCGCTAACGAGCTTTCCGCGCATTCGGATCGAAGTCGATGCGGGCAGCATGCCGGCCAAGCAGATGCTGGTGGACGTCACGGAACCGCTCGAAGCGGCGGCGCGCGCGGTGCCGGGCGCTGTCGACGTGTCGTCGACCACCTCCCGCGGTTCGGCGGAAATCTTCGTCGATTTTCCGTGGGGCTCGGATATGAATCGGGCGCTGCTCAGTGTCGATGCGGCGTTCGCGCAGAAGATGTCCGATCTCCCGCCAGGCATCACCTATGGCGCGCTTCAAATGAGCCCGAACGTCATCATGCCGTTCGTTTCGTATGCCCTGCAGTCCGACACCAAGACGCCTTCGGAATTGCGGCAAATCGCCCGTTACCAGATTCTGCCGATGCTCACGGGCATTCCCGGTATTCGGCGGGTGGGCGTATTAGGCGGGCAAACGCCGGAAGTCGAAGTGTCGATCGCGCCGCAAACGCTTCAAGCTTACGGGTTGACGATGGCCGATGTGGCGCAGGCGTTGTCGTCCGCGAATACCGTGGCGGCGGTCGGCCGGCTCGAGGATAACGACTTGCTCTACTTGGCCGTCAGCAATAACGCCTTCGCATCGCTCGATTCGGTTCGCCAAGCTACGGTGCGCACGGGCAAGGGCAGCGTCGTGCCGCTGTCGCAGATCGCGCAAGTGAAGCTGGGAACGGAACCGCAATGGCTGCTCGTCAACAATAACGGTCATCCGGCAGTGACGTTCGATGTCTACCAGCAAGACCGCGCCGATTCGCTGAGCCTCGCCAAGACCGTGCAGGGGCGGCTCGACGCCTTCATGAAGACGCAGTCGAACGCGATTCATCTCTACAAGTGGTACGACCAAACGCAACTCGTGCGTTCGTCGATCGCCGCGCTGGAGGAAGCGATTGCGATCGGGCTCGTGTTCGCCGCGGGCGTGTTGTACGCGTTCCTGCGCAATTGGCGTGTCACAGCTGTCGCGATGATCGTGGTGCCGATGTCGGTGCTCTGCAGCGTGTTGATTCTCTACCTGCTCGGCATGACGCTCAACATCATGACGCTCGGTGGGATCGCCGCCGCGATCGGGCTGCTGATCGATGATGTCATCGTCATGATCGAGCACATTGCGCGGCGCGCCGGGCATCCCGATCAGGCAGACCCGAACGCGGGCGTGCTTCATGCGGCGCGCGAATTTCTTTCGCCGCTATTCGGTTCGACGCTCGCCACCACGATCATCTTTGTGCCGCTGGCATTCTTGGACGGGGTGACGGGGGCGTTCTTCAAGTTTCTGTCGCTGACGATGGCGTCGTCGCTGATCATTTCGTTCTTCCTGACGGCGTTCACCGCGCCGCTCTTGGCTCGGGCGATGATCGACTTCAGTGCGTGGTCGGATCCCGGCCACGGCAAAGACACATGGATGCGCCGCACGCATGCGCGCTGGCTCGACGCGATGTTTCGCGCGCCGTGGCTTATCGTGCCGGGGCTTGTCGTGCTGGCCGGCGCGGGCTACTTGGCTTACCACCACGTCGGCACGGGCTTTTTGCCGCGCATGGATGAGGGCGGCTTCGTGCTCGACTATCAAACGGCTCCGGGTACCTCGCTTGTCGAAACGAATCGCGAACTGCAGCAGGTGGAGGGGATTCTCAAGCGTAATCCTTACGTCGATACGTATTCTCGCCGGACCGGCGCGGGTCTCGGCGGCGATTTGACCGAGACGTATCAGGGCGACTTCTTCGTTCGCCTCGTCGATCCGTCCAAGCGGCCGACCATCTGGAAGGTGATGGACGACATCTCGAGCCAGGTGACGCAGCGCGTCCCGGGCGTCGATTTCGATACGCACCAGTTGATGAGCGACATGATCGGGGACATGGTGGGACGCCGGCAGCCTGTCGTCGTTCAACTGAGTGCGAAAGACCCGGACGTGCTCGGCGCCATCGCGAAGAAAGTGGCGGACACGGTCGCGAAAGTGCCCGGCGTCGAACCCGCTTCGGTCGACCCGGGTGTGGTGCCCGCGGGCGACGCGCTCGACATTCGCGTCGATCCCGCCGCAGCGGCGCTCAAGGGAATGACGCCGGCCGACGTGAAGGAGCAGGTGGACCACTATCTGGAGGGCGCCGTGGTGACGCGTTACCTCGGTGCGGTACAGGATGTTGGCGTGCGGCTGTGGCTCAAAGCGCCCCATACGCCGATTTACCGCGATAGCCTCGCCGATCTGCCGATCCGCGCGCCGAGCGGTGCGATCTTTTCGTTGGGCGCGGTGGCCACGACGCGCTTCGTTTCCGGCCAACCGCAATTGACGCGCGACAATCTCCGGCAAATCGTCGCCGTAACGGCGCAAATTGGCGGTTCGCACGATCTCGGTTCGACGATTGCCGCGATTCGGAGTGCGTTGGCCAAGCCGGGTGTGATTCCCGCGGGCGTGACCTATACGTTCGGCGGCGCTTACAAACAACAGCAAATGGCCGTGCGCGGCATGATCAAGGTGTTTGCCGCCGCGGTGACGGCCGAAATCATCTTGCTGCTGTTCTTGTACCGCGAACTGTTCGTGCCGCTCGTCATCATGGGGACGTCGCTGTTTTCGACGGGGGCGGTATTCATCGGCCTATGGGCAACCGGCGTCGAGCTGAACATTACCGCCATGATGGGCATGGTGATGATCATCGGGATTGCGACGGAGATGGCGATCTTCCTTGTCTCCGAATATCAGTTGCTGCGCGAGACGATGGGCAAGCGCGAGGCGCTGCGCGAAGCCGCGCTCAATCGTTTGCGCCCGATCGCGATGAGTACGCTGGCGATGATTCTCGCGCTGGTGCCGTTGGGCGCCGCGGTCAGCGGATCGGGCGATCAAATGCTGCAGCCGTTGGCGATCGCCATCATCGCCGGGGCATTGGTGCAGTTGCCGCTCGTGCTACTGGCGATGCCCGTGATGATCGGATTGATGGGCCGGCGCGGCGATCGCGAGCCGGCCGCGCATTGATTCGAAACGAGGGGCGGCCGAGTACCGCCCCTTTCCCGGCGCACCGTCGCGCCGCGCTCAGGCGCCCGATCGAGTCCGGTCGGCGCGCAACTCTTCCCTTTTTCGAAAGGTTGCCATGACGCTTCGTTCTCAATTTTTCGCCCCCGCTCTGTGCTTATTCGCCCTTTGTGCCCAAGCGGCGCCATCCCCCGCTGCGCCGGGATTGTCCGGGCAGGGGCCGACGGCGGTGACCTCGACCGTAAGCCCATCGTATTTGCCCACGTTAGTGGGACGTAGCACCGCCTGGAACCCGAAGTACACCGGCGACTTCGACCATTTCGGCGTCGACACCAAACGCAACAAGCTGTTGCTCGCCGCGGAGGATCACGGCACGGTGGAAGTGTTCGATCTCATGACGGGTGCGCACGAGAAAACGCTGACGACCTTCGGTACGCCTCACGCGATCCTGTACCTGCCGCGACTCGATCGATTCGTCATCACGGACAGCGGCAAGGGCGGGACGAAAATTCTCGATGCGGCGACCTATAAGGTGGTGGGTCACATCGCGCTGGCGCCTGGCGCGGATTCGATGGCATACGACAAGGGAACGAATCGTCTGTACATCGTGAGCGGGGGCAAAGACGCCGGCATGACGTCGTGCTTGATCAACGAGGTCGATCCGGCAACGGGCAAGGTGAAGAGAATGTTGCATATCGATGCCGATCACGTCGAGGCGATGGTGCCGGAGGCATACGGCGATCGGCTCTTCGTCAACGTTCCGAGCGAGAACCTGGTAGCCGTCGTGGACAAGAAGACCCTGACGGTTGTCGCTCGCTGGCCGCTCGCAGGGGCGAAGACGAATCTGACGATGGCGCTGGACGAGGCCGATCATCGTCTTTTCGTCGGCACGCGCAACCCGAGCAAACTCTTCGTGCTGAACACGGAGACGGGTAAGACCGTGGCGACGCTAGATGCTCCCGCGACCTCGGATAGCCTTTTTTACGACAAAGCGCACAAGCGCATCTATATCGCGGGCGGGGACGGTCGTCTTGGCGTTTATCGACAAGACGACGCCGATCGGTACACGGAACTGGGGCAAGTCGCCACCGCGTCGGGCGCGAAATCGGGCATGCTTTGGGCACCGCTCGATCGCATCTATCTAGCCGTGTCACCGGGCGATGATCGCCGCGGTGGTGCGGTGATGTGGCTTAGGGTCCAGCCTTAAGCGCCGCCGTTTCGTCACAGTCGCCGGATGCCGATCGGCGCGAGGGGATTGCCCGTGCGGAATCACGGGGACGTGCGATCACTTTGTGCTGGCGGCAAGGGTCAAATCGTTGTCGTCCGCGAAACCCAAAAGGAAGGCAAAGGCATCGGGGCAGGCTTCGCGCAGCGTCGCGTCGATCGACAAGGATTTGACGCCATTGTGTATGATCGGGCCCGCGAAGTGTCGCGGGCCCGATGTCGTTCGTGCGCCGCGCTCGTCGACAAAAAGCGCGACCACACCGGCGAGTCGTTCAGCCCAGTCGGAGGGGCGAAACGTCCGGCCTTGGCGCGTGACGCCGATAATCAAATACCGCGTGGCCGCGGTGGCACATGCGCTTGAATCGTCATCGATCGGTCGTGGCCGACTCGCCTCGTGGCTGCGCGTTGGCGGCGGCGTGACCTTCTCATCTTGCATCGTGCATCCCATCGAACCGAATCAAGACGACGATGGTAGGTCATGCAAGCTGACGCCCGGCTGTCGGGCGATCTCGTTGTTTACGCCTATTTTGCAGGCTCGTCCAAGTACGCCGTGGTATACGTTTTCGACAGATCGATATCGGTGGATTTCACGCTCGGATCGATCGTCGACATGATGGCGAGTACCGTGCGCGGACCGCCGGCCGGCATCCGGCCGTCGATCGAGAACGCGGGCCGATAGCCTTTGAGCGCGGCCACGTAGAGCGCCTTTCGCTTCTCGTAGTAGCTGCGCGGCAATTGTGCGACGATCTGCTCCGCGCTGTGCGTATGGATGTATTGCAGTGCGCGCACGAAAGCATGAGCGAGCTTGCGCGCCGCGTCGGGATGCTCGTTCACCCACGCGGCGCGCATATAAAGACACCCGGCCGGATAGAGACCGCCCAGCGTTTCCCGTGTGCCCACCTCGGTTCGCAAATCGATCAGGACCTTGGCTTCGCCGCTCGAAATCAACTCCGACGCAGTGGGGTCGGTCGTCATTCCCGCCACGATACGGTGACTGCGCATGGCGTCGATGAAGGTCTTGCCCGCATCGACGGGCAACAAACGATAGTCGCTTCGATCGAGTCCGAACTTCTTGGTCAGATACTGCGTGAGAAAATCCGTCGACGATCCGAGTCCCGTAACGCCAAGCGATTTTCCCTTGAAATCGGCCGGGGTTTTGATATCCGCGGCGTGCGACGCGGCCACGAGTTCGACTTCGCCGGGTGCCGATGAGAACTGGACCAGCGATTCCACGTCGGTGCCCTTGCTTTGCAGATCGATCGTGTGATCGTAAAAGCCCACGACGCCTTGAACCGCGCCCGCGATCAATTCATCCTCGGCATTGACGCCCGCCGGTTCGGTCACGACGTCGACGTCCAATCCCGGCTGCTCGAAATAGCCGAGCCGCTTCGCGAGGATGGCGGGTAGATAGATGATCTTGTCGATGCCCCCGACCATGAGCGTGATCGACTCGTCGGCATAGGCGGCGCGCGTTGCCCAGGACGCGCCGAGCACGAGCGCGGCCATGGCCGCCGCGCGTCTTACAGTACTCATCGTGGTCTCTCCACTTCGTATTTGGTGTAGTTCGTCGCTCGGCAAAACCGCAAGCGACGTCTCGACTTTGGCTCAGATTTCATCCAACGGCAGCCGAACGGTCACGCTCAACCCACCCGTGGCAGGCGTCGTGAGTTCGATTTGAGCGCCGCATGCTTTCGCCGCTTCGCCGACGATCGCGAGGCCGAGCCCAAAGCCGTCGTTATCCGACATATTGCCGCGACTGAAGCGCTCGAACACGCGCGCTTTCAACACATCCGGTATGCCGGGACCGGTATCGTCGACTTGCAAGAGGGCGCCCCCGTCTTTATCGGGGCCGACATGAACGGTCACATGGCCGCCACGGGGCGTGTAGCGAATCGCGTTGTCGACGAGATTGAACGCGATGGCGTGCACGAGCGTGGGATAGGTCCAGATCGCAACCTCGGCGCTCGTGGCGCTCAGGCCCAGATCGATTTCCTTGTCGTCGGCGAGAACCGACAAATCCACCAGCACCTCTTGCGCGAGATCGAGCAGCTTCGCCTTCTTGCGCGGAAGCTTAGAGGCGCGGCTCGATTCCGCGTGAGACAGGCTCAGCAACTGATTGATGAGGTCTTTTTGCCGGCGCGCGCATGCACGCACGGCGCGCAAGGTCTCGCTCAACTCGGGGTCTTGCGTCAGATGGGCCGCGTAATCGAGCTGCGTACTCATGATCGCAACCGGCGTGCGCATCTGATGGGCCGCGTCGGCGATGAAGCGCTTTTGGATGTTGACCTGCGCGGTCAAGCGCGTCGCGTACTGATTGATGGTGTCGACGATCGGACGCAGTTCGCGCTGAAGCTGCATGGTGCCGAGGGGGCTGAAGTCGTCTGTTTCCCGGGCCTGCAAATCTCGGCGCAAAGCGAGAAGCGGTTTGAGTTCGAGCGTGAGCCCAATCACCATGAGCGCGAGTGCGATCGCGAGCAGCGCAGACTCCTGTACGAGCACGGGCCGCCATAGCGTTTCCAGCAGATGATGGAAGGCATGACGGCTCTCCGCCACGCTGACGAGAACGGCGGTCGTGATGCCACCCCGATATAGATGGCGAGTCAACGTGACCATGCGCAACGCGTCGCCGTGGTACTCGACGCTGCTGTAGCGAGGCGAATCTTCCGGCGTGGGAGAGCTTTTCGTCAGATCGGGCCAGCCGGCCAGCACTTCACCCGACGCCGTTCGCACTTGGAAGTAGACGCGGTCTTGCTCGCGGGAGGCGAACATTTGCAGCGCGGCGGGAGGCGTTTCGGCACTGATCCGGTCTTGCTGCCACCGGACTTGGCCGGCCATCACTTCGGCCGACGCAAGCAGGCGGCGGTCTTGGACGAGCAGGGCGGTGCGCCGGGCGTTTTGCCAAGATACGACGGCCATCAACGCCAGCACCAGCGTCATGGGTACGAGTACCCACAAGAGCAACCGCACACGCAATTGGTTCATGTCGCGGCATTCGCGTCGCGCAGCAGATAACCGAGCCCGCGCAAGGTCAGGATGCGCGCTTGCGAACCCGATAACTTTCGCCGTAGACGATGCACGTACGTTTCGATGGCGTTTTCGCTCGCTTCGCTGCCGATGTCGAACACCTTGACCATCAATTGCGCCTTGGTCACGGTTTTACCTTGTCGCAGCATCAGCGTTTCGAGCACGTGATGTTCGCGCAGCGTGAGTTCGAGCGTCCGGCCGGCGGCGCGGAATTCGTGCGTGTCGAGATCGAACTGAAGATCGGCGCATTGAACGACGGATTGGCTGCTGCGGCCGTGCCGGCGGATCAAGGCCTTGATGCGCGCCACCAGCTCGCGCATTTCGAACGGCTTGCCGACATAATCGTCCGCCCCGAGATCGAGGCAATCCACCTTGGCATCGATCGAGGCGTTGGCCGTGACGACAAGCACCGGCGTATCGTTGCGGCGCCGACGAATACTGCTCAGGACGTTGCGCCCGTCCATGCCGGGCAGGCGCAAATCGAGCAGCAGCAAGTCGTACTGGGATTGAGCGATGCGATCGATGGCGGCCGCACCGTCGTGCACGCACTCGACGTCGAATCGCTCCGCCTGCAGCGCCTTGCTGAGCCAAAGCGCGAATTCTAAATTGTCTTCTACGAGCAGCAGTTTCATCGAGGCCACCAACGTCTCACGCACATTATTCTCGGCGATCGGGATCCGGCGGCGGGGAGTGTGGCTGGGTTCTTTCCAGCGACTCACCTGCCATACCAACGGCTTCACGAGTGAGTGGAGATGTTCGCGTAGCTGAGAATATCGTTACCGCTATCGGGTGCCGTTTTACCGGGGGGCACTTATGGCAATTTAAGTGCCGCTCGGGGTAATCCACAATCGGTTATTTCCCTGCATCGTCCTACTTTATGACCCTCGCGTTCTGGTGGACCATGAATACCGAAATGGCGCTATTGAGTTCCGTGGCCTGCTGCTCGAGCGACTTCGCGGCGGCCGCCGCCTGCTCGACGAGCGCGGCATTTTGCTGGGTGACGTCGTCCATCTGCATCACGGCTTGATTGACCTGTTCGATACCGCGGCTTTGCTCCGTCGAAGCTGCCGCGATTTCGCCGACGATGTCGGCCACCTGCTTGATCGCTTGCCGGACCGAGCCCACAGTTTCGCCCACTTCGACGGCCTGCTGCGCGCCATCCTGAATCATGGCGACCGACGATACGATCAAATCCTTGATCTCTTTCGCCGCTGCCGCCGAGCGTTGCGCCAAACCGCGTACCTCGTTTGCCACGACCGCAAAACCGCGCCCCTGTTCGCCGGCCCGCGCGGCCTCCACCGAAGCGTTCAAGGCGAGAATGTTCGTTTGGAACGCAATGCCTTCGATGGCGTTCGTGATATCCGAGATCTTCGTCGAGCCGCCACTGATCTTCTCGATTGCCGCAACCATGCCTTGTACCGCGTCGTTGCCGCTCTCGGCCATCTCGGCAGCCTTGATCGCCAATGCATTCGCTTGCTGCGCATTCTCGGCGTTCTGCCGCACGGTGTCGGTCAACTGCGTCATCGTCGATGCAGTCTGCTCGAGTGAAGCGGCCTGCTCCTCGGTTCGCGCGGATAGGTCGGCGTTGCCGCTGGCGATTTCCTCCGAAGCGACTTGCACCGACTCGGTCGCCGACCGGATCTCGGACACCACGTCCGCCAGGTTGCCGTTCATGGCGCGAAGCGCATGCAACAGCATGCCGACCTCGTCGCGCCGATCGGTCTCGATGCGCGAGGTCAAATCGCGCGATGCTACGGTCTGAGCCACGTGCACCGCCTGCCGCAGCGGTACGGTGATGCTGCGTGCCGCCAGCCATGCGACGGCGATGCCGCCCGCGACACCGACGCCGCAGAGCGCGAGCAGCCATACGACGCTGTTGGCGTAAGTGCCGTGCGCTTCGGCTGACGTTTCGTTGCTCTGCGCGTTCTCGTAATCGCTGAACCGCACCATGATTGCGATCCAGCTGTTCAGCGCGGGGACTGCATCGTCCATCATGGTCTGGCGTGCGCTAGGATCGTTCGCTAGCCCGAGACCGAGCACCTTGTTCGCATTCGGTAGTGCGCTGTCGTGTGCCGCTTTCAACGCTTTCAGAAAGTTGCGCTCGTCGTCGCTGACGCCTGGATCGTCGCCGAACAAGGTGTCGAGCTTTTTCGCCGCGCTTTCATAGTTCGCGATGCTGCTATCGAATGTCCGCTTCTCGGCGCCTTTGCGCGAGTCGTCGGAGAGCGCGACGCAATTGCGCATCGCGGCGGCTGCCTCCTGGGCGCTTTCGAGCGCCCGGGAAACGAGGCGGTTCTCGTTGCCGCTGACATCGACGGCGTCGGTCAACGCGCCGTCCATGGCATTGAGTTGGACGATACCCACGATGGCCACGCCAATCATGAGGGCAATGAGTACGCCAAATGCCAAGCCGAGCCTGGTTCCGATCTTCATGTTCGACGGGCGCACGTTCATCGTCGTCCCATCCGAAAATGGCGGGGGGGCCAGAGGCTTTTGTTCAACTCGTACAGCGAATACGGCACAATCGACACTTCATGTCCCCCTGGGCGAGCGCAAGCGGTTCTGCGCCCGATACAAGCAACATGGCGGGCAAGTCCGACCGCCAAGTGCCGCGATTGATCTCCGATACTGACGCCCATCTTGTTCTAAAAGGCTGCACTGGGCCGGTGCGCGTCGTTGCCGTGCAGCGACGCCGCCGGGCGCACAGGCCAACACCCGGCTGAACGTACTTCGAGCACGACCGGGCGAACCTTCCGCGTTCACACTCCATTCGCTCGGTACAGGGATGGTAGAGAGGACAAGCTGTCTACCGGCTGTCAGGCAGCAAGCGAAAACGCCGGTATTTACCCCAGGCGCTTTACCGCTGTACGCTGCTGCGCTGCGCAAGCGCTGCCAGCATGACGTTCGTTTGCTCCATCAGGGTCGTGTGGTACCCGGGCGGCGTGACGATGTCCTCGGTGCGGGAGAGCAGCTCCTCGATGCCTTTCCGGAACGACGAATCGATCTTTAGGCACTGGTCGCCCGCGAGTTGCGGCACCACGGCGTCGACGAATTTGCACAACACGGCCAAGCGGGCACCGAACCGCGCCACCGCCTCGCTGCTTTGCTGCGCACCCAACTGCCTGCCGGGAGGCCGCCCTGTTTGCGCGGTGTCTTGTGTTTTCATGTGACGTCGCGTCCTATGGCGAAAGCGGCAATCTTCAAAATCTAACTCCCCACTGGAAACATCCCGATTCGGAAAGCCCGGAATCGACGCTCGATATATAGCACTCGAAGACTTGCACTCAGCTTGCGTGCCCAAGCACGCGTATGTGGGATTGTTCCGATTGTTCTGTCAGGAAATGCTTAACGGTTCCGGCGTCAGTCGATTAACCGGATTCCCGGGTGTCAGGTGTGGCGATGGTTCGCTTGGGTCCAAAAAAACAATGCTCCGCTCGGGAGGAGAGACCGAGCGGAGCGGATTCGTGCGGCCGTGAAAGGCTGGCCCAATCAGCGGCTGCACGAGTTGGAGAGATCCGATGAGCGGGTATGGCTCCAACGATTTGGCTTAACCTCTTACCGGGAGGCATTCGCCGCCATAGGCGATGGCCGGCGGCATGCCGTCCCGGGTGTTTCACCTTCCGTTATTTCCCTGCACCGCCCTCCTTTGCGAGCATCGCGTTCGCTTTGATCACATAGTCGTTCGTATAGGTCTTGGCCAAATCGACAGGCTTATCGATCTTGCCCGCTTGCTTTTCGACGGCCAGTACGGTTTCCGGTCCGTTCTTCGGCATCATGCCGTCGGGCAGGAACTGACCTTTATCCTGCGCGAGTGCGTCGATGTACTCTTGTTTCGTCGAAAGCTGATTGCTGACGAAATCGGGCGGCAGATGATCGGCGATATCGGCGGCGCTATGCGTGTTGATCCAGTGCATCGTGGCGACCATCGCATTGACGACGGCTTGCGTCTCGGTGGGATGCGCCTTCACCCAATCCGCGCGCGCGAGCACGCTGGCCGTGGGCCAATAGCCGCCGAGCCACTTGTTCACGCCGGGGCCCGTCGCCAGATCGATCGCGGAGACGCCGACCTTCATCTTCTCGACCGCGTTGACGGTCGGCTGCGTCGTCATCCCGCAGACGATGCGATGGTGCTTGAGCGCGCCGATCAGGGTCGGGCCTGCGCCCACGCCCACGCGCGTGAAGTCCTTCGAGGTCAGGTGATAGCGTGCCGCCAGATAGAGCGTCAAGTCGTCGGTGCCCGAGCCGACGTCCGTCACGCCGACGCTCTTGCCCTTCCAATCGGCCGGCGTCTTCACGCCCGAATCCGGCGTACACATTTCACGTTCGCCCGGGGCACCGCTCAATTGGACGATGCCGATCACGTCCTTGCCGTGCAACTGAAAATCGATCGTATGCAGGTACCAAGCGCCCGCCATATCGACTTGGCCCGACACCACGGCATCCTCCGCGCCGACGCCGCCGGCCGTCTCGGTGCTCAATTGCATGTCGACGCCGTACTTCTTGAAGTATCCGAGGTTTTGGGCCAACTGATACGGCAGATAGATCTGCTTGTCGATGCCGCCCACCATCATCGTGACTTTCGGCAGCGGGGTGGCCATGGCGGCCGAACTGAAGACGCCGGCTGCGCAAGCCAAGCCGGCCAGCAACATCGTCGCGCGTGATTTCTGCTTCATGACACACATCTCCTTGGTTATTGGAGATCCCGTGACGGGATCTCTTATGAAGTAGTCCTAACCGATTTACACGGAACCCGAGCGTTAGACGCCGGGCCGATTGCCGTCCGTCAGCGACGGCGGCTGCCATGACAGCAGTTTCTTTTCGAGCATGCCCATCAACACTTCCGCGCTGAGCGCGATGATGCCGATGACCAACATCGCGCCGAACACGCCGTTCGCGTCGAAGGTGTTTTGCGCCGTCGCGATCACGAGCCCGAGGCCTTGCTGCGCGCCGAGGAATTCGCCGACGATCGCGCCGATGATCGAGAAGCCGAGCGCGACGTGCAGGCTCGCGATGATCCAGGTCATCGCCGAGGGAAACACGACGTGCCAGATCACTTGGAAACGCGAAGCCCCGAGGATGCGAACGTTGGCGATCAGATTGCGATCGACGCTGCGCACGCCTTGGAAGGCATTGAAGAAGACCACGAAGAAGACGAGCACCGCGGCGAGCACGACCTTGGAGGGCATACCGAGGCCGAGCCACATGACGAACACCGAACCCAGCACGATCCGGGGCAGGGCGTTGACGACCTTGATATACGGGCCGACGACATCGGCAAGATACGGAATCTCGCCCAGTAGCACGCCTAAGAAGACGCCGCCCGTCACGCCGACGGCGAAGCCGAGCAACGACTCTTCGAGCGTCACCCAGATCTGCAGCCAGATCGAACCGTAAGCGGTGCCTTTCTGGGCCCAATCGACAAGACGCGCGACGATCCCGCTGGGGGAGCCGAAGAAGAACGGATCGACCACGCCCCAGGAGGTGAGTAGTTGCCAGCCGCCCACGATCAACAGGAACAACACGATGCGGCCGATCAACACGGAGGTTTTGCGACGCTGTGCCCTGCGCCGTGCGTTGCCTGCGACGTCGGTCGGGTCCGTAGGCGGCGATTTGAGTTTGACGCTGGAGTTCATGCTGGTCATGCCGCATTCCCCTTGAGATTCGAGACAGAGGTCGTGCGCGAATAGGCTTGCTCTACTTCCTCGCGCAGGGACTCCCAAATTTGTTGATAGAGATCGAGGAAACGCGGGTGGAACCGAATTTCCTGCACTTCGCCGCGAGGGCGTGGCAGATCGATATCGAAGACGGCCTTGACGGTCGCGGGGCCCGCCGTCATGACGACGACGCGATCCGCCAGGGCAATCGCCTCCTCGAGGTCATGTGTGACGAAGATCACCGACGGACGCGTGCGTTCCCACAAGCGCAGCAGCTCGTTGGACATGATCGCCCGCGTTTGCACGTCGAGCGCGGAGAACGGCTCGTCCATGAGCAGCATCGACGGCTTGTTGATGAGCGCGGCGGCGAGGCTGACACGCTTGCGCATGCCACCCGACAGTTGATACGGGAAATAATCTTCGAAGCCGGCGAGCCCGACGGTGCGCAGCCATTCGCGCGCTTCCTCGGTGGCTTGTTTTTTCGGCACGCCGCGAAAGATCGGACCGAGCGCGACGTTCTTCAGAATGGATTTCCACGGCAGCAATGCGTCGTTCTGGAAAACGAAGCCCGCCCCGTTCGTGATGCCGTCGACCACCTCGCCCGAAACGCGCACAACCCCGGCGCTGGGACGATAGAGACCCGCCGCCAGCGTGAGGGTGGTGGACTTGCCGCAGCCGGTGGGGCCAACCACCGCGCAGAACATGCCGGGCTCGATGACGAGGTCGACGTCGCGCAGCGCGGTCTTTTCCGAGCCGTCGCGCGTTGGAAAGCGCTTCGTTACGCCGGAGAACTGAACGCCTCCTCGCCGCGTTGATGTGTCTGACATAACCAACCTTATTTCGTGAGCCCATCGCCGATCGATGGGCGGATTGCATGGATGTTGCGCCGCCGGATTTTTCCGTTTCGCGCTTCTGGGTGTTGGCCCGCTAACGAGACGGGAATCGGAAAAAGCGGCGACTACTTCTTCTTGGTACAGCCGTCATTGCTCGAGTGAATCAATCGGTCGCTTCTCCTTTAAAGGGCGGCATACGGGACCGGGTTTTCCGCATGCCGCCGAAAGCTGAGGATCGTGAGGGTTAGAAATGCCAGATGCCGCCGGCTTCCATCCGCCAGGCCGATTGCGTGCCGAGGCCCGTGCCGGATTGGAACGTCTTTTGGCCGTACATCGCTTCCAAGCCGACGTCCACCGTCGGAACCGGGCGGTAGATCAAGTTGACGTGCACCGTCTTCGTGGTGACGGCGTTCGTCGGATCGGCGGGCAAGAACGAAGCGAGTTTCTGGTGGTTGTAGCCGAAGCCGAGATTCGAGCGCAGCTTGGGCGTCCACCAGTGTTGGAAGAACAGCTCGGCGCCCGCGTCGGGTTGGATCTCGATGTTCGTTGCGCCCGTGGGGTTCGCCGTGGTGCCGTTGTTGACCGCGAGCACCGACGCGACGTTTGCGCCGAAATCGTCGGGCAGGTAGCGGCCCAGCGCGCCGTACCAAACCTGGCCGCCGAAGTTGTCCTTGCTGTGCGGGAGATTGAACGTGACGCCCATCAAGGCCGCCGCGCCGAACTTCGTTTTACGCGAGCCGTTCTGATCGGTGAAACCGAGGTCGCGGGCGATGCCCGACACTTGGAAGTGTCCCCAGTTGCCCTCGCGTTCGTACTTCACGGAAAGGTCGGGGAACGGGTTCGTCTTGGTGTTGGCCTCGATGTTGTCGCCTGTGTCTTGATAGCCCGTTTGCGGGTTTTCCAGTGCGAAGGACAGCGCGCCGCCCTTGCCGAGCGGCATGGTGTATCGGACCTGCGGCGTGCGTGCGGCGGGCAAGCCGGCGGGGCCCGCGTTATCGAACGATTCCAACGAATCCGGATCGTCGATAAAGTTCGAATTGGCCATACCGACGAGGAACGGCCCGATCGTGCCATAGGCGGTGACGATCCGCGCACCCCAACTGTTGTTCTGAAGCGCTTGGTTGTTGTCGCCGCCCGATGTGAAGCCGTAGAAGTCGAGCCCGAAGTTCGTCGTGATATTGCCGTACGGGCTCGGTGTGCTAGAGCCGACGACTAGACGCGACACCTTGTCCTGGAAGTGAAACGTGCGTTCCGATTGCGCGCGGGCATTGCTGCCTTTGGGATCCAAGTTGCCGATTGCGAATTTCGGCCCGAGGTTTTCGGTCGGATCGTAGATGCCTTGGAAGTTGATGAACCCGCCGATACTCAGAGACGTATTGGTACCCGGCACGAGGAACGAATGCGGCATCGTTCCGCGCTGCACGTATTCCGCGGACGAACTCAGCTGCTCCGCTTTCATGGGCGTCAGTTGGACGCCGGGCGCTTGGGCCACGGCCACGGGCCGGGCCAATTGCTTGGCTTGCGTCGCTTGGGTGGCCGCTTGTTGCGCCTGTGTGGCCTTCAGTTGCGCAATCTGCGCCGACAGGTCATGGATTTCCGCTTCGAGCTGACTCAGCTGGTCCGCGTGTGCGGCCGGTGCGACAGCGATTCCGGCGATGGCAAAGCACATCAATTGCGCTGCTATCGATGTCGGCTTTCTCGTCCACCGCTGCCGTTGGTCGATTGAATTCGCCCACCTTTTCATCAATGTCTCCTGCATCTGATTGTTTTAGCGAGTACTGCTCGTGGAGTCGTTGCCGAGGAGCAGTGACCGCATAGTAGGGAGCGCAAGCTGTCTACCGGCTGTCAGGAAATGGCCGTTTCCGTCCGTACTTTCCCCAGGCGCACCGCGCTTCCTGGCGAGCGTGGCTGCGCTGTTACAAACCTGTCGAGCACTGACAGCTTTCTTAGGAGTGGGCTGAATACAATGCGTCGAAACGACCGCATGCCGGACGGAGACCCTTGAGTGTTTTTTTATGACGACAATTAAATTCAGGATTTACGCCGCTTTTATTGCGTGCGTCGCGTTAATGGTTGCCATCGGTTTGTCTGGACTAGTCGGTGCATGGCGAATCGCGAAGAATAATGAGGAGTCCTATGCGTCCGCGACGGTGCCGATTGTGCAACTGTCCAAGGTCCGGGCCGAGCAATTGAGGGTGCGCGTCGCGCTGCGGCGCATGCAGGCGTTGCGTACCGACACCAGCGTTCGCGAAAGCCTTCCGGGGTTGGAGAGGCATTTGACAGCGCTCGATTCGACGTGGAAGGACTACGCTCGAGGAAATTTCAACGATACGAACGAACAGGCTGCCGTCGCGGCAATCGAGCGGCAGATACCGGCTTTCAAGGCGAGCGTGGAAGCCATCGCCGCGATGCTCAAGGCCGATAACTTCGACGCGGCAGACAGCGCGGTGGCGTCGGCGGAGGCCCAGTCCAATGCGCTGGGCGCCGCGCTCGAAGAGGATGCCGCCGTCAATGCGAAGAAGGCTGAAGGCTTTGCGAACGACAGCAAATCGACCTTCGACGAGGTCCTATGGGCCAGTATTGCCTGCATTGCAGTTGGGGTCCTGATTGGCGTGGGCGTATCGATCTACATCGTGCGTGCGATTACGTCTCCGCTGGGCCAAGCTGTCGATGTCGCCGAGCGAATCGCCGACGGCAAGCTCGAGAACCGAATTGCAGCGTCGAGCCGCGACGAGTTCGGAAAGCTGCTGGATGCGTTGAGAAAGATGGATGGTCAGCTCAGCAAGACCGTACGCGAGATCATGGCGAGTTCCGAGACTGTCAACCTAGCGGCCGACGAAATCGCGAGCGGCAACGCCGATCTGTCCGCGCGCACGGAAACGCAGGCCGCTTCACTGGAAGAGACCGCGTCGAGCATGACCGAGTTGACGGAAACGGTGAAGCACAACGCCGACAATTCCCGCGAGGCAAATGCGCTGGCCGCGAATGCGACTTCGATGGCCGATGCGGGCAATCAGGTCGTGCAGAACATGGTGGGCACGATTGCACGGATCAGCGAGAGTTCGACGAAGATTTCGGAGATCACGGGCGTGATCGAGGGCATCGCGTTCCAGACGAACATCCTGGCCCTGAACGCCGCGGTGGAGGCGGCTCGGGCGGGCGAGCAGGGGCGCGGTTTCGCCGTCGTGGCGTCGGAGGTGCGAAGCCTGGCGCAACGCTCGGCCGCTGCCGCGAAGGAGATCAAGGATCTGATCGGTACCTCCGTCGAGATGATCGAAGACGGAGCGAGGCAGGCGGCCGATGTGGGCACGACGATGGAAGACGTCAAGAATGCCATTCGGCGCGTTGCGGAAACGATCGGAGACATTGCAATCGCTTCCGACGAACAAAGCCGTGGAATCGAGCAGGTGAGTCAAGCGGTCGTACAGATGGACGAGGTGACGCAGCATAACGCGGCGCTGGTCGAGCAGGCCGCGGCCGCCGCTCAATCGCTGACGGAGCAGGCCGCCAAGCTCCGAACGGCGGTGTCTTCATTCCGGCTCGAGTAGGGCGGAACGGAGGGCGATTGCACCGCGACGGCTTAGTGACGGCTCAGTGACGGCGCCTGCTCGAGCCGCGTTGGAGGCGCGGCGCGGTTAGCCGCGGCCGCGCGATCCGTCGCTGCCGAAGCCCGTGCCCCAGCCGCCGTAGTGTCCGTCCGAGCCGTAGACGGCGTGCGGCGCTATCGATGCACCGGGCGGACCGCCGCTCGTGGACGTGCAGCCTGCAAAGAACCCGATGGCAAGCAGGGCGGCGATTCCTTTGAGGATTCGTCTGGACGGGGAGGATAATGACGATGTCATAGCGAACTCCTATTCGTTGCGTTATTGGCCCCGCGGGGCGCCGGGATAGGGGTACGCGCAAATAGCGGGCCCTCGCCCGGGGCGATGGTGCGCTTTGGGCGTCCCATGCAAAACCTGTGGAATGAATTGTCGTGTTCGGACCTTAAATTTCACTGAGCTGAAGATGAGAAAACGGGTACGACGTCGGCACGGAAAATCCGCGATCCCTTCTGCCGCCGCAACCATCGAGGGCTCACGACATGCGCATCGGTGGACCACGCAGTCCAAACGCCGTTTGTCACATTGTCGTAACAATTAAGCAGTTGCATAACGAAACCGACGCATTGCAAGTCGCTTCGCCGCCAATGTCGACGCCAATTCTTCGCACGATCTGGCTCAAGTTCCCATTGCACTCTGCCGTTATCTCCGTCGTAGCGGTATCGCTTGACATTCGCTTTGTGCGAACTCTCGGAGACATATGGCAATGCTCGGAACCATTCGCGGTCGGATCCTCGCGACTTGCGTCGCAATCGTCGTCACTGCCCTCGCGGTGACAGGCGGGCTCCTCTATTACGTCGTCAAGATTCACAACGACGAGAGCATCGACCAGAGCTTCAAGGCGATCTTGACTGGCCAGGCCCTCGCCATCGACGGATGGGTCGAGAGCCGTACGCGCGAAACGCAAGCGCTGGCGGATACGATCGCCGTGGGCGAGGGCGATCCCGTGCCGGCGTTGAAACTGCTCGCCAAATCGGGCGGCTTCGAAGTCATGACGCTAGGCTTGCCCGATAAATCGGCGTTCTCGAACGTGCCGCTTGCCCCGACCTACGATCCGACGGCTCGCCCCTGGTACAAGCAAGCGGTCGCAGCCGGCCATCTCATCGTGACCGGGCTGTATCGCGACGCTTCCTCCGGCAAGCCTGCCGTCGCTTTCGCGGTGCCCATTATCCGTGACGGCAATGTGAAAGCCGTCATGGCGGCGAGCCTGTTCATGCAAAGCGTGAGCGAAATCGTCACGGCGGTGCACCCCACGCCGGCCAGCTTCGCGTTTCTGGTCGACGAAAAGGGCGACGTCATCGCTAGCGCGAAGACCGATCTCATCATGAAGCCGGCGACGAACATGGCGCCCGAGTTGACGCCGGAAGCATTGAAAGCGCTGCAGAACGCTTCGGAGTCCTTGGTCGTGCACATCGACGGTGCGGCGAAGCTGCTTCGCGCGCAGCCGATCAAGGGCAGCGACTGGAGCCTCGTGCTGGCGTTGGACAAATCTGACGTCACGGCCGGGATGCGCGCCGTCGCGACGACGACGCTCGTCGCGATCGTGCTGGTTGCGTTGATCGCGGCGGCGCTCGTCGGCATGTTGACGAATGCGGCCTTCAAGCGCGTGCTGCTCGTGCGCGACGCACTGACCGACGTTGCGAGCGGCAGCGGCGATCTCGCCCGCCGGCTGCCCGTCAACGGCAACGACGAGGCATCGCAAATCGCCCATGCTTTCAATTTGTTCGCCGAAAAGATCAGCGTAATCCTCAGACATATTCGCGATTTCAGCGAATCGGTCAATGTAGCGAGTGCCGAGATCGCGCAGGGCAATCAGGATCTGTCGAGCCGCACCGAACTGGCCGCATCGAATTTGCAGAAGACGGCCGCCGCGCTCGAAGAGATTTCGGGAACGGCGCGCAATTCCGCCGATGCCGCCACCCAAGTCAGCGAACTCGCGGAATCGGCATCGAACGTCGCGATGCGCGGCGGACGCGTGGTGGGCGACGTCGTATCCACGATGGACGCTATCACCAAAGCGTCGACCGAAATCGCCAATATCATCGGCGTGATCGACGGCATCGCTTTCCAGACGAACATCCTCGCATTGAATGCAGCCGTGGAAGCGGCGCGAGCCAGCGAGCACGGCCGCGGCTTTGCCGTGGTGGCCGGCGAAGTGCGTGCGCTCGCGCAGCGCAGCGCACAGGCGGCCAAGGAAATCAAGCAGTTGATCAGCTCGTCGGTGGAGCGAATCGAGGCTGGCTCGAGTTTGGTGCAAACGGCCGGCGCGACGATGGATGAAATCGTCGAAGGCGTGCGCGGGATTACGAACGTGATCGGCGAGATTTCGGTGGCCGCCACGGAGCAGAGCACCGGGCTCGGCCAAGTCAATCAGGCGCTCGCGCAGCTCGACAACACCACGCAGCAAAACGCTGCGCTCGTCGAGCAATCGGCCGCGGCCGCCCAAATGCTGCGCGAGCAAGCCGCAAAGCTGGCCGAAGCCGTGGGAGAGTTTAAGCTGTCGGCTTAATGTCGCCCTTGCGTTACGCCGGCTAGCCTCGGGCCGGCAAACGCATATCGGTAGCGCTTTTGCGACGGCTTACGTGTCGCTTAACGCTTCCTGTTGCGTGCATGACGGAGAACGGGCATATTGACGCGTGATCGTCGTAAAGGCGGCCCTCCGTCGTTTAGGACAGCTCGCCGGCCTCGCCGGCTCCGCGCCGACCTTCGAATGCATTCAATAACGTGTCATACGCGAGGCGACGCATGAGCGTGGTCGTTCTCCGAGCCATATGGGGATGGGTGGCCCGCCTTCGCGCAGGCCGCTTTGTGGCGCCGTTCGCCGCACTATTTTTCTTGCTTTGTTTTTTTTGGACCGAAACGCTGGCGGATTCCGCTTCGCCGCGTCAGGCCGTGCTGCGCGTGCTCGCTTGGCCGGGCTATGCGGACGACGATTGGGTGAAAGCCTTCGAAAGGCGCTTCCACGCCAGAGTCGAAGTCACCTTCGTCGATTCCGACGAAGCGCTATGGGCACGCATGAATAGCGCCGTGCCACCGCCGTACGACGTACTGGCGGCCAATACCGCGGAAATAGAACGTTATGCGCGTGCGGGGCTGCTCCAGCCGCTCGATCTTTCGCTGATACCGAATCGCGGCGGGCAGCAGCCGTATTTCCAGAAGCTCGATGCGATACGCGGGCTCGTGAACGCGCATAGTGCCTACGCGATTCCGTTTACCTATTCGTCGATGGGGCTCATTTACGATCGCAAGCAGATCGCAGTCGCACCGCATTCGATGCTTGCGCTTTGGGATCCGCGTTATCAAGGTAAGGTACTCGATTTCAATAGCGCGCAGCACAATTTTTCGTTGACGGCCTTGGCGCTCGGCTATGCCGATCCCTTTCATCTCTCGCCCGAGCAGATGCGCACGGTCGCGCACAAGCTCGTCGAATTGCGCCGCAACCTGCTCACCTATTACACGCTGCCCGAGGAGGCGACCGCCCTATTCACCCAACATCACGCCGCCCTGATGTTCGGCAATTACGGCACGCAGCAGGTCGAACAGTTGCGCCGGGCCGGGGCCGACGTCGGTTATGTGATCCCGGACGAGGGGGCGCTCGCATGGCTCGATTGCTGGGCCATCGTTACGCGAACGGGCAATCGGGAGCTGGCCTACGATTGGATCGACTTCATGCTCCAGCCGGCGATCGCCGCGCAACTGACGCAACGGGAAGGGCTGGCCAATACGTTGACGCCGGTGCCTGGCGAGCCTTCCACCGGGCGGCAGCGTCTCGTTTGGATCCAGCGTGTGGAGAGCATCGGCCAGCGAGAGGTGCTGTGGCGGCGCATCGAAGCGGGCGATCGGCTCGGGAGTTTTCCGAAATGATCAAGCTCGGTCTGACCTCCCGGCTTTCGGTCTTGCTGGTTTGCATCGGCGTGGCTGCCTCGGGGGCGACCGGCTATTACGCCTATCGTGCCAACCGCGCGATGATCATGCAGGAAGCGGAGCGCAGCTTGTTGACTTCGACGCAGTTGCTGAGCCAGCGCTTCACGGCGGCGCTGGGCGACGTCGGCGCCGATGCGCTCGTGCTGGGCACGATGCCGTCCGCCGTTGCGGTGGCGCGCTCGGATCAAGGTTCCGATGCCGGCCGCGCAAGGCTCGAACAGGTGTTCCTGCGCTTCATGGCGCACCACCCCGAGTACCTGGAGATCCGTCTCATCACGCGTTTTCGCCATGGGCTGGAGCTGATTCGCGTCGAGCGCGGCGCGAATGGCGCGCAAGGCGCCGTTGCCGTTCCCGATAGCGAATTGCAGGAAAAAGGGCAGTTCGCCTACGTGTTCGATACCCTTGCCGTGACGCCGGGCGATGTCTATCTCTCCCCGATCGGCCTCGCGCCCGCGTCGGCTTCGGATGAGAGCAAGCAACGGCCGTCGATGCGGGTGGCTTCGCCGATCGTCGACGAGGAGGGGCGCAAAGTGGGGGTCCTCGTCATCGATGTGGATTTGACGCAGGTGTTCCGGCGGCTGGAACTCGATTTGCCGGCGGGCTATCTCGTCTACCTCGCGAACGAATGGGGCGACTTTCTCATTCACCCGGATCCGAGTCAGACGTTCGGCTTCGAGCGCGGCCGGCGGGTGCTGATGCAAACGAGTTTTCCGGCCACCCGCGCGATGTTTGAAGGCGGCCGTACGACGCTGACGTTCGATGGGACAGGGCAAGGGGATTTAGCGTCGGCGCATGCGTTTGCATTCGTGCGGGCGCCGTTCGGCAATGTCGCGGGAAACCGTTTTGTCGTGTTGGGGCTCGGGCGCGCCATGGCGAACGTGCTCGTTTCCGCGAACGCGCTAGGCGCCCAGATCGTGCGTATCGTGCTGATCTTCAGCGCCGTCGCGATCGTTCTGGCGACCCTGTTCGCCCGAGCGTTGGCGCGCCCGCTGAGGACGCTGGCCCATGCGGCGACGCACGTATTCGACGATTCGGCCGTCGAGCGATTGCCGATCCGGCGCTCCGACGAGATCGGCGTGCTTGCGCGCTGTTTCGACGTCATGCGCGCGGAAATTCATTCGCAAATGAAGACCCTGCAAACGAAGCAGCAGGAACTGACCCATCTTGCGGGACACGACGTACTCACTGGCTTGCCGAATCGAATGCGATTCATGGAGCAGCTCGAAGCGTCGATTCGACTCGCGTCGGCCGACGGCGAGCGCCTTGCGGTCATGTTCGTCGACCTGGACGGCTTCAAGCAGATCAACGATCGACTGGGGCATTCCGCCGGCGATCGAACGCTCGCCATCGTTGCGCAGCGCTTGCGCGCGGTTTTGCCCGAGCGCGATGTCGTGGCCCGCCTCGGTGGAGACGAGTTCATCATCCTCGTGTCGGGCGTGCGCAGCATCGAGGCGATCCATGAGACGGCGGAGCGCGTTCAAGCCGCGCTGAACGAAGTGGTCATGCTCGGGGAGCATCCTGCTGTGGTGGGCGCGAGCGTAGGGATCAGCGAATTCCCGGTGGACGGCGACCGAGCCGAGGAACTATTGGCGAAGGCCGACGCCGCGATGTATGCGGCGAAGACATCGTTGCATCGGTCCTACGTTCGTTATCAAGAATTGACGGCAAACGAACCGTCGGCCGACTACGATGAAGTGAGCCGGCGCGCGTAATACGATACGTTGTGAAGATCCGAATAGGGCGCCGGCCGCTGACAGGATGGACCGCTTCATGGGCGAGCGCTAGGCTAGCCGCTGTGCCCGTGCCATGAATCGACCAGCCACTCGACGCGCTTTTGCACGAGCGGCACGAACGTCTCGGCCCAGAACGCGCCGCTTACGATCCCGCTGCTCATGCCGCCCCTAGCGAATCTTCGAATACTTACGTTCGATCGCGCATCCAAGGGGTGACCCGTGAGCGCGAGAAAGGCGGCCCGGACGATCGCATCGATTGTCTGCGGTTGCTCCGGTAATGGAACATGACACAGCGCCTGGCGCATCTCCATCCATAAAAACGGATCGCCTCGCAAGCCCCACTGCCGCGGTGCCGGGTCGAAAACATCCGACACCACAGCCCAATGTCGCTCGATAGGGATGCGGCACGCGCGTGCAGCGAGGCTTCGTAGTAGAGGCCGGAAGCGGTCGGACCAGAACTCGCGATTCGACGCGCCGCACGCGGCGATCGGAATCGCCGCCGTGGCGTTGCCCGTGATGGCCACGAACGCGCAAGACAGCCGTTCTTCGAAGTCGACGCCCGAGTCGACGTCCGGGTCGTGGTACGAGTCCGAGCCAAAGCAATCGAGCAGGCGGTCGAACACCACTTGATTGCCGTCGTACGGTTCGAACAGCGTTGGCGTCTCCGCAGCCATTTTTCGCATGAGCTGCGCCAGTGTCCGACGACGCTCGAGTAGCAAAAAGTGAAGGTCGTCGCGCCCGGGATGCCGGCTCGCCGCGATGTCTCGGGCGCTCTGGTGCCGATCGTTGGTTCTCAGCGTCGGGTCGGCGCCGAGGGCCAGGAGCTTGCCGACTACCGCGAGGCTTGCGCCATGCCACGCAGCTTGATGAAGCGGGGTGTAGCCCTTCGGTTCGCTTGCGCAATTCACCCCTTCGGGCTGCTCGGAAAGCCATGCCAGCAATTCGCTCCATTGGCCCTCGTACGCCAGCCTGGCGATTAGCGACTTCATTAAATCCCGGCCTTCGGCGCGGTCAAGATCAGCCTAAGCCCGAGCGCCGCGATCGCGCCTGCGGCAATCCGATCGACCCACTGCTTCGCGCGCACGAGCACGAAGCTCGGCCCGGGAATCATGGCGCCTAACCATAGCGCGACTAGAATGGCGAAAACGGCAGCTGTCGCAGTCATCGAACGCTCCTAGAAAGAGAGAAAGGGCTCGCAAAATGCGATTCTAAGCCGTCGATCGCACCCTGCGATAGCCATAAGTTCTGGCATCATGCCTCGTGGTGAATAAAGCGGGAAACGCGTTCTCTTTTGTTCGCGCTCCCCGCGCAATCGGCAATACGCAGGTTAAGAGCGGAAGGTAAAAGACATGACAAAATCCACCAAGGGGTTGCGGCTCGCGGAGGTATGGTTTCAGCGTGCGCTATGGATCATTGCGATCGTATTCGCGGGTTTTTTGATCGGATTGGGTGGGCGGATCGTCGACGATCTGCCGCGCGTCGAGAATGCCCCTGCCCGCGACACGTTCGTCGACCAGCAAGCCACCGCGCCGCTGCAACAGCGGCTCGCCAAAGTTCGAGCGGCTCTGACGGCGAATATGGATGCGACCGATCAAGCGTCGCTGCTGCTCACCGCGGCCGAGCAAGACACGCAGCAGGCGCGCGAAGCCTTCCGCACGACCATTGCCACGCGCCATGCCACCTCGAACGCGGAGCAAGATCCCGCCGTTATCGCGCACGCGCAAGCGCTCGAGGCGGCCACGCAACGCGAGCGTACCGCGCAGGCGCGGATCGATACCTTGAAGCAAGAACGGCTGACGCTGGATCGCGAGCGCGACACCGTAACGAGTTCGCTCGCGACGCTGGGCGCACAGGCCGACGACCGCTACCAAGCTTCGTTGCGCAAGTTGGAGTTGCGCGTCTTCGGCATGCGCCTGCTCTTTACATTGCCTTTGCTGCTGATCGCGGGATGGCTATTCGCTAAGCAGCGTCGCAGCCGCTATTGGCCATTCGTTTGGGGCTTCATTTTCTTTGCGCTGTTCGCCTTTTTCGTCGAACTGGTGCCGTATCTGCCGAGCTATGGCGGTTATGTTCGCTACACGGTCGGGATCGTGCTGACCGTCGTGCTGGGCCGCTATGCGATTCGCGCGCTTTCGCAATATGTCGAGCAAAAGCGAAAGGAGGAAGCGCAACCGGGCGTGACGCGACGCGAATCGCTCGATTTCGTGAAAGCCTATGCACAGATCGTGTCCAAAATCTGCCCCGGCTGCGAGCGTCCGATCGATACCGCCGATCCGCACGCGAATTTCTGTCCCCATTGCGGGATTGGCGTGTTCAACCTCTGCACGCACTGTCAGACACGAAAGAACGCGTTTAGCCGCTTCTGCCACGCATGCGGCGGATCGGAGGGGGCTTCGGCTTAGCCTGACCCTCGCTCACGCCAATCCATGCCGAAAGACCGGCACGATCGACGCGACTAGCAGGGCCGCCATGCTCCAATTGAACGCGCGCAACGCGCGAGCGCCCGACAGAAATCGCCTCACGCCGAGGCCGAATGCGGCCCAGATCGTAATGCTCGGCAAGTTGACGATCGCGAACGAGATCGTCAGTAACGCGGCGTTGATCAGTAAGTTGTCGTTGAGGTGAAATGCCGTGACACCGCTGACGGCCATCATCCACGCCTTGGGATTGACCCATTGAAACGCCGCGGCTTGTAGGAACGTCATCGGCCGCTCGTTGGCCTCGTCGACCGAAAACGAACGGGACGTCGCAATTTTCCAAGCGAGATAGAGCAGGTACGCCACGCTAGCGATTTCCATCGCGGCGTACAGCGCGGGCACGCGCGTAAAGACTTGGCCGAGCCCCAATGCGATCGCAATCATCATGATCATGCAGCCGCACGTAATGCCGAGCATATGCGGCAGCGTTCGGCGCAAGCCGAAATTGACGCCCGACGCGAGCAGCATCGTGTTGTTCGGCCCCGGCGTGATCGACATGACCAAGGCAAACATCATGGCGGCCGGGAGGGCGGTGTACGAGAGTGAAAGTGGCATTGCGCCTCGCGAATCGATCGGAAAGGGAGTCTGTCGGCAATAAAGTCTACGTGCAGCGAACCGTACAGTACCGATACAGATTGCGAGTTAATTGGCGGTACGGTGCAGGCCTATCCAGGGCACGGAACGTGCTGCGACCCCGATGCGTTCGATCGATTCGTCACGACCAACCCGCACGAGAGGGGCCGGCCCGTTGGGAGGCTCCGGGAGAGAAGCGATGGCTGAACTCACACCCTTGGCGTCCCCCGTTTTGCCGGGAGACATCCCCGAATGGCAGCCGCATCTTGCGGTCGTTTCTTGGAGCGCCGTCTTCGCGGGCGCGGTCGCGGCGGCGGCGTTCGGATTGATCTTGCTCACGCTCGGTGCCGGACTCGGGCTCGCGGCACTTTCGCCCTGGCGTTCGGCTAGCGCGAGCGCGGCCAAGTTCGGCATTGCCGCCATCGTCTGGGTGTGCGTCACGCAGATTTTGACGTCTGGGCTCGGCGGCTATCTCGCCGGGCGATTGAGGCATCGATGGCCGGCCGTGCACGTCGATGAAGTCTATTTCCGCGATACGGCGCATGGGTTTCTATCGTGGGCGCTTGCGACGCTCGCAACGGCCGCGCTCTTCGCTGCGATGTTGCCCGCGGCCGAACATGCAGGGGGACAAGCGGTGGCGAAAGCGGCGGCATCGGCGGTCATCGATCGAGGCGATGCGAACGCCGCGATGAATCGATGGCCCGTCGGCTACTACGTCGATGCGCTGTTCCGTCCACCGGCTTCGGTATCCGCCACCACCGCCTCCTCATCCTCCACTGCCGCGACATCGTCCGCCTCCGCGGCCGCTGCTCCAGCGATTTCGGCCCCTGCTTCGAGCGCCGCACCGAGCGCCGCGTCGAATGCGTCGGCGCCCGTCGCCGCCGCCCCTTCGGCGACGGCGGGTGGCAGCAACGCCGCCGCCGGTACGATCGTCACACCCGTCGCAACACCGGCGCTCACCGCCTCGGCCGCTTCGGAGCCCCCCGTCGCAACGGGCGAACCGGTGCCGAGCGGCGAGCCGCCGAAGCGCGAAGTGGCGCGAATCTTCCTGAACAGCTTGGCGACGAACGACGCACTCTCGGCCGCCGATATCGCTTACGTGGCCAGGATCGTGTCGCGCTACACCGGCATGGCGCCGCCAGCCGCCGAGGTGCGCGTCGCTGCCACCTACGCACAGCTTCAGCAAAAGATGGTCGCGATCGAAGGGGCGGCGAAGGACGCGGCGAACAACGCCCGGCGTGCAAGCGTATTTGCCGCGCTGTGGCTCTTCGTGTCGCTTTTGATGGGTGCGTTCTCGGCGTGCTTTATGGCCGTCTTCGGGGGACGCCTGCGCGATGTCTGATCCCGCGCCGAACGCCGCCCGAACGGTACGGAGGATTGGCGATCGGGGAGAGGATGGGTTTCATCCCCAATCGGATTTCAAATCGAACTAGGAGGCCGCATGCGCTCGATTCTGCTTTATTTGCTTGGTGTACCGATTCCGATCATCATCTTGATCGCGTTGCTTTATCACTAGCTAAGACAAAGCGATGAACGGCGCAGTCGCCAACGGCGCTGCGCCGAGCACGGTTCGCCTTCAATCGGGATCTTCCGTGAGCTTCTTTTCCAGGCTCATGAAGATCCGCTGCGTCTGGCCTTTCGCGTGCAGCGCGAATAGGAGCAGCGAGCGTCCCGTGACTTGATAGACGTCGCCCGATTCGAATTCGGGCAGTTCTTCACGCACGGGCACGTTCGTGTCGATGAGACAACTCCATTGATCGCTACCGGGGATGTCGGGCAATTTGAAGTCGACGATGTCGTGATGGGCGTTGAGTACGATCAGCAGCGTCGCGTCGGAAGCCGGCTTTCGAATGCCGCTCGTTTGCGCGCGGCCGTCGATGAGCAAGCCGAAGCACCGCATCGAGGGATCGCTCCAATGTTCTTGCGTCAGTTCGGTCCCAGCCGGACTCATCCAGCGCACTTCGCTGAGCTGCTGCCGTTCGTCGAATTGGCCGGTCAAGAACCGATTGCGGCGCAGGACCGGCAGCGTATGACGCAACGTCGTCAGCTTGATCGTGAAATCGCGCAATGCTCGCCCGTCGTCGTCGATCCCGGCCCAGTCCACCCAGCTTATTTCGTTATCCTGACAATAGGCGTTGTTGTTGCCGCGCTGCGTGCGCCCGAACTCGTCCCCGGCAACGATCATCGGCGTGCCTTGAGAGAACAGCAGTGTCGCGAGCAGATTGCGCTTTTGACGCTCTCTCAAGTCCCGAATTTGCGCGTCGTCGGTCGGGCCTTCGGCGCCGCAATTCCACGATTTGTTGTCGTCGTGCCCGTCGCGATTGTCTTCGCCGTTGGCTTCGTTGTGCTTTTCGTTGTACGAGACGAGATCGTTCAACGTGAAGCCGTCATGGGCCGCCACGAAATTCAGGCTGGCCCAAGGGCGCCGGCCGCGCCGGTTGAACTTGTCGCCGGAACCGGTGATGCGGCTCGCGAGTTCGGGCGCCATGCCGTCGTCGCCCTTCCAGAAGGCGCGCACCGTATCGCGGAAACGGTCGTTCCATTCGGCCCATCCGGGAGGAAAGCCGCCCACCTGATAGCCGCCCGGGCCGCAATCCCACGGCTCGGCAATGAGTTTGACGCTCGAGAGCACCGGATCTTGCCGGCAACTGTGCAGGAAGCCGCCGCCTTCGTCGAAACCATACGGTTCGCGACCGAGGATCGTCGCCAGATCGAAGCGAAACCCGTCGACGTTCATTTCGACCACCCAATAACGCAAGCTGTCCGTCACCATCTGCAGCACGCGCGGATGCGACAGATTCAGCGTATTGCCCGTGCCCGTATCGTTGATGTAGTAGCGCTGCCGATCAGGCATGAGGCGGTAATACGATGCGTTGTCGATCCCGCGAAACGATAGCGTCGGCCCGCGTTCGTTGCCTTCCGCCGTGTGGTTGTAGACGACGTCGAGCATGACTTCGAGCCCGGCGTCGTGATAGCGATCGATCATTTCCTTGAACTCCGCGATCGCCCCCGCCCCTCGCGCGAAAAAACGCGGATCGGCGGCGAAGAAGCCGATCGTGTTGTACCCCCAGTAGTTCGTCAGGCCCTTGTCGAGCAAGTAGCTGTCGTTGACGAACGAATGAATCGGCATCAGTTCGATCGCCGTCACGCCGAGGCCTGCGATGTATTCGACGACTTCCTTGCGACCGAGTCCTTCGAAGGTGCCGCGCAGTCGGGGCGGCACGTCGGGGTGAAGTTTCGTATACCCACGCACGTGGAGTTCATAGACGATGGTGCGATCCCATGGCACGCGCGTTCGCGTCGGGTGTGTCCAAGAGAAGTTTTGATCGACGACGACACATTTCGGCACGAAGGCGGCACTATCGCGCTCGTCGAACGTCAGATCGTCGCCGTCGGCGCCGATCGTGTAGCCGAATACGGCAGGATCCCACGTCAACGAACCGACATGCGCTTTCGCGTATGGATCGAGCAGCAGCTTATTCGGATTGAAGCGGTGACCCGCCTCGGGCTCGTAAGGGCCGTGGACGCGATAGCCATAGACGGCACCGGGTTCGAGGCCGGGGACATAGACGTGCCAGACTTCATCGGTATATTCGGGCAACTCGATCCGTCGCAGCTCGCGTTGGCCGTGCGCGTCGAACAGACACAGCTCGACCTTCGTTGCGTTCGCCGAAAAAAGCGCAAAGTTCACGCCTGCGCCGTCCCAGGTCGCACCGAGCGGAAACGGGAGACCTTCGGCAATCGATGTCGTGGTTTGCATGGCGGTCCTCGGCGGTTGGTTGGCGCGAGAGCGGCGCAAGGTTCATTCCCGATGCTTCGGGGCGAGGGCGTTCTTTTATTTCTATAATGGCGAGCTTTTTTCATCGAACCAGAACGATGTCCGACGATATATCCCCATCATCCCAAGGATCTCAATCGCTCCCGCTTCACAGCGATCTCGCCTTCTATCGATTGATGGCCGACAGCTATCTTCGATTGCTCGGTCGCCCGCTGGTGCCCGGCGACCTGCCTGTGGGAGAAGCCGCGCAGTGGCTTTACGAGCAAGCCCCTTTTGCCGTCCTCGCCCACAACGTCGCACCCGATCCGGTCTTCATGTATGCCAACAAGGCGGCCCAGCAACGCTTCGGATACAGCTGGGACGAAATCACGCGGCTACCGTCTCGGCTCTCCGCCGAGGCGCCGAACCGCGAGGAGCGTCAGCGATTCCTCGAACGCGTGCAGCGGCTCGGCTACGAGACCGGTTACAAAGGCGTGCGCATCACCCGGTCGGGGCAGCGCTTCATGATCGAGGAAGCCACGCTGTGGCAGCTCGTCGATGACGAGGGCAATCTGCACGGTCAGGCCGTCGCGATTCCGAGGACGAGCGATATTTGAACGGAGCGTCCGGATTCGGCCATGCGCCCCGCGTGCCGGAATACGCGGGGGCGGTCATCTTTAACTTCCCCGAACGAGAAACCCATAGGTCAGCGGATCGCGCTCGTCGATGATCCAATTCGCGAAGCCGCAGATATACGCGCTGCCCTCGACTTCGGGAATGACGGCTTCGATGTCGCCGACCTTCGTCTCGCGCAGCACGCGCCCCTTGAAGATCGTGCCGACGATCGATTCGTTGACGAGTGTGTCGCCGGCCTTGAGCAGCCCGCGCTGATACAACTGCGCCACGCGTCCACCGGTTCCGGAGCCCGTGGGCGAGCGATCGACTTCTCGGTCTGCGAATACGCAGCAATTGGCCTGCGTGGAGCCGGGATAGCGGGGTGCGTTCGCGACGATCGTGCCGTAGATATGGTTGATCTCGGCAATCTCGGGATGGACGACCGGATACTTCGCGTTGGCCGCTGTTTTTACCTCGGCGCCGAACCGAATCAGCCGCTCGACGGCTGCTTCGCGAATCGGGAGATCGAACGGCGCGCCATCGACATAGAAATAGAACGCGCCGCCATAGGCGATGTCGCCTGTTACCGTGCCGAACGAAGGCGTATCGACCGCCACGTCGCGCATCCAAATGAACGACGGCACGTTGACGAAGCGCACGCTCGATGCGTGTGCACCGTCCCACTTCACGAACGCCTCGATGAACCCGCACGGGGCATCGATTCCCACACGCGTTTCGGGCTGAGCCCGTTGCACCCATCCCAGTTCGACGGCCGCCGTCGCGAGTGCGATGACGCCGTGTCCGCAGTGATCGCTGTAGCCTTCGTTATGGAGGAAGATCACGCCGAAATCGGCATTCGGCGAGACGGGCTCCGTGAGATAGCCCCCATACATATCGGCGTGGCCGCGCGGCTCGAACATCAACGCGCGGCGGATCTCGTCGGCGTGCTCCTTGAGCCACGCGCGCCGCTGGACGATGGTGTCGCCCGGCAAGCGCGGCAGCCCGCTCGTGACGATCCGAAACGCTTCGCCGCCGGTGTGGACTTCGACGGTGGAAATCGATCGATTCAGTTTCATGCGGCGCTCGCGTTCGTGGGTGAAGACGAGCAGCCTATCACTTCGCGTCCTTGCTGTACGGGGCGGGCAGGCCGTCGCGAATAACATAGACCGTTGTCGGCGCACCCTCGAGATCGCCATTCGCATCGAACGAATAGGTGCCGGCCACGCCCTTATAGTGTTCCTTCTTCAACTGTGCGATCAGCTTGGCTTTGTCGGTCGTCGTGCCGGCCTTCGTCATGGCATCGGCGAGCATCTTCACGCCGTCGTAGTAGTTGACGCCATAGACCTGCGGTTGCGTATGGTATGCGTCGAGATACTTCTTCAAGAAGGCACGGCCGGCTGCCGTCGAATCGAGCGCGACGCCGCCTTGCGAGCAATAGACGATCGATGCCGCGGGACCGGCCACTTTGCCCATATCGGCCGAGCAGATTCCGTCGCCGCCGAGCAATTTCGCGCGCAGGCCGCGCTGCAGCATTTGCTTGGCCATCGGTGCGCCTTGCGACGCGTAGCCGCCGAAGAAAATCACATCGGGATTCTTCGATTTGATCGTGGTGAGAATGCCGAGGAAGTCCGTGGCCTGCGAGTTCGTATATTCGCGGTCGACGATTTTCAGATTGTTCTTCTTCGCCGCCTTGATGAATTCTTCGGCCACCCCTTGCCCATAAGCGGTTCGGTCGTCGATCACGGCAGCGGTTTTGGCTTTGAGCGTCTTCGCCGCGAATTCGCCCATCGTGCCGCCGAGCTGCGAATCGTTCGCGCCGATGCGGAAGATATTGTCGAAGCCTTGCTTCGTGAGGTCGGGGTTCGACGCGACGGGCAGCATCGGTATGCCTGCGCTGTGATAGACGCGCGACGCCGGAATGGCCACGCCCGAGTTGTACGGGCCAACCACCGCCACGACGTTTTTGTCGACGAGATTTTGCGCGACTTGTACGCCGACCTTCGGATCGGCCTGGTCGTCCTCCGAAATCAATTTGAAAGTCACCGGTTTGCCGGCGATTGTCACGTGCTGTTCGTTCAATTCTTCGATGGCCAGGCGCGCACCGTTTTCGTTATCCTTGCCGTTCGCCGCTTGCGGGCCGGTGAGCGGTGCGGAATGGCCGATCAACACGTCTTCTTGAGCCTGTGCCGCCGTTGCAATACCGAGTGTGGAAATCAATGCAATGAGCGTAGCGAGATAGCGCATAGTCGGTTTTTCATGTCGGGTTGATGGAAAAACCAATGTAGTTCACATTCCGGGCGAACGACAACCGCACTATACCGAGCTGTGCCTGCTAGTGCGGGTAAACTCTGCGTCGCCGCGGGCCGGATAGGCAGCCTACGAATAGTGGTAGGTGCCATTTCGTCAGCGCGCCGAATGGTAATCGCATCGATATGATTTTTTGACGAGGAATAGTCATGCTTGGACGTTCGCCGAAATGGCTTCGTAAGTTTCCGCTTCCCTATTTGATCGGCATCGCGGCACTCGCGACCTTCCCGCTCGCATGCGGCGCGGCAAGCTTCGATTGCACAAAGGCGGCGACGGGTACCGAAAAGGCCATTTGTTCGAATCCCGAAGTGTCGCGCTTGGACAGCGAACTCGCGACAGCATGGCGCGGCGCGCTTGCGGGAAGCCATGACGCCAAGGCGCTCAAAGCCGGCCAACTAACCTGGCTGCACGAACGCAACGCCTGCGGCGAAGATGCGTCATGCTTGAGCGACCGCTATCGCGAACGGCTTGCGGTACTGGCGGGGGCGCCGCTCGCGCCGAACCGCTGGGATCAAACTTGGATGCTCGATACGGATAGCCCGTCGGTAGGCGGAACGTTGACGTTTACGGGCACGCCGCCGCGTTTGCATTTTTCTATCTCGGGGTATAACGGCGGCCATTTGGGAGACAACGAGGGCGATGTCGTGCTCCAGGGCGAGACGGCCGTTTATCGCGATTCGGACGGATGCAAGCTGACGTTCAAGCGCGAGCACGACAGCATTGCCGTGACCGAAGACAGCGGTCCCCTCACTTGCGGCGAAGCGATGGGCGTATCGTTCGACGGCAAGTATCTGACCTTTGCGGCGGCCAACGCCAAGCCGTCCCCGGACCTCGTCAGCCTGAACGTGCTGGACAACCGCAGCGAAAACGACGCAGCCCGCGCACTGTTAGGCGCGGACTACGACACGCTGCTTTCCACGATCAACGTCGGCGGCGACGTAGACGACCTAGATCGTCTCGGGGCCAAAGTGCAAAGCTTTTTCGTGCGCGGCCTGGCCACGTCGAATGCCGCTATCGTCATGCATCGCGGCAATGCGCTTTGGATCGGCTTGCTGGTGATCGATGCGAAGAACGATGTTCGGATGCGCTACTACACGAACGTGCCTGAATGGAAGAAGCGCGTGCCGAAGACGATTCTCGCCTGGCGCGACCAGATCGATCCGAAGCTGCCGACCGATATCATGCGGTGAGTCCCGCCTATCGCCGGCATTCAAGCTTTCGCGGTGGAGCGGCGGCGCCACTCGGCGAAATCGATGCGACCTAGACGCGCCGGCCCCAAAGGAACGAGCGAATGCGCCTCGACGCGTCCGCCGAAATAGAGCGCGTCGGGATCGCGAATCACTTCTCGTGTGTCGCCGACGGCCTTGAGATAACGTGCGACGATTTCGTCGAACGGCGCACGCTCCGGGCCCGCGATTTCGATGGTGCCGTTTCTCGGCTGAGCGATGGCCGCGTCCGCGACGGCCGCCGCGACGTCATCCGAGGCAATCGGCTGGAATAGCCCCGGCGACACCCGTACCGTGTTGCCGTTCGTGCAGGAATCGGCGATCCCGCCGATGAACTCCATGAACTGCGTCGCACGCACGATCGTGTACGGTACGCCCGATGCTTTGATCAACTGCTCCTGCGCGACCTTAGCGCGGAAATAGCCGTTTTCGGGCGTTCGATCCGTGCCGACGATGGACAGCGCGACGTGATGGCCGACGCCGGCTGCCGTTTCGGCGGCGAGAAGATGACGGCCGGACGTTTCGAAGAATTCGAGCACGGCGCGATCTTCGAACGAAGGCGAATTCGAGAGGTCGACGACAACCTGTGCACCGCTCAGCGCTTCGCGCAGTCCTTCGCCGGTTATCGTGTCGACGCCGCTTTTCGGGGAGGCCGCGATCGCATCGTGGCCGCCTTGGCGAAGAATAGCGACAGTTTTCGAGCCGATTAGGCCGGTACCGCCGATGACGACGATCTTCATGGTCGATCCTCCAGAGTTCGTTGGCGGCAAGGAACCGCACTGAGTCCATCGTAGGTGGGTGCGGGCGGTCGCGGTAGATCCGCGAATGCGCTCACGGTGTTGTCCTTTCGGCACCAATCGAGATCGCGCGTCGCCGAGCGCCGCCTTGTTGCCGGTCGGCCGTACCCTTTCATACCGCCATGCGCAGCGCGGCGGCGGCCCGCTGTGCCGCTCGCTCGATCTCGCCTTCGTCGAAAGCGGCAAACCCCATGACGAGCGCGTGCTCGCGACGCTGCCGCAGCGTGTATTTGCCCAATGGGGCCGCGTCGATGCCCGCGGCCGCCAGTTTCCGTATGGCGTCGGGCTCGACGTCGCGCACAAGACGGGCGGCCACATCGAGCCCGGCCCGGATACTCGAGACGTCCACCAGGCCTTGCCAATACCTGGCCGCGGCCGATTCGAACGCCTGCGCTCGGGCCGCGTAGATTTTCCTCGTCCGACGCACATAGCGATCGAAACTGCCTTCGCGCATGAAATCCGCGAGGACGGCTTGCGTGAGACCGTTTGCACCGCGCGAGGTGATCGACACGGCTCGCGTAAAAGGCTCGACGAGCCGCGACGGCAGCACGACGAAGCCGAGCCTGATCGCGGGAAACATCACCTTGCTGAATGTGCCCGCCATCACGACGTGCGCCTCGGCGCCCGGCAGGCTTCGCAGTGCGGGCAGCGGGCGCGAATGAAAGCAATATTCGCTGTCGTAATCGTCTTCGAAAACGATCGCGCCGGTCTCGGCAGCCCAACGCAAGAGCGCCGCCCGCCGCGCTTCCGACATGGGCACGCCGAGCGGGGCATGGCGCGACGGTGTGACGTAGGCGAGCACGGCCGAAGCGGCTTGGCGTATGCCATCGTGCACGCGAAGACCCTCGAGATCGACGGCGACGTCGACCATCCGCACGCCGCTCGCGTGCATGATTTGCCGTGCCCCGACGTAGCCGGGGTCTTCCATCCAGACCGACTCTCCAGGCTTCGTCATCAATCGCAAGCACAGATCGAGCGCATGTTGCACGCTGCCGACGATGACGATCTGCTCCCACGGCACGCTCACCCCGCGCGCGCGAGCCAGATGCTCCGCGATGGCGGCGCGTAGTGCCGGGAGTCCCCCCGCGGGGCTCTCCCCGAGCGTGAGCAGCCGCGAGCGGCGCAAATGACGCGTGTGAAGCGAGCGCCAATGATCGATCGGAAATAGGCGGATATCGCCGCGATGCGGATGAAACGGGCGCGACAGCGTGTCCGAGACGGCCAGGGGAAAAGGGCTGACGTGCGCTTCCAATCGTTTGATCCAGGGGGCGCGCGCCGCCCGCCCCGTTGAACCCTCGACGACGGTCTCGGACTCGCCAGTTGGCTCGGGACGGTGCGGTGGCTCGGGGAGCAGGCGGTTGACCCGCGTGCCGCTGCCCTGGCGGCTCTCGAGATAACCCTCCGACAGCAATCGCTCGTAGGCGCTTGCCACGGTGCCTCTAGCCAGCCCGTATTGCTGCGCGAGCGTGCGGGTGCCGGGCAGTAGGCTGCCGGTGGGCAGGCGGCCCGCGACGATCGCCTGCCGCAGCGCTTCGTACAACCATCGTTGTAGGCCTACCGTGGCATCGGGAGCACCGAGGAGAAGGGACCATACGACAGTGGGCCGGCCGCGTTCGGCCGGCTCCGTGAGGGGACTGCATCGATCGTTCATACGAAAAGAAGTCGGACGCCTTTGCGTCGAATAAGGCTTCGGCGGGTGGCGCGGCGCAACGTGCTGCCCGCCTGAAGGCGGCTGCCCTTGCCGAAGGGCACGCCATGCTTAGACGCGCGGCGCACGCCGCGTGTGACATCCCTCATTCGATCGGCCTCGCGAAGTGGCCTATTGCGCAAGTGGGCAACTGGCTCATTACACGTCGTTGCGCCGGCTGCAAGATTCCGGCAACCGATTCGTCGGCCCTGAAAGCGTTCAGCGATATCGGGCCCGCGTAGTCAACGCGCGTTCTCTAACGGCGACTCGTTCGACCAAGGAAGCACACCATGAGCTATCAAACCGGCCTCAGCGGCTTGGATGCCGCCTCGACGGATCTCGGCGTGATCGGAAACGACATCGCCAATGCGAACACCGTGGGATTCAAGAGTTCCACGGCGCAATTCGCCGATATGTACGCCAATTCGATCGTCGGCGCGGTCGATAACCAAGTGGGTATCGGTACCCATCTATCGACGGTCGAACAAGATTTCTCGAACGGTACGTTCACGAAGAGCAACCTGCCGCTCGATATGGCAATCAACGGCAATGGCTTCTTTCAACTGTCGGATAACGGCGCGCTGACCTATTCGCGCAACGGCGTGTTTCATCTGGATAAGAGCGGCGCGATCGAGAACGCACAGGGTCGACAACTCATGGGCTATCTTCCGATGGCGAACGGTGCGATGAACACGGGGACGACCGGCCCGATCGTTATCTCCACCGCCGACGCGCCGCCTGTTGCCACCGCGACAATCGCCGCGCAGTTCAATTTCGATTCGCAAAACCCCACCCTGTCGAGCGCCTCGTTCAATCCCTCGAATCCGTCGACGTTCAACTACAGCCAAACGGTGCCGATCTACGATTCGCTGGGCGGGACGCAATCGGTGACGGTCTATTTCGTCAAACAAGCGCCGGGAAATTATGAGGTGTTCGCCACGTCGGGTTCGCCCCCGACGCCGGCCGGCCCGAGCGCGACGGGCGATCTGGGTACGATGACGTTCAATAACTCCGGCGCGTTGACGTCGGGCGCAAAGCTCAGCTTTACGATCCCCAACGGCGCCGATGGCGGCGCGACGACACAGGCGCTTGCGCTCGATTTGACCGGTACGACCCAGTACGGCGGCAAGAACGCCGTGCTGGGCCTCCAACCCGACGGCAGCAGCACGGGCCAACTCACGTCGATCGCCGTCGGCACCGACGGGGTGTTGACGGGTTCCTATTCCAACGGCGCGAGCCGCGCGCTTGGGCAAGTCGCGCTCGCCACGTTTGCGAACCCGAACGGCCTCGTGAATCTAGGAAACAATCTCTATTCGCAAACGACCGAATCGGGTGTGGCTCAGATCGATCCGCCGGGTTCGCCCAATCATGGGGTGCTGCAAGGCGGAGAAACGGAAGATTCGAACGTCGACCTAACCGCGGAGCTGGTCAATCTGATCACCGCCCAGCGCAATTATCAGGCGAATGCGCAAACGATCAAGACGCAACAAACGGTCGATCAGACGTTGATCAACCTTTGAATCTCGCACCGCAACCGAGCGGCCGTCTTCAATCGACGACGGTCACGATGTTCATCGTGCCTTGCCGGGCCATCTTCGCATAGGGGCACAAGCGCTCGGCGTGGCGAACCATCTCTTCGGCCGCGCTCCGTTCGATGCCCGGCATTCGCACGCGCAGTTCGATCAGCAGCGCGTAGCCGCCATCCGTGGGATCGCGGGCGAAGGCGACTTGAACCTCGACGGCCATGTCGGGGATGTTCGTCCCCATGCGTTTGCAAAGCAGATTGAGCGCGCCGTGGAAACACGCCGCGAAGCCCGCTGCGAACAATTGCTCCGGATTCGTGCCGTCGCCGGGACCGCCGAATTCGGTCGGAAGGCGCAGCTCGAGATTCAGATTGCCGTCGTCGGAGCGCACCACGCCGGACGCCCGGGCGTGCCCCGTCTCCCCGCCCGATGCCGTCACCGTGGTCGTATAGAGCGGATAGAAATCTCGGCCGCGATAGCGGTCGAGAAGAGAAAGCGGGGGCGCTTGAAGTTTTTTATCGTCCATCTGGCTGCTCGAACTCAATGAAACACGTTTCGTCGGCCCCGATCGGGGCATCGCGGTGCGGCACAAGGGCCGGTTTGGTCTGTCGCTTTTAACGGCGCCGCCGCCTCGATTCCCCACGAGCGTCATGGGCCGCCCCGCCGACTCCATCGTAGGGGAGCCGCCTGGAAGGCGGTAGGTCTCGGACAGGCGCACACTGTTTCCTATTCGACACCAATCCGGGCGTTCGGTCTCGCCTACAGTTCGTCAGACACGCATTGTTCATCTTTAACCGGTTCCGGATCGAATCGATGTGCTTTAGACTGGACGCTTGTCTACGCCGTATGCGCGGGCGGGCCGGTGCGCCCGCCGCGCCCAAGTGTCGGAGCCGTCGATGGATCAATCGGAGATCTCGGAGCGCGTGTTTCGAGTCGGCGCGCCTATTCGCGCCGACGACCTATCCGCCTGTTTCTCGACCAGTTACGCGGGCATCATCGCGTTCATGGCCGTGGCCACGGAAGGAAGCTTCGCGAAGGCCGGAGAACGCTTGGGGATCGGCCGATCGGCGGTGTGCAGAAACGTGCAGAAGCTCGAAACGCAATTGAGCACGCGGCTGTTTCTTCGAACCACGAGAACCACGCACCTGACGCTGGAAGGCGAGCGCTTCTTCGAGAACTGCCACCAGGGTGTCGCGCACATCGTGGAAGCCATGAACGACATGCTCGACCTTCGGGAGGGGCCCCCGCGCGGGCTCGTGCGCATCAGCTCCACGGTGGGCTTCGGCCGCAAGGTCGTGGCGCCGCTATTAGCCAAATTCATGGCCTTGTATCCCGAGATTGCGATCGAACTCCTGCTGGACGATCGCCCGACGGATTTTGTCTCCGAGCAAATCGACGTTGCCTTTCGCGACGGGCGTATCGAGGATTCGAGCATCATCGCGAAACAATTGGTGCCGATGGAGCGCGTGCTGTGCGCGTCGCCCGCGTATGTCGAAAGGCGTGGCTTACCCAGCACCGTGGAAGCGCTCGGCGAGCATGAGTGCGTCAACTTGCGAATCCCAGGCGGACGCGTTCACGAGTGGGAGTTCAAGATCGACGGCCGTCTTCACAAGTACGTGCCCACCGCGAAACTCGTTTTCAACGATGCGGATCTCGTGCTTAAAGCCGTCTTGGATGGGCATGGATTCGCGCAAATGCCCGGCTATCAGGTTCACGACCCCATCGCGCGAAACGAACTCGTCATGGCACTGAAGCGGCACGTGCCCGACGATCGCGGCCACTACATTTGCTATTTGAGCCGGCAGCATCTGCCGTCCCGCATTCGGGCGTTCGTCGATTTCATGACGGACGAAATTCGCGCGCTCGACCTGCTTTGCCTCGCCGATTTCTGAACGAACGCAAGCCGGTGCAATGCCGGCGCGAGGGCGATTGGTGTCTTCGCGGCAACGCTGAGTGTTCCGGTCCAGCTCTACCGCGAGCGAAGCCGGACACCTACGATGACGTCATGGCAACGCACTCGATCTGATTGAGTTCACCCCGCGAGCGATGTTCCGCAGCCACCGGCTTGCGCGGGAACGCTTTGCCTACGCCTGCGTACGCCGATGCGCTTTCGAGCATGGCGCTTGATTAGGATTCCTAAAGGACATGAGATGAGCCGATCCGCCCCGGTCATTCCACCCGCGCCGCTGACGGGCGCGAAGTTCGCGCTCGGGACCTTTGCGGTTGCACTGGCCACGTTCATGAATGTCCTCGATTCGTCGATCGCCAACGTCGCCATTCCGACGCTATCGGGCAACCTCGGCGTATCCGTCGATGAAGGTACGTGGGTGATCACGCTTTTCGCGGCGGCAAACGCCGTGTCGATCCCGCTCACGGGCTGGCTCACGCAGCGTATCGGCCAGGTGAAGCTGTTCGTCTGGGCGATCCTGCTGTTCGTGATGTCGTCCGCGGCTTGCGGCCTCGCGCCGAATCTCTTGATCCTGCTCGCGGCCCGCGTCGTCCAGGGGGCGGTCGCCGGGCCGCTGGTGCCCTTGTCGCAGGCGTTATTGTTGGCCTCGTTTCCGAAAGACAAGAGTGCGAGCGCGCTCTCGCTCTGGGCGATGACGGCGACGGTCGGCCCGATCGCGGGGCCCGCGCTCGGCGGCTGGATCACGGACAGCTATAGCTGGTCTTGGATCTTCTATATCAACGTGCCCGTCGGCTTGTTCGCCGCAGGCGCGATCTGGACGATATACAAAGACCGTGAAACGCCTTCGCGCAAGTTGCCGATCGATAAGGTCGGGCTGATCGCGCTGATCGTCTGGGTGGCCGCGCTACAGATCATGCTCGACAAGGGCAAGGATCTCGATTGGTTCCATTCGCCGACGATCGTGACGCTTGCCGTCGTCGCGGCAATCGGCTTTGCATTCTTCCTGATTTGGGAGTTCACCGAGGAGCGTCCGGTTGTCGATTTGCGATTGTTCGCGGGCCGAAACTTTCTGGGGGGCACGGTCGCGATATCGGTGGCGTACGCCATCTTCTTCGCGAACCTCGTGGTCTTGCCGCAATGGATCCAAGGTTATCTCGGCTACCGCGCCGTCGATGCCGGGCTCGTCACGGCCCCGCTCGGCATCTTCTCGGTCATGCTCGCGCCGGTGATGGGCAAGCTCATGCCGCGTTCGGATATGCGCGTGCTCGCCACGTTGGCGTTCCTGGGATTTGCGGGCGTGTTCCTCATGCGCTCGCATTACACGACGGGCGTCGATGCTTACACCCTCGTATTGCCCACGCTCCTGCAGGGCATTCCCACCGCGCTTTTCTTTACGCCGCTGACGGCGATCATCCTCTCGGGGCTGTCCCCCGACAAGATTCCGTCGGCGGCCGGCTTGTCCAATTTCGTTCGCATTTTCTCCGGGGCAGTGGGGACGTCGCTGGTGAGCACGGGCTGGAACGACCGGACGGTGCTTCATCACGCACGCCTAGTGGAACGCACGAGTGCCACGAATCCCGCTTTCGTCGGCGCGATCGATACGCTGCGCACGACGTTGCACGCGAGCACCGATCGCGCGACGGCTTTCTTCGCACGGTCGCTCGATGCGCAGGCCACGATGCTGGGCCTAAACGATATTTTCTGGCTGTCCGCCGCGATCTTCGTTTTGATCGTCCCGCTGATCTGGCTGACGAAGCCGGTCAAGGGGGCGGGCGCGGGCGCCGCGGGAGCGGGCGGGCACTGAGCCGCGCTCGGTCGAACATTCGAATCTTGCCGACTCATCGAGCGGATTGGGGCGAAACATGAAATCGCAAACTGTTGTACCCGGCGCACGCGCCCATGCCTTCAAACTCGGCGTGTCGGCGATCTGTCTGTCCGTGCTATCGGCTTGCGCGAACTATGCGGGCATTCACAGCGACAAGCGGATCGCGACGCCGCAACAGTTCGAGACCGATCGCAGCCTGCCGGCCGAGCATGGACTCTGGCCCGAGGCCGATTGGGCGGCGCAGTTCGGCGATGCGCAATTGGCGACGCTCATCGCCGAGGCGCTTAAACGCAGCCCGACGCTCGAACAGGCGAGCGCGCGAGTGAGGCAGGCGTGGGCCTATAGCGAAACGGCGAAAGCGGCGACGCTGCCGCGCGTCGATGCGAACTACACGCTCACGCGCGAGCAATTCAGCGGCACCGCGATGATCCCGCCGCCATACGCCGGCGCGTGGCAAACCGAGAACAGGGGATTGTTGACGGCGTCGTACGATCTCGATCTGTGGGGTAAGCGGCGGGAAGCGTTGAAGGCTGCGGTATCGCAGGCGCGAGCGAGCCAAGCCGACGCACAATTCGTGAAACTGACGCTGCAGACCGCGATCGCGCGCAGCTATAACCAATTGGCGCGCTTGTATGCGTTGCGCGACATCGCGGTGCAGGAGGTTGCTCGCCGCGAGCAGATCGATCGCATCGCGGCCGGTCGCGTTGCAACGGGCCTCGATACCGAAGAAGAACGCCAGATCGCGCAAGCGAACCTCGCGACGAGCCGAGCGGCCGTTGCCGCGCTCGACGGCAATCTATTGAGCACGCGTTATCAGTTGGCCGCGCTGATCGGAGCCGGCCCGGACCGCGGTCTCGCCATCGCGCGGCCGACGCTTGGCGTCGGCGGCGTGCCCCGTTTGCCCGACAACCTGCCCGCCGATTTGATCGGCCGCCGGCCCGATATCGTCGCGGCGCGGTGGCGCGTGGACGCGATGACGCACGAGGTCAAGGAGGCGAAGGCGCAGTTCTATCCCGACATCAACTTGAGCGCGGCAATCGGCCTCGATGCGTTCGGCTTCGGGCACTTCCTGACGGCGGCCAGCCGCACGGCGTCGGTAGGGCCGGCGATCCATCTTCCGATCTTCGACGCGGGCGAGTTGCGCGCGCAGTTGAAGGGCCGGTATGCGCAATTCGACGATGCGGTTGCCGCATACGATCAAACGCTCATTGCGGCGCTGGCCGATGTGGCCACGCAGATCGGGCAGATCCGCTCGAGCGATGCGCAATTGGTCGATGCGACAGCCGCCCAGGCGGCGGCGCGCAGTGCGGACCAACTGGCGATCGCCCAGTACCAGGCGGGGCTGACGAGCCAATTGACCGTGCTCAGCGCCGACCTCGCTTCGCTCGACGCGGATCAAGCCGTCGTGAACCTCGAGACGAATCGGCGCGACCAGCAAATCGCGCTGGCGTCGGCGCTCGGCGGCGGGTACGCCGACCCATCGACCTCGACCTCGACCTCGACCTCGACCTCGCCTTCCTCGTCCGGCGGTGCGGATGCCGTCGCTTCCACGCGTCCCGTCGCTAGCACCCGCTGAGCGACGAACAGCCATCGTCAGGAGATTCGATATGAGCGATACCACTACCCCCGAACTCGAACGCGTTCATCGCGACAGCGCAACCGGAGAGGACAGCGCAGGCAACGCAAGGCGCCCGGCCACGGCCAAACCGACTGAGGGAACCACGCCTCCCGGACGGCGCAAACGCCTGCTGGCCGCGCTCGCGCTGGCAGTCGTCGCGGGCGGCGCCGCGTATGCAGCCTACTACTTCGACTATGGCCGCTATCACGAGTCGACCGATGACGCCTATGTGAGCGGCAACCTCGTGCAACTGACGCCGCAAGTGACCGGCACGGTGGTGGTCGTGAATGCCGACGACACCCAGATTGTCAAAGCGGGCGCGCCCGTGGTCGTGCTCGATCCGGCCGATGCGCGGATCGCGCTGGCGAATGCCGAAGCGGCGCTGGGCCAGACCGTGCGGCGCGTCAGCAAACTGTACGTGGAGAACGATTTCTATGCGGCGACCGTCGCGCAGCGGGCATCGGACCTGAACCGGGCCAACGACGATCTGCGCCGCCGAGAGGCTGTTGCGACTTCCGGCGCGGTATCCGCGGAAGATATCGCGCACGCTCGGGATACCGTGAGCGCGGCCAGGGCCGCCCTCGACGCGGCGCGTCGGCAGCAAGAAGCCAATCGCGCATTGACCGATCGCACGACGATCGCTCAGCATCCCGACGTGCAAGCCGCGGCATCGAAAGTTAGGGATGCCTACTTGGCGTATGCGCGCGATACGCTGCCGGCGCCGGTCACTGGGTACGTTGCCCAGCGTTCGGTGCAGGTCGGCCAACGGGTGTCGCCGGGCTCGCCGTTGATGGCGATTGTGCCGCTCGACGGCGTATGGGTCGATGCGAACTTCAAGGAGGTTCAGCTCGAACGCATGCGAATCGGTCAGCGCGTCGCATTGCGCGCCGATGTATATGGCTCGAGCGTCGTCTACCACGGCCGCATCGAGGGCTTTTCAGCGGGCACGGGCAGTGCGTTCGCCACCTTGCCCGCTCAGAACGCGACCGGCAATTGGATCAAGATCGTGCAGCGGCTGCCGGTGCGCATCCGCATCGACCCGCGCGAATTGGCTGCCCATCCGTTGCGGGTCGGGCTGTCGATGCAGGTCGATGTCGATACGCACGACGACACCGGGACGCAACTCGGCGCGGCGCAAGACACGAGCTATCGGACGGATGTCTTCGCCGGCTACGGCACACGCGCCGATGCCGAGATCGCGAAGATCATCGCGCGCAACGAACCGTCGGTGCAAGCGGCGGCTGCCGCTAGGCCGGCAACGAACGATCCGTCCGCTCGGTAACGCTCAATCGATCAGCGTCAGCAAGGCCGGCGGTTGCATCGCTAGGATACGTCGATCGAGCGCTCGCACGTGCTCGATCGTATAGTCGACGAACGCTCGAATGCGAGCAGGAAGATGCTTGCGGCTCAGATAGCACAGGTAGTGCCCCCCATCGTCGGGGGCCTGGTGCGCGAGGCAGCTCAGCAATTGCCCGTCGCCGAGCAGATCGGACACCTGGTAGGCCGGCAACTGAGCGATGCCCAATCCGTCGAGCACGGCCTGCATGATCAGCCCTTCGTCGTTGAACGTATGGTGCGCCGTGGGGCGATGCCGCTCGGCACGCCCGTCGACCTTGAATTCCCACTCCTTCGGCCGGCCCGATGCCGTGCGCAGGTTGATGCAGCGATGAAGCGCCAGATCGCCCACGTCACGCGGCAACCCGTGCGTTCGCGCATAAGCGGGCGACGCACAGACGATGAGCGGCATGGGAATGAGCGGGCGGGCCACGATCCCGCTGTCCTCCATGCGTCCGTCGCGAAACGAAACGTCGACGCGGTCGGAGGTGAAATCGGCAGGGCGATCGTCGAGCACCAACTCCACGGCGATCTCAGGGTATCGCTCGTAAAAGCCCGGTAGCAGCGGGGCCACGATCTTGCGGCCGAAGGCGGGTGCCGAGGCAATGCGCAAATGACCGCGAGGCGGGCCGTTGCGCAATTCGCGCATGTCGTCGAAGGCATGCGCGATCCGTGCGATGCCCTGTCGGCAGTTTTCATAGAAGCGTTCGCCCTCGCGCGTGAGCGTCGTTTTGCGGGTCGTGCGCAGGAAAAGGCGGGCGTCGAGCCTGGCTTCCAATTTTCTTACGCTCCGGCTGACGGAGGAACGGCCGATACCGAGGCGATCGCCGGCACGCGCGAAACTGCCTTCCTCCGCCACGGCCAGAAAAGACACGACGCCGGCATAGCTGGCCGCGAAGGTACTCGAAAACGGATCGTCGAGGGCGACGATCGGGTGGCCTCTGGTGCAATCGGACATGAAACCTCGGGGCGAATAATCGGTAATGCACTAGACGTAAAGCCTCCGCCGTTTGTGACACCCGTCCTCGATTCGACTAAAGAATTGCGGCGCGCTGCCGTTATTTGAGGTGCCAAACCGACAATACGCAGTAATGTTTCGACCCTTTCCATTGAGCCTAACGCGCGCATACATCTTGGGTGTGGTTTTCGCGATGCTGTGTTCGGCACGGGGCGCCTATGCCGGCGACGGCTCGTCGATGTTTACGCTCAGCGGTTTCGGTACGCTGGGCGCGACCTACTCCAGCCTGCGGACGGCCGACTACGCGGGCGCGCCGTTCGAGCCGTACGGCGCGGGCGCGAGCCGCACCCTCGACTTCGGCGACGATTCGCGGCTGGGCGTGCAAGTCACTGCCAAATTCACGAGCAAGCTCTCCGCGCTGGTGCAAGTCGTCTCGCACAACAACTACGACGACAGCTTCACACCCACGTTGGAGTGGGCCAATCTCAACTACGCTTTCACCCCCGACCTGAACCTGCGGGTAGGCCGTATCGAACTGCCCACGTTCCTCACGTCGGATTACCGCGAAGTGGGCTATGCGAACCCTTGGGTGCGCGTGCCGCCCGAGCTGTACGACGTGGTGCCGATCACGCATAGCGATGGCGTCGACGGCTCGTACCGAATGCATTTCGGCCCGGTGACGAATACCGTGCATCTGATTTATGGGGAAAGTACGTTTCACGCTGTGCCCGGACCGTTGCGCGTGCAGGGAACGGGCATTTTCGGCGTGTTCGACACGACCGAATACCGCGCGTTGACGACGCACGTGGGCTACCTTCACGCGCATGTGTCGGTGCCGTTTGCGAGCGGGTGTCCGGTTGCCCTATATAGCGCCGCGGCCAGCCTCGACATGGAGCATTGGTTCGTGCAGGCGGAGATCGCTCGGGCAACCGTGGATGGGCTGACGCCGGGCTATGTCGCCGGCTATGCGACGGGCGGATTGCGACTGGGCAAGTTCACGCCGTACGCGACCTACGCGGTGGAGCATTCGCTCAACCGGCCGGTCGTTTTCCCGAATCTGAACGACGGGCAGCGCGCGGCGTCGGCCGGCGTGCGTTGGGACGTCGCGAAGAACCTCGATCTGAAGGTGCAATACGACCACGTCTGGACGAGCGCGGGATCGACCGGGCTCTTCATGAACGAGCAGCCCGATTTTCGGCTAGGCAGCGGGACCGACGTGGTCACCGCGACGCTCGATTTCGTTTTCTGAGCGAGGGGCGATGAGACACTCGTTGCGGATTCTATGGTCGACCGTGGGCGGCGCGGCACTCGCGCTGTGCGCCTCGCTCTGCGACGCCCAGTTGGTGGTGATCGTATCGGCGAAGAGTTCGGTGACCGCCCTGTCCGAAAATCAAGTGGCCGATATCTACCTCGGCCGCACGAGCCGCTTGCCGGGTATGGATGCAGTCGTACCGGTCGATCTCGCCGACGACGCGGTCAATCGTGCGGCGTTTTACCGGATCGTTTGCGGCAAGTCGCCGGCGCAATTGCGCGCGTATTGGTCGAAGCTCGTCTTCACGGGCAGCGGGCAGCCGCCCAGCGAGGTGGCGGATACGGATGCCATGAAAAAACGAGTGGCCAGCGCAACGAACGTGATCGGATACATCGACAGCAGCCAGCTCGACCCGAGCGTCAAAGCCGTATTGGCCTTGCAATGACCGGAGCAGCGAAGCCGAATGCCGATGAGCGAAAGGACCTCGCCCCCATGCCGTCGAGTCCCTGCCATGCTTCATAAGGCGGGCACGCAAGCGCGTTCGCTGATCGCATTCGCGTGGCCCCGCCTGGCGGAGACCTGGCTTTGGTTTCCGCTGTTCGCGATCGTCATGCTTGTGCTTGCCTGGGGGGCGTTGATCGACGTCCTCCAAGTCGAGCATACGGCGGCGACGATCGCCGCCGTCAAATCGAGCCGCGAACTGGCCGATACCTACGAGGCGCAAGTCGTGCGCAGCCTTGTCTCGATCGATCAAACGCTCAAGACAATCGCTTACGCCTATACCGTCAGCGGCAACGCCGCGCTTGCCGACCTGCAAAACAGAGATATGTTGCCGTCGGCGATCGTCTTTCAGATGACGATCACCGATAGCCGCGGCGAAGTGACCGCCAGTACGCGCGCGGCATCGCCGCGCAATGTCGCGCAGGAGCCGTACTTTCTCGCGCAGCGGCGCGCCGATACGCTATACATCAGCCGAACCCGAACCAACCGTGAGACGAACGCGCCCGAGCTGGTATTCAGTCGCCGGCTGTCGAGCGCGGCCGGCGAATTCGCGGGGGTGGTCATGCTGACCGTCGATCCGTCGTACTTCACGAGCAGCTACGACTTGCTGCGGCTGGGCGAGCATGGCTTGCTCGGTTTGCTCGGCACCGACGGCTCGATGCGCGTGCGGCAGACCGGCGAAGACCTGTCGTGGGGCGGCGCGGTGCCGGCCAGCCCCGATGCCGCGGATGCCACCGAGGAACTCGCGATCCAGCCCTGGGACGGCGGGATCGAGCGCTTCACGAACATCCGCGCATTGCACGGCTTTCCGCTCGTGGCGATCGTCGGGCTGTCGCGCAACGAACAACTGGCGCGCTACCGGCACGATCGCTTTGTCTATATCGGCGAGACCGTCGCCGGCAGCGCGCTGCTGGTGGCGCTGACGACGATTCTCAGTCTGAAAAGCCGTGAATTGTCGCGCAGCCGCGCACGGGCCCGCCGGCTGCGCCAAACGTATTTCGCCGCGTCCGAAGCCAGCTTGGATGCGTTCTTCGTTTGGGAACGCGTGCCGAGCGAGAGCGACCGTTCGGCGGCGGCGCTGCGCCGATCTTCCGGCGGCGATTGCCGCTTCGTGTTGACCGACGTCAGCCGCCGGGGCGGCGAGATGATGGGCCGGCCACGCGACGCGCTGATCGGCACCGTTTCGGACGCGATATTCGACGATCAGGGCGAAGGCGGGATGACCCGCGAGTTCGCGCGCGTGTTCGAGACGGACGAGGTGGCCGAGCGAGAGTGGCAGCACGTGCGGCCCGACGGCTCGCGCGTGTGGCTGCACCGCCAGGTCGTGCGCGTGGAGGACGGCGTGGTCGCGATCGTGCGCGATGTGACGGCGCGCAAACGCGCTGAGGCGATGCGTGCCGAGCAAAACCGCGTGCTGGAAATGATTGCCACGAGCACGCCGCTCGAGGACGTCTTGTCTGCGCTCATGCTTTTGCTCGAATCGCAGATACCCGACAGTGCATGCGTGGTCATGCTGCGCGACGAAGACGGCATGCACCTGCGGGTGGGCGCGGCGCCGAGCCTGCCCGCCGCGTTCAGCCAACTCGCGAACGGCTGGACGATCGGGCCGGACTCGGGACCGAGCGGCGTAGCGATCTATACGCATCAGAGCGTATCGGTCACGAACCTGCTTGCCAGCGATCCATACCGGGAATTTATCCTGAAGGCGCAGATGCACGAGTACAACGCCTGCCGCTCGATGCCGATTCTGTCGCACGAGGGCAGCGCGCTCGGCGCCCTCACCGTGTTCGCGCGCGGCGAGCGCGTGCCCGATGCTGCCGAAGCGCAAACGGTGGCGATGGCGATCCGCATTGCCGGTATCGCGATCGAGCGCACGCGTGCCGAAGACAGCATTCGCCATATGGCGAATCACGATGCGTTGACCGGATTGCCGAACCGTACGCTGCTCGCCGACCGCTTGAGCCAAGCGCTCGCGCATGCGCAGCGCTATGGGCGCGGCGTGTCGGTGGCCTTCGTCGACCTCGATAATTTCAAGCTCATCAACGATAGCTTGGGTCACCATGCCGGCGACGAATTGCTCAAGACGGTTGCCGTGCGCATGCGCGAGTGCCTGCGCAGCACCGATACGGTCGTGCGTCTTGGCGGCGACGAATTCGTGCTGGTGCTGTTCGACGATTGGCTCGACGAGCAGGCGCTGCGAGCCGTGATCGAGCGGTTGCGCAAGGCGATCGCGGAGCCGGTTCAACTCAATGGGCAGACGTACAAGGTGACCTGCAGCATGGGCTTCGCGCGCTATCCGACCGACGGCGACGACGCGCAAACGCTGCTGATGAACGCGGACGCGGCGATGTATCGCGCCAAGGAACTCGGCCGCAACAACTACCAGTTCTACACCTCGGAAATGAACGGGAAGGTGCACGAACGGCTGCGCCGCCGCGAGCAATTGCGCGAAGCGTTGGAGCAGCGGCAATTCCGGTTGGTGTATCAGCCTCAGGTCGACGTGCGCACGGGTGCGATCTTTGGTGTCGAGGCTTTGTTGCGCTGGGACCATCCGGTCGAAGGCACGATTTCGCCGGCCGATTTCATTCCGATCGCGGAAGAGACGGGCTTGATCGCCCCGATCGGCGATTGGGTATTGGAAACGGCGTGCGCGCAAAATCGCCGCTGGCAGGATGAAGGGCTGCCGCCGATCACGATGTCGGTCAATGTATCGGCGCACCAGTTCCTGCAGAAGGGATGGATCGAGAATGTGGCCAATGCGCTCGCGCAGGCGGGGCTCGCGCCGGAATATCTCGAACTGGAACTGACCGAGAGCCTGATCATGCGCGATTTGGAAGCATCGATCGACATGATGCGACGCTTCCAGCAGATGGGTGTTCGCCTATCGATCGACGACTTCGGCACGGGCTATTCGAGCTTGAGTGCGTTGAAGCACTTCCCGGTCGGCCGGCTCAAGATCGACAAATCGTTCGTGCGCGAACTGCCGCACGGCGAAGACGACAAGGCGATCGCCATTGCCGTGATCTCGCTGGGTCAGCGATTGAATTTGAGCGTCATCGCCGAAGGCGTCGAAACGCAGGCGCAAGTCGAGTTCTTGCGCGAGCACCACTGTCACGAAGTTCAGGGCTATCACTTCAGCCGGCCCGTGTCGCCCGGCGAGATCGAAGCCATGCTGCGCGATGCGAGGCCACTGCCCGTGGCTCAAGAAGAAGGGTCAGTCCGATAGCCTTCGCTATCCCGATCCCAAACAGATCGAGCTCGATACGCGATGCGATGCGGCGCGGCGTGAATCGGCGGGCCGCCCTTCGATAGTTACACGTAAAGCCCCATGCTCGACATGCTTGCCGTCAGCTGCCGCGCCGAGATGTCCACGGCTTGTTGTCCGCCGCCACGGATCGGAAGCAACACCGTGGGGACGCCGCTGAGCGTGGTCGGCTGGAAGCCGATATCGATCAGCGATTGTTTGAGCACCGGATAGAACGCAGCCTTCTTATAGTCCTGAATGACGGCTCCAGTGTCGATGCCCTGATTCTCGAATACCCACATGTACAGCGCGGGCAGCGTCCGTTTGAAGATTCGGCGATGGTGCTCGCTGATGAAAAAATCGGAGAATTTGACGTATTGATCGATGCGATGGTTCAGGTAATCCCGGGTTTTGCGGGCACCTAAAACGGCTTGCGAAAATCCCGGACTCGTGTTCTTGTATCCAGGAATTTTATATTTCATTTTTGCATAAAGATCGCATTGCTCCAGTCCGTCGTAGTCGGGCGCGGGCGGGGTCGTAAATTGCGTGCCGAAATGGTCGAGGAATTTCCATGCAAGAAACCAAACCATTTGCGCTGCTTCGCCCAAATCCTTTTTTACGGTTTTGTCGAGATTCACTTGGCCGCTGTGATTGCCCGGAAATGGAACGTATATTGCGTTCGTTGCGCGATTGGTAAAGGTGACACGCTTGGCATCCTGTGGCTTGAAAAACCCCCGAGTCTCGTGCATCGACAGAACGGCCAAGTAATTCTTGACGTTGCCGCGGATCGTGCTGGCGTCCTCGTCGCCCTTGTTCCCTATGCCGGCGACGGGATCGACGGCGAAGATGTTGACCGCGATATCCGGAAAAATCTCGCGAAGCTTGTATGCCAGCTTCGTGCAGGTCACCGCACCGCGGCTCCACCCGAGCATATTGATCGTTTTCGGGGCGGGATTGAGTTCCGCGATGGTGGCAACGGCATGCATGACGTTATCGTCCCAGCCGGCTCCCGTCATGACGCCTGTCGTTTGCCAATTGTGATGGGTGTGGCCCATCTCCTTGCTGCCAAAAAACGCCTTTTTCTGCTTGTCGCGCGTAAACGGATTGAATTGTCCCGGGATCGGACTCGACGTCGGGTGGCTGCCGGGGCCGTCGCAGATTAGGAAGTTTTGATATTCGGCACCCGCTGCGAGGCGGCCGAACTCGGCGACGATTTCGCCTTGGCCGTCCCGGCTCGCGCACGTTCCGTGGTTAAAAACGGTGAATACGGGCGGTTGAAACGCGGGCATGGCGATTCACCTTCGGTCGACTATTGCAATGTTGTTGATTAGGGTTTTCCCATGTGCGTAAGCACGGACTGCCCCCTGGGATCGCAGTCCAGCATAGCAGCGGGACCGCAAAAATTGCAATGACAATGCGGCGCCTGCAGACCTGGCGACGCACGATGCAGCATCGGCGGCTCGCTGGTGTGCGTGTCATTGAAGTGAAAGAAAATTCGGGTACGAATCGGATTTGGCGCAAAGTGGGACCGGTTTCGCCTTTCTGTACTCAATTCGGCTAACCGGCCGGTGTTATTACTAATCGTACGAAAAGTCGTGCGTGAAGGCTCGGCGACGCAACAAAGGCACTTATCGAACCGAGTTGCGTGATGCAACTAGGGTTTTCACGTAATTTTGCGCGCAATGACCGCGCAAAAATTACTTCCGCTTACTTCAAAGCGGCTTCACGCCTTGTCGTTATAAAAGCGAATGCCGCGTGTCTGTGGGATACGCCACACTTTTTAAGTTTTCTATGCTAGAGTCCGGCAACAAAGACATCAGAACAGAATTTTGCTAAAGCGTGACGGACCACAGCAAGCTTTCTAACCACAGGACCAACCCACGGATAGTCGAACGTCGACTGTTTGAGTAAATCATCACGGGGTCGGCAAGTCGTCTTTCGACGGCTGCGCTGCCCCCGGCAGTGAACCGGTGTGCGGTCGGGGGGCGTGCCGGATCATCGCTATAGCCGGAATTCGGTGCGCAGCAACGGCCAATCGGCAGGCCTGTCTCGCGTATCCGCCGGCGTCTTCAGGGGAATGCCTTCTCCCCGCTTCGAAGTACCCGCCCCCTAAGCATCCGAACCATTTCGTCGCGAAGTGCTATGCACGCCGCTATGTCGATTGCGTTTTGTGTTTTCCAGTCCGGAGGGGACCATGTCCAATAGTTTGCAGAAGTGGGTCGGGCGCAATCGTCCGCCGCGTGTTCAGATCACCTATGACGTCGAGATCGGCGACGCCGTGGAAAAGCGCGAGCTGCCGCTCGTCGTCGGCTTGCTTGCCGATCTGTCGGGCCAGCCGGCCACGCCGCCGCCGAAAATGAAGGAGCGCCGCTTCGTCGAGATCGATCGCGACAACTTCGACGAAATCATGGGCAAGATCGCCCCGCGCCTCGATCTGTCGGTGCCCGACGCGATGAAGGGCGAAGGCAATCTGAAAGTCGAACTCAAGTTCAACCAGTTCTCCGATTTCCATCCGGAAAGCATCGTGCGGCAAGTGCCGCGCTTGGCGAAGCTGCTGGAAGCGCGTCAGCAGTTGCGCGACCTGCTCGGCAAGCTCGACGGCAACGACGAACTCGATTCGATCCTCGAGCGCATCGTTCAGAGCGCCGAGGAGCTGAAGAAGGTGCAGAGCGAGGCGAATGCCGGCGGCGCTGCCGTCGAGCCGGCCGCCGAAGGCGCGCCGTCGGCATGAGCGGCGCGACGCGGGCCCGCGCCCGTTGTCGCTGATGCAACGAACTCACAGAGGACTACCAGATGGAAACCAATTCCGCCGTCGAATCGTCGGCCGCCGGCGCCACGACGAACGCTGAACTGAGCTTGCTCGACCGTATCGTGCTCGAAGGCAATATGGCCGTCGAACCTTCGCAGGGCGTCTATGCGAAGAAGCTGATCGGGCAGCTCGCCTCGCAGATTCTCGACGAGGGCATGCGCACGAGCCCGGACAAGGGCGTGGTCGCGATGATCAACGAACGCGTGGCCGAAATCGACAAGCTGCTGACGGATCAATTGAACGCGATCATGCACGACGAGGCGTTTCAAGCGCTCGAAGCGTCGTGGACGGGCCTGCACGACATGGTGTACGGCACCGAGACCAGCACGCGTCTGAAGCTGCGCTTGCTCAACGTCACCAAGAAGGAACTGCTCAAGGACTTGGAGACGGCTGTCGATCACGACATGAGCGTGCTCTTCAAGAAAGTTTATGAAGAGGAGTACGGCACCTTCGGCGGCTATCCGTATTCGCTGCTGATCGGCGATTACACGTTCGGCCGTCATCCGCAGGACATTGCGCTGCTCGAGCGTATTTCGAAAGTGGCCGCCGCCGCGCATGCCCCGTTCATCGCCGCAGCCGCCCCGAGCCTGTTCGACCTCAAGTCGTTCACGGAACTCGGCGTGACGCGCGATCTGGCGAAGATCTTCGAGAGCGCCGAACTGGCGACCTGGCGCAGCTTCCGCGCCTCCGAGGATTCGCGCTACGTGTCGCTCGTGCTGCCGAGCTACGCCGCGCGTTTGCCGTACGGCGCGAAGACCAAGCCGGTCGAGACCTTCAATTTCGAAGAAGACGTGGACGGCACGGATCACAGCAAGTATCTGTGGGCGAACTCCGCTTATCAGATGGGGCTGCGCATTACCGATGCCTTCGCCAAATATAGCTGGTCCACGGCGATTCGCGGCGTGGAAGGCGGCGGCAAAGTGGATGGCATCGCCGCGCATGCCTACAAGACCTCCGAAGGCGACATCGTCCTCAAGTGCCCGACCGAGGTGACGATCACCGATCGTCGCGAGAAAGAACTCAGCGATCTGGGCTTCATCGCGCTCGTCAATTCGAAGGGCTCGAACTTCGCGGCGTTCTTCGGCGGCCAGACGACGAACAAGCCCGTGCTGTACAACAAGGACGAGGCCAATGCGAACGCGCAGCTATCGGCGCGCCTGCCGTACGTGCTCGCGGCGTCTCGCTTCGCGCACTACTTGAAGGTGATCATGCGCGACAAGATCGGCAGCTTCCAGACGCGCGGCGGCATCGAGGCGTATCTGAACAACTGGATTTCCGACTACGTGCTGATCAACCCGTCGGCCTCGCAGGAACAGAAGGCGCGCTTCCCCCTGGGCGAAGCACGCGTGGACGTGACCGAGGTGCCGGGCAAGCCGGGCTCGTATCGCGCGACGTGCTTCATCAAGCCGCACTTCCAGATGGAAGACCTGACGGCTTCGATTCGGCTCGTGGCCGATTTGCCGGCGGCGGCCGCCTAACGGCGGGCGACGATTGAACGCGCGGCGGGCGCCTCCGCGCCCGCGCTTAATTTCGCTATTCATCGAATCGGATCAGACATGGATACAGTCATCCTGCAGTTCAAGGACATCAAAGGCAATTCGTTGATCGACGGCTACGCCGACGGGATCATCCTCTACTCGTTCAGCCATAGCGTGGCCATGCCGATGAACGCGGACACGTCGAACACCGAGCGGACGATGGGCCGTCCGACCTTCAGCGAATTCTCGATCACCAAGGCCACCGATCAAGCGACGCCCGCGCTCTACGCCGCTTGCGCCGCGGGCACGAAGCTCGGCGATGCGACGATTTCGATTGGCCGTAACGAAGGCGGCAAATTCATGCTGCTGATGAAGTACGTGCTGACGAACGCGATGATTTCGCACATCAGCACCGGCGGCGGCAGCTCGGAGATGTCGGATTCGGTCACGCTCCACTTCACGCAGATGACGTCGCAGTACACGCAGCAGAGCACGGATTCGACGAAGAAGGGCAATGCGTCGTTCGGCTGGGACCTGGCCGCGAACAAGGCGGTGTCCGCCTCGTGATGAACCTGGACGCGGTGTGCCCGCGCTACGTTGAGGGGGCGCATCCGTCCATGTTCCATCGCATGCCTACGTGATGTCGATCCATCGTCGCGGCTATCCGATTCCGCTGTTCGAGCGCCTCGTCGAAGATGCCGACGCCTGGCTCGAAGGCGAGGGCGCGCTGAAGCGATCGGTGGCGCGCGAACTCTCGCGCCTGCTCAACGCGCGTTCGCGCTTGACGATGGCCGAGTTCGCGCATAGCGATTGCGGCGTGCTCGACTACGGCGTGCCGGATTTTTCCGAGCGATCGCTGCGCTCCGGCGCGGATCGCGACGCGATTCTCGCGGCCGTTCGCCGCGCGATCGCGCTGTTCGAGCCGAGGCTCGTCAACGTTGCCGTGAAGTTCGGTTTCAAGGACGAGACGAGCCGCGAGGCGGTGCTTGTCGTCGAAGGCGACATTCGCGTGGAGCGCTCGGTCGAACACGTGTTTTTCGAATTGGCGGCGGGCGCAGGCGCGAGCCCGGACGACCAGGACGACCCGGACGGATGCTGACCGACATGGCGCCAGACGACATTTTGCAGTACTACAAGCGCGAGCTGTCCTACCTGCGGGTGCAGGGGGCCGACTTCGCACAGCGCTACCCGAAAGTCGCGGCGCGTCTCGCGCTGCACGGCACGGAATCGCTCGACCCGCACACCGAGCGGTTGATCGAAGCCACCGCGTTTCTCGCCGCGCGCGTTCATCGCGATCTCGATCAAGCATTTCCGCAGATCGCGTCGGCGCTGCTCGAGAACGTTTGCCCCTCGCTCGCGCAGAGCGTGCCATCGATGACGGTCGCGCAGTTCGAACTCGATCCGACGCAAGGCAAAGTGACGGCGGGCTTTCGCGTGCCGCGTCATACCGGGTTGTCGGCGCTCACCGAAGCGGGCGATGCGTGCCGTTTCCGCACCGCTTGGGACACCGTGCTGTGGCCGATCAATGTCGCCGACGCGCGCTTTGGCGACGACTCCACGCTGCGCCTGCGGCTCGAATGCGAACCGGGCGTCGATTTTTCCGAGCTGGAGGTTCGCCAGCTACGGCTGCATTTGCACGGCGATTGGCGGGTGACGATGCCGCTATACGAGTTGCTCGTATCGGGCGTTGTCGGCGTGTCGCTGGCGCCCGCCGGCGCGCCGCTCGTGCGCTTGTCGCAATCGGCGTGGCGCGAAGTGGGCTACGCCGAAGAGGACCGCGTGCTGCCGCAGCCGGCGCATGCGCACCCGGCCTACGGGTTGCTGCAAGAATATTTCGCGTTCGCGCGCAAGTTTCACTTCTTCGATTTGAACGTACCGGCAGGGGCCTTCGGCAGCGGGCGTAGCTGCGAAATCGTGCTGCATCTGGACCGCATGCCGCGCGCGCTCTCGCATATCGGCGCCCAGCATTTCCGTCTCGGTTGCACCCCGGTGGTCAATCTGTTCGCGCAAACGACCGAACCGCTCGTCGTCGATGGCCGCCGCTACGAACACCGTCTCGTCGCCGAGCAAAAACGCGAGGCAATGACCGAGATCCATTCGATCGTCTCCGTCATCGCCTCGGATCCCGTCGCGGATCGCGCGATCGTGTTGCCCGGCTACACGGCCATCGACCGCATGGATTGGGACAGCGCGGATCGGCCGTCGACGTTCTGGTTCGCGCGGCGCGAGCGCAGCGTGCGGGGTAACGTGTCGGGCGTCGATACCTATCTGAGCTTCGTCGATGCGAGCCGCAACTTCGCCGATCCGGTATCGCCCGTGGTCTATGCGAACGTGCTCTGCACCAATCGGCGCTTGGCCGAACATGTCCCGATCGGTGCGCGCATGCTCGTCGAACGCGTGTCGCGCAATGCCCGCGTGCGTTGCCTGTACGAGCCGACGGCCCAGCGCGATCCGCCGCTCGGGAGCGAGACGCTTTGGCGGCTCGTGTCGCTGCTCACGCGCAACTATCACTCGCTTGTCAGCGGGCCGAACGGGCGGCGCGAACTGCAGGAGATGCTGTCGCTGTTCGCCTCCGACGGCCTACGCGAACAGGACCAGATTCGCGGGATCGGCCGCGTCGGCGCGCGGCATGTCACTGCGCACGTCGGCACCGATGCGTGGCGCGGCTATTGTCGCGGCACCGAGGTGAACATCGAGTTCGATGCGGATACGTTCGTCGGCGGTTCGCCGCTATTGATGGCCGCGGTGCTCGCGCGTTTCTTCGCGATGTGCACCTCGGTCAACTCCTTTGTGCGGCTCGTGGTTTGCCGTGGAGACGAGATATGGAAGCAATGGGAACCGATGACCGGTTACCAACCGCTGCTCTGATCGCCCGGCTCCTCGCTCGTCCCCACGACTTCGACTTGTTCCAAGCGATTCATTTGCTGGAGCAAGCCGAGGCGTGGGCGCGACCGCTCGGCACGGGCGATGGGACCGACGAGGCCGTGCGTTTCGCCGGTCACGTCTCGCTGGCTTTCGAGCCGAGCGATATTCGCGGCATCGGCTCGCAAGCGGTGGACGGCGAGCGCACGCGCTATACCGTGAGCACGGCCGCGATGACGCTCGCCGGCGCGGGCGGGCCGCTGCCGTTGGCGTTCACGGAATGGCTGCTCGCACGGCGAGCGGCGCGCGAGACGGCGATGTCGGATTTCCTCGACATCTTCAATCATCGCTTCCTCTCGTTCCTCTATCGCAGCCGCCAAAAGCACGCCCCTGGATTGAACGGGCGCACGCCCGACGAGGCGGCGTTGACGGCTTGCCTGGACGCGCTCGGCAACTTGGGTCTGCGCGCCGGCGAGCGCGGGCCGGGCGGCGCGCGGCGCTGGCTGCGTCATGCCGGGCTGCTGGGCGGTGCGCCGCGTTCCATGGCGGGTCTGCTGGCCATGTTGTCGGATCGGCTCGGTGTGGCGGTGCGCGGCGGCCAGTTCGTCGGCGGCTGGCGCGCGCTCGACGCGCGCGATTCGGTGCGTCTGTCGAGCGGCGGGCGCGGCGCCTCGCGTCTGAACGGTCGCGCGGTGGTCGGGCGGCAGTGCTGGGATCAAGCGGCCGGCATTCGGATCGAGTTCGTCGAGCTGCCGCCCGAACGATTCGAGGCTCTCTTGCCCGGCGGCCGGTTGCACGAGCTGACGGCCTGGCTCGTGCAGTCGTATCTGGAACTCGATCTCGAGGTGCATGTCGTGTTGCGGCCCGTACCCGGAGAAGCGGCCTGCGCGGTCGGCGGCGCGCGCGCGGCGCGGCTCGGCTGGACGTCGTGGCTCGGCCCGCTGGGTGCGGGCGCCGCAAGCGAGCGCGCGGATGGGGCCGCGGCAGGGAACGCAACAGCAAGCGCCGCCGCAAGCGCGGTCGCGCCCAAACCGCGTGCGCCCGCCCGATTCACCTTGCGCATGCCGCCGTCTTCGGCCGCATGGCGCTCATCGACCGCCTAGCCACCGAGCCATTATGGAAATCGACATTCGCACTCTGGTGAGCCGGCTCGATCCGGCCTGCAAGCATGCCATGGAGCTTGCCGCGCAACTCTGCGTGCGGCAGACGCACTACAACGTCGACGTCGAGCACTTCCTGCTGCAACTGCTCGAATCCGACGCGCCGGACTGGAGGGCGATTCTCGAGCACTTCGAGGTGGCGCCTGCGGAAGTGGGCGCGCAGCTTCAAAAAGCCGTCGACCAATTCAAGCGCGGTAACGGCCGCACGCCCGCGCTTTCGCCGAACTTTTCGCGGCTGTTTCAAGAGGCTTGGCTATTGAGTTCGATGCTGCTCGGGCAGCAACAGATTCGCTCGGGCACGGTGCTGCTCGCGCTGCTGGAGGTCGACAGTTTGCGCGGGTTGCTGATCGACACGGCGCCCTCGTTGCTGAAGATTCCGCGTGCGACGCTGCGCGAATCGCTGGCGGCCGTGCTCGCTGCGTCGAACGAAGACGGCGGGCCGGCCGCCGCGCCCGCCGCAGGCGCATCGCCAGGGGAGGCGCGCTCGGGACAGGCGCCGCTGGCGGCGATGCCGTCGGCCGTCGGCAGCGGGCCGGGCGGATCGGCGCTCGCGCAGTACACGGTCGATCTGACCGAACTGGCTCGGGAAGGGGCGATCGATCCCATCTACGGTCGAGATTTGGAGATCCGCCAACTGATCGACGTGCTGCTGCGGCGGCGTCAAAACAATCCGATCCTGACGGGCGAAGCCGGCGTCGGCAAGACCGCGGTCGTCGAAGGCTTCGCCCAGCGCATCGTGCAACGCCAGGTGCCGCCGGCGCTGCTGAACGTGTGCGTGCGCTCGCTCGATCTCGCGCTGCTGCAAGCCGGCGCGGGCGTGAAGGGCGAGTTCGAGAATCGGCTCAAATCCGTCATTGCCGAAGTGAAGGCGTCGCCCGTTCCGGTGGTGCTGTTCATCGACGAAGCCCATCAACTGATCGGTGCCGGCGGCAGCGAGGGTCAGGGCGATGCGGCCAATTTGCTCAAGCCCGCGCTTGCGCGCGGCGAGTTGCGCACGATCGCCGCCACGACCTGGGCCGAGTACAAGAAGTACGTGGAGCGCGATCCCGCGCTGGCGCGCCGCTTTCAAGTGGTCAAGGTCGACGAGCCCAGCGAGGCCGTCGCCATCGAAATGCTGCGGGGCATGGTGCCTAAGCTCGCGCATCATCACGGCGTCGAGATCATCGACGAGGCGGTGCGCGATGCGGTCAAGCTATCGCATCGCTATATCTCGGGGCGCCAACTGCCGGACAAGGCGATCAGCGTGCTCGATACGGCGTGCGCGCGCGTGGCGATCGGGCAAAGCGGCGTGCCGGAGGATATCGAAGCGCTCGGGCGCTCGCTCGAATCGGGCGAAAACCAACTGCGTATTTTGCGTCTCGAGGCGGCGACGGGCGCCGATCATGCCGACGCGATCGTCGCGTTGACGAAGCAGCTCGAGGAACTTCGCGCGAAGCATGCACGCTTGACGGAAAAGCTTTCCACCGAACAGCGCGCGGTGGAAGAGATCTTGGTTTGGCGGCGCAAGATCGCGCGGCAAGTGGATGCGCAAGAGGCAAAGACGGACGGGACGCAAGACGCACAAGCACCGGCCGAGGACGGCGAGGATGCGCAATCGCTGCTCGCCAATCTCGGCCGCCTAGAGAAAGGTCTCGAGGCTGTGCAGAACGACGAGCCGATGGTGCCGGTCTATGTCGATTCGGCGATGGTCGCCGAGGTGATCTCGGGTTGGACCGGTATTCCCGTCGGCCGCATGTTGGCGGACGAACTGCATACGGTGCTGTACCTGCACGATAAGCTGGCCGAGCGTGTCGTCGGGCAGGACGAAGCGCTCGACGCGATCGCGCGGCGCGTGCGGACGTTCCGCGCCGATCTCGACGATCCCGGTAAGCCCGTCGGCGTGTTCTTGCTCGTCGGCCCGAGCGGCGTCGGTAAGACCGAAACGGCCGCCGCGCTCGCCGATACGCTCTACGGCGGCGAGCGCAACATGATCACGGTGAACATGTCGGAGTTCCAAGAGGCGCACAGCGTCTCGGGGCTCAAAGGCGCGCCGCCCGGCTACGTCGGTTACGGACGCGGCGGCGTATTGACCGAAGCGGTGCGCCGCCGTCCCTACAGTGTCGTGTTGCTCGACGAAATGGAGAAGGCTCACCCGGACGTGCTCGAGCTGTTTTTCCAAGTGTTCGACAAGGGCGTGATGGAAGACGGCGAAGGCGTGCCGATCGATTTCAAGAACACGCTGATCCTGCTGACGTCGAACGCGGCGCAGGAAGTCATCACCGAGGCGTCGCTTGGAGGACGGCGGCCGCCGCCCGAGGAATTGATCGAGCGGTTGCGCCCGGCGCTGCTGCGCCAGTTCAGCCCGGCCTTTCTCGGCCGGCTCGTTCTCGTGCCGTATTACCACCTCGGCGATGCGCAGATCGCGGCGATCGTCGACTTGAAGCTCAATCGCCTCGCGGAACGCTTCGCGCGCAACCATCACGCCAAGTTGACCTGGGACGACGCGTTCGCGCGCGTCATCACCGAGCGTTGCAAGGAGGTGGACAGCGGCGCGCGCAACGTGGATCACATCCTCACGCAAATCGTGCTGCCGGAGCTTGCGCGCGAGGTGCTCGAGCGCATTTCGGTGGCCGAGCCGTTCGATGCCGTGCATTTGGCATTCACCGCCACGGGCGGCCTCGCGTTCAGCTTTACGGCGGAGGGCGGAGTTTGATATGCCGGGCGCGACGACGGTCCAAACAGGCAGCTTTCTCTCGGTGAGTACGCCCTTCGGGGCGGACGTGCTGTTGCTCGAGGGTTTTTCGGGGCGCGAGGCGATCTCCGAGCTGTTCCATTTCGAGCTGCGCATGCGTTCGACGAACACCGCGCTTTCGGCCGCCTCCATCGTCGGCAAAAGCGCGACCGTGACGCTGCAGACGCAAGGCGGCTCGCCGCGGTACTTTAACGGCATCGTGACGCGGTTCGCGCAGGTCGGGGCGGACGCCGCCCACGGATACTATTCGGCCGCGCTCGCGCCGACCCTGTGGCTCGCCACACTCGGCAGCGACCGAACGATCTATCAAAACCTGAGCGTGCTGGACATCGTCCAGCAAGCGCTGGCACCGTTCAACGTCACGATCAAGCAAAGCACGACGGGCACGTACGCGGCGCGCGAGTACTGCGTGCAGTACGACGAGAGCCCGTTCCATTTCGTGTCGCGGCTGATGGAAGAAGAGGGCATCTTCTACTTTTTCGCATTCGCCGACGGTAGCCATACGATGGTGCTCGCGGACAGTCCGTCCGCGCACGAGCCGACCGCCAACGCCTCGCAATTGTGGTTCTCGAGCGATTCGGTCGCGCACAGTCCCTCGGAGCGCGTGAGCGAATTCGAACTCGTGACGGGATTGACCGAGCGCACGCATATCGTCGCCGATTACGACTACACGTCGGCCGCGGTTTCCACGGCGACATCGTCGGCCTCGGGCGGCACGACCAACGGCACGCGCTACACGTTTCCCGGACGTTACGCGCAGGCGTCGGACAGTACCCGTACCGCCGATTTGCGGCTAGCGGCGCATCAGATCGGACAGCAAACCGGCAAGGGCGCGAGCGTGTGCTTCGCCCTGACGGCCGGCTCGAGCTTCACGCTGGGCGGGCATGCCAACAGCGCGGTCAATACGACCTATGTCGTGCGTGCCGTCGAGCACAGTTCGACGAACGACTACTACACGAACGAATTCGTCGTGTTTCCTTCGGCGGTGCCGTTCCGTCCGCCGCTCGTGACGCCGAGGCCCGTTGTCGCCGGCAATCATACGGCGACGGTGTCGGGTTCGTCGGGCGAGGAGATCTGGACCGATGCGTATGGACGTATCAAGGTCAAATTCCATTGGGACCGCTCGGACACTCAGAACGAGAACACATCGTGCTGGGTGCGCGTTGCGCAGACCGTGGCGGGCAACGGCTGGGGGCATTTCTTCCTGCCGCGCGTGGGTCAAGAAGTGATTGTGAGCTATGTCGACGGCGACCCCGACCGGCCGCTCGTGACCGGCAGCGTCTACAACCAATCGAGCACGCTGCCCTACGAGATGCCGTCGATGCAGACGCGCAGCACGATCATGTCGCGTTCGTCGAAAGGGGGCAGCGCCGGCAACGAAATCCGCATGGAAGACAAGACCGGTAGCGAGGAGTTGTTCGTGCACGCCCAGAAAGACATGAATGTGTCGATCGAGAACGCGCTGGCGACGACCGTGATCGCCGGTAACGAGACGCATACGGTGCAAAAGGGCGATCGGACCGTCGACGTGCAGACGGGCAAGGAAACGCATACGGTCAAGGGCACGCGCTCGCTCGATGTGACGGGCGACGAGACGCACACGAACCACGCGAAGTTTACGCACAACGTGACAGGGGATTACACGCTCAAGGTGAGCGGGACCTTGACGATCGACGTGAGCGGTTCGATCACGTTCAAATCGGGCACGTCATTCGCGAGCCAGGCCGGAACGTCGCTGTCCAATCAGGCGGGCACGACGCTCGAGAACAAGGCCGGTACGACGCTCACGATCCAGGGGCTGGAGGTGCAGGCCAAGGCATCGGCCACGGCGACGGTCGACGGCGGCGGCATGCTGGCCCTGAAGGGCGGCCTCGTCAAACTCAACTGACCCTGACGTATTTCGCTAAGCGCCACGCCATGTCCGATCTCGAATTCATGCGTTCACCGCGTTCTCCCGCCGCCCAGCCGGCGGCGGACGTGCGCGAGGTGGCCGAGCAGCGCGATGCGAGCGGCGCCGTGGTCGCACGCACGTCGCTGCTGAACGGGGTGCCGCACGGGCCGATGACGCGATGCACGCCGGACGGCACGCCCACGTTCGATGCGCACTACGCGCATGGGGTCTTGTCCGGGCCGATGCATGCATTCGATCCGCCCGGCGTGCTCGTCAAAGAAGCGCATTACGCGGACGGCAAGGAGCATGGCGTGACGACGTTGTACCAAGACGGACGAGTGGCCTTGAAACAAGGATTCGTGGCCGGGGTGCTGCACGGCGAAAGCGTGTCGTACGCGCCGTCGGGGCAAGTGACCTCGCGCCTTCCGTACCTGGCGGGAAAGCCGGAAGGCGAAGCGGTTTATTTGCACGAAGGCGTGGCGGTGCGCCGCGCGCGCTATCGAGCGGGCGTGCTCGAAGGCGAAACGCGCGAGTACGCGGCCGACGGCACCTTGGTCCAAAGCCTGCCGTATCGCGACGGCCTGCTGCACGGGACGGCGCGGCGCTTCGATCCGGACGGCCGGGCGATGGCGGAGCGCCGCTACGCAAGCGGCAAGCCGCAGGAAGCGTGGCGCAGCCTCGCTGCGCCGGTTGCCGGTGCCGCGGGCGGCTTGCCGAAGATCGTCTCGAACTTCGAAAAATGGGTGAAGGGCTGATCGATGAGCATCCTGGTCACTACCGGCACCATGCTTCAGTGCAGCTTCGGCGTGGCGCCTTCGTCTTTGAACGTACTGCCCACGCCATGCGTCATGGCGGGTGCGCCCGCCGCGACGATCATGGACAACGCGCCCATGGTCAACGTCATGCCGTTCGGCATGTGCAATTGCCCGGCGAATCCGACGGTAGCGGCGGCGACCGCGGCGGCGCTCGGCGTATTGACGCCGATGCCCTGCATACCGGCCACGGCGGCACCTTGGGCGCCAGGTTCGCCGACGGTGTTGATCGGCGGCCAGCCGGCACTGCAAAACAGCTCGAAATTGATGTGCAACTGGGGGGGCGTCATTCAAATCGTCGCCACAGCGCAATTCACCACCATGGTTCCTTAAGGACGATCGGCGATGCCCTATGTGTTCTCGATGACTGCGCGGATGGCGACGATCGCGGCGTGCTGCGTCTTGCTGCTATGCGTGCTGCTGTTCCTGCTCGGTGTCGAAATCGGCGCGCGTTACGCCGCGCCTGCCGCTGCGGCCGGTGCTGCCTCGAGCACAACCGGCGCGACCGACGCAACCGGCACAACCGCCGCCGCCGGCGCAATCGGCGGCTCGGTCGCGAGCGAACGTGGGTCCACGCCGGCGAGTGCGGACGCCGCGGCGTCTGCGGCGCCGGCTTCCAACGCTTCTTGAAACTGCAAACGGTAATCGCTATGCCTACGCTTCACTTTTACGGTCCCGCGTCGCACGGACGTTCGATTGCGGTACGGCCGCTGCGCGCGCTGGCCGCGCGTGTCGCTGCCGTTGCCTTGGCGACGAGCATCGGGCTTTTCGCCGGTGGGCATGCCGCGCATGCGGCCAATGCGGCCGCCCCCGCGCCGGCGGTGGCTCAGCCGGCCAGCGCCCCGCTCGCGACGACCTCGACCGGGCTCGTGCGTATGCCCGACGGACGCTTGCTGGCCCCCGAATTTGCCCGCATCGTGAACCGGGGCGAACTCGTGGTCGCGATGTTGGGCGTCGATCAACCGCCGTTCTTCGAAACGCGCAACGGCCGGCTGCAAGGCATCGACGTCGATATCGCCGATGAGCTTGCCGCCAAGCTCGGCGTCAAAGTGCGCTTCAACCGCGATGCGAAGACGTTCGACGGGGTCGTGAGCGAACTCGCCAACGGCGATGCCGATCTGGCGATCAGCAAATTGTCGCGCACGTTGGCACGCGCCGAACTGATCAGCTTCAGCACGCCCTACGTTCGCTTGCACCGAGCGCTGCTGCTCAATCGCTTGAACTTCGCTCAAGTCGCGCACGGCCGCCCGGCACCGGAGGTGATCCGCGCATACGACAGCACGATCGGCGTGGTGATGAACTCGTCCTATTCGCAGTACGTGCAGACCAACTTTCCGAATGCGAAAGTCAAGGCGTATCCGAGCTGGGACGCGCTGCTGGGCGGGCTCGACAAGGGCGAAGTGACGGCCGCGTACCGCGACGAATTCGAAGTCAAGCACGTACTCAAAAGCGACCCGACGGCGTCGCTGAAGCTGCGCGTCGTGACGCTGGACGATCTGGACGATCCGATCGCGATCGGGGTCAATGTGTCCACGCCCGCGCTGCTTGCGTTCGTCAATCAATTTCTTGCCGAACGCAGCAAGAAGCTCGACGTGAAGACGTTGCTGGAAGCGACCGATCACTAAAACACCCGCATAACGATAAAGACCCAAGCGCATTTCGGAGACCGAACGATGGATATGAACAAGCTTTACGCCGTGGCCGTCAATCCATGGGTGGTGATCGGCAGCCTCGCGCTCGGCAGCGCGTTCGGCTTATGGGCGCCGTTGCTCGCGCAACGACTCGACGTGATCGGCGATCTGTACGTCAACTTGCTGAAGATGACGACGCTGCCGTTCATGGTATCGGCCGTGATATTCAGTCTGCAGCGTTTGTTTCGCGACGGCGGGACGTCGCGTCTGCTTTTGCGCGTGGTGATCGTGATCCTCGGCGCGTCGGCGACCGTGGCGGTGGTCGGCGCGATCGTGCTGCTGACGATGCGACCCGGCGCGAACTTGTCGACGGCAACGATGCACACGTTCGGCGCGATGGTCGGCAGCGACGCGACAGGCACGAACGAGACGGTGATGAGCTTATACGGCACGGACACCGTGCCGAAGACGATCGGCTTCACCGATATGCTGAAGAGCCTTGTCCCTAGCAATATTTTTGCGGCGCTCGCGAGCGGCGACGCGCTCAAGGCGCTGGTGTTCGCGCTGCTGTTCGGCCTGGCCGTGGGCCGGGTGCCCGAACGCATTTCGGTGGGACTGAGCCAAGCGCTCGAGACGGTCTACCATGCTTGCCAGAAGCTCATGCATTGGCTCAGCTACCCGCTGCCGCTGATTCTGTTCTGCATGAGCGCGGCTCAGCTCGGTAAATCCGGGGTGGGGCCGCTGCACGCGATGCTGCAGTTCGTCGTGGCTTTCTTCGTCGTTGCGTTGCTGCTGCTCGTGCTGGCGGCCACGATCATCTGGAAGCGTTCGGCCAATTCGCTCGGCGGCACGCTCGACGCCTTGCGTGCGCCGTTCGCACTCGCGCTGGCCACGCGCAATAGCGCCGCTTGCATGCCGAGCATGATCGAGAGCCTGGTCGATCGCCTTGGCTTCGCCCGCTCCCGGGTGGAGTTAATGGTGCCGCTGACGGTTTCGCTGCTGCGCGTCGGACCGATGGTCTACTACGTGTGCGCGACGCTCTTCATTGCCCAGCTTTACGGCCGTCACCTCGGCGTGGTGGAGGTCAGCACGGTGTTGCTCGCGTCGGTGCTCGCGGGCTTCGCGTCGGCCGGGATGACCGGGCTCGTGACGGTGTCGCTGATCGGCATGACCTGCGTTTATTTGAGCTTGCCGTTCGAGGCCGCCTTCATTCTGTTCCTCGCGGTCGATCCGCTGTGCGACATGCTGCGCACGCTGATCCTCGTCATCGGCAACACGGCGGCCGTGTCGATCATTTGCCCTCGTCCGCTCAAGCTTTAAAGATCGCCATGGCGCTGATAGGCATCCTGGGCGGCATGGGGCCGCTAGCCACCGTCGATTTCATGGAGCGGGTGATCTCGTTGACGAGTTCGGCCGGGGCTTCGCGCGATCAACAGCATCTGGAACTGCTAGTCGCGCATTTGCCGCATATTCCAGACCGTTCGGAAGCCTTGCTAGGGACGGGCGAAAGCCCGTTGCCGGCGCTGCTGCGCGGCATCGACATGCTCAACCGCAACGAGGTGGCGCTGATCGTCATTCCGTGCAATTCGGCGCATCACTGGTACGACGCGATGCGCGAGCATAGCCGGGCGCCGATCATTCACATCGCCGAAGCGAGCGTGGCGGCGCTGCCGCCGGAGCGCCGGCGCGTGGCTGTCTTGGCGACGGGGGGCACATTTCATTCGGGACTCTATCAACGGATGCTCGCCGCACGCGGGTTCGAATCGGTCGAGCCCGACATCGCCACGCAGCGGCAGATCGATACCTGCATCGGCGAAGTGAAGGCGGGACGGATCGACGCATCGACCGAACACCTCGCGCGGGCGCTCGATTGGCTCGTGCGGCAAGGCGCGCAGGCGGCGGTCCTGGGCTGCACGGAGCTGCCGCTGGCCGCACGCCAGATGGGTGCCCCGGCGATTCCGACGATCGACAGCACGTTCGAACTCGCGCGAGCGACGGTGTCCTACGGCCTCGCGCGCGGCTGGAACATGGCGCTATGAACACGCTGCGACAACTGCCCAATTCCGCGCCGGTGCTGGTGCTGTGCATCGTGCTCGGCTGCGTGGCCGGCGCATTCGCCGAACCGCTAGGCGAAGCCGCGTATGCGATCGGCCAGGTTTACGTCTCGCTTGTGACGATGGCGGCTGTGCCCTTGCTGGTGGTCGCGATGTTCTTCGGGCTGCGCCAGCTTTTGGCGCTGCCGCGTCCGGGGCTGCGCATCGGCACCATGCTGCTGCTGGCGATCGCGCTCGTCGCGGCAGGCGGTTTCGCCGGTACGGCGGTAGGCTTCGCGACGGCGCCCGGGCTGCACTTGTCGGCTGCCGCGCATGCGCAACTCGGCCGGCTGATCCTCGCGAGCGGCGGCAATGCCGGCGAGGTGCGCATGACGTTGTTCGCGCAGGCCGGATCGGGCGCGACAGATGGCGCCTTTGCGCTGACCGATGTCGTGCCCGATAACTTTTACGGCGCGCTCGCAAGCGGCCGGGCACTCGGCATTTTGACCTGCACGATCTTGTTCGGCATGGCGTTCGCCGCGCTGTCCAGCGAGCAGACGAAGGTGCTCAACGGCATCTTCGAAAGCATCTATCGCACGCTCGAAGCACTGATCGACTACGCCAATTTGCTGTTGCCGGTGTTGGTGTTCGGCACGGCGGCTCATCTGGTGGCGCACACGCCGCGCGAGACGCTTTCCGCGATGAGCGGATTCATCTCGGTGTTTCTCGCCTCCGCGGCGGCGCTCTCGTGCGTCGCCCTCGCCGCGATCGCGCTTCGCACGCGCGTGTCCTTCGTTCGCACGATCGGATGTTTGCGCGCCCCTATGCTGGTTGCGTTGACGTCCGGCACGGCGACCGCCGCGATTCCGCACACCATCGAAGCGATGAGCGCGAAGCTCGGTTGCAGCCGGGGTGTCGCCGAACTCGTCGTGCCGTTCGGCGCGGTGTTTGTCCGCGCGGGCTCTGCGCTGTATTTCGCGCTTCTTGCTTCGTTCGTTGCGAACCTTTACGGGCATTTTCTGGACCTCGGCGACTGTGCGATGATCGGCGCCGCCGCCACCGTAGCCGCGTTCGCTTCGGCGGGCCGCAACGGTATCGGCGGCATCGCTGCGGCGGGGATCGCCTTGTCGTTGCTTCGGCTGCCCGTAGAGGCCGCTTTGGTGGCATTCGTCGCCATCGATCTGATCTGCGATGGACCGCGCAACCTGCTGAGCCTGCTGTCCACGTGTACCGTTGTCGCGCTGGTCTCGGCGGGTGTGCAGACCGACCGAGCCACCGCCACCGTGGCGACGCAGCCCGCGACGCGATATGGCGATTCGGCGATCGTGCGCCTAGCATTTACGCGAGGGCAGCTCGCAGTGGTGGCAGGCTGCGCGCTCGTGGCGGCTTCTTTGATCGTAGTCATGGGGATAGGAGTGGGGGCAAGATGATCGACTGGCGACGCTTCACGCGGCGGCCTGGTTTCGAACGAGGCGGCGCGCCGCTCGGTGGACCTGCGCGCGCGGGGACGGCAAGGCTGCGGCGGTGGGCCGCCGGGTGGTCGACCATGCTCTGCTTGGTGTGTCTCGCGGGCCTCCCGGGTCTTACGCTTACCGGCTGCTCGATGCTGTTCCCATCGGGCGACAAAGTGAAGTGGGACCAGCTCACGCTAGCGGCTAGCGAAGAAGCCAACAACGACAGCCCCATCGCGGTCGACGTCGTATTCGTTGCGGACAAGACGCTGCTTGCGCGGGTCGCCGAGCTGCCGGCGTCGAAGTGGTTCGCCGTGCGCGACGATCTGACGGGCACGTTCCCCGATGCGATCCGCTACCAGAGCTGGGAACTCGTGCCGGGCCAGCGGGTGGTGGTGCCCGGAGACAAGCTGCGCGGGCCGCGCGTGGCAGGCGTGTTCGTGTTCGCGGATTACCCCGGCCCAGGTGCCCATCGCGTGCGAGTCGAGCGATTCGATGGCCGTCTCGTCGTGCAACTGGGCGACAACGCCTTTTCCATTTCGAGTGTGAAATGACCGAGCTTCGCTGTTTTTCCGATAGTCGCCGCACCGGTTTTTGCGGTTTCCTCGTGGTGAGGTGCGTTCATGCCTGATCGACTCGTCCCCGTCGTCGAGCGCGTCGAGTGGTTCGAGGGCATGCTGCTCGCGCCGCAACACTTTCAGCTTCTCTCTGCACGGGTCGATTCGCTCGTCGCGTGGCAGAGCTTGGCCGCCGCGCCATTCAGTTGGGGCGTGCGGCGCCTCGTGTTCGACGAAGGCCTGCTGAGCGCGGGCGTCGTGCGCGTACTGGCGCTCGACGCCATCATGCCGGACGGCACCGCTGTGTCCTATTCCGCCGAATCGGTTCAGCAGGGCCGGCTGGAACTGTCGCTCGCGCCTTTCGCGGAACGGCTTGCTACCACGCAGCTCGAGATCTACCTCACGTTGCCCGTCGCCGAATCGATGCGCGGCGAGGCGCAGATGCGGCGTTTCCGGTCGGTCGCGGGCGAGCCCGTCGAGGACACCACCTCGGGCGCGCCGCCGGCCGACATTGCGCGCCTCTTGCCGAATCTCGGCCTGGAGGCGGGCGAGATTCCGTCTGCGCGCTTCGTTTCGCTGTGCCTCGGCACCGTCTACAAAGACAACGAAGTGGTCAAGCTTGGGGATCGGCAACCCCCGCTGCTCGAAGTGGCTCGCGACAACCCGCTTTGGGTGGCGGTTTCCGCGCTGCTCGGCCAGGTGCGCGGCAAGGCTGCTTTCGTCGCACGCCAGACGGCGATTCCCTCGTCGAAGGCGGACGATCGCCTGACCCAGCTCGAATTGAAGGATCGGTTGCGCAGCCTGCTCGCGGCGTTGCCGCTTGCGGAGGCGGTATTGCGCACGCCGCATCTGCATCCGCTGGCGCTCTACCATGCGCTCGCCGCGCTGCACGGTTCGCTGTCGATGCTCGCGCCGGGCGGCTTGCCGCCCGTTCCGCCGGACTACGACCATGCCGATCCGCTCGCCGTTTTCACGCCGCTGCTCGGTTCGCTGCGCGAGGCGATCGCGGAGGTGAGCGAAGGGTACCGGGAGCGCAAGTTCCGCTACGGTAACGATAGGTTCGATATCGGTTTGCAAGCCCAGTGGGTGCAGGGGCGCCTCGTGATCGGCCTGCGCGGCCAATCCGATCGCGATTTGCTGGCTTGGATGGAGGGCGCGGTGATCGGCTCCGAGTCGGTGTACCCGTCGCTGCGCAGCCGGCGCGTGCTCGGTGCCGCGCGACGCTCGGTGGAGTATGCCGAGGAGTTGGGCATCCGCTCGGGTTCCGGCTATCTGCTGTTCGAGGTCGAAGCCGATCCGTCGCTCGTTCGCGCGGGCGAAGCGCTGGTCATCGGCAATCCGAACGAAGGGGCGAGCGCGCAGCGGCCCCAGGAAATGCTGCTGTTCACGAAAGACTGACGACTCGACACGACGATGGCACGCACCCGTATTGAAACCGAAGAGCACGACCTCGCGATGGAGCAGTTTCGCGCGTTCTTCGACGAACTCGTCAAGGCGCAAAGGCGAGTCTCCGATGTGCCCGATACCGACCCGGACGAGGCCGCGCAGGGTATGTCGCGGCATCTGCTGAACGTGCTCGAGATTCAGACGCTGCAATCGCGCCGCGACAGCACGCGCTTCGATATCGAGAACGTGGCCGACGCGCGCTATCTGAAGGCCGTTCTCGCCGACGAACTGCTGCTCAACACCCAATGGGCCGGGCGCGAGCGCTGGACCTCGTACTTGCTCGAATCGGCGCTGTTTCGCACGAACATCGCGGGCGATCTCGTCTTCAAGAAGATCGAGGCGCTGCTCTCGGATCGCGAGCCGTCGCGGCGGGAAATCGCGCGCCTGTATCTGTTCGCGCTCGCAATGGGGTTCCAGGGGCGCTTTCGCGGGGCGGGCGAGCAGGCCGATGCGCGTTTGCGCAGCTACCGGGAAGAGCTGTACGAGTTCATCTATCAACGCCGTGCCGACCTGGGCGGACGCGATCGCGTCGTGTCCGAATCGGCCTATACGAATACCCTTTCCCATATCGCCCCGCGCAAGCTGCCGACCGTGAGCCGCTGGAGCGTCATGGCGCTGCTCGTGGTGGCGGCGTTGCTCGCGATATCGGAGATCTTGTGGCTGTGGCAGTCCTGGCCGGTGCGCCAAGCCTTGCACGGCGACACCGTCGTGGGAGTGAGTTCATGAGCGCCATGCATCGTGTGGCCGTTGCCGGGGTGACGCCATGTTGACGAGCAACCTGTTTCTGCTGTCGGTCGCCGTGCTGATCGCCGTCGTATTGATCGTGCTTGGCGCGGTGCTTTGGATCGCGGCGCAGAGCGCGCAGAACAAGCCGGCCGCCGAGCGCAAGATCGTCCGGTTGCGCACCGATTCGCTACGCAACGCATTTCGCCAAGCCGTCGAGCTGATCGAAGGCAACATCGCCTCGCGCAGCGAGCGCTACAACGTGCCGTGGGTCATCGTCCTCAATGAAGGGGACGACCCGCGGCCGTTGCCGATCGCGCAAGCGGGCGTGGCGAGCGTCTTGAGTTCGGAAGCGGCCAACCCGGCCGCGATCCAGGGCATCTCGTGGAACTTCTTCGATCGCGGCATCGCCATCGATATCAAAGCCGCTTACCTCGGCTCGCCCGACGACGACAGCCAGGAAAAGCCTTGGGACGAATTTCTGAGCCTGTGCCGCAACTACCGGCCGCAGCGGCCGTTCGATTCGGTGGTAGTGACGGTGCCGGCGTCGATGCTGCTGGCCGATCATCCCGACGCGCGCCTCGAACTCGAGCGCCATGCGAAGCTTGCGCACCGTCGGCTGTGGCTCGCGCAAAATCGCTTCGCGATGCGATTCGCCGTGTACGTGGTCGTGACGGGCTGCGAAGCGCTGTCCGGATTCGCCGCATTCGCGCGGGCGCTCCCCGAACCGCTGCGCGCGAGCATGCTCGGCTGGTCCTCGCCGTTCGATCTGTCGACGACCTACCAGTCGACCTGGGTCGATACGGCCATGGGCAGCATCGAGCGCGCCGTGTCGGATGCGAGCGCGGAACTGTTCACGCTCGACACGGGGATGATCGACGTTCAGGGATGTCTGTTGTTGCCTGCACGCGTCGATGCGATGCGTGCGCAGTTGCAGCTCTATGTCGACGAATTGATGCGGCCTAGCGCCTATCACGAGCCGTTTTTCTTCCGCGGGATCTATCTCACGGGCGACAGCGGCGAGTTCGCGCAGCGCGAGCAAAGCCGCCGCGCTCGCGAAGCAGGCGACGCGGCAATGCCGGAATCGCCCGACGCTTTCGATCCCTACGGCGAGCGGGCCGAGCCTCGCTTCGCGCCGGAGCCCGGCGCGGATTCGGCCGAAGACGGCGCGCGGGAGGGCAGCGGCGCGTTGAACGACCTCATGCTGCAGCCGGCATTCCTGCGCGATCTGTTCGAGAAAAAGATTTTCCTCGAATACGGATTGACGCGGCCGTCGCGCTCTCAGCATCTGTCTCGGCCCATGCTGCACCGGGCGGTGCGCTGGGGCGGCATTGTCTTGCTGGGCGGTTGGACGATCGGCCTTGCGGGCGCCACCATCGCGCTGAGCCATCGCAATCCGCGGCTCGTCGCCGCGTTGAACGAGTTGCATGCCGATTCGCAGGAGCGCGATGCGGCTGCGCGCGGCGGCGAATCGTTACCGTCGGATTGGTATCGTCGTAAGACGCTCTCGCTGATCGGCTTGAACGGCGAGCATATCGGCACGTTCTGGACCGTCTTTATGCCCGGCTCGTGGAGCATCGTCGACGATCTGGACGAGCGCGTGCGGGCGCGCTTCGAACGCGAGTTCGGCGAGATCGCGCTGACCGCGCTCGAACGCGAGATGCTCGCGCACGTGAGCCGGATGACCGGCGTGGCGAACGATCCGAGCACGGGACAACTGATTGTCGGCGACGATTGCGCGGCCCCCGCATTGGACGGCGACGCGTCGGTCGTGAGCAGCTTGGCCGTCGACGATTTGCCCGCGATGCATGCCATGCAGCGCTACGTGGGCGCAGTCGATCAACTCGATGCGGCGCTCGCCGCGATGCAGCGCTTGCAGCAGCCCTCGACGGGTAATGAAGAGGCGCTGCGGCTCGTGGTGCGTTATGCCTTCGGCACCGAGCTTCAAGGCAACGTAGCCGGCAGCCTGCGTTACTTCTATCGCGATGCTTCGCGCCGCGGCGATGCCTATGCGGCGGACCGCACCGGCGGATTGAACGTACCGGTGATCCAGCAGGCCGTGCGTTGTACGTTCGACAAAGGCGCACAGCAGCTCGACGCACAAATGTTCACGTCGAACCCGCTGCTCGCCGCGGAGCGCACGGTGACCGGGCAAATCGACGCGTTGTCGGTCGGCAGCATCGGGCTCGGCGATTTCGCCCAGACGAGTACGAGCTATCGAGCGATCGTCTCCGGCATCGACACCCAGCAAAGCCTACTGGCCGCGGGCAAGGCGGGTTGGATGCACCAGGCGCAGTTCAATCCGGGGCCCGTATGGGAGCGCACGTTCGTGCGCGCGGCGGGCAACCGCTTGCTCGGGGCGGATATCGTCGCGCGCTCGCGCGAGCGGTCCAGCACTGCGTTCCAAACGTTCGTGGCGGAAATGGCGCAACGCTTCGGCGGCCCCGACGGTGGCGTACTCTGGGTCGACAAGGATGCGCGCTACGTCGTGTCGCCCGCGCGGCTCGCGTTGCGCGATGGCCTGGCGAAGCTCTTGTCGCAACCGTTCATGGTGGCGCCGCGCCATCTGCCGTTGCCGTCGGTGCCGGACGGTTCGACCGTGACGTGGGATCGAACGCAGCTCGACCAAGCCGTCGCGCTGGGCGACGAACGCAAACACTACCTTGCCGATGGCCTGACGACGCTGCCCGACGCAGTGCGTCCCGCCGTCCAGCAGGCGCTCGACGCGCAGTTCGCGCGGCTCGTGCTCGATCAAGTCGCGTCGGCGGAGGCCGTGTCGCCGGCCGATGGCGACACGGGCAACGCGGCGTTCGATGCGGCCCGCACCCGGCTGGTGAAGATCCGGGCAGCGCTCGTGGAAATGGGCGCGAATGCGCAGGCAGCCGATCTCGATACGCTCGTGTCGAGCGACGCCATGCAACATCTTCGCCTCGTCGACAACGCGCTCGCGCAATCGGATCTGTACGCCACGCGTGCGACCGGTGGCTCCAGTAACGTCAAGCCCGTTCTCGCCGCGTTCGGCGTCAACGATCCGGCCGCGCTCAACGTCTATCTCCAACAGCAGTCGCTGCGCGCGCTCGAACTCGGCAAGCAAGCGAAGACGTACCTATCGGCGCTCGACGCTGCCGATGCCAACTCGCCGCTCGCTCAGCGTTGGCAAGCGATCGTCACCGATCTCGACCGATATCAGCTCAAGAACCCGAACAGCAGCCTGCTGATGCTCGAGCAGTTCTTGCAGACGGTGGCGGCCGATCCGAACGCCGGCGACTGTGTCGACCGCTTCCCTGCACGCCCGGCCGGTGTCGGCGGCGACTACTTCACGACGGTGCACATGCGCTTGTACGACAGCTTGCTGTCGCGCTGCGGCTCCGGTTTGGCGGATACGCTTCGCGGCGAATGGGACGGCTTCGCGCAAATGTTCAATCAAAGCGTGGCTTGGCGCCGGCCGTTCGGCGGACCGTTGCGGCCCGTCAAACTGAACGATGCGCAGGGTACGCCGGCCGACTACGGCGAACTGGGCGTGGCGCTCAAGCGCTACGAACAGGTGGCTTCCGCACTTCGATCGGCGGGCAGCGGTGCCGGCGCGCGGGCGATACGTGCGGATGCCGTGCGGCAATTCGTCGAGCAATTCGATCCGGTCGATGCATTGCTGTCGCCGCTCTATCCGGGGGCCGACGGCACGACGGCGGGCTACGACGTCAATGTCGATTTTCGTGCCGACCGCACGGCCGAGGTGGCCGGCAATCAATTGATCGATTGGACCGTGCGGATCGGCGAGCATAGCCTGTCGATGCAAGACGCGCCGCATTCGCTGCATTGGGAGTACGGCATGCCCGTTTCGCTCGTGCTGCGCTTTGCGAAGAATTCGCCGTTGGCCGCAAAGAACGATCCGGCGCAGCGCAATTTCGTGACGGACGGCAGCACGCTGACTTGGCAATTCGCCGATCCGTGGGCGCTGCTTTCGTTCGTCGCCGAACAACGTGTGGCCGATACGACCGTGCGTGCGAGCGCGGGCGGCTCGCTGTTGAAATTCGAGTTTCCGCTAGAGACGACCAATGTGGCCGATGCGGCGCTGGTCTCGAAGTATCCGCGCGGCCGCGTGTTCGTGCGAGTGCGACTGACCCCGGGCGGCAAGAAGATGCCGCTTGCGTGGCCGAGCAGCTTTCCTACTCATGCCCCGATCTGGAGTGCATCGTGAATCCCTCTGATCTGATCGAAGCCGAGTTGAGTTTTGCCGTCGATCTGCAGCCGCTGCTGAGTCCGTTGCCGGACGGAGACGGCATTGGCGTGTCGTTGCGTACGGATCCCATTTGGCAACAGATCCGCGATGCGCAACACGAGGACGACCCCTCGCTGCCGATGGGCGAATGGGAGCGGCCGCTCGTGAAGGCCGACTGGCGTGCGGTCGCATCCATGAGTGCGGATGCGCTTCGCACGCGGAGCAAGGACTTCCATTTGGCCGTGTGGCTGTGCGAAGCGTGGACTCGGCTGTATCGGCTCGAGGGGCTGATGGCCGGGGTGCAGTTGCTGAACGAGTTCGTCGATCGATTCTGGGATCATGCCTACCCGAAGATCGACGGGCAAGAGACGGACGCCCGCGCGGCGCCGCTTCACTGGATCGGCCGCCGGCTCGAGATCGTGCTGAAACTGCACGTGCCGTTGATCGGCTTGTCGGTCGAACCGGGCTTCATCAATCTCGACGATTGGCAGCGTGTCGTGGCGGCTTCGTTGCAGGACGACGACGCGCCCGCCACGCACTTGCCGCGCGAAATGCTGGATCGCGAGGCTGCACAGGGATCGAATCTGGCTTTGCTGCGGCAACTGGAGCGAACCGCCGGCACGGTGTTGGCCGCTATCGAGGAGCTATCGCGCCGCTTGGATCAGCGGTTGGGCGACGATGCGCCTAGCTTTACGCGCGTTGTCACGACGTTAGGCGAACTGCAGCGCGCGGCGCGTGCGTTGCGTGGCGATCATGCGCTGGACGAGACGGTGGCTGCGGCGTCGCCTGAAGCGGAAGGGGAGGAGATTCGAGTGGCTGGAAGCGACGATGCGCATTTGGAGGTCGATATGCAACCGCGAGCACTACCTATTACACGCGACCATATCGTCGATCGGGCGCATGCGTATCGGTTGATCGAGGATGTCGCGCGATATTTGGCCGAGCACGAGCCGCATAGCCCGACGCCTTATTTGCTGGCGCGTGCCGTTAGCTGGGGGCGCATGCCGCTGCCCGAGCTGATGCGGGATATCGTGAGTCAGGAAGGCGATTTGGGGCGGTATATGGCGATGTTGGGGGTGGAGCCGTAGGGGGCGGGGCGTTCCGATCGGTGGGAGAGGGTGGTTGTCGAGCCGAATGATGGATCTAATTCCAAAAAGTTAGGGGATCACAATGGGTGTGACGAGAGAAGCCCTCGAAAGGGCGCTGGGGGGGGCCGCACGGACGGCACGAGGTGCTCTGCACCCAACCGTTTTGCCGACGCCCATTGTGCGACCGGGACTGCCTGTCGCAACGGCGACTCGATGGTCGCATACGACCGCGGCGAGACCGGCGATTGCTTCTTCCGTATCGAGCAGCACCGCCGAAAAGGTTGAAGCTCAGAAGTCCAAGCTCCTCAGAGCGTCCGCGGAATCGGCTGCGAGATTAAAGATACATTTCGAGGCGCAACACGGCGCCGACTATAGAACAATCGGTAACGGTACTTGGAAAAAGTATTCGCCGATACACCAGAGCGTAATCAATGCTGCAACGATAGCGACTGACGTAGCGTCGAAGATGGAACCCGTAACGGGGCCGCTTCAACTATCCGATACGATCTGGCCCATGGGCGTTCAGCAGCGGGGTACGTTGGGGGCGTCTCTCGCAGGCGCTAAAAAAGGATTGTTCCGCAAACCCGAATCGATCGTGGCCGTAGTGAGCGAGTTCGCCGAACCGCTGGTGCAGGTCTTCTCCCATCAACCACCTCCCCAATGGCGGGTCGCTTTGGAGGGGGGCGCCACTTCCTTTGCCTATCCCTCATTCAACACGATCTGGCACGGTACAACCGTGCACATTAACCAAGATATCTCGAACGCACTCCAGTTACGCCATGCTCGGCAAGACCCTGAGGTTGCGGTAGACGACTGGGTGTCCGGGTGGTGCACTGTGGTCGGTTCAGGCGAACAGACGAGCCAGATCCTCCTTCGAACAAGTGGCCCGACTAGCTGGACTGCCACTGCGCCTTTACTCGACACACGATTAGGTTCTCTGATAAGAGTGACTCGGGACAGACCGTACATCGAGTATGCCAATGCGGAAGGTATCGATCTTAGCGAACACATGGAGTCCCACGCCGTGGGCTTGTTGAAACCGCCGTCAGTTGAGCTAACAGAGGAGTTTCGCAGGATTATTCGCGAGCTGCGCCTCAATGAAGAGTGGTTGGAGGAATATCACAAAATAGAGAGAGAGTTTCGGAGTAATGCCAGGCAGCTCTGACCGCCAACACGGACATATTTTAAACCGCTGCAACGGGTGCGCTGATCGCCGTTAGTCCCGCGTGGCGCATTCGTCGGATTGCCCCCCTCACTCCCCCACCCAAGACCCCCGCAGGTCGCTCTCACCCAGCAACTGTAAGAGCATTTCCGCCGGACGACTGAGCCGCTTCGCCGCCGGAGCGATGAATTCGACATCGGGCAGCGCCGGCAGACTCGCCGCATTCACCGGCTGCGACAGTCCGCGCCCGGACAAATAGTGCGCGCGAACGGTAACCCCGAGGCCGGTGCGCGCCGCCGCGATACAACCCGAGTGACTACTGCCCGTACAAACCGCTGACCGAGCATGAGCGTCATAGTCCGACGCCTTATTTGTTGGCCCGTGCGGTTGGCTGGGGACGCATGCCGCAGCCGGAGCTGATGGGGGATATCGTTAGTCAGGAAGGGGATTTGGGGCGGTATATGGCGATGTTGGGGGTTGAGCCGTAGGGGCTGGGCGTTTCGGCGGGCCGGCGGAGCGTGGTTGCAGCGGCGAATGCGGTCTGCGGCGATGAGGCGACGGAGGTTAGCCATTGGGCGTAGTTGACGCATCGATGGTCAATGTATAAACATGTTGAAACTTCGGAGGAAGTTGTCTATACTTGTTTATACGTTAATGGAGGTTGCATCATGGCAAAGACGGCAACGCTTACGATCCAGCAGTGGGGGAACAGCCTGGCGGTCCGTATCCCGGCTGCCGTTGCTCGCTCGGCTCACTTTGAGGTTGGGCAAGAGGTCGAAGTAACAACCGATGAGGTTGGCGTGACGGTGAAGCCGGTTGGCCCGCGAAAGCTCACACTCGCGGAGAAACTGGCGAAATTCGATCCGGCCATCCACGGCGGTGAGGCGATGGCAACAGGGCATATCGGCGCGGAGGTTTTCTGATGGCGGGCGCTTCGTGGGTGCCCGATCGGCGCGACATTATCTGGATTGATTGCAACCCGCAGGTCGGCCGTGAGATGAAGGATCTGCACCCGATGCTGGTGCTGTCGCCGAAGCTCTTCAATCAGCGCACGGGTATCGTCATTGGACTGCCGATGACGACGGCCCAATACAACGACACTAACCCATTTGCGATCAAGTTCAAGGGGCCCAAAAACGTCACCAGCTACGTGCTTGGACATCAACCCAAGTCATTCGACTGGCGTGCGCGTAACGCAAAGGCGCATCCGTGGAAGCGCGCACCTGACGATGTGTTCGCGGCTGCGTGTGAGCAGTTGAACCAAATCATCGCAATCGGCGACTAGGGAAACGCTGATCAATGAGGTCGTTGCATGCGCCGGCGTTCCACTGGAAGAGCTTAGTCGGCGCTTTCGTCAAATGGGGCACCCACGAAAGATGCCGCCCACCCCCTCACTCCCCCACCCAAGCCCCTCGCAAATCGCTTTCATTCAGCAACTGCAAAAGCGTTTCCGCCGGCCGGCTGAGCCGCTTGGCCGCCAGCGCGATGAATTCGATATCGGGCAGCGCGGGCAAACTCGCCGCATTCACGGGCTGCGACAGCCCGCGCCCGGACAAATATTGCGCGCGAACGGTAATCCCCAACCCCGCGCGCGCCGCCGCGATACAACCCGAGTGGCTACTGCTCGTACACACCACCTGCCAGCGAAAACCCGTTTCAGCGAGCGCATCGAGCACGACCGCGCGCGTGACGCTGGGCTCGGCAACCAGAATCAACGGCAACGGCTGCTCGAGATCGACGAGCGTACCCGTTCGCGCGATCCATTCGAGCCGCCCCGTAAACAAAGGCACACCGCGCTTATCCCCAAGCTTTCGCTTACCGATCATCAAATCGATCGACCCAGCATCGAGCAATTCGTAAAGCCGCCCCGTCATGCCGATGACGATTTCTAGCTCGACATCGGGATGCGCGTCGCGAAACGCAGCCAGCACGGTCGGCAGCGGACCGAGCGCGATATCGTCGGACGACCCCAAACGAACACGGCCCTTTAGCCGGGGCCCTCGGAATTGCGATTCGGCACGATTGAGCGCCTGCAGGATCACGCCCGCATGGGCGAGCATCGCCTCGCCATCGACCGTCATCGCCAGCGAGTGCGTGTCGCGCACGAACAGCCGCCTGCCGACGGCCTCTTCAAGGCGACGGACATGTTCGCTGACGCTCGATTGAGTCAGACCGAGCTGCCGCGCCGCTTCCGTAAAGCTATGGCAGGCCGCGACGGCGGCGAACGATTTCAACCAGACAGGATTGAGCATGAGGCGATTGTTATCGCCAACACCGATAACAGTCAACGCCGTTAGTGGGGTTTTCGATTGAAACCGATTCCAATATCATGATTGGGTTTTCACGGATTGCGTTGTACTGCCGGCTTTCGAACGGCACCGACGCACTCGAGAGACTCATCATGAACAAGGATTCAAGCCATACCGCGCTGTTGTGGATCGTCGCCACGGGATTTTTTATGCAGGCGCTCGATACGACCATCGTCAATACCGCGCTGCCGTCGATTGCGCATAGCCTCGGTGTTCGGCCGCTGGCGATGCAGTGGGCCATCGTGGCCTATACGCTCACGATGGCGACGCTGACGCCCGCTTCGGGCTGGCTTGCCGACCGCTTCGGCACCCGTCGCGTCTACTTTTCCGCCATTTTGATTTTCGTGTTGGGTTCGCTGTGCTGCGCCGGCGCGCATACGCTCGGGCAGCTGGTCGTCGCGCGCGTGGTGCAGGGCATCGGCGGATCGATGCTGTTGCCGGTCGGCCGGCTCGCCGTGTTACGCGCCGTCAGCAGCGAGCAATACGTGGCGGCGCTCGCGCTGATTTCCGTCGCGGGCCAGGTTGGCCCGATCGTAGGCCCGACGCTCGGCGGCTGGTTCGTCGAAGCCGTCTCCTGGCATTGGATCTTCTTGATCAACGTGCCGATCGGCGTAGTGGGGATGATCGCGGTGTACCGTTATTTGCCGTTGGCTTCCGGCAATGGCGCGCCGCGGTTCGACCTGGCCGGTTGCGCGCTGCTCTCGCTGTGCATGATTGCGTTCTCGCTCGCCGTCGACGCGCCGACCTCCTCGCATCGCGCCGCATGGTCGCTCGCTCTGTTCGTGTTCGGGCTCGTTGCGGCGCTAGCCTACGTGCCCCATGCGCGCCGCCGCAGTAATCCGCTCTTCAAGCTCGCGCTATTCGGCGAACCGAACTTCAGCGTGGGCCTGATAGGCAATCTCGTCTGCCGGATCGGATCGAGCGCCGTGCCGTTTCTCGTCCCGCTGCTGCTGCAACTCGAACTCGGCTATACGCCCTTGCATTCGGGTTTGATGATGTTGCCGGCCGCGCTCTCGGGTGCGGTGGCCAAGCGCTGGATCGCGCCGTTGATCCGCCGCTATGGCTACGACACGTTCTTATTGGTCAACACGCTGATCGTCGGCGCGTCGATCGTGGCATTTTCGCTGATCTCGCCGGCCACGCCCACGGTCTTGGCGATCGTCGTCTTGGCGATTTTCGGTGCGGCGAATTCGATGCAGTTCGCCGCAATGAATAGCGTGACCTTGAAAGGCCTGTCGCACGAAGATGCGGGCGGCGGCAACAGTCTCTTTTCGATGGTGCAAATGCTGGCGATGGGATTGGGCGTATCGATCGGCGGTGCGCTGGTGAAGGTGTTCGCCGATCAATCGGGCTCCGCCATCTTCGGTTTCCGCATGAGCTTCGTCTGCGTAGGCGTCATCACGCTCGTGGCCGCGCTGATCTTCCGGCGGATCGAGGAAACACCTATGGTCGTATCGGCCGGTCAGCCGGCTAGCACGACGATCCCTTTAGAAGCCGCACGCAGCAGCGGCCGCTAGAGGCTGCATCCTCTCCGCCTCCATGGCGGCGGGCTTGCCGAAGTAATAGCCCTGCATCAAGGTGCAGCCTAGCTCCGCGAGCACGGCGGCTTGACGTTCGGTTTCCACGCCTTCGATCACGCACCTGAGTTCGAGGTTGCGGCACAGTTCGACGATGCTGCGCACGATCCCCTGCGCGAACGTATCGCGCTCGATGTTGCCGACGAACGTGCGATCGACCTTGACGCTATTGAGCGGCAATTGATGGATGCAGTGCAGGCTGGAATAGCCCGTGCCGAAGTCGTCGAGCGCGATCTTCGCGCCGAGCGCGCTCAATTGCGACAGCGCCGCGCGGCCTTTCGCGAAATCCTCGATCACCGCTGTTTCAGTCACTTCGAACGTGAGCCGGGTAGGGTCGACATTGCTTCGCAGGACGGTTTGGCGAATGCACTCGACAGCTTCGGGCGAGGCGAGGTCGCGCGCCGATAGGTTGAACGAGACGCCGATCGGCGAATCGCTGCTTTCCATGAACGAGAGCGCCTTACGCAGTAACACCGACGTCAATTCGTGGATCAGGTCGCTGCGTTCCGCGATACGAATGAACGTGTCGGGCGGGATCGGTCCCAACGTGGGACTGTGCCAACGAGCGAGCGATTCGTATGAGACGATTTCGCCCGTCGCGAAGTTGAGAATCGGCTGAAAATGCAGCGTCATCTCTTGCACGAGATCGGCTTGTCGCAAGGCTTGCTCGATGCGGCCGTGCTGGCGGATCGTGCTTTCGTGTTGCTCGGAGAAGAGTGTCGCTTGCCCGCGTCGGTTGGCCTTGGCGTGATAGAGCGCGTAATCGGCGCGCTCGAACAATTGTTCGGCGGTGCGGCCGGCTTCTGGGAATAGCGCAATGCCGACCGTGGCGGAAATGCGCACGGTCGCTTGTGCGAGCGCGTACGGTTTGCGCAGCGCGTCGCAAACGGCTGTGCTGATTGCGATGAGTTCTTCGTTGGCTGTCACGCGCCCGAACAGCAATCCGAACTCGTCCCCACCGAGGCGCGCGATCTGCAATTCGTCGTTGGCAAAATCGGCCAGCCGACGTCCGACCTCTTCGAGCAAGCTGTCGCCCGCGCGGTGACCGTGCAAGTCGTTCACCTGTTTAAAACCATCCAGATCGACGATGCCGACGGCGAACCGCTTTTCGTCCGAACCGTCGTGCGCGAAATGTTTGCGTAGGCGGCCGAGAAAATGACGGCGGTTCGGCAGCCCCGTGAGACTGTCGATGTTCGCCAGGCGCTGATTTTCGCTGTTCAGCGCGAGCAACTGTTGCTGCTTGTCTTCCAGTACCTTTTTCGCGTTGACCAGATCGGAGAAGTCGCGCGAGTAGGCGAGCAACACCTGGATCATGGCGATCGCGACGAGCACCACGTTCATCGCAATCGCGACTAGCACGGCGTTACCGGTCAACGCAAAGAACACGACGAACGGACCGAGAACGATGGCGGTGAGCAGCAGTGCGGCGATGCGCACGTGCATCAGGCAAAAGATGCACGCGATCACGCTGATCGACATGTAGAACGCGACGTGTACCTGCTGGTAGGGACCGCCGTACCGGTACAGGCTCAAACCCCAGATCGTAAAGGTGACGCCGAACAGCGCGACTAGGGCGACGGTGTTTCTCATGCGCACGGCGACCTGATCGTCGCTGAGCGTGCGCAGTAGCGAGCGCCGGCGCGACCACACGTAGAGCCGCAGCGTGCAGGCCGCGCAGAGCACGAACGGAATGATCTTGGTCAGCAGAGGCGGGGCGCTATCGACGTGCGTGAACGCCACGGCGATGCTGTTGATCATCAACGTGAAGTAAAGCAGCGGCAGTTGCCGCGAGAACGCTTCGAACTGGCTGCGCAGGAGCGCAATGTTCGTTGCGTCGCTACGCCCGTATTGTCTGATCAGTCGCATTGCGAAGGGAGATTCGATTGGATTCGATGCGGATCCGCTTCAGCGAAACGCTTTCGCTCTTGTTTACGGCACATTTCGCGATTTCTAAAGGATCGACGTGCGATGGGGCGTGCGCGTTCTGCGACAATACTGTCCCTCGATTTTTTGCATTCGAACTAGCGTATGGCATCGAATAGTGCGCACCACGCCACCGGTTGGGCGGCGGGCTTGATCGCGGCCGCGCTCGTGGCCCAGGCGGGCGCGGGCGGGCCGTGGCACCTCGGCAGCCTAACGGCATTCGTGGCCGGCGTCGCGGGAGGGACAGCCCCCGATTGGATGGAGGTGGCATGGTGGAGCCGCGCGAGGCGGCTTTGGATCACGCATCGCACCGTTACCCATTGGGGGCTGGCCTGGGTCGCGGCGCTCGTTTTTGCTTATGGAGCGCTTCATCATGCGCGTCCGTACACCCCGGCACTATTCGGCTTTGCCTGCGGCGGCCTCATGCATCTACTCGCCGATTGGCCCAATCCGCTCGGCGTGCCGTGGATTTGGAAACGGCATTCGCTGAATTTGTGGAAGAGCGGACGATGCGATTTGCTCGTGGTGGCGCTGGCGTGGGTGGGCGCCGGATGGGTTGCTCGGTCGCTGTGGGAACCTAGGGTGGGGGTGTTGGTGCATTGGGTGCGGGCGGTCGCCCGCTGACGAGCAGGGCGCGAGCGACGCGACGCCGACATCCCCCACGAAGCCCACCCGCAAGGCTCTCCGATCGTTATGCGCGGCCCGCATGGGCGAATGCAGCGATCGCATCAACTCGGTTTTTCAGCGCCCTACCATCGCATCACGCTTGCTCGCCGCGACACGCAAAGCCGGCGAGGCACCAAGCCAATGTTCAACGATCGCGATGCTGGAGACCGCCGTGAAAAACCGTCTGACCTATTCCATTTTGGCCGGGATGATCCTCGGCGTTATTGTCGGGTACCTCTGTCATGTGCAGGCGGCCGACGCGGCATCCGCCAAAACGATCGCCGGCTACTTTTCGATCGTGACGGATATCTTCCTGCGTCTGATCAAGATGATCATTTCGCCGCTCGTTTTCTGCACGCTCGTGTCGGGCCTGGCCGGGATGGAAAGCGCGTCCGCGGCGGGACGGATCGGTTCGCGCACGATCGGTTGGTTCTTCTGCGCTTCGCTTGTTTCGCTTACCCTCGGTCTCGCACTTGCGAACCTGCTCCAACCCGGCGCCGGGCTCCACTTGGTTTCGACGGCGGCCGATGCCACGGCCGGGCTCGACACAGGCGGGCTGACGGTGAAGAACATTCTGACGCACGCATTCCCCACGAGCCTCGTCGATGCGATGGCCCGCAACGATATTCTTCAGATCCTCGCGTTCTCCGTGTTCTTCGGTGTCGCGCTGTCGGCGCTCAAATCGGATTCGCGAGTGAAGATCGTGGTGGATGCGATCGACGGCATGGTGCCGGTGATGTTGCGCCTGACGAACTACGTCATGCGCGCTGCGCCGATCGGCGTATTCGGCGCGCTCGCATCGGTGGTGACGATCCGGGGCCTGGATGTGCTCGTGACATACGGCAAGCTGATCGGCGAGTTCTACCTCGGGCTCGTCCTGCTGTGGGCCGTCTTGATCGGCGTGGGTTACGCGTTCTTGGGCAAACGCACCGGCGTGCTGCTGAAGGCCGTGCGCGAACCCGCGTTGCTCGCGTTTTCCACGGCGAGCAGCGAGGCGGCTTACCCGCGCCTGACCGAACAGCTCGAAGCGTTCGGCGTCGACAAGAAGGTGGTGGGCTTTACCTTGCCGCTTGGCTACGCGTTTAACCTCGACGGTTCGATGATGTATCAGTCGTTTGCGGCCATTTTCATTGCGCAGGCGTTCGGCGTGGACATGCCGCTTTCGCAGCAAATCCTCATGCTGCTCGTGCTGATGTTGAGCAGCAAAGGCATGGCGAGCGTGCCGCGTGGGTCTGTCGTTGTCGTGGCTGCCGTCGCGCCGATGTTTCACCTTCCGGTGGCGGGCGTGGCCCTCGTGCTCGCCATCGACCAGATTCTCGATATGGGCCGCACGATGACGAATGTGATCGGTAACAGCGTCGCCACCGCCGTGATCGCGAAGTGGGAAACGGCGCGCGCTAGCCGGCTCGTGCACAAAGCATCGTTCGAATCCTTGCAAGGCGAAGCGCAGTGAGTGTCGACATGCTTGCGGTCAATCGCTCGTTCGGTGTCGTCGGAGGGCTCGATGGGCTTGGCGGTGCCGATGTCTTGTTGAAACTGATCAAAGCGTCCGTGTCGCAGTCGGCGGATAGGCGCGAGCCTATCGACGTGTCGTACGAACAACGTCCGATGAAGCGCAGCGCCGACGACGCGGTAGGAAGCCCGCACTATAAGCTGCATCTCTACGATACGATCCGCGCATTCGAGAAGCGTGGCGTGACGACGGTCGTCCTTCCCAGTTTCGCGAGCCATCTGTACCTCGACGAATTGCGGGAGAACGCGACGATCGAGATCGTCGATAGGGTCGATGGGTTGCGTGCGCATGTACGCGATCGATTCCCTGGCGTTCGGCGCATTGGCGTATTGACGTCGGATTTCGTGGCGGGCAGCGGCCTGTTCGAGCGGTATTTTGCGGCCCCGGAGTTCGAGATCTTGTATCCGCGGATCGGCGAAGGCGAACACGCGAACGCGGTGACGCGGGCAGTCTACGGCCCGCAGAGCATCGGAGCCGGCAACTGGGAGGGCCGCCCCATCGATCTGCTGCGCGAGGCGTGTGCGGATTTGATCGACCAAGGCGCCGGCTTGCTGCTGACGGGGCTGAGCGAACTCGGGACGGTGGCGGATCGTCTCGGCCCGCTTCAGGCGCCGCTCGTCGATTCGAACCTGGCCTATGCGCAATACGTGGCGAACGGGCAATACGCGGCTCCGATGCGTACCTTCAAGGTCGGCGTGGTGGGCGGCGTAGGCCCCGCCGCTACCGTCGATTTCATGCAGAAGGTGGTCCGCAATACGCCTGCGCTACGCGATCAGGACCATATCAAGGTGCTGGTCGAGCAGAACCCGCAGATCCCCGATCGCACCGAAAACCTCGTCGGTCACGGGGCGGACCCGACGGTTTCGCTTTACGCCACCTGCAAGCGACTCGAGGAGGGCGATGCGGACATCATCGCGATTCCCTGCAATACCGCGCACGCATTCGTCGAGCGGATTCAGCCGTATCTGAAGGTACCGATCGTCAACATGTTGACGGTAACGGTCGACTATTTGCGCGAGACGTTTCCGACGCTGCGCGAAGTCGGATTGCTCGCTACGACCGGCACGATCGCAAGCGGTGTGTACGAGCGGTCGTTGACCGCGGCGGGACTGGAGCAGGTGACACCGTCGCCGCGATTGCAAGCGCGTGTCATGCGAGCGATCTATGGGCCCAGAGGGGTTAAGGCTGGCTATTCGAGCGGCGAATGCATGGACGATATCGTCGCGGCTTGCGATGCGCTGATGGAGCGTGGGTGCCAAGTGATCGTGCTCGGCTGCACCGAACTTCCGCTGTTGTTGCCGCAAGGGCAGCGCGTGAGCGGCAGTGGGAGAGTCGCATGGCTCGCCGATCCCACGGAGATTCTTGCGAAACGGTGCGTCGCCTACGCGCGCGGCGAACTCGCCCTCGCTGGCGGGTGCGGAGCGCGCGAGACGCCCGAAACATCCGAAACAACCGAACTATTCACGAACCTTTGAGACAACATGGCAGAACGTATCGAACACGATTTGCTTGGGGACCGCGCTGTGCCCGATCACGTCCTCTACGGCGTGCACACGTTGCGCGCCGTCGAAAATTTCCCGATTACCGGCACGCCCATCTCGCGGTGTCCGGCGTTGATCGGAGCGCTGGCCCGGGTGAAACACGCCGCGGCGCTGGCGAACAAGGAGCTTGGACTGCTCGATGCGAGCAAGGCCGACGCGATCGTCGATGCCTGCCTGCGAATCGCGGGCGGAGAGGCGCACGAGCACTTTGTGGTCGACGTGATCCAAGGCGGCGCGGGTACGTCGACGAACATGAACGCCAACGAGGTGATCGCCAATCTCGGCTTGGCGTTCCTCGGACGGACGCGCGGAGACTATCGATACTTGCATCCGAACGATGACGTCAATCTGAGCCAAAGCACGAACGATGTCTACCCAACGGCTTTGCGTCTCGCCGGCTACCAAGAGTTGATGGAACTCATCGGCACGATGGCCGAACTCGAAGCGGCGTTCGACGAAAAGGCCCGCGAATTCGCGGATGTGTTGAAAATGGGCCGCACGCAATTGCAAGATGCGGTGCCGATGACGCTCGGGCAGGAGTTCGGTGCCTACGCCGAAACGATTGCCGAGGACCGCAGGGCGTTACTCGAAGCGTCGCGCTCGCTTTGTGCGATCAACCTCGGCGCGACGGCGATCGGCACGGGAATCAACACGCATCCCGATTACGCCTCGACCGTATGCCGCCACCTCCGGCTGTTGACGGGTATCGCGCTGACGACCTCTCCCAATTTAATCGAAGCGACGCAGGACGTGGGTACGTTTCTGCATGTTTCGGGGGCGCTCAAGCGGACCGCCGTCAGGCTTTCCAAAATCTGTAACGATTTGCGCTTGCTGTCGAGCGGCCCGCAGGCAGGCCTCGGTGAGATCAACTTGCCGCCGATGCAAGCCGGTTCGAGCATTATGCCGGGCAAAGTGAATCCCGTGATACCGGAAGTCGTGAATCAGATTGCCTTCGAAGTGATCGGCAACGATATGACGATCACGATGGCGGCGGAGGCGGGGCAATTGCAGCTCAACGCATTCGAGCCGATCATCGCTTATAGCCTACATAAGAGTATTCGCCATTTAATCGGTGGCTGCCGTGTGTTGAACGCGCGCTGCATCGCGGGAATTTCGGCTAACCGTGGGCGGCTGCAGGGGATCGTAGAAGGCGCGGTGGGTATTGTGACGGCGCTCAATCCGTATATCGGCTATGCCAACGCGGTATCGGTCGCGCAAGAAGCCCTTGCCACGGGCCGCGGCGTGCGCGCGATCGTGCTCGAACGTGCGTTGCTCGACGAAACACAGTTGCTGACGGTTCTTCAGCCCGAAAAGCTGACGCGCCCGTTTCTGCCTTCCGTGCGCGTCGGCGACGCCGTTGGGGCTTAGCGCCGGCGCGGCCGTGCGCGCGCAGCGTTCGGTGAGGCGCCGCGCGGCCTGCGTCGAACGTCGTTTCCTTCTTGCGCCGACTCGTTCGGCTTTTCGGTGGCTCTCATGTTCCGCAAGGTCAAGCTCGCTTCGGGACTGCTAGCGGTTTTAGCGGCCTTTTGTCTATTGCAACTGGTAACGGGCGGGATCGGTTTTTGGGCGCTCGCTCGATCGCATCGCGATGTGACTGCACTGGCGAACGTGGCGCTGGCGCAGGTCAACGCCGTGGACACAGCCACCCGGCAATTGATGGATGCGCGCATCAACTTGGCGCGCGCCGCGACTCGGATGGTACGCGGCGGCGCAGAACCGCTCGCTATCGTGGAGCACGCGCGCGATCAACTGGCGTTGGCCGATCGATCGTTTGCGCTCTTTTCCGATGCGTCCAAGACGCGCGAGCCGCACCGTCAGCTTGCGGCAGCGCTCGCCGACAGTTACCGGAAGCTTCACGGAGCGCTTGTCGAGCTATCGCAAGATCTCGATGCGAATCAGGTCGATGCCTATTTGAACCAACCGACCCAGTCGTTCCAGGATGTCTATCTGGCCCGGCAACGGGCGTTCGTCCAATATGCCGATGAGCAAGGCCGCTTATCGCTCGATTCGATCGATGAAAGGCTTTTGTGGTTTCGCGGCGTGAGTCTCGCTATCCTTGCGGTGCTGCTCGCGGGCACGGCCGCGGTCTATCTCACCGCCAGGCGAGCGGTTGTCGCACCGCTCGACGAAGCACGACACCACTTCGAGCGGATCGCGCGCGGAAACTTGGCCGGGCCTATCCCCGCGCGCGGCATGGCCGAGATCGCCAACGTGTTCGACGCGCTATCGAACATGCAGACGAGCGTCGCGCGCACCGTCTTGACCGTGCACGATGCGGCCGATTCGATTCATGCCGGCGCCGAGGCAATCGCTGGCGGCAACGCGGCGCTATCGGCCCGAACCGAAAGCCAAGCCGCCGCGCTCGAGCAGACGGCATCGAACATGGACGAATTGACGGCGACGGTTCGCCAAAGTGCCGAGCAGACTCAGGAGGCCAATCGTTTGTCCGAGTCGGCGCTCCGTGCGACTCAGGAAGCGGCGCAAGTCGTGAAGGGCGTGGTCGACAAGATGCGCGGCATCGCGCTGAGCGCGGAGCGGATCTCGCAGATTCTATCGGTGATCGACGGCATTGCGTTTCAAACGAATATATTGGCGCTCAATGCGGCCGTCGAGGCTGCGCGCGCGGGCGAGCAGGGCCGTGGTTTCGCGGTAGTGGCCGCCGAGGTGCGTGCGCTCGCTCAACGCAGTGCGCAATCGGCGAAGGAGATCAACGCGCTTATCGGCGAATCGAATTTGCAGATCGAAGGTGGGTCGGAGCTAGTTGCGCGCGCGGGCGATGCCATGCATAGTGTTTCGATGTCGATTTCACGTGTCGCCAACATGATGGCCGATATCAGTACCTCGTCGCGGGAGCAAAGCGCCGGCATCGAGCAGATCAATGCGGCCGTTGCCCAGATGGATCGTACGACGCAGCAAAATGCGGCGATGGTCGAACAGGCGGCTGCGTCCGCTGCGTTGCTGCTCGGACAAGCCCGCCAACTCACCGAGGCCGTCGCACGCTTCGAGATGGGGAGCGTGCCAGGCGAAGTCATCCCCGGCTCGACAGTGCCGCATCGGCTGCCTGTCGGCGCCGCGACTTGACGACCTACGGATGGAGCCGATATGGAAGTCGAGTGGATCGAAGACCTGGTGGTGCTCGCGCAATATAAGAGCTTCTCGCGTGCCGCCGAGGCGCGCAATGTGACGCAATCGGGTTTTAGCCGGCGCATCCAGTCGCTGGAGCATTGGGTCGGCGCGGAATTGGTCGATCGCAGCAGTTATCCGCTATCGCTGACGCCGGCTGGCCTGTTGTTCAAAGAGGCGGCGGAAGACATTCTTCGAAAGCTTTTCGATACGCGTTCGATTATTCGTAACGACGCGCGTATTCACGGGCCCGGGCTCAAAATTGCAGCAGGCCACACGCTCTCGGTCAGTTTTTTGCCCGGGTGGTTGAACGATCTGAGCCAGCGTTTGGGCGGCGTGCGAGCGCGGGTGGTGCCGACGAACGTGCACGATTCGATCCTGATGCTCGTCAACGGCAACTGCGAGCTGATGCTCGCTTACCATCATCCCGATCTGCCCTTGCATTTGGATCCGACACGCTATGAGTACCTGACCGTCGGGCGCGACGTGTTTATGCCGGTGCGCCGCGCCAGCGGCCGTGCCAGCGGGCAAGCGAGATTGCCCGGTACAGTGCGACAGCCTGTGCAGCTGATCGGTTATGCGCCGACAACCTATTTCGGCCGTTGCCTCGCGCTCGTATTGCGCCGGCAGGACAATGCCGCGGTGTTGCAGCCTTATTTCGAATCGGATATGGCGGAAGTGCTCAAGCAAATGGTGCTCGCGAGCGACGGCATTGCGTGGTTACCGCGTAGCCTGATCGAAGGCGAACTCGCGAGCGGCGCGTTGACGAGCGCGGGGGAGCGGCGCTGGATGCTCGATTTGGAATTGCGGCTCTATCGAGACCGCAACAATACTTCGCCGCTGCTCTCGCAGGTGTGGGGCTGTCTCGGCGAGGCGCCGGCTCGTTCCGGCGATTGAATTTGCCCTAGCGCACTTGTCGCACCTGCTTCGAGATCGCTTCGAGATTGCTTGTTGACGCCCGTGCCTTTTATCGGCAAACTCATTCGCATGCTCGCTTTTTCCATTACGTCGCCGCGCCATCATCATCCGCATACCCATCGGGGTCTGCGGCGAGGAACGTGCGTGCGCTAGAAATTCGAGCAACGTATCCCACGAAGCCCCGCCGATAGCGACGGGGCTTTTTTCGTTTTGTGGGCCCGTCCTGTACGTTGTCGGCTCAATCAGAGCGGAAACCAAGATGACTGCGACTACACCGAATACGTTTGCGACACCCCTCGACTTGTACCGAGCCATTTCACGCGTTTGGTCCGGCGCTACATCGAGTCCCACTCATGCTTGGTCGCCTTCCACGCCAGCGAAGAACCATTGCAGTATCACGTCGTTGATCGTCCAGGATTATTTCGGCGGTGAGATTCTTCGCACGAGGACATCGGGTGGGACGCACTTCTATAACGCCGTCGACGGTAGAAAATGGGATCTCACGGTGAGTCAATTCGATGAGCCGATCCCCTACGACGATACGGCATCTACGCGCGAGGAGGCCATGGCCGATACCTCGCCCGAAAAATATGCGCTCCTTGCGGCGAGGCTGAGAGAAGTCATCGCTAAGAGCTGACGTCTTCCGTAATCCGCACGAACCATATTGGAACAATGCTTCCGGGCCGGCGACCTTGCTGCATTCCGCGGTGCCGTCGGCTCGGCAATGGAGCCGAATGTGAATGATCCGATGTCTATCGATTGGTCGACGATGCCCGTTCCACAGGACGACGGGGGAGTAAAGCACTTGAAGGGGCAGCCGTTGTCTGCGATCGCTTTGCCCTCGACCGACGGAACGACCGTCGACTTGAGCCGCAAAGCTGGCCGAGTGGTGATTTACGCCTACCCTTGGAAAAAGCATCCCGACGGGGCATTGCCGGAAGGGTGGTTGTCGATTCCTGGGGCCGCGGGCTGCACGCCGCAATCTTGCGCCTTCCGCGATCATGCGGAGCAAATCAAGGCCGCGGGCGTAAGCGAGATCTTTGGGCTGTCCACGCAAGACACGGCATATCAGCGCGATGCGGTCGACCGGCTGCATCTTCCGTACGCGCTGTTGTCGGACGAGCATTTGGCGTTGGCCGACGCCCTTGCATTGCCGACGTTTACCGCCGGCGGGATGACACTATTCAAGCGTTTCACCATGATCGTTCATGATGGTGTTATCGAACATGTCTTTTACCCGGTATTTCCCCCGCATCGAAATGCCAGCGATGTGCTCGCATGGCTCGAGCAGAATCGCGGTACGAGCGTGACCGCGGCTGCGAGGCGGCATGAGCATTCGATGGACGGGCCACCAATCACGCTCGCGGTACGAGCGTGACGTGACCGCGGCTGCGAGGCGGCATGAGCATTCGATGGACGGGCCACCAATCACGCCAGGCCACGTGGGTGCATCCGTTCTATTAGCAGGTGGGGAGAGAACCGACTCCTAAAGATGGGCAAACTCGTCCCAGTGCAATGACCTGTAGAAGTCTGGACGTGATTTGACAGACGGTGACAGTCGTCGGTCTCAGTTCGGCCATGAACGGTCATCCAATCAAAGTCGGAAAGGGAAAAACGAGCGTCCGCACCACGTCTGTGAAGCGACGCACGCAGTCGCCGCTGGCGCTGTCCGCCCGGCCTGTCTGCGCAATGCTCCCGGCTCGTCACTTGCCGGCGCCCCGCGGGTTAGTGATCGTGCACGTCAAAGCAGTCTGATGTTACACATCACCGCTGACAGTTCCGGCCAGCCCGGCGATCGCGAGCACGAGCAGGAATCCCGCTGACGACGCAGTGATCCACCGCTGCCGACTCTGAATCATCGGGTGTCTGCACGCGAGAATGTAGCCGCTCAGAATCGTGAAATCAACAGCGATCCAGAGTGCTGCCAGAATCGCCAGGCTCGCACGTGAATTCGATGTGATCCCAACGAACTGCGGAAAAAACGCGACGAAGAACAGAACGTCCTTGGGATTGGCAATGCCGACAAAGAAGCCTCGAAAAACAGCTGGCAATCGCTGGGATGCTGGCGTCGCGGCGTACGGTCTTTGATCGCCGGAAATACGAGTGTCGCGCCATTCGCCATACAGCGTCCGGATCGCCAGCAGCGAAACAAAAATGCACCCCGATATTTGCAGCCAGACGAGCAGGTGATCGCTGACCAGCACCACGCCGAATACCATGAGCGTCGCCAAAGTAATCAACAGCAGGCTTGCCACATTCGCACCCACTGCGGCCAAGATGCCTTGAGAGATACCCCGTCGCGCTGCTGTGCCGACCACGAGCATGACGACCGGTCCCGGCGTGGCGATGAGCAGAACGATCGCAGCAAAATAGGCGAGCAAGAGTGGACAATGGAGGTGCATGAGAGAAAGTTGATATCTGTGCTGAAATAGCGCCGTAGCAAGCCCCGCCAACGTGCGGGCTGAAATCGTGAAAGCTGCTGCAATAGGCGTAGTATTGCTGCCCTGTGCCACAGGTGAAAAACGGAAATTACTGCGCGCTTACATGACTTTTTCTCATGCGGATGTCGACGTTGAAGACGAAACCCCTTCCCCCTCTTTATGCATTGCGCGCGTTTGAGAGCGCTGCCAGGACTGGCTCGTTTACGCTGGCGGCGGAGGAGCTGAGCCTCACGCAGAGCGCTGTGAGCAAGCACGTAAAGACGCTTGAGGAGTATTTCGGCCGCAAACTGTTTGTCCGGCAAGGGCCGAAATTGAATGTCACGGCGCAAGGGCTGATGTTTGCCTCGGGGCTGAGGCGGGGATTTCGGCAAATCGAGGAAGCCTGTACGCTGTTTCGCGCTCGTCACGACGTCCTGCGACTTAAGGCGCCCTCAACGTTGACGATGCGCTGGCTACTTGATGTGCTCGCGGCATTCCGCAAGACGCAACCCGGATTCGAGGTGCAGATCACCAGCGTATGGATGGATGTCGACACCGTCGATTTCTTCAGCGAACCCTACGATTGCGCGATCCTGCTCGGTACCGGCAGGTTTGGCGAAGAGGCGCACTGTGTAAAGCTTTTCGATGAATGGTTGATCCCGATCTGTTCGCGCGCGCTCGCACCAGCGGCCCGTGCCGATCTTGCAGCGTGCGATCTCATTCATCCGTCACCCGACCGCCGCGACTGGCGCCGTTGGCTGAAAGCCAGTGGGTACCACGCCAACGTGGACACCACCCGTGGCCAGGTCTTCGACATGCTCGAGCAGGGCATCGCGGCGGCCGCTGCTGGGCACGGTATCTCGATAGGCGATCTGGCGCTCTGCGGCAACGCGATCGACGCGCGGCAACTCGTGCTGCCGTTTAAAACGGCCGTTGGAAGTGGCGACGCGTATTACCTCATCAGGCCCGAGGATTCCGACAAAGCGGCGCAGGTGGAGGAACTCCACGCGTTCCTGGAAAGCAGAATGCCAAAACTCACCTGGCCGGGTATCCAGTTCAAGACATTGAGCTAGCGCCCGAGTATTCGGTTGACTCATCGAGGCAATCGGGAAGGGGCGATTCTCGTTACGCGGATCGGGCGGCACCCGAGGGGTGACTGGCAAGCAATGCCGCGCAGCGCTCGCGCAGGAATACAGTCAATGCGCTGATTGTCGGTGTCATTTGTACACGGTGGGCACAAATCAGGTGTAGCGGTGCCGGCTCGCAGTACGCCGGGGTAGACCCATATAAGTAGCCGCCACCAGCCTCCGGTTCAGGTTACTGTCGGTCAGGCTTGACGGCCATCCAAGCACGACGTTCAACGGACGCGAGTTACCTATGCGGATCGTAAGCGTTGCCTCACCACCGTCTGTTCAAGGCTTCCGGCGTCGGCAATCTGATTCCCACCAGATCTGAACTGAACCCCATGTCAACTTCCGGCATAAAGGAGCCGGGTATTTCCGGCATATAGGCGCCAGTAGACGTGGGTAGAAACGAGCATCTTGGTGGGTTCAGGAATGGGCGTCGTTCCCACCCTGCGAAACAACGCACAGTAGGCGGGAGTCGCGAGCAGCGGCGATCCATGTCGACAGGATCAGAAATTGGCGAACGGGTTGCCGCCGCCGCCGAACCTGTCCGCCAGCAAGCGGGCCCAACTGATCACCGAAGCACTGGCACTGGACGTCGCAACGGACGCGATCGCTCGAACGGCCGTTGTCCCTTGGAAGCCGCCGTAAAAGGTACGCGTGATTGAAGGACGGCTGTGGGGCGAGATGCGCCGCCCGGACGTCGCCGGCTCGCCCGAGCGGCGCGACGGCATCGTACGGCGCAGTTCGGCCAGGAAGGGACCTTCGTTTGATCCATCGCTAAGACGTTCAGACGGCCGCGCCACTCCGCAAACGGTCATCCGGTCGCCCTCTGCCCTGTTCGCATCATCGGCAAGAGCCGGCGGTCACCTTTCAGCCGCCCTGCGGCCGGAGCACGCCGCTTTGCTGCCATTAGCGATGCGATGCGGTCGAATGCCCGCTTACAGAAACGGCGAACGAGTCTTTCCGACCTTGACCGGCCCAACGGCTCCTATCCTCTCTTCAAAAAGCAGGTTGCGGTCGCAGTCGCGAGCAGCTTTCCGTCGGAAGATTTTAATGTGCCCTCCGAGGTCGCGATGTTTCTCGAGACGTGGACCGATCGAGCCTCTGCCACCACATCCTGATCAAGCGGCACAGGACGCAACATCTTCACCTGGAGATCGATCGTGCCGTATCCAACACCAGCTTCCAGTTGCGAATGAACCGCGCAGCCGGTCGCAGAGTCGAGCACCGTCGCGGCAAAACCGCCGTGGACGCCACCAAGCGGATTGAGATGCTGTTTTCCTGCGCGGGCTAAGAGCTTTACGTACCCTAGATCGGCTTTCAGAAACGTCATGGGCACGGTCTCTGCCATCGGCGAGGGCGGCAACTCGCCTGTCACAACCGCACGCAGCAGCTCAAGACCACTCATTTCAAGTGGGTTCATTTACCTGTTCCCTTTTCAGGCTAGTACCGATCGAAAGACGACTTCCGTGAACTCATATAACGGGGCGTCGCTCTTCTCCGCGCGCATCCGCAACAGCGCACCTTCCCAACTGTTCAAAATGAATTGGGCGAGCAACGGCGCTGGCAGTCGGGTGCCGATCGCCCCCGTCGCCTGAGCTTCCGCAATGCAATCCTCGAAGAGAGCGGCCCAAGCCTTGAAATGCGTTGCGAGCCCTTCGCGGATCACCGCGCTGTGATCCGCGACTTCGAGGCTAAGGTTTCCCATCAGGCAACCTCGCAGATAGCCACCCGCCCGATAGCCGCGAATCCGCTCGTTGAAATAGGTATGCAACCGCACCAGCGGCGGCATGCTCTCGTTGGTCAGGAGCGCGCGTAGTTCGCCGACGCCCTGCGCGAAATAGACGTCGACCACTGCTTTCCCGAAGTCCTCCTTACTCGCGAAGTGGTTGTAGAAGGACCCTTTGGGCACCTCGGCTGTCTCGACAATTTCCTTGACGCCGGTTGCGGCATAGCCGGAGTCGTGCAGCAATCGGACCCCTGCACGAAGCAGGTCGTCGCGTGTATGCAAGTTTGGCTTGGGGCCGCGGCGGGCCGCCGTCTTCTGCGATTCCATCGACGTAGATCCCAACAAATAAAAATGACCGGTCGTCTTTAATTTTTAACGACCACGAGCCGCCTGTCAAGAACATCGACTCGATGCAGGCCGTCTGCCGCCCCTTCCCCAGAGTGTCCTCTCAAGCGCCTCTCGCAATGACCTGCGTGGGGGATGGAATATTGAGCGCTGCCGACAGGCGCCCCACGACTTCGTCCGAATTCGCTACACATCAGGTTGGCCTGCCGCTCTTGACAAATATAAGACGACCGGTCACTATTAATTAATAGGCAGATGCCGGATGCACTAAATGCTCCGACCCTTAGATTCGCGAACGGCTTTCGTCACCTGTTGCAGCTCCCACGTATAAAGGATCTTCTGATGTCCTCATCATCGCTTTTCACACCGCTTAATGTCGGTCGCTACTCGCTGGCCCATCGTGTCGTGATGCCTCCGCTCACGCGTATGCGCGCCGGCGCCGGGACTGTTCCGAACCAATTCGCCTCCGAGTACTACGGTCAACGCGCCAGCGAAGGTGGCCTGATCATCGCGGAAGCCACCCAGGTTGCCGCCTCCGGACAGGGCTATCCAGCAACCCCCGGCATTCATTCCCAGGAACAGGTGGAGGGTTGGCGGAAAGTGACCGACGCGGTACATGCCAAGGGGGGCGTCATCTTCCTGCAGCTGTGGCACACCGGCCGGTCGTCGCATTCGAGTTTCCAGCCGAATGGCGAAGTTCCTGTTGCACCGTCGGCGATCGCGATTACCGGTCAAACCACGCTAACCGCGAAATGGAAGTCGGTGCCGTATGAAACGCCGCGTGCACTGGATCTGGACGAGATCCCCGGGATCATCGACGCGTATCGCGAAGGTGCGCGCAATGCGATGGCCGCCGGATTCGATGGCGTCGAGATTCACGGCGCGAACGGCTATCTGCTGCAGCAGTTTCTGGACGACAGTTCAAACAAGCGCACCGACATTTACGGCGGTTCGGTCGAGAACCGCGCCCGCCTGCTCCTCGAAGTGACGCAAGCGCTGATCGAAATCTGGGGCGCCGATCGCGTCGGCGTTCGCCTGTCGCCGTTCGGCACTTACAACGATGTCGGTGATTCGGACCCAATCGGCCTCTACGGCTATGTGCTGACACGTCTGAGCGAACTCGGTATCGCCTACGTCAGCTTAATCGAGGCCCGCACGAGCGTCGGAATGGAGATTGATACCCCGCAGGAAGTCAGCCAACTTCGCCCGTTCTGGCCGGGGACCCTGATCCTCGCCGGCGGATTCACGGCCGAGTCAGCGGACGCGGCCATCCGGTCGGGGCAAGCCGACGCCGTGGCGTTCGGCAGACAGTTCATCGCCAATCCCGATCTGCCCGCGCGGCTCAAGCTGGGTGCACCGCTCAACCGCCACGACCGCGCAACCTTCTATGGCGGCGGCGCAGCCGGCTATGTCGATTACCCCGTGCTGGAGGCGGCGGACCATACGCAGTGACGTCGAGGTCCACGGCGCCACTGGTGTCGTGAGCCACGCGGCCATTCAACCAACGAAGTGCTATTTCTCAAGGGACATTGAATATGAAAGTCGTCGTTCTCTCCGCCACCGGTCAGGTTGGCCGCACGGTCCTCAGCGAACTGATCGGCCGAGGGCATCAAGTCGCCGCGGTCGCGCGCAATCCGGACAAGCTTCCCAAAAGCATCAATAGCGTTCGCGACGATCTGAGCAGCGCCGATCGAATCGCGGAAATCATCGCTGGAGCGGATGCTGTCGTCAGCGCCTTCGGGCCCCCGAAGGAGGACGCACGTTTCTTCAGCGACGTGAGTTACACGGATCAACTGGCCCACGTAATCGAGCGGGCGATCGCCGCCGTTCGCAAGGCCGGCGTTCCGCGCCTCGTCATGGCAGGCGGATGCGGCTCGCTCTGGTTTTCACCGGGCGTAACGGTGCTCGAATCCGGTCGCTGGCCGGAGAAGCTGGTTCCGATCGCGACTTCCCATGTCAAGGCTTTCGCCGCGTTGAGAGCATCGGAAATCAACTGGACGTATTTCAGCCCGCCGATGCAGATCGATCCGGGCGTGCGCACGGGCAAGTTCCGCCTGGGTGGCGATGACCTCATCGTGGACGACCAGGGCAAGAGCTGGGTCTCCTTCGAGGACTATGCGGTTGCTCTGGTCGACGAACTGGAAAAGCCTGCACACGAGCGCGCGCGCTTCACGATCGGTTACTAAGAAGTCCGCATTGGGTGTCGTGTTCGGCGCCCAATGCTTTGCTGTGCCGGCGACGGCTCTCGGAAGGCGATCGGCCTTTCACTATGGATAATTGACTGTCCCTTGACCGCTTAGCCCCGGAAAGCGACATCGGAGCCATTGCGATCGAGCAGCGGCAACGGATCGGAACTACGCATTCGCTTGATTCCACTGCGATCCGCGACCGCCGAGACGCGAATGTCGGAAATGTGCCGCAGCGCTACCTTACAACCGTTGACTGCAGAACGTCGGTTTTGGCCGATGAACCGCGGCCCGACATGAACGCCCAAACGGCCGGTGTACCCTGGAAGCCACCTTTAAGGGCGCGAGCGACGCTAAGGCTGTTGTGGGGCGAGCGCCGACTGTCGCCATTTGCATGGCTGAGCTGCCTTCGCCGGATCTGACGCCGTCCGCCCCGATGACGTCCCGACCTATACAGATTATCGGGCGCTCGATGCGCCCATATACCCGCAAACTTGTTAATGCAACACGGCATTAGTACCGATGAAAAGCGGCCTGCAGAGCGTCCCGTTCCTTCGGCTCGCCCGACATCGCAAGCATAAGCAAGATGCGCGCTTTCTGCGGGACTTGATCGTCGACGACGATCCAACCGTAGTCGCTGTCGGGCTGCGCCCCGTCGCGAACGACCACGCCGCTGCCCGTGCGGGATGCGCGTACCACTTGCACGCCATCGCGTGCCGCCCGGCGGAGCGCGCCGACGAGATGTTCGGCGACGTTGCCGTTGCCCGTACCGGCATAGACGAGGCCATCCGTATTGCCGAGGAAGGTGACGATCGCCTGTTCGTCCAATGCCCCGTAGGCATAGACGATATCGACCTTCGGCAGCGATTCGATCCGATCGATCGACCAAGGCGTCATGACCGTATGGTCTCGCGATGTCGTCCGGTAATAGCGAGGCTGTCCCTCCACGACATAACCGAGCGGACCGTACGGCGATCCGAACGCTTCGAGCTTGAAGCTGTTGGTCTTGACCACATCGCGCGCGGTATGAATTTCGTCGTTCGAGACGACCAGCACGCCCCTGCCGCGCGATGCCGGATGCCCGGCGACGCAAATCGCTTCGTAAAGATTGAGCGACGCGTCGGAACTCATCGCGGAAGGCGGGCGCATGGAGCCAACCACCACAACCGGCTTTACGCTCTTGAGCGTGAGATGCAAAAAGTAGGCGGTTTCCTCGATCGTATCGGTGCCGTGCGTGAGAACGACACCGTCGACATCGGCATCCTCGAGCATGTCGGACACCCGCTTGCCGATCAAGAGCAAATGTTCGTTATTGAAGTTTTCCGATCCCGTTTGCAGGAGTTGTTCGGTACGCAGGTTGGCTAGCGCGTGGGCTTGCGGGAGGACGGCGAGCACCTCGTCGATCGTGAGGACCGAACAGGCGTAGGCGGCCGTGTTGGCATGGCTGGCACCGCGACCGGCGATCGTGCCGCCGGTGCCGAGCACCACGATATTGGGTTTGTCTCTCATGCGAAGTCGATTGTCGATTGCGTGACGGCGGTTGCGTTGAGTTGCGTTGCGCTGCTTCGTCAAAAACGCGAATCAATCGCGTGCGCGACCGGACCGATGCATCGCGAACAGACCAGACAGCGAAGGATTCGGATTTTTTTCGAACCAACTGGTGAGCAGGGCTGCCGAGCCCGCCGCGAGGGTGAAGCCCAACGCGCCGTGCCCCACATTGACCCATAAGTTCCGATACGGCGTGGGTCCGATGATGGGAGTGCCTTCGGGTGTCGCGGGGCGTAGCCCAGTCCATGGTGTGACATCGGCGCAATCGGCCGTGGCCATCGGAAAGAGTGCGGCGGCCTGCGCCCGCAAGGCGGCCAGACGCGAAGGATCCAAATCGAGCGAATACCCGTCGAGATCGGCCATGCCCGCCACCCGGAGCCGGTTGCCTAGACGTGCGTAGACAACTTTGCGCGCGAAGTCGGTCACGCTCAGCGAAGGTGCGACCGTGTCGGGTTTCAACGCATAGGTCAGGCTGTAGCCCTTGAGCGGGTAGATCGGCAAACGCAGTCCCGCCGTCGAGAGCATCCGCGCCGCGCCCGGGCCCGCCGCGACGACAATGTGCTCGGCATCGATCGCGGCGCCGCCAGTTAGGGCCTCGATGCGCCCGCGACCGTGTTCGCGCAGCGCATCTACTCGTGTGTTCATCAGAAAATGCACGCCGCTTGCGCGCAGGCTATGCTCGAGCGCTTTGCAGAATCGATAGCAATCGGCCGTCTCCTCGCTTCGCGTGTAGATGCCGCCGGCGAAGTGGCCTCGTGCGCTTGCGAGGGCCGGTTCGAGCGAGACGCACGCATCGAAGGTCAGCGCCTCCTGCTCGCATCCGAGCGAACGCTGAAAGCCGAGTTGATCGATAGCGTTCTTCATGGTCCGAGCATCGCGATGCAAGACGAGCTTGCCGGACGGGGAGAAATCGAAATCGGCATCGGGTTCGTCGCGAAGGAACGCGTGAACGAGCGAGCGGCTGGCGAACGATAGCGCCAACAATTTTTGCGTGGTGAGGTTGCTGCGGCGCTGCGTACAAGCGAGGGCGAACTTCAAGCACCAGCGCCATTGATCGGGGTCCGCCCCGAGCCGTAGGCGCACGGGCGCATCGCGGCGCACGAGCCATGCGGGCAACTTGGAAAGCACGCCCGGACCGGCCAGCGGTGCCACATAACTGTAGGACAACTGACCGCCGTTGCCATGACTGGTTTCGGACGCGACATCGCTATGGCGATCGACCACCGTCACCTGATGGCCGGCACGATTCAAGTAGTAGGCGCTCGTGAGTCCGACGACTCCCGCCCCCAGCACCGCGATTTGCATCTGTTTCGTTCCATTGGTTTGCGGTTGTTTGCACGAGGCGCGCAGGGCAGAGCGCCGCGGCCTCGACAGCAATGTACGCGCGTGCGGTGCCGAGCCCATTGCATCGATCGGCAAAAAAATAGAAGAAAGGCGACAACGATAACGATAACGGGTGCGGGTGTGGCAGCGCGGCCCCGGCGCGTTAGCGCGGCCCGGCCCCGGGCGTCATCCGGCGGCCGTCGCCGTGCGCGCGCCGCGCAGCTTACCCGGGGTGACGCCGTAGGCTTCGCGGAAGACGCGAATGAAATGGGCGGAATCGGCGAAGCCGCACTCGTAAGCGATATCGGTGACCTTGCGCGAGGTATTGAGCAGCATCCAGCGCGCGTAACGCAAACGCATGTGCCGATAGAATTCGTTCGGCGACATGTTCATTTCGGCCATAAACGCACGCTCGAGCTGACGCACGCTCGTGCCGATCATGTTCGCGATGACGGCGATCGTCAGCGGCGCTTCTAGATTCTCCTCCATGAGCAACGCGGCGTGGCGCACGGCCGCGTCTTCCACCGAAAGATAGCCGAGCGCCCGGCGCCGTTCGATGAACGACGAGCCGGCGCTGCGGCTCACCGTCATTTGATGAATGACTTTCGAAGCGCGGTCGGGCCCGCAATGAAGATGGACGAGACGCGCCGCTAGTTCGATGACGGAGATGCCGCCGGCGCACGTGACGCGATCGCCGTCGATCAGGTAATCGGCGTGCGTGATGACGCGTAGCCCCGGAAACATGCCGCGGTAATCGTCATAGTGAAAACTATGGACGCAGGCGACATGATCCGCCATGAGCCCGGCACGCGCCAGCACGAAGCTGCCCGTGCAGATCCCCACAAGCGGTACGCCTGCCCGCGCGGCGGCTTGCAGGTAGTCCCAATAGCGCTTGTCGACCTGTTCCAAATGCGGGAGCAGCCCGCCGATGGCCACGACGTAATCGAACTGGCTCACATCGGGAAAGACCGACTGCACGGGGATGGCTATGCCGCAACTCGATTCGACCGTACTGTTTTGCGCGCCGATGGTGGTCCAGATGCAGCGCAACTGGCGGCTCTGGTCGCCGCGGTCGGCGGCGTGACGTAGCGCGTCGCAAAGGCCGCCGAGCGACAGTAAGGGAAAACGCGGCCATAGAAGAATTCCGACGTTCAGCTCCGGCCCGGAGCGGGAAGGTACCGATTCGGGGGCACGCGAAAGCGCGTCCAATCGCTCGACCAGTTCGTGAGCGGGAGCGGTATCGGCAGGGGGATCGTTTGGCGGTTTCATGCTTGCGGCGGCGAACGCGACGTTCGCATTCTATCGAGCGGCGCGGCCCCGGTCGACCGTGTCGCATATCTTCTGTTTTCTGGCAAATCGGTGCAATGCCCTCTCGTTGTGTCCGCATAAATTCGGTCCCGTCATCTCGATCGATGGCGCCGCGTGGTTCACGAACGATGCGATGGGGGCGATCCGAGCGATCGTCGATGGAAGCGAGTGAGACGGGCACGGCGGGACATGCGTTTTTCGTCGCCGGGCCGTAACTAGGGATGAGGTAGCGCGATGAGCAAGAGCGTAGGGTTGGGCCGCGTCATGGCGGCCGTCGGGTTGGCGGGCGCGCTGGCGGCGGCCTCGGTCGACGCGGCATACGCCGACGAGACCGTGAAGATCGGAGAGGTTGCGCCGGTGACCGGTCCGGCGTCGTACCTTGGCAAGGATACGGAGAACGGTGCACGGCTTGCCGTGGAGGAAATCAACGAAAAGGGGCTGGTGGTCGGCGGCAAGAAGGTCGTCCTGGCGCTGGACGCGCAAGACGATGCCGGCGATCCGCGTCAGGCGACTCAAGTCGCGCAGAAGCTTGTCGACGACGGCGTCGTGGCGGTAGTCGGCCATATGAATTCGGGCACCACGATTCCCGCTTCGAAGATTTACAGCGATGCGGGCGTCGCCCAGGTATCGCCGTCCGCCACCAATCCCGCTTATACGCTGCAGGGATTCAAAACCGCCTACCGTGTGGTGGCCACCGACGCGCAGCAAGGCCCCGCACTGGCCGACTATGCGAAGAAGACGCTCAAGGTGAAGACCGTGGCGATCGTCGACGATGCCACGGCTTACGGGCAGGGTCTAGCCGTCGAATTCGAAAAACGCGCGAAGGCCGACGGCATCGCCGTGATGTCGCACGATGCGACTAACGACAAGGCCACCGACTTCCGAGCGATCCTCACGAAGATCAAGGGCGAACAACCGGACGCGATCATGTACGGTGGGCTCGATGCGACGGGCGGCCCGTTCGCCAAGCAGGCGAAACAGCTCGGCATGCGCCAAACGATTCTCGCGGGCGACGGCCTATGCGCCGACGATCTTGCCAAATTGGCGGGCGACGCCGCGGACGATGTGATCTGTTCGATTGCGGGTGCGCCGCTTGCCAAGATGCCGAAGGGGCCTGCTTTCACGGAACGTTACGAGAAGCGGTTCGGGACGCACCCTGTCCTCAATTCGCCGTTTGCCTACGATGCGGTGTATGTGATTGTCGAAGCGATGAAGCGCGCCGGTTCGACGGCGCACGACAAGATCCTCGCCGCGATGCCGGCCACGAACTACCAGGGCGTGCTCGGTCAGACGCAGTTTGATGCCAAAGGGGATCTGCTGCACGGGACGATTTCTCTTTATAAATACGTCGGTGGCAGACAGACGCTGCTGGATTACGTGAAGAACTGATCGTGCGCGGACAAGGTATTCGCCGCGTATCCGAGGGGGTGCACCCGCGCCTTCGGAGCGCGCATCCGAAGACCGCTTACAAGGCGGTTAAATCAGATGACGCAGCCCCGTCGCCAATTGAACGGCGCCAAAAATGCCGATGACGAGTGCAGACAATCGTCCGATTGTCTGCATGAACGAAGCCGGCATCTTTTTCCCTGCGGCGGCTGTTGCGCTGCTCAGGCAAAGCCACCAGGCGGCCGAGCCGACGAACACGCCGGCCACCATCGGCACCACGGTTTGCCAGCCGGTGCCGGCCGTGCCCGTACCGGCGCTGGAAAGCGGCCCGAGCGCGGCGAATACGCCGATGAACGACACGATCGTCATGGGGTTGGACAACGTCAATCCGAACGTCGTGAAGAAATCTCGCGCCAGCGACGTGCGCGGCGCGACGACCGTTGCCGCAGCCGGAGGCGCCGGGCGCTCGCGCACGATGGCGAAAGCGAGCCACATGAGGAATGCTCCACCGGCAATCTTGAGAAACGCGCTCAATCCGGGCAGCGCCGTCGCAATGCCCGCGATACCGAGCGCTCCGAGCAATCCGTAAAGCGTGTCGGCGCCGGCGGCGCCCAAACCTGTCGCGAAGCCGGAGCGAAAGCCGCGGCTCAGGCTTCGCTGGATGCAGAGCAGGCCGATCGGGCCGACCGGCGCCGCGATGGAAAAGCCGATCGTGACGGATTTGATGAATAGCATGGGCATCATCCCGCGATGGAAGGCGTGAGGAAGAGGGAAACCATCGTAGACGAGCGCTAGCCGCCGAAGAAGAGGACTTTTAAGGCAGAATGGACCGCTGACCTTAAAAACTTTATCGCCATGGACGACCTCGATTGGAAGCTCCTGTCGCTATTGCAGCGCAACGGGCGCATGACCTATACGGAATTGGCGCGCCAAGTCGGTTTATCCGTGCCGGCGGTCACGGAACGCGTGAAGCGCCTAGAGGAAGGCGGGGTGATAGAAGGCTATGCGGCGCGCGTCAATCCGGCTGCCGCGGGCTATTTGGTGACGACGCTGATCGCGATCACCGTGCCCCAACCGGCCAAATCGAAGTTTCTCAAGCTGCTGGAGACGATTCCCGAAGTGCTCGAGTGCCACCACGTGACCGGCGCGGACTCCTACATCATGCGGCTCGTCGCGGTCAGCATGGCGGATTTGGAGCGGTTGATCGGCAGAATCAATCTCTATGGCGAGACACGCACGTCGATCGTCATGTCCACCCCGCTGACCGAACGCCCGTTGGCACGGCCGCCCGTCGAGCCGAAGAAGGGGCGCTGAAGGCGCTTTCCTTACTTTTTCTTCATGAAAGGTTCAGTTGATCGCTGAAAAGGCGCGCTGGTAGTCTTTGCCGACATCGCAACGATGCCACTCACTAGGAGAAACGAATGAGATTTGCGCGCGTCCTTATCGGAGCCCTTCTGTCGGCGGTCAGCATCGGCGCATTGGCCGAAGTGAGTCATTTCGATCAGCAGACTTACGACGAGCTGCGTCGGGAAGGCAAGCCGGTGGTCGTTCACACGGATGCCACTTGGTGTCCCATCTGCAAAAAGCAGAAGGACCTACTGTCCTCGATCGAGCAGGAGCCGCGATTTCGGGACGTCACCGTGCTGGTTGTCGATGTCGATGCCGACAAAGACCTCATGCAATCGCTGCACTTGACGAAGCGCAGCGTCTTCATCGCCTATAAGGGCGACACGGAGGTCGGCCGCTCGATGGCGGATACCGACAAAGATTCGATCGAAGCCCTGTTCGCGAAGACACTTTAAAACCGGCTCGATTCGAATGGGAGCGTGCTGATGGCGTTCGGCTTCGCAACGTACGCGCTGGGCTACTTGTCCGGCGTGCTGTCCACACTGTCGCCCTGCGTATTGCCGCTACTGCCGATCGTCCTCGGGAGTGCGCTGGCATCGGGGCGATTCGGGGCACTGGCGCTGACGGGGGGCGTGATGCTCTCCTTCAGTGCGATTGGGCTCTTTCTGGCGACCGTCGGCGCCACGCTGGGATTGAACGAGGACGCGTTACGCTACGTTGCGGCACTACTGCTGGTTATTGCGGGTGGCGTCTTGATGGTGCCCGCGCTTCAGCATCGCTTCGCGCGCCTCGCCGGCGGCCTGTCGGGGCGTGGGGAGACCTTGCTTCGCCACTTCAATCTCGGGGGAAATGGCGGTCAATTCATTATCGGCACCACGCTGGGTGCGGTGTGGAGCCCTTGCATCGGGCCGACGCTCGGCGCGGCGCTCGCACTCGCCGCGCGGGGCAGGGATCTGAGCCACGTGGCGATGCTCATGGCGATCTACGGCCTCGGCGCGGGCACGCCCATGCTGCTGCTCGGCTCGGTTTCGCGCGCCGCGGCGGGCCGCTGGCGTGGGCGGCTCGGGTCGTTCGGCAAGGCGGGGAAATATGCGCTCGGCGGCATGCTATGTCTGCTCGGCGTGCTGACGTTGAGTGGATTCGACAAGACGCTCGAAGCCTTCGCGGTCGATCATTCGCCCGCCTGGATGATCGATTTGACGACTCGCATCTGAAGGCCGCAGACGCTTGAAAGTCGATGTACGCGCGTTGGGCGCATTCGATCGCGCGCTGTCCGGGTATGCTTGGGTTTTTGCGAAGGTCGATACGCTGGGTCACGGACAATGCGCATTCTGATTGTTGAAGACGAAACGAAGCTTGCCCAGGCTTTAAAGGAGAGCCTCGAGTACGAAGGGTTCGACGTGGATATCGCTCACACGGGCGAGGATGGGTTCTTCCTCGTGAACGAACGCCATTTCGATCTGATATTGCTCGATGTCATGTTGCCCGGGCGCGACGGGTTCGATGTTTTGTCGACGCTTAGAAAGCGCGACTTGCAAACCCCGGTCTTAATTCTCACCGCCAAGGACACCGTCGAAGATCGCGTTTCGGGCTTGGATCGCGGCGCCGACGATTATCTCGTCAAACCGTTCGCCGTTCCGGAGTTGCTGGCGCGCATCCGGGCGATGCTTAGGCGGGGGCGCGGGGAGCAGCGTGCGGTGGTGCTCAAAGCCGCCGATCTCGAGATGAACGTAGTCACCCGCGATGTCCTGCGCGGCGGGCAAGCGATCGATCTGACGGCAAAGGAATTCGAACTGCTCGAATACTTATTGCGGCGCCAGGGCACGGTCGTCACGCGCGAAATGCTGGCGCGCGACGTCTGGAACGTCTCGGTCAGAGCGGTGCCGCTGGACAATGTCATCGATGTCCATATGACACGGTTGCGCAAGAAGATCGACCAAGGCTTCGCGTACCCGGCCATTCATACGATCCGCGGCGTGGGGTTCATCTTGCGGGAGCCGAACCGATGAAAGCGTGGGCGGGCACGATACGCTGGCGCTTGACCTGTTGGTATTCGCTATCGATCGTACTGATCTATCTCTTGTTCGCGGGCTGCGTATTCCTGACGTTTCGATCCGGCTGCGTAGCGCAGTCGCGCGCGCGGTTGAACGGCGTATCGGCTCTGCTGACGAACGCGGTTTCGCAAGCGCCCGGCCGCTTGGCATCCGTCGAAGAAGCGTTGCCGGGGTGCCTCTTCTATGTTTCGGCGGCGGGCGGGCGCCTCGTCCATGCCAGCGCCGCATGGACGCGCACGGGAATGTCGGCCCCCGCGAATGTCGATGAAGGCGGGTACGCGTTTCGCGTGTCGCCATCGGGACGGCACTATGCGATACACGAGGCCTCGATCCGGATCGATGGGCGCGCGTGGCGGATCGGCGTGGCCGAGGACGATCAGCAAACCGTCGAGAATCTGCACCGGTTGCTATGGGTGCTGCTCGTCAGCGTGCCGGGGATGTTGCTCGTCAGCGTGCCCGGCGGCTACTTTCTGGCGGGACGGCTCCTTTCTCCCGTGGACGACATGGCACGCCAAGCCGAATCGATCACGGCGGACGGTCTTTCGCTGCGGCTTCCCGTCGGCCGGCGACGAGACGAACTCGACCGCCTGGCGCGGGTATTCAATGCCACCTTGGATCGGCTCGAGAGTGCCTTCGATAAGCTGCGTCGATTCACGGCCGATGCGTCCCATGAGTTGCGCACGCCATTGGCGGTGATTCGAAGCCAGGGAGAGAATGCGCTGAAAGGCGAAGCCAGCGCGGCATCCCACGAAGAAGCCATCGGCAGCATCTTGGAGGAAGCGCAGCGGATGACGCGGCTACTGGAGGGGCTGTTGACCTTGACACGTGCGGATTCGGAACGGCCCGCGTTGAATGTTCAGAACGTGAGGCTAGGCGAGGTGTCGTTGGGTGTAGTCGATTGCCTGCGCGTCTTGGCCGAAGAGAAGACGCAGCGGCTCGCATTTCGGGAGGAAGCCGAACTCGACGTATTGCTCGACCGTCCCACTTTCGAACAAGCATTGATCAACCTGGTCGGCAATGCGATTCAATACACGCAGCCGGGAGGGCAGATCGTCGTGCGCGTGCGGCGTGGCCCCGATCTGGCCGCGCTGGTGGAAGTGGAGGACGACGGGCCTGGTATTGCGGCCGAGCATCGCGACAGGATCTTCGAGCGCTTCTATCGGGTCGATCCAGCGCGTTCCAAAGCGACGGGCGGCTCCGGGCTCGGGTTGGCCATCGCGCGCTGGGCGATCGGGCTCAACGGCGGTACGGTGCAGTTCGAGGCCAAGCCAGGGGCAGGTAGCTTGTTTCGTATCGCATTGCCTGGTATGGGCGATAGCGTCGTGGCCCCGCTGCGATAGCCGTGCTTGGCGTTGCGTAAAGACGGGGCGACATGCGCGACGGATCGCTCAGACCCCGGCGCGCGAGGGGGCTAGTTTTCGACCGTCGTTGGTTGTCAGGCCACGGCCTTCGATTCGCCCGCGTCATATTCGACGCGATTTCGTCCTGACGTTTTGGCGCGGTAGAGCGCCGTATCCGCGCTCGCGAGCAGAGCGGACGGGTCAAGTTCGGCACGCGAAGCGCTCGAGGCCTGCCCGATCGACACGGTGACATGCCGCACGCTCGGTCCCGGCCCGGCCAATTCCATCTCGGCGACCGAACGCCGCAAGCGCTCCGCCGTCGCCATGGCGGTGAGGGCGTCGCATGCCGGAAGCACGATGACGAATTCCTCGCCGCCGTAGCGGGCGACGAAGTCTTCTGGATGCATTAACGCCTTGTCCAGCGTGTGCGCGATCCGACGAAGGCATTCGTCTCCGGCAAGGTGACCGAACGCATCGTTATAGGCCTTGAAGTGATCGACGTCCACCAACAAGAGGGCGAGCGGCAACGCGGACGTGCCAGCCTGCGCCCACTCGCGCGGATAACGCTCGTCGAAATAGGCGCGGTTGAATACGCCTGTGAGCCCGTCGCGCACGGAGAATTCCTTGAGCGAGCGGTGTGCCTCGGCGAGCTTCGAGTAAGTCCGGCTCGTTTCGTACATCAGCATGCCGAGGAGCGCGCTGGCCGATACCATCGACGCGATGCGGGCCGCGTACCATCCGAGGCTATAGCGCGCGCCGGCGCCGAGCATCAGCGCGATATCGGCGAGCCCGGCGAACAGCGCGACCGCGAGCCAGAGGTCCATCAGCGTGCGCAGTCTCGTGACGAACAGATGGGTCCCCAGCGCGGCGAAGCAAGTCGCCGTCACGGAGAGCATGACCGGGCTCAGTGCCAAGTGCCGATACGATCCGCCGCTGACAACCAGGTCCGGCAGCAGGTCGCGCGCTCGTGCGGCGTAGCGGCACAATGCCCCCGAGCCTACGATCGAGCTGCCGATCATGAGGAGTCCGTACGATCGCCGCTTGGCGGGATCGGTCCGCGGTCGGCCCCTGGCCGCCAGCGCGAGCGTGACCAGCACGGCGAATCCGCCGCGCCAAAGCAGCCAAATCCAAATGGCCGTTTGCCGCCCCGTACCGAGCGAGTGCGCGGCAAAAAACACACCGGGATAGAGGGCCAGGTGGAATGCGGCGGCCACGCTGACGAACGCGGATGAACTCGCCAAGGCAGCGAAATAGAAGCGCCCGGATGCCTGGTATTGCGTCCACAGCAAAAATGCTGTCAATCCCTCCGTCAGCACCACCGAGGTCGCGTAGATCGGCACGAACGCGGGCACGACGGCGAGCGGCACGGTGAGGTACGGCCATGCCGCCAGTGTGACGCAAAAGACGATAACGGCCGCGATCCCGACAGCCATCCGGTGGCTTCGGTGTGTGGGCACTTGGATCAGCGTGGCTTCCATTGTCCGGTCTTGCTGTGGGGACACCGTGGTCCATCGAGATTGAAATGGCGAAGCATCGCGGCCCCACGTGCCTCGTAATCTTTCAAAATGCTTTCGTTCGATTGCATCAGCCCCCGAGGCTCGCGGATCGGCGGCGCTCGATGCTGAAGATCGGAGTTCGCAGCGCAGGTGAACTCCCCTGTACAACGGCAGATGGAGGGAAATCTGAAGGGCGCGGGTGCGGCGCCGCGGCGAGAAGGGGACGAAACGAAAGGCGGTCGCACCTAGTCAGGACACTAGCGCGCACCGGCGTGCCGTCGGCGCCATCGGTGCTTGGCGCAGCGATGGCCGAGCGGCAGCGATGGGCAGCGATGGGCAGGCGCCGCGGCGACGATGGCTGCGACGCCCGCTGCGGCCGCGCTAAACGGTCAATGCAACTTGATCGACGGCTCGTTCCAGCCGCGCAACCAGTCGCCGATCGATCGAAGCAAGGTGCGCTTGGTGCCGTGCAAACCCAGCAGATGCTTGCGGTAAAGCACCTTATAGAGGCCCGATGCGGCCAAGCCGTCGACGATCAGCGAGCGGCGATGCACCCCGAGTTGCCGCTGAAAGAGCGCGCCGGCGTGGCCCAGAGAGACAACTGTGCCCGCGTCGTGGAACGTGAAACCGGCGATCGTCTTTCCGGCGAGGCGTCGTGCAAAGCTCGCGCTCAGATACACGGCTTGCTGGTGAGCCACCTGTGCACGCGGCGGCAGAACGCGGCTCGTACCGTCCGACGAGCAGGCGGCGCAATCGCCGAACGCGAAGATATGCGGGTCGTCCGGCGTTTGCAGCGTTTCCGTGACGATCACCTGGTTCGACGCGTTCAACCTCAGGTTGCCGATCTCGCGAAGAGCCGCGGGCCCGGCGACCCCGGCGGCCCAAATGGTGATGTCGCTGGCTAGCCGGTCGCCCGTCGCCGTCGCGATACTGTCGTGCGCGACCTGCGCGATACGCACGCCCGTCAGGACTTCGATGTGCAATTGCCCGAGTTGGGCGTGGGCGCGCGTCGCAAGCCGTTCGTCGAGCGCAGGCAGGATGCGCGCGCTCCCTTCGATGAGCCGGATGCGGACGTCGCGATCGGGAAGCAACGACTTGAAGCGATATGCGGCGAGCTGATTGCTCGCGTGCCGCAATGCGGCGGCCAATTCCACGCCGGTCGCGCCTGCTCCGATCACGTTGATGCAGATGGGCTGCACCGGTTGCTCTGGCCGCTGCTCCGCCAAATGGTTGGCCTTTGCGCAGGCAGCGAGAAACTTACGCCGAAAATCCTCGGCCTGTTCGACGTTTTCGAGCGGAAGCGCAAACTGCGATGCGCCGGGCACGCCGAAGAAATTCGTCACGCTTCCCACCGCGAGCACGAGATCGTCGTAGGGCAACACGCGCTGCGGCAAGATTTCGACGCCGTCCGCATCGAGCACGGCGCCGAGCGTGGCGAGCCGTTGGATCCGATCGACCTGTTGCAGTTCGCCTTGAACGAAATGAAAGCCGTACTGACGCGCCTGCGCCGCGTATTCGATGGTATCGGACGCCGGATCGCGATGGCCCGAGGCTGCCTCGTGCAGGAGCGGCTTCCAAAAATGCGTCGGGTAGCGATCGACTAGCACGACTTCGGCGAGTCCCTTTCGCCCGACTGTGCTGCCCAGGCGTGTGGCCAATTGCAGGCCGCCGGCGCCGCCGCCGACGATCACGATACGAGGCACGCACGTCGCGCGATCCGCCACGGGGGTGAAGAGTGCGTTGTTCATGGCAAGGCTCCACTCAGGATGCGATAGGGATGTCGGCTTTCGAGATTCGACGATATAGTCCTGGTTGGGTAAAGACAATTTAATGTTTATAGGCGACCTATATGTATTCACTTATAGGAAAGGCTGCGACGTTCCGCCAACTGAAGGCGCTCGATCAGGTGGCGAGGCTCGGTAGCGTGTCGCGGGCGGCGGAAGAACTCAATCTCACCCAGCCTGCGGTTTCGCTGCAGATCCGATTGCTCGAAGAGGCGGTGGGCGCGGCACTGCTACAACGGGTGGGACGCGGCGTGCAGTTGACCACAGCGGGGGAAATCGTCGGTCGTTATGCGCGGGAGATCTTGCATTTGTGGAGCGAAGCGGCCGACGAGGTCACGGCGCTCACGGGGGTGCTCGGCGGTACGTTGCGGATTGGGGCGATCACCACGGCGGAATATTTGATCCCGCCGTTGCTCGTCAAATTCACGGAGACGCGGCCTCAGGTCAAAACGTATTTCAAGGTGGGCAATCGAGAGGACATCGTTCGCATGCTCGCGGCGCACGAAATCGATTTGGCCGTCATGGGTAGTCCTCCCAAAGAGTTGCGCACGCACGCGGTCGAATTCGCGAAGCATCCGATGGTGTTCGTTGCCGCGCCTGGGCACGCGTTGATGCGACGCAAGCGGGTGGCGTTGAAGGATATCGAAGCGGCGCACCTACTCGTGCGCGAGCGCGGCGCAGGGACTCGGACGACCGTCGAGAATCTGTTCAAAGCCTCGGGCCTGAAGTTCCATTTGGGATCCGAGCTGTCGAGCAACGAAGCGATCAAGCAGATGGCCGAAGCGGGCCTCGGCATCGCGTTTCTTTCTTTACACGCTTGCGCGCTCGAATTGCAGGCGGGGCTGTTGGGGCCGCTACCGTTTCCCGGCAATCCGATCGAACGGGAATGGTACGTCGTCACGCTGGCGGATCGCCGCATCTCGCAGGTAACGGGGCTGTTTCGAGACTTCTTGATTAAACAGGGCGCGCCCGTGATCGACGATTTGATCTCGAGATCGACGCGGCGGGCGCGCAAGTGAATGAGAGCGGGACGCGACTAGCCGCGGCAGTCGCCGCGACTAAGTCCGTTATCCCAAAGCGAACTCCGCGGGCCCCAACTGCGGGTCGCCGTGATAGATCTCTGTGCCGAGCTTCGACGTCACCACCAACTCAATGCAGTCTCCCTGCGCGAACCGCAAGAAGAAGCGCTCCATCATCTGTGTGAATGTGTGGAGTGGGTGGCCCGCGAACGCGGTTGCGTCTATCGTCAAAGCAACCTGAATCCCAGGCACCAAAATCGGCATCGGAATGGCCGCGATGTTGATGACGCGCTTGATGGAACGCGCGTTGAGCCGTGTCATACCGGCGATATATCGACTCGAATCCGGCGAGCCTGTTTTTGCAATCTGATGGAGCAACGCTTGCAGCGCGGGGAGGCCGGAAGGCGAGAGTGCCGTATGGTTAGGCGATAGGGCGGATAGCAGCCGCCAGAGCGCGCGGTCCTCGACTGGCGGTTGACTGTTCGCGGACGGGTTCACCAGCATCCGAATCGGTCCGCTTAGATTCAATTCCTCGCTATGAAGATCGCCGGCGGGTGCGCCGATCTCGATCATGGTCGGCGCTTGGCCGTTCGTGCACGTGAGCTTGATGGCAAGCTTGGACGCGTCGGGCACTACAGGTCGTTCGTCGAGATCGACGAGCCGAATCTCGGTGCCGCGCCCGATTTCCCAGCTATTCATTTCCTGTAGCCAGAACACGCCTGCGGGCGACCAATGTTGCAACGACTTGTGCGCGGGTATCTCGGCGCCGGGCGTGCCGCCTTCGGCGCCACGCATCATGCGCACGGAGGTGATCGAATGAATGACGGAGGCCGCGCCGTCGCCGCTAGGTGGGGTGACGGGGTACGTCTGCGCGTCCGCCGAAACATCGACGGGCGTCGCATCGGCGTCGAAGAGGTTGATGACGGGCGTGCAACACAGCTGCAAATGTTGCGCGTTCAACTGGGTGAAACGCTGTATCGTCGATGCATCCGCCGCTTTCGCCGCGATCGGGAAATGCAACGCAAGTTTGTTGCAAGCACCGGCCGTGCGTAACAGTGCGGCGAAATCGATGTCGACGAATCGAAACTTATGCGGAAAGGCGGCGTACTCGAGCAGCAATCGTAGCGCTGGCTGTTGGGCGTGGCTCGGCTCTTCGACGATCACTTCGTCATCGGCGAAACCGACTGCAGACGTTGGGTTGGTTTCGAGCGCCTGCCAGCGGCGGCTACCGTTTGCTTCAACGAATGCTGTCAGCGGATGCAATAGCAGGGCATCGATGAGCGCCGCCGCGAGAAACCGATCGCCGTGCAAATAAACGCGTAGCGTCTGCGGCAGGAGGTCATTCCCGGACGCCAGCACTTGATCCGGTGCGGCAAATTCGATGGAAACGATGCCGACCATATCGCTCGGCAATGCTCCGGCAGGCAAAACGGGGGCAACGGTCGGCTGTGAGAACTGCGCGCGCGTAATGCTGAGCGGGGAGAGCGTCACATCCCACGCTGTCTTGAATCGGCACAGCGACGGGCGGTGCTCCAATTCGGTGCCTCTCGGCGTTGAGACCGCGCTGGTGAGACCGTCGAACATCCCTGCAACATCGAATTGGGCGATGGAGCAAGATGGAATCGTCCTCAAATAGGCGGGAAAAACCGTTTCAATTACCGCATCGGTGAACTCGGGATAGTGATCGTCGATGCGCATCGCGGCCCTCGCATTGAGCAGGGCCGCGCGTTGAAGCATGCGCTCGACATGAGGATCGTCGGTTTGTCCCCCGGACATCGATAGCCGGGCCGCCGCCGCTGGGTGTTGTTGCTCGAATCGCAGCATGTCTCGGCGCAGTTGATTGAGTTCGCGCTCGAAATACGGTAGCAACGATTCGAAGTCGTCCATGGAGTAGCCTTGTATCAAGTATCGGTTCGGCGGCCGAATTGTAATTGGCGCTACGGTTTGTTCGGCATGCATTTTGGCAGCGCGGGCCGAAATATACGCGGAGTACGGGCTGGAGGCAATGCATTGCCGATGGCGGCCGAGTGAATCTCATTGTGCGAGTGGCGAGGTAAAAATTTCATTTTGTCATGCGTTGGTGGTGATTTTAGGTAATTGTTGCTTGCGTGGGGTGGTATCGTTTTCGTGCCGTCTAATCGATTTACGCGCCGACCGTTTGCAATTAGAATCGCGGGCTCAAAAGCGGGAGCATCCGCAAACAAGAACCAATGGGCCAGAAGTCTTTCATGTTCAAATCCATCAGCGCAATCGTCATCGGCATCGGCTTACTCGTTGGCGCAGCGGGGAGTGCACAGTCGACTCGGGAATTCTTGCGTGCATCGAGTATTGCGCCGGGGCGGGTCGTTCGGCTCAATGCCGGCGGATACCATCCGCAAATCGAGTTCGTCACGAATGCAGGCGAGCGTATCTCCTATCCCCAAGGTGGTCTTGTCTCGAGAATGAAAGAGGGCGAAGCGGTAACCGTCCGATATCTGGCAGACGATCCCAGTCATAGTGCGACGGTCGATGCGTTTGCAGCGATTTGGGATACGCCGCTCGTCCTCGGGTTTATGGGTGGCGTTGCAGTCCTGTGCGGCGTGCTGAATTTGCCGCGGCGCAACAGGCAAGCCGGTTGAGGAGTGCCGCCGAATGTCGTGGTTGAGAAAAAGCGGCTGGAAGTATTCCACCGGGGCCGGTGGCGGGGCGAGCATCGAATTTGTGATGGCAACCGGTGGCGACATTATTTTGACCGCTCCGAACGAGCGAGCGCAGAGCTTTTACTACGGGGGCGTAGGCGTAGGGTTTGGTGTGGGACTGAAGCTGCCTCGCATCAGGTTGCCCAGGTTCACGATTCCCGAGATCAAGGTGCCGAAGGTCGCTGGCCGCAATGTTGGCGGCGCTGGTTCGACGTTCGACTTTCCGAGCGGCGGTGCGGTCTTTATGACGAGTGCGTTTCGAGGCGACGAGTTGACTCGTTCGGATCTTCAGGGCGCGACGGTTTATCTCGATGGATCTGCCGGCGTAGTCGTGAGCCAGGCGGGTACGGTCATGCTGCTCGGGATCAATTCAGCCAAGCTCGCATTCGGGCTCACCAGCCCGTCTCGGATTTGGATGGCTGAAGAGGCCATCTTTCAAGCACCGGCGCTGCTGTTTATGCACGGTCGGTCGGCGGGATTGCAGGCCGGCTTCGGCGCTGGCGTCTTGATCGGGTACATGCATTGACCCAGTCTCGCCCTGCGTGATCGGTTTTGGCGTGCTTTGCATTGCTTCGATGGCAGCGGCAGCCGCTTTCGCGAATGTGAAGGCAATAGATGCCCGCACATATCGTGCGTGGCAAGTTTGATGTGACGTATCGACAAATCTGCTATGGATATCCTCGGTTCATCGACCTTTCTGCGGCTTCAGAATAAACGTCTTATCGGTGCCAAGACTCCGATGACCGGCCGTTCGGAACTGGTTCCAATCGATTTTCACTGTGCCGAAGGGTTGTCGCTGGTCTACGAAATCGATGTTCGATTTGCATCGCAGGACGCCAATATCGAATTGAAGCAGATGATTGGCCAGCCGGTTACGCTTAGTCTCGAGTTGACAACCGCGTGGGCGAGTTCGGAAAGGCGGCATTTTCACGGCTACGTCACGAACTTTTCGCATCTGGATACCGACGGTGGGCTCACGGTCTATCGCGCGACGCTGCGGCCGTGGCTATGGATGCTCTCGCGGCGGCAAGACCAGCGGATATTCCAGGAAGAGACGGCACAAAGCATTCTTTCGGAGGTGTTTCGGGCATACGGCGCGCTTGCATCGTTCGAGTTTAGGCTGTCGAAGCCGACGCCCAATCGCAGTTACTGCACCCAGTACCGAGAAACGGATCTGACCTTTGCGCTGCGCTTGATGGAGGAAGAAGGGCTGTTCTTCTATTTCGAGCACACGAAGACGGGCCACAAGCTCGTCGTGACCGACAGCTCGACCACAGCGAAACCGATCGGCGGGCTGAGTGCATCGCTGCTGTATTCGCAGGACGAAATTCTGGACGACGTTGATGTCGTCACCGCGTTCCACGGTTCGCGGCACTTGGAGTCGAATGTCTCGGCGATCAAGACGGTCGACTACAAGGTGCCTGCTGCACGCCGCTCGGCCGTGCAGCGGGCATCGATCGAGCAAGGCGATGTGCCGTCCTACGAAATCTACGACTACCTCGGCTCGCACGCGTACCCGGCGGGCGATCGCGGCAACGAACTGGCGCGTTTCCGGGCCGAGGCGCTGGCCGCGGGCAGCAAGATTTTCTCGGGCGTGACGACCAGCCGCAGGCTGATGCCGAGGCATTACTTCGAACTCGAGGGCCACTACGACCACACGAGTACGAACCCCGAGGACAACCAGTTCATGGTGGTGACGGCCACCCACCGCGCGCAGAACAACTATCAGGCGGGGGATGGGGCGGCGGCGTACAGCTGCAGCTTCACGTGCATCCGCAAAAAGATTCCCTACCGTCCGCCGCTGACCATCGAGCGCCCGGTGATCGCGGGACCCCAGACGGTGACGATCGTCGGCCCCAAGGGCGAGGAGATCTATACCGATGCGCTAGGCCGGGTGAAGGGCCAATTCCACTGGGATCGCCTCGGTCAAATGGATCATCGCAGCTCGTGTTGGATGCGTGTGGGACAGCAGTGGGCCGGCAAGGGCTTCGGCATGATCCAAATTCCTCGGATCGGAGAAGAGGGCGTCGTGCTGTTTTTGGACGGGAACCCGGACCGCCCGCTGATTATTTCCCGTGTCTATAACGCGGTGAACGTTCCACCGTGGTCGCTGCCGGCGAACGCGACGCAAAGCGGCATTCTCACGCGTTCGAGCAAGGGCGCTACTTCCGCCAACGCGAATGCGCTGCGGTTCGAAGACAAGAAGGGGCAAGAGGAGATCTGGCTGCACGCCGAGAAGGATCAGCGCATCGAGGTCGAGCATGACGAATCGCATACCGTGGGTCACGACCGCAGCAAGTCGGTCGGGCGGGACGAGACCGGGCATGTGGGGCGTCATTGGAAGCTGAGCACCGATGGCTATAAGCAGGAGACGGTGAAGCTGGCTTCCGTGAGCAGCGTGGGGCTCGGCGCCATGTTCAATGTTGGCATGGCGTACAACGTCAATGTCGGCGGATTGTATCTGCGCAATGTCGGCTTGCAGATGGCGAGCACGGTGGGGACTAGTCGAACGGACCGCGTGGTACAGGACTGGACTGCGCATGTGGGCCATTCGTACACCGTGACGGTACGAGGCAAAGCGGTAGGCGATGCGGTCAGTGCCGATCAGGCGAACCCGATCGAGCCGTCGCCGGACTTCGCCCCGCAGTTGCCGGCGCCGGTGTCGAGCCCGGAGAGCAACCAGATTCGGATTACGGATCAAGGGCAGGCGAGCTTGTCGGGTTCGAAGACTGCGCAGTTGATTGGCCCTGGTGGGACGGTCACGATCGATGCCTCAGGCATTCACTTGAAGGGCACGGCGATTTACTTAGAAGGGCCGGTGACGCAAAGCAGCGGCTCGGCGAAATCGTTGGCGCCGGTAACCGAGGCTGACTGTGCCATTTGTAAGGCGATGTCGGCCCACCCCGTGGACATTGCAACTGGTCAGAAACTGCTCGAGCATGACGACTTCGTGCTGCCGGGGCGGCTGCCGATTCGGTGGAATCGCCGGTACCGTAGCGCCGATCAGCGGGCCGGTAGCCTCGGCGCGGCCTGGAAGCTCCAATACGCGACCGAGGTGCGGCTGGAAACGGCGCCAGACGGTGCGGGCAAGCTCGTCTATATCGATTTCGATGGCCGCCGCTTGAACTTTCCCCTACTCGAGGTCGGGCAGGAACACTTTCATCCGCTGGAAAAGTACACGCTTGTTCGGCTCGACGATCGCGACGGGCATGCGGTTTACGCTGTGCGTTTCTCCGATGGTGCCGTTGAAACGTACGAACCGCATCCGGTCATTCCCAACCAGTGGCAACTGTGCCGGCTGGAGACGCGAGACCGGCAATCGCTCTCGTTCGCCTACACGCAGAGCGGCAGCCTCCAAGCAATACGGAACAACGTGTACAACGTGGGGTGCCGACACGACGATCAAGGTCGCGTGACCGAAGTCCATCTGTTGGACGAGCAGGGCGATTCGAAAACGAAGCTCGCGGCCTACGAATACGACGACCACGGCGATCTGATTAAAGCAGTCGATCAGGGTGGCGGTGTTTGGCGATACGCTTACCACAACCATCTACTGACAAGCTACGAGACGCCTGCCGGTGCCACGTTCGTGTCCGAGTGGGACGGCGATGCACCGTCCGCACGCTGCGTGCGCACATACGGTTTTACGCGAGACGAAGCCGGCAAGCCGATGGTCACCCGCGAAACACGGTTCGAGTACGCGCCGGCTACGCAAAGCACGAGGGTTACGGATGCCATGGGCAACGTGACCGCGTATCGCCATAACGGGCTGTGGATGATCGACCAGATCGTTCACCCGGATGGCAGTATCGAAATCACCGAATTCGACGACAAGGGCAACGTCTCGGCACGCGTCGATGCGTTGGGCCGAAGGACGCAAACCGTTAGCGACGAGCGTGGTAATCCGGTTGCGGTTCGAGACGCGGCTGGATACTTGACGCGCATCGAGTACAACGAACAGAACTTGCCCATCCGCATCACCGATCCGGCGGGCCAGATCTGGCAGCGCGAATACGATGCCGAGGGGCATCTTGTCAAAGAAATCGACCCGCTCGGAAACACGAAGTCGACCGAATTCGATAAGGGGCTGCCGGTTGCGCATACCGATGCGTTGGGTAACGTGACTCACATGCAGTGGAACGATGCGGGTTTGCTCGTAGCGCGCACGGACTGCTCGGGGTTCACCACGCAGTATGGCTACGACGATCTAGGGCGTCCGGTCAGCCAAACGAATGCGCTCGGGCAGACAAGCAAGACGAAGCTGAATGCGGCGGGGCAGCCTACGGTGATCGAACCGGCTGGCTTGGGGCAGTGGAAGATTGCGTACGATGACGCGGGGCGACCCGTTTCCCATATCGATCCGTTGGGCCGCATCCAACGAGTGGCGTGGGATGCGTATGGCCGGCCGCTGATCGCGACCGACGCAGTTGGCGGTACTCATCGATTCGAATACGACGATCAGGGGAGGTTGACCGTACTGATCAACCCGAAAGGGGAGCGGAGCAGCTTCGCTTACGATATGCGCGGGCGTATCGCGGCACAGGTAGGCTTCGATGGCCGACGCCAGCAGTTCCGATACAACGGCGCCGACGAACTTGTCGAGCGCATCGACTTTGGGCGCGACGGGCAACTCAGTACGACTTTGCTCTATGACAACCGCGGGCATCTGATCGAGCGTCGTGGCAGTGATGGCGTGCGGACGACGTTTGCATTCGACGAGAGGGGGCTTCCGACACAGGCACGGCACGAGCCGGAAGCGGGCGAGGCCTCGCAGATCACCTATGAGTACGATGCCGCTGGGCGCCGGACCGCAGAGATTCAGTCGCACCACGGGCGTGTCTGGCGGCTGCAACACCGGCTCGACGCGGCGGGAAATCGCAGTGAATTGTATGTTCCCGGTACCGGCAAATTGGCTTGGCAGCGTTACGGCAGCGGCCATGTTCACGATGTCTTGCTCGACGGTGTGTCGCTGGCGAGTTTTGAGCGCGACGCGCTACATCGTGCGGTCCTTGCTACGCAGGGAACGGTCGCACAGCTTCTTGCATATACAGAGGCGGGGCGTATCGCGTCCCAACGCCTTCAAGATCTGGACGAACGCGGCGGACCGCGCGCGGAGCCGCGCCCGTGGCGTACGTGGGACTATGACCGGGCGGGGCAACTAGTGAGCCTGAAGGATGCGTGGCGCGGCGAAAAGCACTACAGCTACGACCCACTTGCAAGGCTCATTCATGTTATGCGGCCTAGCGGCGGCGAAGCCGTCGCGGACGTAACGAGTGAAACGTATCGCTACGACCCAGCGGGTAACCTGCTTGCTCGCATAGTGGGGGATCGCCTATCCGAGTCGGCCCTAGCGCGAAGCGAGTCGCACGCCGTTGGCGACAGATTGATACAGTTCATCGATGCGGACGCCGAAGTTGCGGTTCTGCATGGATTTGACTACGACGGGCACGGCAATCGAACCGAGCAAACCGCACAAGCAAGCTCAAACGTGCTTGTCTCGAAGCCGTCAGGCATGCTCGACAAGTTGCTATCGCGGCAAGCGGCTGCCGAGGCGAAGACAACTGCATCGGCGAACCAACTGATGCGCTATCGATATGACGCTGCGCATCGGCTCGTAAGCGTCGAGCAAAGCGACGGCGCACGCACCGAATATCGATACGACGCGCTCGGGCGACGAATCGCCAAGGTTCACACGGTGACCGGTGAGCTACCACGCTTGACGTTGTTCGTTTGGGACGGCGACTGGATGCTGCAAGAAGTGCATGCGGGCGCGGCGGTGCGAACGGATGTCGTTGTGACCTTTGTTGCGCATCCGGATCATCAGGGGCCGCTTAGCCGAATCTCGGGCGGGCGGCGCTATCACTACCTGAACGATCATCTTGGTACGCCACAGGAACTAGTGGACGACGCGCGGAGGGTCGTATGGGCCGCGGACTTCGATGGTTACGGTGAAGCTAGGCGAGAGTTTGTCGCAGAAGTCGACAATCCGCTTCGGTTTCCCGGGCAGTATCATGATCGCGAATCGCGGTTGCACTACAACCGGCACCGGTACTACGATCCAAAAGTCGGGCGCTACATCAGCAAGGATCCGATTGGGCTCGCCGGCGGGTTAAACCCGTATGCATATGCGAAACAAGATCCGATAAACCGGTTCGATCCACTTGGCCTGGTTGACATAGGAAAGGACATCCCCGGAGCAACGGGAGAAACGTCTATTCATGCTAATCCCGGTCCTAATGTGACGGATTATCGAGCTGAACATGGCCCCGACCATATTCATCTTGGAAAGAACGACGGCCCCAGGGTAAGCACCGAGACATGGAAGCCGTTTTCTTCAGCGGATGCAGCTCGCATGAGTAACGCACAAACGAGATTTTGCAAGAAACTCTCCGATGAAGCTAAAATTATTCTGACGAAAAGGCAGCGTGAGATTTTCAGTTTCGGGAAGTTGCTTGGATCATTTGGTGATTTTTTTGTGATCCATGATTCGGTAAAAGGAGCTGCGAAGGCGCTGTGTCAATCGGGTGACGTGGACGCGTGCGCCATCTTCCGGACGATGGGCGGAGAAGTCGAAGGTCCAGAGGTGTGAGGGGATAGGTCGATGAATAAAGTGGAATTTCTTAAGCTCATGATGTTTCCCGCTGAATGGGAGATCTTTGGGATGTATCCCGATGAACTCTTTTTGGGGCAGCTTTCTCTTTACTCGCCTGGGGACGAACAGGGGGCTGAACATGATAGAAATGGAGCATTTCATTGGTGGTTAAAAAGGCAGCCTTCTAAGGAGGAGCTAATTAAATTGGTGAGGCTAACCTTTTTAGATCCTGATCCATTGATGGCGCAAGATGTTAGGACGTATATCGCCAAAGCAATCAATTATGACAAGGATGTGCACGAAACTCTTATGAGGCTAACCAATGAACATCCTCAGTAGAGGACGACGGCTGAATTTGACGCAGGCATCGATGGGCGGTCTCACCAGTCAAGGGTATCGAGTGCGACGCGCTGCACAAGGAGACTCAGCGCACCGCTGGCAGCACCACGAAGGACGTGGCCGGCCGCCGTAGCGCGCATGGCTGGTGGCGGACGTGGGGCTCGATACGCCTCCCGCGCCTCCGGATACGACGAGCGGAGGCACTGGAGTGGGCAGGAAGTTGATAACTACGTGGATGGAGCTAGTGCGGGAGTATCTGCCTATTATGGTGTTGGGGGAGCGTATGCCTTTAATTCGACGGGGTCTTCTGCTGAATTTGGTTTAGGAACGCCGGGGGTGGTTTTCCAACCTGTTGAGTACATGCATCGGCTATTCACTGGATTGCCTGGGTGGAGTAAATGAAATTTAAACATAAGGTACTTTATGTGGTATCCGCTGTAATTTGTCTTTTGATTCTTTTTGTTGGACGGGAGAATTTCGTAAAGTCTCTCTTTGGTGTGTCAAAAAACAAAGTTGCTGTTTCGACGCTTCAGATGGAATTTGCGAAGATAAAGATACGCGATGGAGATGTTTGGAGTTCGTTGCCGCAATCGTTCGATAAGAGTTCGATCGATGCTGTAAGTGGTCATCTCCAGTCGCACGCCAGCTTGGATGATATTTTTAATTACTACAGGAAAGCCTTGCCCCCGCTGGGTTGGGTCGAGGCTGGTGTTAAGGATAGAAATGGCGAGCGGACCGTCAAATTCTGCAAGAATGCGATGAGCTTGAACATCGTTGCTTCCCGTGATGCTGCTGGGATTGACTACTATCTTGGGGTGGCATGGGCGGCGTCAAAGGGACTTGATGCGTATTGTCCGCACAGCAATGAGTGAATTTTGGAGAATGTTTATTGCGCTCGTTTTTGAAATTTCGGTGCGAAGCGGTAGGCTCTGGTGGATGGACTGCTGTGTCGCATTGTTACTCTTTGGCTTCATTGGGGTTCGTTGGGGATGTTCATCCGCTTTTGCGTAATTTGCCTGCCTAGGCGGAGTGTGGGATGAAAAATAAACATAAGCTGCTCTATGTGGCATCCGCGATTCTTTCTATCTCGATATTGTTGATTGGTCGAGAGCGGGTGGTCCGTTTTTTTGTAGGTATTCCGACACAAAAAGTTGGTTTGGCAGTTATTAAAAATGAATTTGAAAAAATTAAGATTCGTGATGATGATCGTTGGATAGAATCTCCATCTGCATTTGATAAGAATTCGATAGATGGAGTGAGTGGAAATCTCCGCTCCAACGCCGCGCCGGCTGAGATCATTAGCTACTATCGAAGCGTCGCGCGTGGTCTAGGTTGGATTGAGGTTGATTCGCGGAAAGGGGGGGATGGTCAGTCTGTCAAATTCTGTAAGAACGGAGTGAGTTTGTTTGTCGATGCATCTAATAACGGATCGACTACAAGCTACTATTTGGGTGCCGTGTGGACGGAATACTCTGCGCTAGAATCCTATTGCCCGCCGGATAAATGAATTGCGGTTCGAGTTTCGATTCTATTTTGACGGGGGAGGGCGCGCGGAAGCGCGTCGGGACGGATGTCGACAACGCGTTGAGGGCGCAAGTGCAGGGGAATCCGAATACTATAGGGTTGGTTGGACGAATGCCTGGAACTCGAAATCCTCAAGGGAGATGTATATTGCGGAGCCTGGCCTGACATTTCAAGTCTGTCGAATATGTGAATTTTGTCTGAAATTGATTAACATATGATGTTTGCATATAAAACTAGCCCGCGCGACGTTATTCGCAGTCGGAGGGTGTCTCTGCTATGAAACCTATCGTTCGCAAGGGTGATTCGACGGATCACTGTGGTACCGTGCTCGAAGGCTTTGGCCACGCGAGCCTAGACGGTAGGCCCGCAGCCGGTGTTGGCCACAAGGTTTCATGCCCCAAGTGCGGGGGCTCCTATGCGATCGTCCGAGGCTCGAGCCAATACGCGATTGATGGCCGAGCCTCGCTCTCGATGGCATGAAGACGGCTTGTGGAGCATCGCTGATTGCGAGCCAGCAAGGGTTTCTCGCAAACGAATGAATTGGCTCAGCCGTTGGGCGATAGCGGGAAGGTCGATCTCCGCCGCTTTTCTCGCTGCTGCGGAAAACGCGGCTGGCAGAAATCGAGCGGCTTTGCGACCGTCATATCACCAGCCTGACGCTGCTCAGGCCGGGTCGGCTGACGCTGCGACTTTCCGGCAACGAGCGAAAGGCCCAGAAGTTCGGCGGCCGCAACACCCTCTTCTTCGAATTTTGAGCTAGAACCTTGATGAAAATTTCTCACCAATCCGACGCTGTCGGCCCGGCCATGTCTTTCGACGGATACGTCGTGCGTCGGCTGGAGGACGGCATATACGGACAAGTGAGCAAGGCAACGACCGACGACGCTGTGCCGCGCTGCTATCTAAGGGGATTCGACGCATTGCTAGACACCCTGGCGCTGTTCGGGCAAACGGGCGAAACGCACCAAGCCACCCCTGTATCGAGTCTCGAACGGGAATTCTTGGTCGACGGCGTCACCCAAAAGCCGATCGTGGTGCACCTGGGTTGGCGCGCCAAGGGTTATCGGGTCCTGCAACGGCCGGGCGGACGGCTCGCCGGAGTCGGGCACCTGCAACCCGCCCGACCGGAAGCGCGCGACATCGCCATCGAGGCCCAAGCGCTGATGACGATGCAGGGATTGTTCGAATCCGCGGGTATCTACGCTTGGCGCGAAGAATATCTCGTCATCGAACCGCGCAGCAAGGTGCGCATGCTGAGCGATGCACTCAAGGCGCTGTGCGACGCGGATTCGGATATCAGAGCGGATGTAGACGACTACGATCAGATTGCGGTGTTCGATTCAGAAGCTTGCGAATGGCACTTTGTGCCCCGCGACTCTTTTCTTTCGCCGTTGGAAGGTTTGCTTCGCTTCCGATGAGGCCTGCCAAGGCTAAACGGTTCTGTGATACACCGCCGTCTCCCGGCGGGAACGATTGTTCAACGTTGTCAGATCGATCATGCAGAGCAATGCATTGACCCGTATGAAGCATGGGGCGAAAAATGGCTGCCAGGGCGGCATGACGAAAAAATTACGGGATGGAAGAATAGCCTTCAGAATTTGAAGGATGAGCATAATAGGAAATGTGCACAATGTCCTCAAAAGACCAGTTGAAGTCAGTCTTCGAAAAATATAAGGGCCACCCCGAATTTTTGGGTCTGGAAATATCTGATCCGAATCAACGGGGGGCTGTGGACGATACCCTCTTGCATCTAGCTGCTCGTGTTGGCGCTGTCGACGATATGAAAATCTTGGTCGATGCGGGGGCCGATGTGAATGCTGCGGGAGATTTGGGTAACACGCCGCTACATCAGGCTGCCATGATGGGCCAGGTTGACGCGGCAAAATTTCTTTTGAAGATCGGCGCGAAAAGAACCACGCGGAACGAGTTCGAGCAGACTCCGTTAGACGTTGCTCGATTGGGCGAGCAGGCAGCGATTGTTCGCCTTTTTGACAAAGGGCGTCTGCGGTAAACTGCTGTTCGAGAAGCTGACGCTGAAGGTGAAGTCGACACGGCATCTGAATGAAATTGGTTTTCTGATTCATTTTGTTGATCGAGGCGTTTGTACTATGAAAGCTATAGTTCGAAACGGTGACGGCACAGACCATGGTGGCACCGTACTAGACGGGTTTGCTTCTTCAAATCTGGGAGGGAGATCAGCGGCCGGTATGGGCCACATGGTCGCGTGTCCCAAATGCGGTGGGGCATTCCCGATCATTCAGGGTTCGAGCCAGTACGCGATAGATGGTCGCGCCGTGGCTCTGGATGGCATGAAGACAGCGTGTGGGGCATCGCTGATTGCGAGCCAGCAGGGATTTCTCGCAAGCGAATGAGTACGCCCCAGCCGCTTGGAGGGCCGTACGCGCTTCCACTCCCTTTGCGATCATCTTGGTACCCCGCAGGAGTTGCTCGACGAGAATCGCAACGTCGTCTGGGCGGCCGACTTCGACGCCTATGGGCAAATGCAGCACCAATTTGCCGACAAAATCGACAATCCGATTCGCTTCCCGGGGCAGTACCGCGACAAAGAATCGGGGCTGTACTACAACCGGCATCGATACTACGATCGGCCTGAAAGCGGGGGCGAACTTCTATTCTTACGTCCACGGCAATCCGATTGGGCGCACGGATGCGTTGGGTCTTGACGATAGCGCGTGTTTGGCGGATCCGTCGCTTTGTGGGATGAGTGCGCCGGGCGCTTCGGATTTTTACCATCTCGCCGTTAGTTCATCAATAGGAACTGCTGATGTCATTTATACGCGAAACGGTAGCCTGTTTATAGGATATGGGGTTGCTCATGGCGCGCCCTCATCGGTAGTGGGGCCTTGGTTGCCGAATGCTGATGGAACGAAGAAGACATTCTTTCAAAAATTCGGAATATCGCTAACTGCGGGAACGCTTTGTGCGAAAAAACATACCCCTCAGGACGTCGACGATTTCGTGTCTGGCGCCAGTGCCGGGGTGTCTGCTTTCTTTGGTCCTGGCCTAGTGGGTATCGGAGGCGCATACTCATTTAATTCATCGGGTAGTGCGATTGAGGCTGGCTTTGGTACGCCGGGGTTTGCGTTTCAGCCGGTTGATTACATGGCCAGGGTATTTAAAAACTTGCCGGGGTGGTGAAGTGAATAAAAAGAAAAGATTTCTTTATGTGGCATCTGCGTTGCTTTCTATTATTCTGTTTTTGGTTGGTACGGATCGTATTACGCGTTTCGTTGAGGGTGTTCCTGCTCAAAAATTCGGTGTTTCGGGTCTTCAGGAGAATTTGAAGGGGATAACGATTCATGAGGGAGATCGATGGGTCGATGGACCAACGTCATTTGATAAAAATTCTCTTGTGGTCTTGAGGGGTTACCTTCACTCTCAATTGAATCCGTCGCAGACAATTGAATTTTACAAGAAAAGCGCCCCTCGTTCGGGTTGGGAGGAGGCAGACATAGAGGCATCGGTTGGCTATAAGGCGCTTAAGTTCTGTCGAGGTGGAGTGAGTTTGATCATTGAGTCTCGTGATGCAGATCGCGGAGATTATTATTTTAGACTCGCGTGGACGTCGGATAAAACTTCTGATTCATACTGCCCCAAGCCGAATGTGAATCATTCTGATAACCGTGACACAAAGAAGTAGGCGTTCAATCGATAAATTCGCGAGGCGGATTGCTATGTAATATGGAGGCTGGGCTCTCCGGGATGCGGGCGATTGAGGATGATCAAGTCAAGTTCATCTGGTTGATTAATTGATAGATGTTGTTGATGGCTGAAATTTGATAAATTGCAAGACATCCTGGATATGTGTGTGGCTGTGAATTTGAATGCGATTGTGTCGATGATGTTGAGTGACAAACCCTTTCGAAAAGAGGTGGCGGTTTTGTCGTGGATGTGGACCGCGTTCATCGGTGTGATGTGGGTTGTTGGAGTTGTGATGTATTTCCTTTGATGTTTTATGTGAGTTTTGTTTGGATTTGCTCGGTATATGGTCTTTGCATACAAAATTATCCTGCGCGACGTTATTCGCTGTCGGAGAATGTCTCAGCTATGAAACCAATCGTTCGCAAGGGTGATTCGACGGATCACGGCGGTACCGTGCTCGAAGGCTTTGGCCACGCGAGCCTCGACGGTAGGCCCGCAGCCGGTGTTGGCCATAAGGTTTCATGCCCCAAGTGTGGCGGCTCCCATGCGATCGTCCAAGGCTCGAACCAGTACGGCCTCCGCGGGAACCGTTGATATTGCGACTATGCGCCTAAAACGGGCGCCTGATTGAATAAAAGGAAACGCATCGACGATGCAGCTAAGCGAGAACCACAAACGGTGTGGGACGGCGACTGGATGTTGCAGGAGTTGCATGCGGGCACAACCGCTCGCGACGATGCCGTCGTGACCTACATCCCGCACCCGGATCATCGCGGACCTCTTGCTCGCTTGGAGGGGCGTACGCGCTGCCACTACCTTTGCGATCATCTGGGCACGCCGCAGGAGTTGCTTGACGAGAATCGCAATGTTGTATGGGCAGCTGACTTCGACGCATATGGGCAAATGCAGCACCAGTTTGCTGACAAAATCGACAATCCGATCCGTTTCCCGGGGCAGTACCGTGATAAAGAATCTGGGCTGTACTACAACCGGCATCGATACTACGATCCACAGATAGGGCGCTACGTGAACCAGGACCCGATCGGGTTGCTCGCGGGGGCAAATAAGTACGCCTACGCGGACAACGGGCCAACTGCGGCCGTGGATCCGTTTGGGCTCGCAACAGTAGCTGCTGGCGCGGAACTTGGGGCAGCGGCGGGAACAGCGGTGTTTCCCGGGGTCGGCACGGTTATTGGAGGCGTCGTCGGGGCGCTTGCGGGTGTCGGTGCCATTGTTTGGATGGCAAGTTCGATGACGACCGATAGCTCCGGAAGCAAAGTGAGCCCGATCGCGGACACAATGCAAGCGCCAGGGAATTGTGCGCCCGGTGAGCATCGACGACTTCAAGATGAAGTCGACCGCGCGTGCAAGGGGGAAAAACGGTCTTGCCGAGCCAATATGGATCAGACAACGATACTCGTAATGCGTCAGCGTAACGTTGAATGTGCGCAAGCGCGCGATTTGATAAACAAAAAATGCTTTGCCGGCGGAGATGCGACTCATCGTAATGAGGCGATCAAAGCATGGGAGAGCGTTGCAAAATGTGATGGATTGCTAAAATGATCATTGACTTCTCTGTGTTTTCAAACGTGAAATTCCCGGCTAATGAAGCGATTAGTACGGGGGGGGGGATTGAGTCGCGTGGGGTTGAAACGTTTTTCAGAGATAGGGCGAGGTTCGATGTGACGTTGCGGGAGCTGAACGAAGACTATCCGCACGATCCGTCTGCATGCTTGGGCTTCATGTTGCCAGCGGCATTCGCTTTCTTTCTTCCGTTGTTTATGAAAATTTCTATTGTCGATTTTGATGATGCTGATGTGATATCGGATACTGTCGTCTACAGGTTGCGTGATATGGGGATGGGGAAGGCCGAGGATAACTTGCGATCGATTATGCACAGTTACACGCATGCACAGATGCAAGTAGTGTTGGATTTTTTATCTGAAATGAGTGAGATTGAGTGGAAGTTCCACAATCCAGATGTCGCGTTGATTGCGCATGGTTGTCTTCGGGATAAATTTAAACTGAAGAATAGAATGTAGCAAAATAGAAAAGAGAGTTGGTGTTGAATTTTAATATATGGGATTATCTTGCGGTCGACGGGGGTTTGGTTTTTATTTAGACGTATCATGCATCAGCATAGAGTGGGGAGCGGTGGAAATCGTGCCATTGTTTAGTGTGGGCTGGGGTTGCGGTGTTTGATAATTTATTTAAATTATACAAAATATTGGCAATGTTTTTGACTGTTGCGTTGGGTGCTGCTGTCTCGATGATGTTCAGTAAAAAACCATTTTCACGCGGATTGGCCCTCTACTCATGGATTTGTACCATATTTTTGGGTTTGATGCTTATGATTGGAATTGTGATATTTGTTCTTGATTTTTTTGGTTTTCGATATTAATCGTGTTTGCATTCTCCTTAATAATCTTTGTCATCGGAGTATCCGGGCTATGAAACCTATCGTTCGCAAGGGTGATTCGACGGATCACGGTGGTACGGTGCTCGAAGGCTTTGGCCACGCGAGCCTGGACGGTAGGCCCGCAGCCGGTGTTGGCCACAAGGTTTCATGCCCCAAGTGCGGCGGCTCCTATGCGATCGTCCAAGGCTCGAGCCAATACGCGATTGATGGCCGAGCCGTCGCTCTCGATGGCATGAAGACGGCTTGTGGAGCTGCGCTGATTGCGAGTCAGCAAGGATTTCTTGCAAACGAATGAATAGGCTCAGCCTGGGGCGTAGCGGGAAGGTTGGTCTCCGCCGCTTTTCTCCCTGCTGCGAAAAGCACGGTATCGCCAGCCCGACGCACCTCACGCCGGATCGGCTGCCGCTGCGACTTTCCGACAGCGAGCGAAAGACCCAGAAGTTCGGCGGCCACAACAGCTTCCCCTTCAAATTTTGAGCTAGGACCTAGATGAAAACGTCTCAGCAATCCGACGCCGTCAGCCTGGCCATGTCTTTCGACGGATACGTTGTGCGTCGGCTGGAGGACGGCATATACGGACAAGTGAGCAAGGCAGCGACCGATGACGCTGTACCGCGCTGCTATCTAAGGGGGTTCGATGCGTTGTTAGACACCCTGGCTCTGTTCGGGCAAACGGGCGAAACGCACCAAGCCACCCCTGTATCGAGTCTCGAACGGGAATTCTTGGTCGATGGCGTCACCCAAAAGCCGATCATCGTTCACCTGGGTTGGCGCGCCAAGGGTTATCGGGTCCTGCAACGGCCGGGCGGACGGCTCGCCGGAGTCGGGCACCTGCAACCCGCCCGACCGGAAGCGCGCGACATCGCCATCGAGGCCCAAGCGCTGGTGACGATGCAGGGATTGTTCGAGTCCGCGGGTATCTACGCTTGGCGCGAAGAATATCTCGTCATCGAATCGCGCAGCAAGGTGCGCATGCTGAGCGATGCACTCAAGGCGCTATGCGACGCGGATCCGGATATCAGAGCGGATGTAGACGACTACGATCAGATTGCGGTGTTCGATTCAGAAGCTTGCGAATGGCACTTTGTGCCCCGCGACTCTTTTTTTTCGCCATTGGAAGGTTGGCCTCACTTCCGATGAGGCTGGTCCGCCCAATCGGTCACGGGGCATCCACGTAGTTGCTCGCAAGTCTTCGAATTCTCGGAAAACGTTCGGAGTGGACGGGGGCGCCTCGGAGGTGATTCCGGCAACCCCCCTTTCCCCCCAGAACGTTGAGAAACAAACCTGCATAGTCAAGCGCCGACAAGCCCCATCAATCCCCCGTCGCCCCCGCGCTCTTGACCTTGCACTGGCTCGCGATTTTCTCGCCGTCGTCGAACTCGAACGTCATCGGAATCGTCGTACCCACCTTCAAAGCATGTTTCGGCTTTTCGAGCATCAAGTGATAGCCGCCCGGTGCGAATTCGAGCTTGCCGTTAGCCGGAACGGGAGCTTTGTCCACCATGACCATCGCCGAGGTGCTGCCGTTGCTTTGCGTTTCGTGCAGCATGGCCATGCCGAACGCGGGGGTCTCCACGCCGACGAGATTGACCGGCTTGTTGCTCATATTCATGACGCTGAAATAGCCCCCCGAGGGCAATGTGCCGGGCAACAGGCGCACCCAGCAGTCCGACACCATGACGGACGCGGGAGCGGCGAGCGCGGGCGCCGTGCACAGCGCCAGCGTAAGCGCAAGGAGGGATGTCTTTGTCGAGCGGTTCATGCGTTTCTCCAATGAGTGATTGAGCGATTCAGGCGAAATTCGATCATTCAAGATGCCGCCGATACGGCGGTGCGGCCGAATACGGCACGGTCGATGAGCCAGACTGCCACGAGTGTCAGGCCCATCAGCGGAAATACGATGCCCAATACGATCAGCGCGGCCTTCCATCCGAGCATCGACCCGGCAGCCCGCTCTCGCGTCGGTGCGCCGAGCGTACCGGTCGGCCGGCGTATCCACCACATCGCGCAGCCGGTAACCGACAGCGCGGCTAGCCCAAGCGAGAGCATCGCGCAGACGAGCTGATTGGCCAGGCCGAAATAGCGGCCCATATGGAGCGACGTGCCATAGGAGATCGCCTTGCCTACGGCGCCATAGTCGCCATAGCGAATGTCCTTCAGCACCGCACCGCTGTATCGATCGACATAGAGGGTGCGCTCCAGCGCAGGGTCCGCCGGAAAATACGATACCGTATAGACGCCGTCCGCCGAGGTGGGCAGGGCGATATCGTAACCGTCGGCAAGCCCGAGCATCCGCATCTGCGCAACGATCTGCCCAAGCGGCATCGGGCGTTGTGCGGGCCCACCAGGCGCGTGCGAGCCAGGCACGTGCACCGCGCCCACCGCCCAAGGTACCTGCGGCAACGGCATATCGTCCATCGTCATACCGGGCATGGATTCCATTGCGGAGGAGGCGTTCCGATGCACGTCGCTTGATGTGCCCATCTTTGCCGGCGCCGCAATGCCGGAACGTACCGGTAGACCGCCCCATGCACCCTCCGGCGTGCCGAGCTTGGCACTCGTCGCCAGCGCTTTGAATTGCTTACCCCATGAGCCCGTCCAAGGCAGGCCGGTGATCACGAACGCCAGCGCGCCGAGCGCGAGCCAGATACCCAGCGTCGCATGGATGCTCTTCCACAACGGACGCCCCCGGCGCGAAAGGTCCGGTATGAGCGCAGCGCGGATCGATACCGCCCCGCGTGGCCACCACAGCGCGACACCCGTACCGAGCATGACGAGCGTCCAGCATGCGGCGAGTTCCATCAGCAGTTCGCCCGGCTTGCCGAGCAACAGCTTCCGGTGAATCATCCGATCGATTTGCATGAAGCGGCGATCCACGTCGAGCGTGCCTAATATCGTGCCATCGTAGGGATTCAGATAGACGCTCTCCTTGCGGCCGTTCGGCAGCCGAAAGATGAACTCGGCGCTGCGATCGGCGCGCGAGGCAATGCGCGCGGTCGTTGCGACAGCGCCGGGCGGCATCGCGGCGCGCGCACGCGCGAGCAAGGTTTCCTCGTCGAGTTTTGGCGACGCGGTGGGCGCGACGACCAGTCGATGCCGATACAGCAGCGGTTCGATCTGCGGCTGAAAGCAATAGATCGTGCCCGTGATGGCCAGTACGACAAGCAGCGGCATGACGAATAGCCCCGCGTAGAAATGCCAACGCCAGAGCGCGCGATAGCCGGCATTCGCCTGAGCGCTAGGCCCCGTCGCGCGCTTGCCGGGTGCAGCGGTCGAGAGAGTAGACATGGCATTGCCTCCTTACAGCCGCAACCGGCCTTCGATATAGAAGGTGCGGCCCGGATAGGGGTGATAGACGAAATAACGGGCGTCGAATAGGTTGTCCACGCCGATGCCGATTTCACTGAGTTTGGTTGGGCGAACCGTCCATTTCGCATCGACCGTCGTATAGGTACTGGTGCCGCCGAACACGTTCGGATTGGAGTCGGTATTCGTCAGCGTGTTGTACTCGCGGCCCGAATAGCGCGCGGCCATCGTGATCGCATAGCGCTCCCCGATGCGGTAAGTCGCCGCGAGGTCCGCACGCCATAGGGGAATGCGGTAAAAGTATTTACCCACGGTCGCGGGGTTCTGGGCGTTGGCGACGATCTTCGATTGCGTGTAGGCGACGCTACCGATCAGATCGAGTCCATGAATGACAACGTCCTCGCCCTGATAACTCAATTCGACGCCGCGAGAACGGACCTTGCCGATGTTCTGGAAGCTAGTGACGTTCGGAATGACCGTGGTATCCGTTTGGCTGAAGATCGTGTTCTTCACGTCGTCCTGGAACAACGTGAGCCGATAGCTCTCCTTCTCTTGCGTCCACTGCGCGGTCAGTTCTTTCGAAAGATCGTCTTCGGGCTGTAGATTCGGATTGTTGTTCACGAGCGAGGAGCCGTTGATTTGCCCCTGGAATAGTTCGCTGACAGTCGGAAAGCGATAGGCGCGGGCGATGGAAGCGCGCACCGTCAGCGTATCGGTGACGTCGAACGAGAGCGATGCCTTCGGCGAAAGATGATGTTGTCCCGCCTCGGAATACGGCACGGCCGTCGCGCCGACGGCTTGCGTGCCGTCGTAGGCACGCCAATCCTCGTCGCGTACACCGTAGACGAATGTCCACCGGGGCAAAAAACGCCATGCGTCTTGCGCGTACACGGCCTGCGTTTGCGTGCGGCCTTTGAACGCGTTGGCAAAGCCGGCCGCGCCGCCGTCGATCCAAGCGGCGGTGTTGTAGGTTTCGTTGTCTAGGAAGTAGCCGTCGTAGTGATAGCCGAACGCGAGCGCATGTTGGGCAAGGCCGGCTTGCGGCGACGGCGGCTTCCACGTCGCTTTCAGATCGAGCGTCTTCCATCCGGTGCCGTCGCCAAACGTGATGCTGCCTGGCCCGTTGCCGGGGCCGCCGGCATTGGCGATTCGCGCGACGCTCGCCGATATGTCGTAATACGACGCGATCGCATCGAAGTTCCAACCTGTCGCGCGATGCGTTTTAAGCGAAAGGCCGTACAACCAGTTCTCGCTCCATCCGAGGCTCGGCGCCAGCGCGGCGGCGGGGATGTTGTACTCGTTGCCGGCGATGTTCACGAGCCCGCCATAAACGGGATGGCCGTTCGCGTCGCGCAAAAACGTCGATGTCTGGCTGTTGTAGGTCCGGTGCCAGTAACCGAGGGTGAATGCGCCGCGCAAGGTCGGCGTGAAATCGTACTGCATCTTCAGCTTCAACTGATCTTGCACCGCATGCTCGATGCCCTCGCCATTGACGCCGATGATCGCGGTGGGCGCGTTGGCCTGATTGTTGTAGAAATAGGCCCCGCTGACGGTAAGATCCCCCGCTTTGGCCGGCGTATTCGATTTCGCGAACGTTGCGAACTGAAGCGGCTGGCTCGTGTTTTCGAAGTGATTGGCGCCGATGAAGAAGGAGAAGTTGCCGATGCGATTGCCGATCGTCGCACTCGCTTGGCTACCGTTGAAGCTTCGATTGACGCCGAACAGATCGAAGTGTTGCGTGAACGCCTTGACGTCGGCATCGGCCTCGAACTTCGTCGGCATCCGCGTGGCGATCAGGACGGTTGCGCCGAGCGAATTGCCGGGATAGAGCGCCGAGAACGGGCCATAGATCACGTCGATCCGGCGAACCTCGTCGGGGAACACCATCGACCAACGCGGCGGAAAACTGTAGCTGCTGCCGAGCAAGTTCGATAGCAGCAGCCCGTCCGCATAGACAAGCCCGCGCGCGCTTTGCGCATTGCTCGTGCCGCGCACCGCGACGATCGAATTCAAGTCGCCGATGAAGCGCTTGCGCACCGCGAGGTTCGGAAGGTATTTCAGCGCGTCTTCCGTGTTCACGACGTTCCAATGGTCGAACTGCTTGCGCGTCACCGTTTCGGTCGAAGCGGGCAGATTCGGATCGATGGCGGGCCCGGTACTGCCGGCGCCGGCCGTCGCGCTGACGGTGATCGTCGGTAAGACGACACCGCCTTGTTTTGGGTCGATGCGTGCCTGCGAGCCCGCGCTGCTGGCCTGTGCGCCGAGGCTCGGCGCGGCGTCGGTGCTCGCCCATACGGCGGTGGCGGTCAGCGAGAACGGTACGAACGCGAGTGGCGTGAATCGCTTAAGGCGGCGCGCGCGAGCGCACGGCCTTGGCGAGGCGAAGTGCAACATGCCTTTGTCCTGAAAGCGTTGAACGAACGGCCGCGCGCGCCCTCACAGGGCGCGTCGAAGCGGCGGCGAATAACGGTGATCAGGAAAAAGCGGGTGGGGCGCGTGGCCGGCCGGAAGGGAAGGCGCCCAGCGGCGTGAAGCGCACGCTCAGCACCGGTACGGCCACACACGCGAGGAGCATGACGAGCACGAGCGGCGAGGGCGGCACCGCCGGCATGGCGATGTGATCGGCGAGCAGATCGCAGTAGCCGCACGCCGCGAGAGGATCGGCATGCGCGGCGTGCGTGGAATCGGCTGCGGGGGCGACCGCCGAACACAGCGCGGCAGCGGCCGGATCGGCACGATGCGCGGCGACGACCAGTTGGCTGACGATCGGCGCGAGCACGATGAGCCACATGGCGATGAGGCCAAGCCATGCGGTCAGGTGTTTGCGGGATCGGGGAACCATGGTCGTGCTGCGAATTGACGTGCGCCGCAGTCTACCATCGGAAGCGTCCGATGTGCGCGCGGCACGGTGAGTGCAGGCTTTGCCGTTCGTCGATCCGGCGGGCGAACGAACGGAGCGGGAATGAGCGATCGGCGCGACGGCGCCGATGCGGCCGGCTCAATGGGTGATCGACAAAAACAAATACGCGGCGAAAAGCGAAAGGTGCACGGCGCCTTGCAGCACGGTTGTCCTGCCGTTGCTCAGCGTCAGGCTGCTAATGAAGAGCGTCAGGGCGAGCAAGACGGTTTCCATGGCGCCGATGCCGAGTGCCAAAGGGCGTCCCACCCAAATGAAGACGGCGGCAACGGTGGGAATCGTGAGGCCGATGCTGGCAAGCGCCGAGCCGAGCGCGAGATTCATGCTCGTTTGCAGCCGATTCGCGCGTGCGGCGCCGACGGCGGCGAGCCCCTCGGGCAGCAGCACGAGCGCCGCGATGACGATACCGACCGTGGCGGCTGGCGCGCCGATGCTCAGCACTCCGCGTTCGACGGCCGGGGAGAGCCGCTTCGCCAGCAAGACGACGGCGACGAGGCTCACGAGCAAGAATGCGAGACTGGTCAGCGCGATGCGTCCGCTCGGCAGCGCATCCGTGTGAGCGGCGTCGTTAGCGGCGCCGGAAGAAAGGAAGTAATCGCGGTGGCGCACCGTTTGCACGAAGACGAACACGCCATAGAGCACGAGCGACGATACGCCCGCGAATGCGAGCTGCGACGTGGACAGTTGCGGCCCCGGCATCGCGCTCAGGTAGTTGGGCATGACGAGCGAAAGAACCGAAAGCGCGGCGAGCACCGCGAGAGCTTTGCTCGCTCCGCGGCCTTTAAAGTCTTGTTCGCCGTGCTTCCAGCCGCCCACGAGCAGGCACAGGCCGACGATCCCGTTGCAGACGATCATGATCGCGGCGAATACGGTATCGCGCGCCAGGCCGGCTTTTTCGGGACCGGCGGAAAGCATGACTGAGACGATCAAGGCGACTTCGATAATGGTCACGGCCACGGCGAGCACGAGCGTGCCGAACGGTTCGCCGACGCGGTGGGCGACCACTTCGGCATGATGAACGGCGGCGAACACGCTGCCCGCGAGCGCGGCAGCGGTGAGTGCGATCGCCAAGCCTTCGGCGGGTATGATGCGCGATAGCCCAAGGATCAACCAGGCGGCGAGCGGGGCCCAAAGTGTCCAGCGCGGTAGCGAGTGCGATGCGGTCGACATGAGGCGGTCCTTGATCGTAGCCGGGGAAGCGGGAAATAGTAGCAGGCGACCGAGCCTGTTCGTCGAGGGAACGAACGTGGAACGCCAAGCGGTGTCGGGGCGTGCCAGCGCATGGCTAGAAGTTGGTCGATCGGATCGTGGTGGCCGATGACCGCGCGCACGTGTGCGGCTATTGCGCCGATGAGTGCGGCGCAGGCGAGTTTCAAGTCGGAAAAGGCAAGTGCCGCCAGCAGGCATGGGCCGCCTGCACCGGCGAGTGCGCCATGCTCGCGTCGGGATAGTCGCAATGTGCGACGCAAGCGCTTGGTGGGACCGAAGATCGACGATCGACGCGTTGCGGGAGGATGGCTCCCTACTTCGACCCCGCGGGCAACAGCCTTATTCGGCGAGCGGCGCACGCGTGGGGCGGCGTTCCGCCAATACCGTGGCCCGTTCGAGGCGCGGGCTGGCGCCGCGGATGAACAGCGCAGCGCAGGTGGCGACCAAAGCCCAAATGGAAAAAATTACCGCCAACGTGCCCATGTCAATCTCCCAAGGATCTCGACCGGACTGTCGGGCCGGTGGCCGATCAGCGAGTCGATGATTGACAGTATCGGCCGGCGGGGCCGATTTCAATTCGGCGAAATGCGCGACGTTTCCCGCCTAATCCACGTAATGGGACGATTGTCCCGCCGCGGATGCCAGAGCGGATAGCCGTGCAGCCGGTCGCGGCCTTGCGGCGGCCGTCGGCTTTCATACGAGCGTTTCAGGCGAGATGCTTGTGTCGCGCGGCGGTTTGCCGTTCCTGAAGCATGTGTTCGAAGGCGTCCGCAATGCGGTCGACGAACGGATTCTTGTGCGCGAGCGGCCCGTTCGGCTTTTCGCGGTGCACGAGCATCGTCGCGTTCGTTTCGAACACGAGCACGCGCGAGTCGGGCAAGACGGTGAAGTCGATGCCGCCGTAGTCGAGATCGAGCCGTAGGCCGATCTCGGCGATGGCCTCCATGGCGCGCGCACCGAGCGTCCCGCGCGGATCGTTCAAGAAGCGTCGCTCTTCCTCGAGTTTCCAGGGGGCGTCGAGCATCCCCGCGGAGAAATAATGAACCACCCAATGCGGCGAGATCGCCAAATGATAGGGGTACGGTTTTCGGTCGACATAGACGATGCGATATTTGCGGCAACATCCGTCCGCGCTGCGGAAATCGTGAAACGTCGTCAGATAGCACGGTGCGCCCAGGTCGTTCAGCGCGGGCCATAGCGTCTCGAGCGACGGGTAGAGCGCGAGTCCGTCGCCCCCGTGCGTCGCGGCCGGACGCATGAGCAACGGATAGTCGATCCCCGCTTCGGCAAGCTCTCGCGCGAGCGCTTCGGCGTGCGCCGGGATCGTATCGAGACGAATGCAGGGCGGCGCGAATACGCCCGGCACGCCCGCCAACCATTGCGGCGTACGGTGGCGATGCGTGCGTGCGATGGCGTGCGCGGGATTGAGCACAGGACGACCGCACGCGCGGGTGAACTGCGCGATGCGCTCGGCGAGCGGCTGCGCGACGTCGGGGTCGCCGATCGCGTTCAGGACGAGATCATAGGCCGGCAGTTGCGCATCTTCGACCTCGTGGGCGTAGTCGATCGCGTACTTGATGCGGGTGGTCGTCGCATACGACAGCAGCGTATCGAGCGGAACGTTGCCCGCGCCTTGACCCGTATTCAAGATCAGCAAGCGGCGCTGTTCGGCACCGAGCGCCGGTTCCACGTAGACACGCTGTAGCCGGTACGCCTGATCGCGGTGCCGATCCGCAAGCGCGCGATCGCCTTCGGCGGTCAGCAGCGCGGCGAGGTTTTGATGCGCGACGGCAAGCGCCGGATGCACGGCAAGTGCGTGGCCGTACCAGCGTATCGCTTCCTGCGGGCGGCCCTTGAGCGAGTAGACGGTCGCTAGGTTGTAAAGCGCCAAGGCAAGCGCTTGCGCGGGCGGGGCGGCGCCGAGCATATCGAAGGCCGCCAATGCGATCTGATGGGCTGCAAAGCCTGCTTCATCGCCAGCGGCGCGCATCGCGTCGAGCATGCGCCGATGCAAGGCGACATCGAGCGGCGACGCATCGAGCGCTTGCGCTAATCGATCGATCGCAGCGTCGGGCGACGTGCCGGGCAATGCCGCGGGCGGAGCGTGATTCGACATGGCTTGGCTGCTCATCGATCGGCCTGGCTTCGAAGGTTCGAATTCGGCGAGCGTCAAGCGCGCTGCAGCGCGAATTCGCTCACGGTTTCGCAAAGCGCTTCGACCGCTTCCGGCGTCACGGCGTTATAGAGCGAGGCGCGCAGCCCGCGCAGCGAGCGGTGTCCCTCGAGCCCGCTCATCCCGCGCGTTTCGGCCAGGTCCAGGAACGCGCGATCGAGCCGAGCATCGCCGAATGTGAATGCCACGTTCATCCGCGAACGCCATGGACGTCTTGCATGCACCGTCACGACGTCGCCCATTTCATCGAATAGATCGTACAGCCGCGCCGCCTTCGCTTCATTGATGTACTGCATCTGCGTTAGGCCGCCGATATCGTCGCGTAGCCAGCGCGTAATCAGTGTCAGGACATAGATCGCAAATACAGGCGGCGTGTTGTAGTTCGAGCCATGCGCGATCTGCGTCCGGAAGTCGAGAATATGCGGCATACCGCTGGGGATGCGCTCCAGCATCTCGCGATCGAACAGCGCGACCGTCACGCCGGTCGGTCCGAGATTCTTTTGTGCGTGCGCGTAGATCATGCCGAAGCGCTCGACTTCCAAGGGTTTCGAAAGGAAATCGGACGACATATCCGCGATCAGCGGCACCGGTAAATCGCCGGTGGGCGCGGAAAACTGTAAGCCCTCGATCGTTTCGTTCGAGACGTAGTGCAGATAAGCGGCGCGGGCGTCGACGTCGAGCCGATCGAGCACGGGCAATTCGCGAAAGCCGGTGCGCTGCCCATCCCATACGATTCGGTGTCCGCTTACGCGGCCCGCTTCCGCCGATGCACGCGCGCTCCAGTAGCCCGAAATCACATACTCGGGCGGTGCGAACGCCGGTGTGGCGAAATTCATCGGCACCGTCGCGAACAGCAGGCTGCTGCCGCCTTGCAAAAACGTGACGGCGTAACGCTCGGACAAGCCTAGCAGGTCGCGGATGTTGCGTTCGGCTTCGTCGAGAATCGCGAGGAACCAGTCCGATCGATGACTCATCCCGAGCACCGATAGGCCGGTTTCCGGCAACGCGACGATGGCCTCGCGCGTCTTCGCCAGCACGCTCGCGGGCAGGGCACCGGGGCCGGCGGAGAAATTCAGGGTATTGGCGTGCAGCATAGGCGTCCGGTCGCGTCTGTCGGGTCCGGACGATGGCGCGGTCGTTCGTTCCGACGGGGATCAAGTGCCCACAGCGTATCAAAGGGCGATCGGCGGCAACGCGGCGAGATGAGGGGAAAACGGGCGCCAATTTGGGCAAACGAGCGGACGGGGCGAACGATGAAGCGATGCCGGCTTGCAGCCGTCGTTCGAGGGCTCGATCAATCGACGATGTTGCGAACCCAGTCCAAGAAACTCTCGTTCTCGAACTCGTACACGTCACGCGGGCTTTTGGCCACGACCGTCTTTTCCGCGAGCCGGCCCAGCGCCTTTTGAACATGGGTAACCTGAAGATCTTCGATGCCCACACGCTTGCGAAGCTTGACGAGCGTCGCCTTGGCAAACGGTTTCATCGACGGATCGTCGGCCAACATCCGCACGAGTACCCGCTCGGTCGCGTCCAGCGAGTTCCAAGTCCCCTCGTGATTTTCCCTGCGGGCGAGCTTTTCCTGCTGCATCGCAATGGCTTGCGGAAAGGTCAGCGCGGGGCTCATCATCAGAGCCAGCACCGCCTCCATCAGCGGCTCGGGACGCTGGCCGAAGAGCACGAACGCTTCGCGCGCCGCGGCCACGTCGAGCTTGCGTCTCGTCGATTCCTTGAATCGGCGTGCGATATAGTCGACAAAATCGTCGCCCAGCAGCGGAAAATCCTGCACGGTGCTGGCGGCCGAGTAAAGCGGTGCGTTGGCGTTGGTAAAGACGTGCCCGAGCTTCGTGCGCGAAGACCCCGTAAATAGCATGCGCAGCTTACGCTGGTGCTTCGTGAGGGTCGTGCGCAGGGCGCGAGCCATCTCCTCGCCTTCTTTGCTTCGGCCGAGGGCTTGTGCTTCGTCGATCAGAAAGAGCATGGGCCGGCGCTTTGTCAGTTCGGCGACGAGTGCGTCGATTAAAAGCGCCGTATCGGTGATCTCTCGTTTGGGATCGCTTTCCAGGTCGATATGGCCCTCGAGCTTCGCTCCGGCAAACTCCGCTTTGCCCTTGAGTCCCTTCACTGGCGTTTGGAGGCGCGCAATGACTTTTTCGAGCAGCGAATGCGGTTCGAGGGCTTCTTCGATCGCTCGCACGAGTGCCGCGCCCGGCGTTTGCCGCGTCTGCCACAGGTCGGCATAGACAACCGTGTAGCCCTCGCTTTCGGCGAGCGGTTTGAGGTCTCTCAGGAGAAATACCGTCTTGCCCGTGCGGCGCGGCGCGAAAATCGTCGTCGACGTGACGAGCCCGGCGTTCAGCGTGGCAAGATAGGCACTCGCGAGTTCCGGCCGGGGGAAATGCCAGAGTTCCGTCAGTTCCATACGATTATCAAAATTATCTCGAGTCGGTATAATTATACCAAACATGGATAATTTCGGATAACCGTGCGGGCCAGCGGCCTGTCGGCCCTCATTCGGTTTCCGGTCGATGTGCCGCGAGCGGCAATGTCAACGTAACGGCGAAGCCGCCCGTCTCGGGGAAGACGAAGCCCACGCGGCCGCCGTGGGCGGTCACCACTTCTTGCACGATCGCGAGACCGAGCCCCGAGCCCGTTCGGCGCGACGCATTGTCTTGCCCGAGCCTTTCGAACGGCCGCAGCGCGGCTTCCCAATGCTCGGGGGCAATGCCGGGGCCGTTATCCGTGACGGTCATCTTCACCGACGCCTCGGATGCGACGACCGAGACGACGAGGTCATCCGCCTTGCCATGCAGTAGCGCATTGTGTAGCACGTTCGACAGGGCTTCTTGTAGGCCGATCGGGTCACCGTCGATGTATATAGACGGATGATCGCATTCGAACGCCACGGTGACATCGCGTTCGTCGGCCAGCGGGATCGTCCGTCCGAGCACTTCCTTGACGAGCCCGACGACATCCACGCTCTGCAATGGAACGGCTTGCGTGCGATGAATGACCATCGCATGGTTGAGCAATTGTCCTGTGAGCCGGCCGACGTCGGAGCACGTTGCTCGCAGTGCATCGAGACGCGCCGCATAGCGGGACGGATCGCGCTCGTCGCTGAGCAGCTCGATCTGCGCATCGAGCCGTGCGAGCGGCGTGCGCATCTGGTGCGCGGCATCGGCGATGAAGCGCTGCATGCCCGTCATGCGTTCGGAGAGGCGGCCCAGCAGACCGTTGATGGCGCCGATGATCGCGTTGATCTCGGAAGGGGTGTCGGCTGCGACGGGACGCAGGTCGGCCGGATCGCGTGCCGCGATGATCGTCTCGATCTTCGCGAGCGGACGCAGGCCGCGCCGGATGGCAAGGCCGCTCGCACCGATGGCGAGGATGCTCATCAGCAAGATGAGCGTCCACACTTTCAGGCTCATGTCGTTCGTCAGTTGCGCTCGGGCGTGCGTCGTTTGCCCCACGGTGACGACAGCCCACCCCGGCGTGCGCTCCTCGGGCAAATAACGGGCGAGGGTGGCCGTTCGAATGCGCTGCCCTTGATAGGTGCTGTCGGCGAACTGCGGGCCGTTTCGCGCGGCGACGCTGCTCGCGGGGCTCGGGAGGTCGGCGTACCCGGCCACTACCATGCCGCGCGAATCGACCACCTTGTAGTAGACGAGATCGTAACGCGACAGCGTCGAAAGCGCCGCCACCGGCAAGTTGAGTGCGAGCACGCCGCCTTGCACGTAGAGATCTTCGGCGACCTGGATGGTCGCACCGGCCAGCAATTGGTCGTAAGCACGCTCCGATGCAACGCCCGCGTAGTACCGGGCGATCACGGCAAGGGCCGCCGCCCCCGACGCTACGATCAGCGCGATAAACAGGAGCGTGCGACCGAACAGCGTCTTTCGAAACCATTCAAAGCGTTGCAATTTGGTACCCCATGCCCCGCGCCGTTCGAATTTCGACCGAGCTGCCCTGCAGCTTTTTGCGCACGCGCGTCACGTATTGTTCGACGGCGTTCGTCGTCGGCTCGTTGCCTAAGCTGAACAGTTGGTTCAGCAGATCCTCCTTCGAGAAGACGCGCTGAGGGCGGCTCGCGAGAATTTCGAGCAGCGCGAATTCTTGGCGGGACAGCGGCAGCGGTTTGCCGTCGAGTTCGGCTAGCCGGCTGCTGCGATCGATCGAGAGGCCTCCCACCTGCACGAGATTGCTCGCATGCCCGGTTTGGCGGCGCAACAGCGTTTGCACGCGTGCATCGAGTTCCCGGTAATCGAACGGCTTGACGAGATAGTCGTCGGCCCCGAGCCCGAGGCCGCTCACGCGGTCGTCGATGGCGGAACGTGCTGTCACGAGCAGAACCGGCGTCGCGCAGCCGGCTGCGCGCAAATTGCGCAGGATGGCAAAGCCGTCCATCGACGGCAGCATGACGTCCAGCACGACGAGATCGAAGCGCTCGACGCGCAGTAGCGTGTTCGCCGTCGCACCGTCCGTTTCCAGATCCACGGCGTGCCCGAGCCGTGTCAAACGAGCGCGAATGGCTGCACCGATTTCCGTGTCGTCCTCTACCACCAAAATGCGCATGATGCTTTTCCTGCGTATCCGTTCGCTCGTTCGAGTGCGGGTTTTCCCGGGGAGTCGATCTCAGCATTTTCTCAGACTCGCCCGATAACCTTGCAATGGACGATTCGACGAAACGGCAAGCGCCGCTTCGATACAAGTGGAGACGATACATGCAGTCGCGGGGCGGCACCGCTAGCCATGATGCAAACGCGCCTTCGCGCCGACGCCGAGCGTTGGTGGCAGCGGGCCTCGGTGCCTTGCTGTCTCCCGCGTGGACGCTCGCCAATAGCCGCACCGTGCGGATTTCGAAGGGCTATGGGCTTTTGTACTTGCCGTTGCTCGTGATGGAGCGGGGCAGACTGTTCGAGCGCCATGCCGCTCGGTTGGGCTTGCGGGACGTGAGCGTCGAGTGGGTGCTGCTCGACGGCGGCAATTCGGTGGACGACGCGATGATGGCCGGTTCGCTGGATTTCGCCGCGGCTGGCGCGCCCGGGTTCATCGAGCTGTGGGCGCGCTCGCGCGGGATTCCCAACGTCGAGATCGTCGGCATTAGCGGCCTGTCGACAACCTCGCTGTCGCTCAACACCAATCGCACCGCGATCCAATCGCTGGCCGATTTCACGGCGGCCGATCGTATCGCGGTGCCGGGCATTCGCACGTCGCTCTCGGCGGTGGTACTACAGATGCTCGCCGGCAAGCTGCTCGGGCCTTCGCACTTCGCGCAACTGGACGCGATCACCGTGAACCTGCCGCATCCCGAGGCGATGCAGGCGCTGGTTCGACGGGAGGGCGGCATTACCGCGCATTTCGGATCGCCGCCGTTCTCGACGCTCGAACTGAGTCGACCGGGCATTCATCGCGTCGTCGATTCGATCGATGTGCTCGGCCCGCTGACGCTCGACGTCGTATTCGCTCCGAGGCGGATCGTCGATACGCAGCCTGTGCTCGCGCGCGCCTTTCTGAATGCGCTCGACGAAGCGAATCGCTCGATCGCCCAGGACCCGCAATCGGCGGCCGCCACTTACGCGGCCGCGTCGGGATGGGGCATTTCGCACGGCGACGTCATGCGGATGCTCGCCGAACCGCACACGCGCTTTTCCGTATGGCCTGAACGGCTGACGGAGTTCATCGACTTTCTCTATGGAGTCGGGACGATCAAAACGAAGCCACGCACCTGGGACGAAATGTTCGTGCCCGATCTGCGCAGCTATCGCGCCACGTAGCGTCGCCCGCTCGGGCGCGGCCTTTTCAACGATTCCAACGATTCGAATTCCAAGGAGGAGTACGCAGTGAATGCAACCTCGGCCACCGAGCCGCAACAATCCGCGCAAGAGCGCGAGGTCATGTCGAAGATGGCGCGGCGTCTGCTGCCGATCCTTGTCGTGATGTTCCTAATCGCCTTTATCGATCGGCAGAACGTCGGTTTCGCCAAGCTGCAGATGGTGCATAGCCTGCATCTGTCGGAGGCCGCGTTCGGTCTCGCGTCTTCGCTGTTTTTTATCGGCTATTTGCTGTTCGAGGTACCGAGCACGCTTGCGCTGCACCGGTTCGGCGCCCGCGTCTGGCTCGCCCGCATCATGCTCACGTGGGGGGCGATCACCATATTGATGGGCTTCACGACATCGATGCAAACATTTTGCGGCTTGCGTTTCGCGCTCGGCGTGGCCGAAGCCGGCTTCTATCCCGGCGTGATCTATTACCTGACGCTATGGTTTCCGCAGAGTTATCGCGCGCGGGTATTGGGCATCTTCACGCTCGGCAGCGCGCTCGCGAACATGCTCGGCTCGCTCGTCGGCGGATGGCTGCTGAGCTTGAGCGGCGTCTTCGGCCTCGCCGGCTGGCAGTGGGTGTTCATCGCGACGGGATTGCCGGCGGTGTTGGTGGCCGTGATGGTGTTCAAGGTGTTGCCTGCTTCTTTTCGCGAAGCGCGCTTCCTGAGCGAGCAGGAAAAGCGGATCGTCGCCGCGGCGCTCGAACGGGAAAAGCCCGAGCATGCGGAGCATACGCAACCGTGGAAAGCGCTGCTCGATCCGCGCGTGATGCTGTTCGCCGCGACCTACATGCTGATGTCGACGTCGCTTTACGGCGTGACGTATTGGCTGCCGACGCTCGTCAAATCCTTTGGCGTGTCGAGCCGAATGAACGGCGTACTCAGCATGCTGCCGTGGGCGCTGTCGGTGGTGCTGCTCGTCTATCTGCCGGCGAAGCTGCGGCGTGCGAAAAGTCTATTACGGGCGATCGCGATCGTCGCGGCTTGCGGCATGCTCGGCTTCTTGCTGAGCCTGGTGTTGCCCACGACGCCGCTGCGCTTCGTGGCGCTCGTGCTGGGCGGCGCTTGCATTCCTCTGCTCTATCCGTGCTTCTGGTCGATGCCGCCGCGCTATTTCACCGGTGCCCGAGCGGCGGCGAGCGTCGCGGCGATCAATTCCATCGGCAACCTAGGCGGCTTCTTCGGCCAGAATCTGATGCCGTTCGCCGGCAAGGCGACAGGCACCGCGTTTGGGCCTATGATCGTGCCGATCGTCTGCCTGGCCTTGCTTTGCCTCGGCGCGAGCGTGGCTTGGATCCGCTCGGAACGCACATTGGCCGCCGCCCCGGCTTGATATGATGTCCGACTTAGTTTCGTAGAAAAAATATATTGGACGTCATACCGAGAATCTTTCAGTATTCGGACGTGTCACGATGCGGGCCTTGCGCCGGCAGGGGGCAGCTCCCGCTGCCGATCCCCGCCGGCCGCGCTGGCCCCCGCGCCATTTCTATATCGACGACCGCAATACTAGAGAACGCAGATGCCCCAATACCGCTCACGCACTTCGACGCATGGCCGCAACATGGCCGGCGCCCGCGCCTTGTGGCGCGCCACCGGCATGAAGGACGACGATTTCGGCAAGCCGATCATCGCCGTCGTGAACTCGTTCACGCAATTCGTTCCGGGGCACGTCCATTTGAAAGAGTTGGGTGCGCTCGTCGCGAAGGAAATCGAAGCGGCCGGCGGTGTCGCCAAGGAATTCAATACGATCGCCGTGGACGACGGCATCGCCATGGGCCATGGGGGCATGCTCTACTCGCTGCCCTCGCGCGAGCTGATCGCCGATTCGGTCGAATACATGGTCAATGCGCACTGCGCCGATGCGATGGTCTGCATCTCCAATTGCGACAAGATCACCCCCGGCATGCTGATGGCCGCGATGCGCCTGAACATTCCTGTTGTGTTCGTCTCGGGCGGCCCGATGGAAGCCGGCAAGGTCAAATCGCCGACGGACGGCCAAGTGATCGCCAAGATCGATTTGATCGACGCGATGATCAAAGCGGCGGATCCGAAGGTCAGCGATGCCGAAGTGGCCGAAGTCGAACGCAGTGCCTGCCCGACGTGTGGCTCTTGCTCGGGCATGTTCACCGCGAACTCGATGAATTGCTTGACCGAGGCGATCGGCCTCGCGTTGCCGGGCAACGGCACGATCGTCGCCACGCATGCATGGCGCAAGGGCTTGTTCGAGCAGGCGGGGCGTCTCATCGTCGATCTGTGCCGCCGCTACTATCAGGAAGAGGACGCGTCGGTCCTGCCGCGCAGCATCGCCACCAAGCGCGCGTTCGAGAACGCGATGGCGCTCGACGTCGCCATGGGCGGTTCGACGAACACCGTGCTGCACTTGCTGGCCGCGGCGCAGGAAGCGGGCGCCGATTTCACGATGGCCGACATCGATCGTATTTCGCGCAAGGTGCCGTGCTTGTGCAAGGTCGCGCCTGCAACCGATAAATTCCATATCGAAGACGTCCACCGCGCCGGCGGCATCATGGGCATTCTCGGGGAATTGGCGCGTGCCGAGTTGCTCGATTTGTCGTGCGGCAACGTTCACAGCGGCACGCTCGGCAACGCGCTGGCGCAATGGGACGTCATGGGTGGCGCGGGCGAGCACGCGCAGAAATTTTTCCGTGCGGCGCCGGGCGGCATTCCGACGACCGTGGCGTTCAGTCAAGAAGCGACCTATGCCGCGCTCGATAACGATCGCGCGAAGGGCTGTATCCGCGACAAGGCGCACGCCTATTCGAAGGATGGCGGCCTGGCGGTGCTCTACGGCAATTTGGCGGAGAAGGGCTGCATCGTGAAGACGGCCGGTGTCGACGAATCGCAGTGGGTGTTTTCGGGGCGCGCTCGCGTGTTCGAAAGCCAAGACGACGCGGTCGAAGCGATCTTGGGCGATCGGGTGGTGCCGGGCGATGTCGTCGTGATTCGTTACGAAGGGCCGAAGGGCGGCCCGGGGATGCAGGAAATGCTTTACCCCACGTCGTATTTGAAGTCGAAGGGGCTGGGCAAGACGTGCGCGCTGTTCACGGACGGCCGCTTCTCGGGCGGCTCGTCGGGGCTTGTGATCGGGCATGCGTCGCCCGAGGCGGCCGAAGGCGGCACGATCGGCCTCGTGGAAGAGGGCGACGTGATCGAGATCGACATTCCGCAGCGCAAGATGCACTTGGCCGTGAGCGACGATGAATTGGCCCGTCGTCGTGCGGCGATGGAAGCGCGGGGGGATCAGGCTTGGCAGCCCGCGAATCGCGAGCGTGTCGTGTCGCAGGCCTTGCAGGCTTATGCCGCGCTGGCGACGTCGGCCGATCGCGGCGCGGTGCGCGATATCTCGCAGTTGAAGCGCAAGTGAAATTAGCGGCTGTGCGTTAGGCTTGCTGCGGCTTGGAAGGGCAAAACCGCCGATAGGTACGGGCGGTTTTGCCGTCCCTCCTTGTCAAAGGAGGGCATTGTCCTTGCGTTCGCTCTCGAATATGTTCATGCCGACCATGTAAGCGTAGAGGCTGGCCGGCATGAATCCAATGTTGACATCCCTATAAACGAATCGATCCAGCGTTTTGGTTTTTGTCGTTACCAGTATGCAAGGAGCGCCTCTGTCGTCTTCGTTTTGCAAATCGTTCTGTTTTGCAAAATAGACGCAGTTATCCAGCTCGCTGGTTTTTTGCAGGGGTTTATCGCTCCATTTAACCTCGATGCACCATCCGGGTTTGATTTTCTCGTCTGCGCGATAGACGATGTCGATCTCGCCGGATTGTCCTCCATTGTTCCATCGGGCGTAATATAGCCGGTCTATCGTGTTGCTGTGAAGCCACTGGCTGTAAATCGCTGTCTCGGTAAGATGGCCCATGGCGTCGCTGTCCTTGGCAATCTGGCCGAATAGCGCTGCACGCATCGATGGGTTGGTTAGATAGACCTTGAATGTCGTTATTCTTTGAAACCGCTTGGCGGTATGATCGACGCGCTCCATTCGTCGAATCAAGAAGGCTGCCTCCAGATATTCGAGATATTTTTTGATCGTATTTTTTGCTACCCCGGAATTTTTGGTCAGCGACTCTAGGCTGACCTCGTTCCCGGTGTTGTACGCGAGCGTGGTGAACAACCGGTTCAGATCTTGGATGTCGCTAATTCCATACAAGCTGGGTAGGTCGCGCAGTAGCACCTTATCGATGATGTCGCTTCTGATATAGCGACCGGTGTCTCGTTGAATTTCTTTGGAGAGTGCCGCTTCAGGGTAGCCTCCGAAATTAAGATAATCGCAAAAACTTGAATTCAATGATTCAATGTCGTTTGTTCTATAAACCTTGGGCCCATGATCGCTGCGCTCGATTTCGATCAACTTGTCCTTGCCGACGAATGCGAGATATTCCGCAAACGATAACGGCGGCAGCACAAAATCGGTGAAGCGGCCCGCTCCAGATTCCTGGCTTTTCAACCGCAACGCCGCGGCGGCGGAGCCTGTGGCGACAAACTTGTATTTGGGATAGGAGTCGACAAGAGATTTTAAATGAATCTCCCATTGAGGAAGGTATTGCACTTCATCAAAGAAAACGTAGACGTTAGCATTCTTTTCGTGTTCTTTCAGTTTCCGGAAAAGATTGAGCAGCTTTTCGAGATGAAGGCCCGTATAGAGCGGGGTCTCGAGCGACACGTAAAGTATGGAATCGGGAGAGACGCCAGATTGAAGCAAGTGATGGATTGCTTGGAACACCATCACGGTTTTCCCGACGCGCCGCGGCCCCATGAGCACTACCGCACGCCGAATATCCCGCTGGTTGAGCAGCTCAAAAAATGGATCGAAGTAGAAACGCTTCGGCATGGACACGAAGATTTCGTCTACGTTGCCACCGCTCCACCATTCGTTGTCGAACGCCATCCGTTCCAGAACTTCGTTTTCTGAGATTGTCAGCATGACTTGCTAAGATCAAATGTTTGATCTTAGTATAGGGTAGGATGTGGCCGCTGTGCAAGCTGGTGATACAAGTCTCGGCTCGCAGCGGACAGCTTTCGATTGTCCTGCCGGGTCACCGAACGGGGGGCAGCGTTTGGCGCAGTGCTGAGCGACCTGCCACGGCAACCGTTGCGTCACGATGGCGCCATCTCCGGTCGTGATAGATTGCCGGCGGGTTCACTTTCGAGCTTCCATTTCGCGCATCACGCGAGCGAGAATGGCGACGCCCGCATCGATCTCGCTTTCGTTCCAGGCCGCGAAGCCGAGGAAGAGTCCGCTTGCCCGGGCTTCGGTGAAGTAATGTCGCGACAACGGACGAGCCGTCAGGCCCGCTTGAGCCAGACGACAGCAGACGTCGATGTCGTCGTACCGCGCGCCTAACTGTGCCGCCACTTGCATGCCGCCGTCGGGCATCGACACGGTCAAATCGAGACCCATCGCCATCAACGCATGACAGAGGCGATCGCGCCGCAGGTGATAAAGCCGCGTCATCTTGCGAATATGCGCCGCGTAGTGCCCTTCGCCGATAAAGTCGGCCAGCGCGTCCTGCAGCGTCATGCTGACGATTTGGCCCGTGTGCCTTTGCGCTTTGGCGAAGATCTCGACGAACCGCTTCGGCACGACGACGTAGCCGGCCCGAATGTCCGCATGCAGCGACTTCGAGAATGTGCCCACGTAAAAGACGTTGCCCGCTCGATCGGAACCCTGCAGCGCGGCCACGGGACGCCCTTCGTAGTGAAATTCGCTGTCGTAATCGTCTTCGATCACGTAGGCGCCGACGCGCGTGGCGAATTGCAATAACGCTCGCCGGCGCGGCGCAGGCATCAGTAATCCCGTCGGATGCTGGTGTGCCGGCGTGACGAAAATCAAGCGAGGCGTATCGATCGACGTCTCGAAGGCGAGGCCGCATTGATCGAGTTCGACGCCCCGCACCGCGGCGCCCGCCGCTTCGAATGCTACGCGCGCGCCGGCGTAACCGGGACTTTCGACCCATGCGATGTCGCCCGGATCCAATACCACCCGGGCCACAAGGGCGATGGCGGCTTGGGCGGTAGGCAACAAGAACACTTGCTGCGCGTCGGCACTGACACCGCGGTATTGCACCAGGTGCTGCAGCAGCGCCCTTTGCAACTCGGGCCGGTTACAGGCCGCGCTTCGTCGGACGGGCGCGGAACGTGCGGCTGCGCGTAGGCATCGTCCCCAGATCGCGTGCGGGAATTCGCGTGCATCGGCGACGCAGGGGGCGAAGGGCTTCGGACGGCCATCTTCCATAAAGGGCCATTCGCTTGTGCCGATTCGTTGTGCCCACTGAGATATCGCGCCAAGCGCACGTGAAGCGGGCATCTCCGGTTCGAATCCGATCAGGCTCGGCGAGGACAAGGGGGCCACCGCCGGCCGGCGCCCTCTCGACACATCGAGGTAGCCCTCCATGGCCAACTGTTCGATCGCAGCGGAGACGGTATTTCTCGACACGTTCAGATGGAGCGCCAGCGCCCGGCTGGAAGGCAGCCGCCTGCCGCTCGCCAGTGTCCCCGCCGCAATGGCATCCCGTAGTTGATCGCCGAGTTGCCGCGTGAGCGAGACATCGCTGTGCGGATCCAGCCTGAAGTCGAATAAACCGCCAAGTGCGTCCATCGTCAAACTGGCCCTATGTTTTTGTCGAAACATACCCTTTCAAGAAGTGCCAGTCAAACCTATAGTGGCGGCGTCTTTCCCCTGTTCGGTGCGCATCGGACACTTGAGTTCGGCTCGTCGGAGGGGGCCTCGGTCGCCTCGTGGGAATAGATTGGCGCGCAATGCGGTTAGCGATGGGGACCGGCAACTCAATGGCATCGACACCTTTGGAGGCAACGCCGCATGCAAGTCAACGACATCTCTCGCGCTTTACAAATCTATTTCGACGTGATGTACGAATGCGATCTGGAAAAATTCGATCTCGTCTTTCATCCGACGTGCTCGCTGTTCACGATGAAGAACGGTGAGTTAAACGTTCGGCCGTATGCAAAATATCGCGCGGAGATCGCGGACCGTACGCCGCCCAAGCGCCTATCGCAGCCGCGTATGGACGCCATTTTGCAGATTGCCGTGCTATCGCCGGAAATCGCGTTCGCTCAGGTACGTGTCCGCCTGTTCGAGAAAGTCTTCATCGATAACCTCAACTTGCTGAAGTTCGATGAGCGCTGGATGATCGTCGCGAAGATCTTTCACCACGCCGAAACGATCGAGGCCTAGCCGTGGGGGCGATGCGAACGGTGGATAGAGAAACGTCCCACGTAACCTTCCGATTACATGGGACGCGATCCTCTTGAAAACCGACTACCCGTAGCGCTTAGCTGGCCGTCAGGCTTTGATCCCGGCGGGCTTTGTAGGCGCGGGCACGGTAGCGGCCCGCGGAGCGACGCGTTGTGCCGGGACGACGACAACCACGGGTTCGGGCATCGCCCACATCGGTGCCGCGAATACGACGGCCTGCTGCGAGGGCACGACGAACGGCTCCGCGAACGCGGCGCGCTGCAACGCCAGCATGCGCTGCTGCATGGCCATCATTTGGGCTTGCGCCGCGCGCATTTGATAATCGATCGCCTGCATCTGCCGCAGCGCGACGGCGGGCGGTACGCCACCGGTACTGGTTTGCATTTCGAAGCCCGCGCCGCCTTGCGGGCTGTGCCAACTCCACGTGCTGACTTTCATCGGGCCGGCGGCGGTTTGAACGACGTGCGTTTCGGCTTTGACCGGCACGGCCTGACCATTCACGTTGACGAACATCGGCTGCGCGGCGGATGGGGCGCTCGCTTGCCCTGCCAACGCGAGTGCCGGGATCAGCGCGAGTGCGCCGGCCGCCATATACGAACGAAATCGCATATCCGTTTCTCCATGGATCGATAGAGCGAAGAATCGACTACGGGAATCGTAGGGCTCCAAGAGGGAGTCACGGGGAACTATGCGAGGGCAGGCTTAAATGAAGATTAAAGGACGGGGGCAGGGTGGGGCATGTCCCGTCCGGCGCCGTAGTTTTGCCATCGCTACCTCACTACGTCAGTTTCGCCGTGCAGCACTCAAATCGTCCGGCGCGCGAGCATGCTGCGAATCTCCCCAATTGCCTTTGCCGGATTCAACCCTTTCGGGCAGACGTCCGTGCAGTTCAGGATCGTCCGGCAGCGAAAGAGGCGATACGGATCGTCGAGATTATCGAGCCGTTCGCCCGTGCCTTCGTCGCGCGAGTCGACCAAAAAGCGATAGGCCTGTAGGAGCCCGGCGGGGCCAACGTATTTGTCCGGATTCCACCAGTAAGAAGGGCACGCGCTCGAACAGCACGCGCACAAGATGCACTCGTAGAGACCGTCGAGTTGGTCGCGTTCCTCGGGTGTTTGGCGTCTTTCGCGCTCGGGCGGGGGCGTATCGTTGATCAGATGAGGTTTGATCGAATGGTACTGCTTGAAGAACGCAGTCATGTCCACGATCAAGTCGCGAACGACCGGCAGTCCCGGTAGCGGGCGCAAAATTGTGCGACGAGGGAGTTCGTTAAGGTTGGTGATGCAAGCGAGCCCATTTTTGCGGTTGATGTTTATCGCGTCCGAGCCGCACACGCCCTCGCGGCACGAATGCCGAAAGCTTAGCGTCTCATCCTGTGCCTTGAGCCGGACGAGAACGTCGAGCAACATCCGGTCGTGCGGCGATACCTGTATCTCGTACGCTTGCATGTACGGCTTGGGGTCGCGGTCTGGATCGTAGCGGAAGATTTCGAAAACTCTTGTGTCACTCAAGATGTTCCCCCTTTGCGGAGCAGTTCTGGTGACTCGCTACTCGCGCACCATACGGTTCCACACGTTATGACGTTGGTGCGATACGAAATTGCGTTAGATCAAGATATCGACGTTATATCGCGATATGATATAAATGCGCCGCCCATTGAGGTTCCGCGGAAACGGCGCGTATGCGTCCTTCTGACCCAGCGATACCGGCGAGCCAAACCGGATAATTGCTTCCAACTGGCTGCCGCTGAACGATTGGGAGAACACGCATGGCTAAGGTATTTCCGCTACATCCCCAGCATCCCGAGCGGCTGTGTTGGGGGTGCGACCACTACTGCCCCGCTAACGACATGCGCTGCGGCAATGGGCAGAGCCGCACGCAACATCCGGCCGAATTGCTCGGCGACGATTGGTACGATCAAGGCGACTGGGGGCTCGACGTGCATCCTGGCGACAAGGGCATAAGACCCGACGGCGCGACGTCGAGTCGCGACAGTCGCGACAGTCGCGCAGTCGAGGCGCCACGCCAGTCTCAGTAGCGTGGTCCCGAACTAAAGTATGAGGAAAATGCATCGGCGGGCGCGCTCGGCACGTCGCAACAGAGGTGGGCTGTCCCCCAATTTGCCTGCAATCCATAGTAAATAGGACGATTATTCGGCAGACTGTTCCGTTTTCCGTAATGAAAACCCCTATTCAGTCCGCATCGGCCGTAGACGATAAGCCCCGTATGGAGCACGGCTCTCCCGTCCTCGATTCTTGGGTGCAGAAACTATGGTTACCTTCGCGAGCAGTATTCGAGTGCGCATCGTCGCAATCCTCGGCACGTGCCTCTTTCTCATGGTGGCAATCGGCGTCTTCGCCTTGACAGGCCTGTCCAAACTGAATGGACTAGTGGAAGACGGCTACAACGGTAACACGGTACCGATCATTCAACTGACGCAAATACGCGCCGCGATGCTCGACATTCGTCTGCAGTTTCGCCGGATGCAGGTGTTTCATGACGATCCGCAAAAGGTCAAGCAATCCGCCGACGCCGTGCGCGCCGATCTCGACCAGCTCTCCGGCAAGTGGAAGGCGTACTATCCGGCTAGCGTCTCGTCCGACGACGAGCGCGCAGTCGCCGATAAGGTCAATGCGGCACTCGGCGAATTCGTGACTTTATCGAACACGGTCGCTTCCGACGTGGCGGCCGACCCTCAGAAAGTCGTGGCCGACGCGGCGCAAATCGACCAACACGCCGCATCCGGCAGGGCACTCAGCGATCTGATCTCGCAAGACATCAGCGTCAACGATGCACAAGCGAAGTCGTCGGTTCAAGAAAGCGAATCGACATTCAGGACGATTTTCACCGTCGCGGCGGCGCTGCTTGTACTCGCCGTTGCCGTCGGCACGATCGGCGCCGTTGTCTTGCAGCGATGGATCATGAAGCCGCTCGCGAAAGCGATCGCCTTGGCCAACCATATTGCCTCGGGCCGGCTCGAGAATCGGATCGTCGTCGATTCGAGCGGCGAGTTCGGCCAACTGCTGAGCGCGCTGAAGGAGATGGACGAGAAGTTGACCGACACCGTGCGCGGCATCAAGACGTCAGCGGAATCGGTCGCGGCGGCGTCCAGCGAAATCGCCAGCGGCAATGTCGATCTCTCGGCCCGCACGGAACAGCAAGCCGCCTCGCTCGAGGAAACGGCGGCGAGCATGACGCAACTGACGCAAACGGTGAAGCAGAACGCGGACAATGCCGAGCAGGCCACCGCGCTTGCCACGAATGCCACCGACCTCGCCAATCAAGGCAATGAAGCGGTTCAGGTAATGGTGAGCACGATCGAAAAGATCAGCGGCAGTTCGACGAAGATCTCCGAAATCACGGCGGTAATCGAAGGGATCGCTTTCCAAACCAATATTCTTGCGTTGAATGCCGCCGTCGAAGCGGCGCGGGCAGGCGAGCAAGGTCGTGGTTTTGCGGTGGTCGCCAGCGAAGTGCGCAGTCTCGCCCAGCGTTCCGCGACGGCTGCCAAGGAAATCAAGGAACTGATCGGCCGTTCGGTGGACGAGATCCAGGACAGCGTGCAACAGGCCGCGCAAGTCGGTTCGTCGATGAATCAAGTCAAGGGCGCGATCAAGCAGGTGTCCGACTTGGTCGAGGAAATTGCGGCGGCGTCGGTGGAGCAAAGCCGTGGCATCGAGCAAATCGGCCAGGCCGTTTCGCAAATGGACGAAGTCACGCAGCAAAACGCGGCGTTGGTGGAGGAAGCCGCGGCTGCGGCGAAGTCGCTCGAGGATCAGGCGGGCACGTTGCGTACCGCTGTCGAAACGTTCAAGCTGAACGAAACGGCCGATGTTGCCGCGACCGCGCTTCGACGCATCGCCGCGGTACCGAAGCGGGCCGCGGCGCCAGTACGCCCCGTTTCCGTCGCTGCTAAACCGGCTGCTAAATCGGCTCCGAGTGCGGCCCCGGCGCGGCAGGCGGTCCAGCCCGCCGCTCGCGAGACGCGGAAAGAAAAGCCCGAGCAGCGCACGGTTGCACTCGTCGACGATAAGAGCTGGGAAACGTTCTGACCGTCCCGAGTACGACGCCCTTCGCCGCGATGCACGCCGGCGAGGGGCGCTGGCGCATGCGCTCACTATATCGCTCGTCAGGCCAAATTTCCCTGGCAGACATACTTGATCGACAGATAATCGTCGAGCCCGTATTTCGAGCCTTCTTTCCCGTATCCCGATTCCTTCACCCCGCCGAACGGCGCGGCCTCGCTCGAAATGGCGCCTTCGTTGATGCCGACGAGACCGGTTTCGAGCGCGCGCGACACACGCTCGATCCGTTTCATGTCGTTGCTGTAAAAGTACGAAGCGAGCCCGTACGGAGTGGCGTTCGCGGCGTCGATCGCCTCGCGCTCGTCTTCGAAGCGAAACAGCGGTACCACCGGGCCGAACGTTTCTTCCTCGCAGAGCAGCATGCTTGTATTCGCATCGGCAAGGACCGTGGGAGCGTAGAAATGGGCACCGAGTTCGGCAAGCCGTTTGCCGCCCGTCAGCACGCGCGCCCCGTGCGTCAGCGCGTCGTCGACATGGCGAGCGATCTTATCGACGGCTTTGGCATTGATCATCGGCCCGATTTGTGTCGACGCATCGCTAGCGGGGCCGACTTTCAGCGCGGCAACGCGCTCGGTCAGCCGCGCGGCGAATCGCTCGTACACGCCGGCTTGCACGAAGACACGATTCGGGCAGACGCACGTTTGCCCGCCGTTGCGGAACTTCGAGACGATCAGCCCTGCCACCGCGGCGTCGAGATCGGCGTCGTCGAACACGATGAACGGTGCGTTGCCGCCCAGTTCGAGCGACAGCTTCTTGAGGGTGTCGGCCGATTCGCGCGCTAAGTGCTTGCCGACAGCCGTCGATCCCGTAAACGTCATCTTGCGAACGCGTGCATCGTGCAGCCAATCGGCAACGGCTTCCACCCCGCGTCCACGCGAAGCGGTAATCAAATTCAACACGCCCGCCGGCACCCCGGCCTCGTGCGCGAGCAGCACGAGCGCCGAGGCCGTCAACGGCGTGTCCTCGGCCGGCTTGCCGACCACCGTGCAGCCTGCCGCCAACGCAGGCGCGATCTTGCGGGCGATCATCGCCAGCGGAAAATTCCACGGCGTAATTGCCGCAACGATTCCGATCGGCTCCTTGACCGCGCTCATGCGCTTGCCGCGCTGCTGCTGGGGAATCAAATCGCCGTAGATGCGCGTGGCTTCCTCGGCGAACCACGCCACATACGATGCGCCGTACGCCACCTCGCCGCGCCCCTCGGCCAAGGGCTTGCCCTGTTCGCGCGAGATCAACGCGCCGAGCGCGTCTTGATTCGCAACGATGAGCGCGTGCCAGCGCCGTAGGATTTCGGCGCGTTCTTTAGGCAGCGTGTCGCGCCAACCGGGCAGGGCAGCAGCAGCGGCATCCGTGGCCGCGCGCGCGTCGGCCACATAACTGTCGGCCACTTCGGCGATCAGCGCGCCGTTCGCGGGATCGGTCACGGCAAATCGCGCGCCGTCGGCGGCGGGCACCCATCGTCCGCCGATAAAGTTCTCCGTGCGTATCAACGCTTCGGGCTCAAATTTGCGCGTCATAATCGAAGTCCTCTTTTCTATATCGGTACGTTGCTTCCACGGTACGTCGGCAAAGCGGCATACCGGCAACGGCAACGGCGGCATTGCCACCGACATCGATGCCTAAATCTCGGCGACTCTTGCGGCGATGGCCGCGCCCACTTCCGCCGTCTTCGCGCTGCCGCCGAGGTCGCCCGTACGCGGGCCTTCCTTCAGCGTCGCTTCGATGGCCGCGAGCATCGCGTCGTGCGCCTTGCGCTCCTTGCCCCCGTGGTGCCCGAGGAAGTCGAGCATCATCGCGGCCGACCAGATCATCGCGATCGGATTGGCGATCTGCTTGCCGGCGATGTCCGGGGCAGAGCCATGCACCGGCTCGAACAGCGAAGGAAACGTGCGTTCGGGGTTGAGGTTGGCCGATGGCGCGAGCCCGATCGTGCCGGTGCAGGCGGGACCGAGATCGGACAGGATGTCGCCGAACAGATTCGTCGCCACGACGACGTCGAACCGGTCGGGGTTGAGCACGAAGCGCGCGCAGAGAATGTCGATATGCTGCTTGTCCCACGTCACGTTGGGATAGGCAGCGGCCACTTCGGCCGCGCGCTCGTCCCACCACGGCATGCTGATCGCGATGCCGTTGCTTTTCGTGGCCACGGTCAGCTTCTTCTTGGCGCGCCGCTGGGCCAAATCGAACGCGAACTTGAGCACGCGTTCGCTGCCGCGGCGCGTAAAGATCGATTCCTGCAGGACGAACTCGCGTTCCGTGCCGGCGAACATGACACCGCCTACCGAAGAATATTCGCCTTCGGTGTTCTCGCGGACGATCCAAAAATCGATATCGCCGGCGCGACGCCCGGCGAGCGGCGAGGGCACACCCTCGAAGAGCCGCGCCGGCCGGAGATTGATGTATTGGTCGAATTCGCGCCGGAACTTGAGCAGCGAGCCCCACAGGGAGATATGGTCGGGTACCTTTGCAGGCCATCCCACCGCGCCGAACAAGATTGCATCGCAGCGCGAGAGCTGAGCCTTCCAGTCGTCCGGCATCATCTTGCCGTGCTTTTCGTAGTAGTCGCAGCTTGCCCAGTCGATGTGCTCGTATTCGAGCGAGATGCCGAAGCGCTTGCTTGCGGCATCCAGGACACGCAATCCTTCGGGCATCACTTCGACGCCGATGCCGTCGCCGGGAATCACGGCGATTCGATATGTGCCAGTCATGGCGAAATGGCCTCCTTAATGCGCGATGAACGGAACGACAAGCCGGCCGCGGCCGCGGCGCGCCGCCGGTTTCGTCTGCGCGGCGCCCCATCCCGAGCGGTGCCGCGTGAGTGAATTACGAATGCGGAAACAGCACTTCGAGCGGATAGTGCGTTTTGACGAAAGGCGATTTGATAATGACGTAGCTGAAATACTTTTCGATGCCGATCTCGCGTTCGAGCAGCCCTTCGATGACGCTCTGATAGTGGCTGACGCTGCGCGTGACGAACTTGAGCAGATAGTCGTAGCCGCCGCTCGCGAGATGGCATTCGATAATTTCGTCGACGTCTTTGATCGCCGCCACGAAGCGGGTGAAATCCTCGCGGCGGTGATCGGCCAGCGTGACTTCGGTGAAGACGATTTGAACATCGCCGAGCTTTTCGAGTTGAATCTGGGCGCCATAGCCGACGATATAGCCGGCTTTCTCCAAACGCTTGACCCGAATGAGGCATGGGCTTGGGGATAAGCCGACGGCATCGGCCAGCTCGACGTTCGTAATGCGTCCACGTTTTTGAAGTTGCGAGAGGATCCGTAAGTCGATCCGGTCAAGCTTGCAATCGCCGCTCATCGTATATCGCCCGAGTCATGCCACGAATGCCGATCACTTTAGCACGCGACGGCGCGCTGTTTGCCCGCCAGCGCGGCGCGGACATCGGGCTCGGCGAGCACTTCGTCCAACGTGCGGCGCAAGCGGTCGAACAGCATGTCGAACTCGTCCGCGGTATAGGACAGCGCGGGCGCGAAGCCGAGGATGTTGTCGCCGAATGCCCGGAAAATCAGGCGATTGCGGTAGGCCGCGGCGGCGATGCGATCGGGCAGCTTCAGCGCGGCGTCGAAGCCCGCTTTGCTGTCCTTGTCGGAAACGAGCTCGAGCGCGCCGAGCAGCCCCCGATGGCGCGAATCGCCCACGAGCGGGTGTTCGAGCAACGCGTCGAGGCCCAGCGCAAAGCGCGGCGCGAGCGCTTGTGCGTTGGCGAGCAACCCGCCCTCGTGATAGAGCCGCATGACTTCGAGCCCGATTGCGGCACTGACCGGGTGCGCCGAATAGGTGTAGCCGTGGCCGACCGCGGCGTTGCCGGCGGCATCGGCGATGCCGCGATAGATCTCGTCGGACATCAACACGGCGCCCATCGGTGCATAGCCGGCCGTCAACCCCTTCGCGACCGTCATCAGATCAGGCTCGACCTGTTCGGCTTCGCAGGCGAACAGGGGGCCGGTGCGGCCGAAGCCGGTGATCACCTCGTCCACCAGGAACAGAATACCGAGTTGGCGGGCTGTGTCGCGCATCGCCTTCAGCCACCCAACCGGCGGCACGATCACGCCGCCCGAGCCTTGAATCGGCTCGCAGAAGAAAGCGGCGACGCGATCCGCGCCGAGTTCGGCGACCTTTGCCCGAAGCGCCGCGACGGACGCGGCGATCAGTGCGGCGTCGTCGGCATAGTCGCTGCGGTAGGCGTAGGGCGACGGGATGTAGTGCTGGCACGGCAGCGGCAGATCGAAATGCCGATGAAAGGCGGGCAGTGCGGTCAAACCCGAACCGACCGACGACGAGCCGTGATAGCCGCGTTCGAGCGAGATGAATTGCTTCTTGCTCGGACGGCCCGTGGCATTGAAATAATGCGTGATGAAGCGTACGGCGGAATCGACGGCATCGGAGCCGCCGAGCGTGAAATACACGTGCTGGAGCGAACCCGGCGTGCGTTCGACGAGCTGAGCGGCGAGTTCGATCGCCGGTGCCGATCCGAAGTGGAAATAGCCGGTGGCGTAGGGCAGCTTCTTCATCTGCTCGGTGGCGGCGTCGACGATGCTTTGCTGGCCGTAGCCGACGTTGACGCACCACAGGCCGGCGAACGCGTCGAGCAATTCGTTGCCGTCGGCATCGCGGACGAACGATCCGTGCGCCGAATCGAGAATCGTGACGCCGCGCGCTTCGTGCGCACGGTAATTCACGACGGGATGAATCAGGTGTTTGCGGTCGGCTTCGATGAGCGTGGAAATCGACATGGCGGCGGGCCCCGTACTGGTTGAACGATGACGATTCATAGTACGGTGATGCCCATCGCTTCGTTCTCTGAAAACCGTCTGTGAAAAGTGTGCGCTACGCTTTTTGATGCGCACGGTCAGCATTTTCTGCCGAGCCTGAGCAGCCATGCGGCTTCGCTTTGGTAGGGCCTGGGCGACGCCGCTCAGCAGATCGCCTGATTGATGATGCCGTATTGCGCGAACTCGTTATCCGGCGGGGGCAACTGCCCGGCGTTGCGCGCCATCTTGACCACGCTGTCCACTCGCGCGAGCCCGAGCGACTCCAACCAATCGGTGAGACCGCTTTCGCCCGGCACGTCGACGCGAATGAACATGCCCGGATTCGACGCGAGCCAGTGCCCAATCAGGGCCTTGGCCCGAACGGGATCCTCGTCGCGCGGCGCGACGACCGGCCCGATCGCGCGGCCGCGTCCGAATCGGCGAAAGAGGGCAAAGCCGATCAACTCGCCGTCGCGGTCGAGGCCAATGCCTTCGGCCGCGTCGAGCAGCGGCGGCAGGACGCAGGCGCGGTCGAGGCCGCTCGTGCGCGAGGCCAGTTCGATCAGGCGCGGCGTATCGTTGATACCGAGCGGGCGCAGCCGTTCGCGCGCGGGCAACTCCAATAGCGGCGGTTGCAACGCCGCCCCTTGATGCTGATACAGCATGCCGACGGGCGCGAACCCGAGTTTTTCGTAGAGCGGGCGTCCGGCTTCCGTCGCATGAAGGACGGTGGCGCGAGGGCCGAGTTCTTCAAGCGCCATTTCGGTCAACCGCCGGCCGATCCCGAATCCTTGATGGGCAGGCGACACGATCACCATGCCGAGCGACGAAGTTTGCGCGCCGTACTTCCAGCAAAACACGGTGCCGATCACTTGCGAATCGCGCTCGGCCACGAAGCCCACGCCGATGTTCGCCACGAATTGCCAGTCTTCCGCGCGATGCGGCCATTTCAGCTCGACCGTCAACGCGTGTGCGGCATCGATGTCCGCCGCGGTGAATCGCCTGTATTGAATGGAGTCGGACACGCGTACCCCCTGATTAGCTTGATTGATACGAACTGTGTCATGCGGCGCGTGGCCTGACTAGGACGATCTTTTCATCCAATAGGCGGCGTGTGCTGCACTGCAATCTGGCTTGTTCCCGACCCGACGACGCGCGCGCTGTGCGGTTCCCGAAATTTGTTCGGCGAAATATGCCGTGCTGTCCGCCTTACGATGTTCCTATCGAGCCGATCGGTCGCGGGTGTCCCGCGGCAACGTCGCTTCGCTTGAAGGGACGATGGGCCCCGGCCGCCGCAGACTCTGCTGTCGACCCGGTACAAAACGCGCGGTTCGTGTTACGGGCACCGGCCAAATCGGAGACATCTGTGTTTTTGCATTGCTTTAATGTCTTTACCGAGCGAGCTTTCGCATCACGGCGCGGCGGCTTGCAATCAACTCAAGAACCTGCATGAAGAGGCACTGAAATGATCGACTTCGAGCCGAAATACATCACCTTCGACTGCTACGGTACATTGACCCGATTCCGCATGGCCGAAATGACGCGCGAGCTTTACGGCAGCGAACTCGATGGCGCCAAGCTCGAAAGCCTCGTCAAGTTCTTCGCCGCCTACCGCCGCGACGAAGTGCTGGGGGCGTGGAAACCCTACCGGGATGTGGTGGTCAACGCATTTCGCCGCGCTTGCGAGCGCGTGGACGTCGCATTCGACGAGGGCAAGGCCGAAAGCATCTATCTCGCCGTGCCGAGCTGGGGCCCGCATCCCGACGTGCCGGAAGGGCTTTCCCGGCTTGCCAAAAAGTACAAGCTCGTGATTCTGTCGAATGCGTCGAACGATCAAATTCAAAGCAACGTCGACAAACTCGGCGCGCCCTTCCACGCTGTCTTTACGGCGCAGCAGGCGCAATCGTACAAGCCGCGCATGCAAGGTTTCGAATACATGTTCGATCGACTCGGCTGCAATCCGAAAGACGTCCTGCACGTGTCGTCGAGCCCGCGCTACGACCTGATGACCGCGCACGACCTCGGTATCGAGCACAAGGTTTTCATCAAGCGTGGCCACGAACCGTCGACGCCGGGCTACGAGTACTACGAAGCGAACGACATCCCGCATCTGGCGTCGATGTTGGGGCTCTGAAGCCAAGCCGAGCGAGACGAAAGCGTTGTTCCCGGCGCCTAGGCGTCGACACTATCCGTAACCGATCGAGGAATGCCAAGATGAAGCTCGAGTCCTACTGGCTCGATACCGCGCCCGCCACGTCGTGCTGCGATGACGGGGCCGTGCAGGGACGTGTCGACGTTGCCGTCGTGGGCGGGGGCTTCACGGGGCTCTCGGCCGCGCTGGCTCTCGCGCGGCGCGGGGCGAGCGTGGCGTTGCTCGATGCGGGGCGGATCGGCGGGGGCGCTTCGGGTAGGAACGGCGGACACGTCAACACGGGCGTCGCGCAGGATTTCGGCTCGCTCGTTGGGCTGCTCGGGCTCGAGCGTGCCCGCCGCTGCTACCTCGCGTACGCCGCGGCGGTCGATACGGTCGAGCGCCTGATCCGCGAGGAATCGATCGACTGCGATTACCTGGCGTCGGGCAAACTCAAGCTCGCATCGAAGCCGCATCATTACGAGCATCTGGCAAAGACGGCCGATCTGATTTATCGCGAGGTCGACCAGAACATCGAACTGATCGACAGCGCGAGAATCGGTGGCGAGATCGGATCGGATCGTTTCTATGGCGGCTTGCTGCAGCGTCACGGCGGACAAATGCACATGGGCAAGTTCGCGGCGGGCCTCGCGCAAGCGGCGTGCCGCCACGGCGCGGCGCTTTATGAGCATGCGCCGGTGTCGGCGATCGTCAAACAAGGTGCGCTCGGCTATCGCGTCGCCTCCGGCCGCGGCGAGTTGACGGCAACGAACGTATTGATCGCCACGGGCCCGTCCAAACACGGTCCGTTTTCCTGGTACCGGCGCCGCATCGCGCCGATCGGTTCGTTCATCATCGTGACCGAGCCGTTGGCCGCCGATGCGGTTGCTCGGCTGTTTCCGAATCGGCGCGCGTACACCACGACGCGGCTCATGCATAACTACTTCCGCCTCACGGCGGACAATCGGCTCGTGTTCGGTGGCCGTGCACGCTTCACGGCTTCAGAGCGCCCCTCCGACGAAAAAAGCGGCCGCATCCTGCAACGCAATCTGGCCGAACTCTTTCCGACACTGGCCGATTGCCGCATCGACTATTGCTGGGGCGGGCTGGTCGACATGACCGCCGATCGCTTGCCGCGTGCCGGACAGCACGACGGCGTCTATTTCTCGATGGGGTATAGCGGTCACGGCACTCAGATGTCGACGCACATGGGCCAGGTGATGGCCGATGTTATCGAAGGACGCGAAGACGCGAACCCGTGGCGCGATTTCGCATGGCCTGCGATTCCCGGCCACACGGGCAAGCCCTGGTTCTTGCCGATCGTCGGAACCTACTACCGCATCAAGGACGTGTTTTATTGAGTGGGACCAGCAAGCGCAGTACCGTTATGCCGTCGTGTCGTTACGCGACGCACGTATCGCAGACATTCGTCGAAACGTCGATTATTTATTGCAACCCTGGCTTATATCGCGGAGAAGTTCAATGAAAAAGGACACCTCACAATACGGTGCCGTTGCGTCCGAGACCACGCTCGATCGGTTGACCGAGAAGGGCGCTTCGCGCCGCGACGCGCTGCGTGTGCTCGTCGCCGCAGGCCTTGCGAGCGTGACGGGCGGTGGCCTGCTCGTCGCCAGTACGGCCGCGCAAGCGCAGGGCAGCCCGAAGCAGGGCGGCAAGATTCGCGTGGCAACGCAATCGTCGTCGACGGCCGATACGCTCGATCCGGCGAAAGGCGCGCTCGCGACCGACTACGTGCGCTGCAACATGATCTACAACGGCCTGACCGAACTCGATTCGCACCTGGGTGCCACCATGGCGCTGGCCTCGTCGGTCGATACGCAAGATGCGAAGGTGTGGGTCGTGAAGCTGCGCTCCGGTGTGCAATTCCACGACGGCAAGGCGTTGACGCCGGCCGACGTGGTGTATTCGCTGATGCGGCACAAGGACCCGGCTACCGCGTCCAAGGCGAAGACGCTTGCCGATCAGATCAGCGACGTTAAAGCCAGCGGACCGAACGAAGTGACCATCACGCTTTCGGGGCCGAATGCCGACTTTCCGGTCATCCTCGCCGACGCGCATTTCCTGATCGTCAAGGACGGCACGAAGGATTTCACGAAAACGGCCGTCGGCACGGGCCCCTTCAAGCTCAAGGAATTCACGCCGGGCGTGCATACGGTTGTCGTGAAGAACGAGCGTTATTGGAAGAGCGGCCTGCCGCACCTCGACGAGATCGAACTCATCGGCATCAGCGACGAAGCGGCGCGCGTGAATGCGCTGCTGTCGGGCGACGTGCAACTGATCAACCAGGTGAGCCCGCAGTCGACCGGCCGCATCAAAGGCACGCCCGGCTTCGCCGTGCTCGAAACGAAGACGGGGCAATACACCGACCTCATCATGCGCAACGACGGCGGCATCACGGGCAACCAAGACTTCCGCCTCGGGCTCATGCATCTGCAAAACCGCGACCAGATGCGCCAAGCCGTCTTCCAGGGCTACGGATCGATCGGCAACGATCAGCCGATCGACCCGACCAACAAGTACTACTTCGCCGGGTTGCCGCAACGCAAGTTCGATCCGGATAAGGCGAAGTTCTACTTCAAGAAGGCGAACCTGGGGAGCACGCCGCTGCAGGTGTTTGCCTCGCCGGCCGCCGACGGCTCGGTCGATATGGCGATGCTGCTGCAACAAGCCGCGCCGCAAGCGGGCCTGAACTTGCAGGTGATGCGCGTGCCCTCCGACGGCTATTGGTCCAACCATTGGATGAAGCACCCGCTCAGCTACGGCAACATCAACGCACGACCGACCGCCGACATGCTCTTCACGCAATTCTTCGCGTCCAGCGCGCCCTGGAACGAAGCGAACTGGAAGGATCCGCAATTCGACCAGATGCTGCTCGCGGCGCGCAGCGAGCCCGACGAAGCCAAGCGCAAGAAGATCTACGGCGACATGCAAGTGCTCGTGCACGAGAAGGGCGGGCTCGGCATCCCGATGTTCCTCAGTTCGCTCGATGCGCATTCGACCAAACTGCAAGGCCTCGGATCGATTCCGCTTGCAGGCCTCATGGGCTTCGCGTTTGCCGAGCACGTGTGGCTCGAAGCCTAATTGAACGATGCCTCGGCGTCCGAATGGCTCGGATGGTCTGACATTCCGACATTCGGACGCCGACGAGAATACAAGATGCAACGCATGCTGAAGGAGACAAGCGCCCATGAAACGTCAAGCCTATAGGCTCATCGTCAGCCGCCTCGGCCTGGCCGTGCTGACCTTGCTGATCGTTTCGGCCATCGTGTTTGCGATGACCGGCCTGCTCCCCGGCGACGCCGCGCAGCAGGCGCTCGGTCAGGCCGCCACGCCTGAAGCCGTCGCCGCCTTGCGGCACCAATTCGGCCTGGATCAACCGGCCCTGCAGCGCTATTTGCAGTGGCTCTTTCATATCGTCCGGGGAGACTTCGGCATGTCGCTGTCGAACAGTCTGCCCGTGAGCGAACTCATCGAAACGCGCCTGCCGAATTCGTTGATGCTGGCCGGATTGACGACGGTCGTGGCGGTGCCGATTGCTCTCGCCATCGGCATTGCGTCGGCCATGTATCGCGGCTCGTTGCTCGATCGGGCCTTGAATCTTTTGACGCTGTCGACGGTGGCCGTCCCCGAGTTCCTCGTCGCGACCATCGCCGTGCTGATCTTTGCCGTCAATCTGCACTGGCTGCCTGCGCTGTCGTACCTGTCGTCGGTGTCCTCGTTCGGCGATTTGGTGCGCATTTACGCCATGCCAGTGATGACGCTGTGCTGCGTCTTGATCGCGCAAATGGCACGCATGACACGCGCGGCGGTGCTCGATCAGCTCAATTCGAGCTATGTCGAAATGGCGTCGTTGAAAGGCGCGTCCCAAGTGCGCATCGTTTTGCGCCACGTGCTGCCGAATGCGATCGGCCCAATCGCCAACGCCGTGGCGCTGAGCTTGTCCTACTTGTTCGGCGGCGTTGTCATCGTCGAATCGATTTTCAACTACCCCGGGCTCGCGAGCTTGATGGTGGACGCGGTGACCAACCGCGACATGCCGCTCGTTCAGGGCTGCGTCATGGTGTTTTGCGCAGCGTATCTCGCACTCGTATTGATGGCCGACCTATGTCAGATCATTTCCAATCCGAGGCTTCGTCAACGATGAATCGCCCCGCTCAATCCTCGATTCCGCATCCCGGCACCCAGATTTACGACGAGGCGGCGCCTGAAGCGCTCAAGCGTTCGCGCCGCGCACGGCGGGGCCGCATGTCGTGGTTCGGCAAGGTCGGCTTGGCGCTCGTCTGCTTCTGGTTGCTGATGGCCGTGTTCGGACCGATGCTCGCCCCGTACAAGGAAGGCGCGCTCGCTTCGCCGTTCAGTTTCGCGAGCTACAGCGCGGCGCATCCGTTCGGTACCGATTATCTGGGCCGCGACATGCTAAGCCGGATTCTCATCGGCGCGCGCTACACCGTCGGTCTAGCGCTCGGCGCAGCGGTGCTGGCGAGCGGCATCGGCACCTGCTTAGGACTTGTGGCCGCCGTTTCCGCCCGCTGGGTGGACGAAGCGATGGGCCGCTTCTTCGACGCGTTGATCTCGATCCCCAGCAAGGTGCTCGCGCTGGTCGCCATTGCGGCGTTCGGATCGTCGATTCCCATGCTGACGATCATTGCGGCGGTGGCCTACATTCCGGGCGCCTTTCGAATCGCGCGCTCGCTCGCCGTCAATTTGATGACGCTCGAGTACGTCCTCGTGGCTCGTGCGCGCGGCGAGCGGCTGTTCTACATCGCCCGCGTCGAAGTGCTGCCGAACATGATCCATCCCGTGCTGGCCGATTTCGGGTTGCGCTTCGTCTTCATCGTGCTGTTGTTGAGCGGCTTGAGTTTCCTCGGCCTGGGCGTGCAGCCGCCGAACGCGGATTGGGGCTCGCTCGTGCGGGAGAACATCGGCGGTCTGTCGCAAGCGGCGCCCGCTGTGTTGATGCCGTCGATCGCCATCGCGACGCTCACGGTCGGGATGAATCTGCTGATCGACAGCTTGCGTCGCCATGCCGGCTTCGGCCAGGGAGGCCAGAAATGAATGACGCGATGATCGAAGTGAAAGGCTTGCGCATCGTCGCGGGCAGTGCGAGCGACGGTGAGAGCGAAATCGTAAAAGGCGTCGATTTCAGCGTGAGAAAGGGAGAAGTGCTGGCTTTGATCGGCGAATCGGGATCGGGGAAGACAACGATCGCCTTGTCGTTGCTGGGTTATACGCGGCAGGGGTGCCGCTTCGCAGGGGGGAGCGTGCGCGTGGGCGATACCGACGTGCTGGCGCTCGACGAAAAAGGGCGCCGCACGCTGCGCGCGCGGACGGTCGCTTATGTGGCGCAGAGTGCGGCGGCCGGATTCAATCCGGCGCGCACGCTGATGGATCAGGTCGTCGAGCCGGCGCTCCTGCATCGACTGATGTCGCGCGAGGCCGCGCGGGCCAAGGCGGTGCAGCTGTTTCGCGCGTTGGCGCTGCCCGCGCCGGACACGATCGGCAATCGTTATCCGCACCAGGTCTCGGGCGGGCAATTGCAGCGCGTGATGGCGGCGATGGCGCTGATTACCGATCCGGCCGTCGTCGTTTTCGACGAGCCGACGACGGCGCTCGACGTCACCACTCAGATCGAGGTATTGGTCGCGTTCAAGCGGGTCATTAAAGAGTTGGGTGCGACGGCGGTGTACGTGTCGCACGATTTGGCTGTCGTGGCGCAAATGGCGGACCGGATCGTCGTCCTGAACGGCGGCGAGGTGCAGGAATGCGGCGAGGTCGATCAAGTGCTGGACGCGCCCGCGCACGCCTATACGCGTGCGTTGCTCGCGGCTTCCGCTCACCGGGAAGGACGATCTACGCAGGATCGCGGCGCTGACGCGAGTGGCGGTACTGCCGCGCCGCTGTTGGAGATACGCGGCTTGTCGGCCGGATATGGCCGTATCGACCGAAACGGCAATCCCGCGGTATGCGTGCTCGACGATGTGAATTTGTCGATTGCGCGCGGTAGTGCGCTTGGCGTGATCGGCGAATCGGGATCGGGCAAGACGACGCTCGCGCGCGTGGTGGCGGGACTCGTCGAACGCGCGAGCGGCGAGGTGCTGTTCGAAGGCAAGCCGTTGTCCGCGCAACTCAGCGGTCGAACGGCCGATCAATACCGCCGGATCCAACTCGTTTTTCAAAACGCCGACACTGCGCTCAATCCGAGCCACACGGTGGAGGAGATCCTCGGCCGGCCGCTCGCTTTCTACAAGGGATTGCGCGGTCCCGCGGCGAAGCGCCGGATCGCGGAGCTGCTCGATCTCGTCAAGCTGCCGGCCTCGATGGCGACGCGTCGACCGGGCGGCTTATCGGGCGGGCAAAAGCAGCGCGTCAATTTCGCGCGGGCGCTCGCTGCGGAGCCGTCGCTGATTCTTTGCGACGAAGTCACGTCGGCGCTCGATACGGTCGTCGGCGCGGCGATCCTCGACTTGCTGCGCGAGCTGCGCCGCGAGTTGAACGTGTCGTACATGTTCATCAGCCATGACATCTCGACGGTTCGTGCCGTCTGCGACGACGTCATCGTCCTTTATGCGGGCCGGCGCGTGGAAGCGGGGCAGCCGCGGCTGCTCGATCAACCGCCGCATCACCCCTATACGGGATTGCTCGTCGATTCGGTGCCCGCCCTCAAGCGCGGCTGGCTCGATGCCCGCTGCAACGTCGGGACAGCCGCACTTCCGCCGCTTTCGGACGGCTCGGGTGGCGATGAGCTTTGCGGTTTCCGCGCACGGTGCTCGGCCCGGATCGAAGGCAAATGCAACGCGCTGCGGCCTCCGCTGCGAACGCTGCCTTCCGGCGTGCAGATTCTCTGCCATCGTTCGGCCGAGGAATTGAAAGCGCTGCAGCCGCTGCGGGGCGCGGCGTGAGCGGACGGTTTTCGAGAACGGCTCGATTGGCCGTCTTCATGGACGGGCGAGTGTGGATGCGGAGCAGGAAGAAGCGGGTGTGAGATGAGGCGAACCGAGGGGCTTGATCAGGCAC